>NZ_KI973206.1:0-202300 GCF_000534515.1 Enterobacter sp. MGH 37
GTTGCAGCCAGCTGGTATCTTCGACTGATTTCAGCTCCACCCGCAGGGGCTTCACCTACATATCAGCGTGCCTTCTCCCGAAGTTACGGCACCATTTTGCCTAGTTCCTTCACCCGAGTTCTCTCAAGCGCCTTGGTATTCTCTACCTGACCACCTGTGTCGGTTTGGGGTACGATTTCATGTTACCTGATGCTTAGAGGCTTTTCCTGGAAGCAGGGCATTTGTTACTTCAGCACCGTAGTGCCTCGTCATCACACCTCAGCGTTAAAAAGGTACCGGATTTACCTGGAACCTCCGCCTACATGCTTAAACCGGGACAACCGTCGCCCGGCTAACATAGCCTTCTCCGTCCCCCCTTCGCAGTAACACCAAGTACAGGAATATTAACCTGTTTCCCATCGACTACGCCTTTCGGCCTCGCCTTAGGGGTCGACTCACCCTGCCCCGATTAACGTTGGACAGGAACCCTTGGTCTTCCGGCGAGCGGGCTTTTCACCCGCTTTATCGTTACTTATGTCAGCATTCGCACTTCTGATACCTCCAGCAACCCTCACAGGCCACCTTCAACGGCTTACAGAACGCTCCCCTACCCAACAACGCATAAGCGTCGCTGCCGCAGCTTCGGTGCATGGTTTAGCCCCGTTACATCTTCCGCGCAGGCCGACTCGACCAGTGAGCTATTACGCTTTCTTTAAATGATGGCTGCTTCTAAGCCAACATCCTGGCTGTCTGTGCCTTCCCACATCGTTTCCCACTTAACCATGACTTTGGGACCTTAGCTGGCGGTCTGGGTTGTTTCCCTCTTCACGACGGACGTTAGCACCCGCCGTGTGTCTCCCGTGATAACATTCTTCGGTATTCGTAGTTTGCATCGGGTTGGTAAGCCGGGATGGCCCCCTAGCCGAAACAGTGCTCTACCCCCGAAGATGAATTCACGAGGCGCTACCTAAATAGCTTTCGGGGAGAACCAGCTATCTCCCGGTTTGATTGGCCTTTCACCCCCAGCCACAGGTCATCCGCTAATTTTTCAACATTAGTCGGTTCGGTCCTCCAGTTAGTGTTACCCAACCTTCAACCTGCCCATGGCTAGATCACCGGGTTTCGGGTCTATACCCTGCAACTTAACGCCCAGTTAAGACTCGGTTTCCCTTCGGCTCCCCTATACGGTTAACCTTGCTACAGAATATAAGTCGCTGACCCATTATACAAAAGGTACGCAGTCACCTAACAAGTAGGCTCCCACTGCTTGTACGTACACGGTTTCAGGTTCTTTTTCACTCCCCTCGCCGGGGTTCTTTTCGCCTTTCCCTCACGGTACTGGTTCACTATCGGTCAGTCAGGAGTATTTAGCCTTGGAGGATGGTCCCCCCATATTCAGACAGGATACCACGTGTCCCGCCCTACTCTTCGAGTTCACAACCTGTGCATTTTCGTGTACGGGACTATCACCCTGTACCGTCGGACTTTCCAGACCGTTCCACTAACACACAAGCTGATTCAGACTCCGGGCTGCTCCCCGTTCGCTCGCCGCTACTGGGGGAATCTCGGTTGATTTCTTTTCCTCGGGGTACTTAGATGTTTCAGTTCCCCCGGTTCGCCTCGTTAACCTATGTATTCAGTTAACGATAGTGTGTCGAAACACACTGGGTTTCCCCATTCGGACATCGCCGGGTCAAAGGTTCATATCACCTCGCCGGCGCTTTTCGCAGATTAGCACGTCCTTCATCGCCTCTGACTGCCAGGGCATCCACCGTGTACGCTTAGTCGCTTAACCTCACAACCCGAAGATGTTTCTTTCGATTCATCATCGGTTTGCGAAAATTTGAGAGACTCGAACACACATAACATGTGTGTCGTTTCAATTTTCAGCTTGATCCAGATTTTTAAAGAGCAAATATCTCAAACATGACTCGCAAGTCAGTTTTGAGATATGACGGCAGGTGACTTTCACTCACGAACCAGCAAGTGGCGTCCCCTAGGGGATTCGAACCCCTGTTACCGCCGTGAAAGGGCGGTGTCCTGGGCCTCTAGACGAAGGGGACACTGAAGTCTCAATCGCAAGACGCCTTGCTATTTACTTTTCATCAGACAATCTGTGTGAGCACTACAAAGGCAGGTTCTTTAAGGTAAGGAGGTGATCCAACCGCAGGTTCCCCTACGGTTACCTTGTTACGACTTCACCCCAGTCATGAATCACAAAGTGGTAAGCGCCCTCCCGAAGGTTAAGCTACCTACTTCTTTTGCAACCCACTCCCATGGTGTGACGGGCGGTGTGTACAAGGCCCGGGAACGTATTCACCGTAGCATTCTGATCTACGATTACTAGCGATTCCGACTTCATGGAGTCGAGTTGCAGACTCCAATCCGGACTACGACGCACTTTATGAGGTCCGCTTGCTCTCGCGAGGTCGCTTCTCTTTGTATGCGCCATTGTAGCACGTGTGTAGCCCTACTCGTAAGGGCCATGATGACTTGACGTCATCCCCACCTTCCTCCAGTTTATCACTGGCAGTCTCCTTTGAGTTCCCGGCCGGACCGCTGGCAACAAAGGATAAGGGTTGCGCTCGTTGCGGGACTTAACCCAACATTTCACAACACGAGCTGACGACAGCCATGCAGCACCTGTCTCAGAGTTCCCGAAGGCACCAATCCATCTCTGGAAAGTTCTCTGGATGTCAAGAGTAGGTAAGGTTCTTCGCGTTGCATCGAATTAAACCACATGCTCCACCGCTTGTGCGGGCCCCCGTCAATTCATTTGAGTTTTAACCTTGCGGCCGTACTCCCCAGGCGGTCGACTTAACGCGTTAGCTCCGGAAGCCACGCCTCAAGGGCACAACCTCCAAGTCGACATCGTTTACGGCGTGGACTACCAGGGTATCTAATCCTGTTTGCTCCCCACGCTTTCGCACCTGAGCGTCAGTCTTTGTCCAGGGGGCCGCCTTCGCCACCGGTATTCCTCCAGATCTCTACGCATTTCACCGCTACACCTGGAATTCTACCCCCCTCTACAAGACTCTAGCCTGCCAGTTTCGAATGCAGTTCCCAGGTTGAGCCCGGGGATTTCACATCCGACTTGACAGACCGCCTGCGTGCGCTTTACGCCCAGTAATTCCGATTAACGCTTGCACCCTCCGTATTACCGCGGCTGCTGGCACGGAGTTAGCCGGTGCTTCTTCTGCGGGTAACGTCAATTGCTGCGGTTATTAACCACAACACCTTCCTCCCCGCTGAAAGTACTTTACAACCCGAAGGCCTTCTTCATACACGCGGCATGGCTGCATCAGGCTTGCGCCCATTGTGCAATATTCCCCACTGCTGCCTCCCGTAGGAGTCTGGACCGTGTCTCAGTTCCAGTGTGGCTGGTCATCCTCTCAGACCAGCTAGGGATCGTCGCCTAGGTGAGCCGTTACCCCACCTACTAGCTAATCCCATCTGGGCACATCTGATGGCAAGAGGCCCGAAGGTCCCCCTCTTTGGTCTTGCGACGTTATGCGGTATTAGCTACCGTTTCCAGTAGTTATCCCCCTCCATCAGGCAGTTTCCCAGACATTACTCACCCGTCCGCCACTCGTCACCCGAGAGCAAGCTCTCTGTGCTACCGTTCGACTTGCATGTGTTAGGCCTGCCGCCAGCGTTCAATCTGAGCCATGATCAAACTCTTCAATTTAAGTTTGATGCTCGTGAATTAAACTTCGTAATGAATTACGTATGTTCACTCAGAGACTTGGTATTCATTTTTCGTCCGAAGACATTAAGAATCCATGTCACTTTGAGTGCCCACACAGATTGTCTGATAAATTGTTAAAGAGCAGTGCAACGCGGCTTTCGCTCACCGTTGCGAGGTGGCGTATATTACGCTTTCCTCTTTCAGAGTCAAGCGTTTATTTTGCTTTTCTCTGCTGACCCGGCGGCGTATGTGCCGTTGTTCCGTGTCAGTGGAGGCGCATTATAGGGAGTAATTCCGAACCTGCAAGGATAAAGTGAAAATTATTTACTGACTGCTCACTTTCCAGGCAAAACACTTCCCAGACCTCAATTCTCGCCTGGTTTTTAAACAAAAACGAGCCGCAAGCGGCTCGTTTTTGCGTTTTGTGACTTACTGCACTGCCACAATGCGATCGTCGTTGGCTTCCAGACGGATAACTTTGCCCGGAATCAGCTCCCCGGACAGGATCTGCTGCGCCAGCGGGTTTTCGATCTGCTGCTGGATAGCACGTTTCAACGGACGCGCACCATACACCGGATCATAACCGTTCTCGCTCAACAATTTCAGCGCATCGTCAGAGATGTGAATTTCATATCCACGCTCTTCCAGACGTTTGTACAGACGCTGCAGCTGGATCTGCGCAATCGACGCAATGTGTTTCTCACCCAGAGGATGGAACACCACCACTTCATCAATACGGTTGATGAACTCTGGACGGAAGCTATGGCTGACAACCCCCATCACCAGATCCTTCATATGGCCGTAGTCCAGCTCACCGAAACGTTCCTGAATCAAATCAGAACCCAGGTTCGATGTCATAATGACGACCGTATTACGGAAGTCGACCGTTCTCCCCTGCCCGTCAGTCAGACGGCCATCATCCAGCACCTGAAGCAGAATGTTGAACACATCCGGGTGCGCTTTTTCTACCTCATCCAGCAGAATGACGGAATAAGGACGGCGACGCACCGCTTCTGTCAGATAGCCACCTTCTTCATAACCGACATATCCTGGAGGTGCCCCGACCAGACGCGAGACGGAGTGTTTTTCCATAAACTCGGACATGTCGATGCGCACCATCGCATCGTCGCTATCGAACATAAAGTTAGCCAGTGCTTTGCACAGCTCGGTCTTACCGACACCGGTCGGCCCCAGGAACAGGAACGAACCAATCGGGCGATTAGGATCGGACAGCCCCGCACGGCTACGGCGGATGGCATTGGAGACGGCCTCAACCGCCTCGTCCTGACCGATCACGCGCTGATGCAGATCCTGCTCCATACGCAGCAGTTTATCGCGTTCGCTTTCCATCATGCGCGCCACCGGAATACCGGTCCAGCGAGCCAGCACTTCCGCAATTTCTGCATCCGTCACTTTATTACGTAACAGACGCATGGTTTTGCCTTCCGACTGCGTGGCGATCTCAAGCTGTTTTTCCAGCTCAGGGATTTTGCCGTACTGCAACTCGGACATTCGCGCCAGATCGCCCACACGGCGAGCCTGTTCGATGGCGATTTTCGCCTGCTCAAGTTCCGCTTTAATGGTCTGCGTGCCAGACAGTGAAGCTTTCTCGGCTTTCCACTCTTCTTCCAGCTCAGAATACTGACGCTCTTTGTCGTCCAGTTCTTCGTTGAGCATATCGAGGCGTTTCTTACTGGCTTCATCAGACTCTTTCTTCAGCGCCTGCTGTTCCAGCTTGAGCTGAATGATACGACGGTCGAGCCTGTCCAGCTCTTCCGGTTTCGAGTCAATCTGCATACGAATGCTCGACGCCGCTTCATCAATCAGGTCGATCGCTTTATCCGGCAACTGACGGTCAGCAATATAACGGTGCGAAAGCGTCGCCGCCGCCACAATCGCCGGGTCGGTGATTTGCACATGGTGATGCAGCTCATAACGTTCTTTCAGACCACGCAAAATCGCGATGGTATCTTCAACGCTTGGCTCGGCAACAAACACTTTCTGGAAACGACGTTCCAGAGCAGCATCTTTCTCAATGTACTGGCGGTACTCATCCAGCGTCGTGGCGCCAACGCAATGCAGTTCACCACGTGCCAGGGCTGGTTTCAGCATGTTCCCGGCATCCATCGCGCCGTCGGCCTTACCGGCCCCCACCATGGTGTGCAGTTCGTCAATAAACAGAATGACGTTGCCTTCCTGTTTAGCCAGGTCGTTAAGCACACCTTTCAGACGCTCTTCAAACTCACCGCGGTATTTCGCCCCGGCCACCAGCGCCCCCATATCCAGTGCCAGCACGCGGCGACCTTTCAGCCCTTCCGGCACTTCACCGTTTACGATACGCTGCGCCAGCCCTTCAACAATGGCGGTTTTACCCACACCGGGCTCACCAATCAGAACCGGGTTGTTCTTGGTACGACGCTGCAATACCTGAATCGTACGGCGGATCTCTTCGTCACGGCCGATGACCGGGTCAAGTTTGCCCTGCTCAGCACGTTCGGTCAGATCGACCGTAAATTTCTTCAAAGCCTGACGTTGGTCTTCGGCTCCCTGATCGTTCACGCTTTCACCTCCGCGCATTTTCTCAATCGCCTGAGTCACATTGGCGGTGGTTGCACCGGCAGATTTCAGCAGGTCGGTTAAGGTACCGCGTGATTCAAGCGCCGCCAGAACAAACAGCTCTGACGAAATAAAGTTGTCCCCACGTTTTTGCGCCAGCTTGTCGCAAAGGTTCAGCACGCGCACCAGATCCTGAGACGGCTGAACATCACCGCCGGTACCTTCTACCTGCGGTAAACGGCTCAGTGCCTGATCGATAGCGGTGCGTAACTGGCCAGCATTAATGCCAGCAGACGTTAATAAAGGACGTACCGATCCCCCTTCCTGATTCAGCAAGGCGCTCATTAAATGAAGAGGTTCGATGAATTGGTTGTCGTGCCCCAGCGCGAGCGACTGGGCATCGGCAAGAGCAAGCTGGAATTTATTAGTAAGACGATCCAGACGCATAACTCCTCCCATAAACAGGTCAAATTTGCTACTGGAGATTAAATGAGGTCATCCCTCAATTATTCAAGGTTAATGATCTGAATTATGTGAAAAGAAAACGGCACGTTCCGGATCGTCTTGATTCTTTAGGTTATATCAGCCAAATAAAACTTGCCATACGACCCGTAGTCTTGTCGCGGCGATAAGAGAAAAAATCACCCTTTTCGGTGAAAGTACAGCGATCTCCGCCGAAGATCTGCGTGACACCGACGCTATTCAGGCGCTGACGGGCAAGCTGGTAAATATCTGCCAGATATTTTTCACCGGAAGGCTGAAAAGCCTCAGCGGCTTGCGGATCTTTTTCCATGAATGCTTCGCGAACTTCCGGCCCCACTTCAAAAGCACGAGGGCCAATCGCCGGACCCAGCCAGGCCATGATATTGGCGGAATCATCGTTAAAGCAGGCGACGGTCTCTTCCAGCACGCCCTCACACAATCCACGCCAGCCTGCATGCGCGGCAGCCACTTCAGTACCTGCCCGGTTACAGAACAAAACCGGCAGACAATCGGCGGTCATAACGGCACAAACCGTGCCCGGAGTATTGCTGTAAGAGGCGTCTGCGCGTTTAGAAGCGTAAGGTTCTCCCGTCAGCTTCAGCACCGCTTTACCATGAACCTGTTCCAGCCAGACCGGTTTCGAAGGCAGATTCCCCGCAGCAAACAGACGCCTGCGGTTCTCTTCTACATGATCCAGGTTATCGCCACAGTGTGCGCCGAGATTCAACGACTCCCACGCGCCCTGGCTGACTCCGCCAGTACGGGTTGAGCTGCAGGCGGCCACGCCTTCAGGTAGTGGCCACTCCGGGACAATCAGTTTGGTCATAACCAGTCCACATGGTCCTTATGTTCTTCGAAATCAGCACGCATGGCGTCAATCAGTTCCACCATATCCTGTGGGAGAGGCGCATGCCACTCCATCTGAATACCGGTGATGGGGTGATAGAGACGCAGCATGGTCGCGTGCAGCGCCTGACGATCGAACTTGCGCAGTACGCTGATGAACTCATCCGATGCGCCTTTTGGCGGACGCGGACGACCACCGTATACCTGATCCCCCACCAGCGGATGGGTAATGTGGGCCATATGAACACGGATCTGGTGCGTACGACCGGTTTCCAGGCGCAGGCGCAGGCGCGTATGAATACGGAAGTGCTCCATAATGCGATAGTGCGTCACCGCTGGTTTCCCCATCGGGTGCACCGACATATGAGTGCGTTTAGTTGGGTGACGGCTAATCGGTTCTTCTACCGTACCGCCAGCGGTCATGTGGCCAATGGCTACCGCTTCGTATTCACGGGTAATTTCACGCAGCTGCAGTGATTCCACCAGACGGGTCTGAGCAGGAACGGTCTTTGCCACGACCATCAGACCGGTGGTGTCTTTATCCAGACGGTGAACGATACCCGCGCGCGGGACATCAGCAATCGGCGGATAGTAATGGAGAAGTGCATTAAGTACCGTACCGTCAGGGTTCCCCGCCCCCGGATGAACAACCAGGTCGCGCGGCTTGTTGATTACCAGAATGTCATCATCTTCATAGACGATGTCCAGTGGGATATCCTGCGGCTCGAAGCGGATTTCCTCTTCGATTTCAGCATTGATGGCAACAGCTTCCCCACCAAACACTTTCTCTTTTGGTTTGTCCCAGATCTTGCCGTTTACCAGCACGCGCTGGTCAAGGATCCATTCTTTTATGCGTGAACGCGAATAATCAGGGAACAATTCGGCCAAAGCCTGATCTAAGCGTTGACCGAGCTGATTTTCGGAGACTGTTGCGGTGAGTTCTACTCGTTGTGCCATAAACTGCTTCTTTGTTTAACGTTGGGTTTTACGGCTTTGCCGTTTAATATAGTGTGCTATTGTAGCTGGTCTTAATCGGGAGCAGGAACAGAGTTTCTCCCGGACAAACATTTGAGGAAAGTCAAAACGTCATGACGCGCATGAAATATCTGGTGGCAGCGGCCACGTTGAGCCTGGCTTTGGTGGGCTGCTCCGGTTCGAATGAACAGGTCCCTGACAATCCGCCGAATGAAATCTATGCGACTGCACAACAAAAGTTGCAGGACGGTAACTGGAAACAGGCGATAACGCAACTGGAAGCGTTGGATAATCGCTATCCATTTGGTCCGTATTCGCAGCAGGTACAGTTAGATCTTATCTACGCCTACTACAAAAATGCCGACCTGCCGCTGGCTCAGGCAACTATCGATCGTTTCATGCGTCTGAATCCGACTCATCCTAACATCGATTACGTCATGTATATGCGCGGTCTGACCAACATGGCGCTGGATGACAGTGCTCTGCAGGGCTTCTTCGGCGTGGATCGTTCCGATCGTGATCCCCAGCATGCGCGTGATGCCTTCAATGACTTCTCCAAACTGGTGCGCGGCTATCCAAACAGTCAGTACGTGACCGACGCGACCAAACGTCTGGTGTTCCTGAAAGATCGCCTGGCGAAGTATGAATACTCCGTTGCGGAATACTATACCCGCCGTGGCGCATGGGTTGCCGTGGTTAACCGCGTAGAAGGTATGCTGCGTGATTACCCGGATACTCAGGCAACGCGTGACGGCCTGAAGCTGATGGAAAATGCTTACCGTCAGATGCAGATGACCATTCAGGCTGAAAAAGTGGCGAAAATTATCGCCGCGAATAGCAGCAACACCTGATAGTGCTTCAATGCAAAACGGCAGCCCTAAGGCTGCCGTTTTTGTATCTATTTCTGATATTCGCTGAAGCGCTTTATCTCAACTCATCCCGTCAACTATGACCGCAATTTTTGCCTTCCACAAGGTAAATCTCACCTCTTCCTGCCCTGCCTCACAAAAAAGATTCCCTGACAAAAACCGACAAAATAACGTGATCTAAATCACACATTTTGACATTAGGTCGGGTATGCTGGAATCACCAAGACGGAAAGACAAGAGGTAAAATTTATGACAATGAACATTACCAGTAAACAAATGGAAATTACTCCGGCAATTCGCCAGCACGTCGCAGACCGTCTCGCCAAACTGGATAAATGGCAAACTCACCTGATTAACCCGCATATCATTCTGTCTAAGGAGCCACAGGGTTTCATCGCTGACGCAACTATCAATACTCCAAACGGCCATCTGGTCGCCAGCGCAAAACATGAAGATATGTACACGGCTATTAACGATTTGATCAACAAGCTGGAACGGCAGCTCAATAAAGTGCAACACAAAGGTGAAGCCCGTCGCGCCGCATCCTCGGTGAAAGACGCCAGCTTCGCGGAAGAAGTTGAAGAAGAGTAATCCTTTAAATTGAGTGTACCGCCAACGCGCCTTCGGGCGCGTTTTTTATTGACAGGGTGAAAACAGTACAGGTACTTTAACGATATCAATCACAGGATGATGTTATGAAACTTACGCCGTTCTTCTTCGCATTCTTTTTTACCTTCCCCTGACCGGGAGGCGTTTCGTCGTGTGATAAAGAATGCGAAGACGAACAACAAGGCCTCCCACACCGGGGGGCCTTTTTTATTGATAACGATAAAATGAGACAGGCGACACTATGACACCGGAAAACCCGTTACTGGACCTGCGCGTAAAAATCAGCGCGCTGGATGAGAAATTACTGGCACTGCTGGCCGAACGTCGCATGCTCGCCGTTGAAGTAGGGAAAGCCAAACTGGACTCCCATCGTCCGGTACGTGATATTGACCGCGAACGCGATCTGCTGGAACGTCTGATCCAGCTCGGCAAAGCGCACCACCTCGATGCCCATTACATCACCCGGTTGTTCCAGCTCATCATTGAAGACTCCGTTCTCACTCAGCAAGCGCTGCTCCAGCAGCATCTGAACAAAACTAACCCGCATTCTGCGCGTATCGCCTTCCTCGGCCCGAAAGGCTCTTACTCTCACCTGGCCGCACGTCAGTATGCCGCTCGCCATTTCGAAGAATTTATTGAGAGCGGCTGCGCAAAATTTGCCGATATCTTTAACCAGGTCGAGACCGGCCAGGCGGATTACGCCGTCGTGCCCATTGAAAACACCAGCTCGGGTGCCATCAACGACGTTTACGATTTGCTGCAGCACACCAGCCTGTCGCTGGTTGGCGAGCTGACGATCCCTATCGATCACTGCGTGCTGGTCTCCGGCTCAACCGATCTGAGCAAGATAGAAACCGTCTACAGTCATCCCCAGCCGTTCCAGCAGTGCAGCCAGTTCCTGAACCGCTATCCGAACTGGAAAATCGAGTACACCGAAAGCACCTCCGCGGCAATGGAAAAAGTGGCGCAGGCTAACTCGCCAGCCGTCGCTGCACTCGGTAGCGAGGCGGGTGGCGCGTTGTATGGCTTACAGGTGCTGGAGCGCAACCTGGCAAACCAGACGCAAAATATTACCCGTTTCGTGGTGCTGGCGCGTAAGTCCATCAATGTGTCAGACCAGGTTCCAGCGAAAACCACGCTGCTGATGGCGACCGGACAACAGGCGGGTGCACTGGTTGAAGCCCTGCTGGTGCTGCGCAACCACAACCTGATCATGACCAAACTGGAATCGCGTCCGATTCACGGTAACCCGTGGGAAGAGATGTTTTATCTCGATATCCAGGCCAACCTGGAGTCTGCCTCCATGCAGAAGGCCCTGCGTGAACTGGGTGAGATAACCCGTTCCATGAAAGTGCTGGGCTGCTATCCGAGCGAAAACGTCGTGCCTGTCGATCCAAGCTAACGTTCGATAAAGCGACTTTTCTTCATCCCTGCCACATTTACGGGCAGGGTGAAGATGGCGCCGGAGAGCGGATACTCAGCCACCTCTTCTGCATCCATATTTTCCCGCGTGGTCGTAATGAACAGCGTTTTCATATCATCGCCGCCAAAGCAGACCATCGTCGGGCAACGTACAGGCAAGCGATACTCTTCCAGCTGCTCCCCTTGCGGTGAAAAACGCGCGATACGCCAGCCGTCAAACAGTGCGCTCCAGTAGCAGCCTTCCACATCGACTGCCGCGCCGTCCGGTATCCCTTCGCCCTCTTTAAATTGACGAAAGATCTCGCGTCTGCCGGGTTCACCCTGCTCATCAACCGGAGTGCGATAGATCACCCCATTCGGCGTATCGGAGGTATACATCCACCGCTTATCCGGACTAAACGCTAAGCCGTTATGCCCGTGAATATCACACTGGATTACTTTCGGTGTCAGATCGTTGTCGATACGCATCAGCAACGCGCCGTTGTAATCCCCCGGCCCCCAGAACGTCCCCGCATAGAAACGCCCCATACTGTCGGTTCCCCCGTCATTAAAACGCGCCAGCTGTGGGTTAGAGGGGTTATCGCACACCTTACGCTGCAGGAGGCCATGCTTATCGGCAAGCCAGATGCCATTGCGCATGGCTACGATAAACCCGCCGCGTTCACGCAACGCAAAACAGCCCACTTCCTCATGGAAAGAGAGCACGGTGTGTTCTGCCGTTGGCAGATGATATCGGTGGATTTCGCCTTCCAGGATATCGGCCCAGTAGAGCGCATGCTCTTCAGCGCTCCATGTCGGACACTCAGGCAGGTGCCCGGTGTAATTCAACAGCAGCTGCGGTTCAGCCATGACAGTTCCCCAAAATGAAAAAAGCCAGCAATGCTGGCTTTCAGTATATACATGATCGGATCACTGGCGACTGTCATTTGCCTGGCGCAACAGCGTGCGGCTCTCGCTCTGGAAACGCGTGGCGTAATCACCGAACCAATGCTCCACTTTACGGAAACTGTCGATAAACGCCTGCTTGTCGCCATGCTCCAGCAGCGTAATGGCTTCGCCAAAGCGCTGATAGTAACGTTTGATCAGTGCCAGATTATTTTCGGACGACATAATAATGTCGGCGTAAAGCTGGGGATCCTGCGCAAACAGACGTCCAACCATCGCCAGTTCCAGACGATAGATCGGTGATGAGAGCGCCAGCAGCTGTTCAAGCTGCACGTTCTCTTCCGCCAGATGCAGACCGTAGGCAAAGGTCGCAAAGTGGCGCAGTGCCTGAATAAACGCCATGTTCTGATCGTGCTCAACCGCGCTGATGCGGTGCAGTCGTGCGCCCCATACCTGAATCTGTTCGAGGAACCACTGATAGGCTTCCGGCTGACGCCCGTCGCAGTAAACCACCACTTGCTTCGCCAGGCTGCCGCTGTCCGGGCCAAACATCGGGTGCAGACCCAGTACCGGACCCGTATGCGCGGCCAGCATCGCCTGCAGCGGACCATTTTTGACAGAAGCGAGGTCCACCAGGATGCAATCCTGCGGTAAAGGCGGAAGTTTTCCGATGATCTGCTCCGTCACGTGGATCGGCACGCTGACGATAACCATTCCCGCGTCTTTCATCAGTTCTGGCGCCAGGGCCCAGTCCTCTTTCTCCAGAATGCGCACCTGGTAGCCAGAAAGCATCAGCATTTTTTCAAACAGACGCCCCATCTGCCCGCCGCCGCCGACAATCACCACCGGACGCAGGGACGGACAGAGGGTTTTAAAGCCTTTGTCGTTTTCGCTGGAATAGGATTCGCGCATTACGCGACGCAGCACATCTTCAATCAAATCCGGCGAAACACCCAGCGACTGGGCCTCTTTACGACGGGAAGCCAGCATTGAGGCTTCGCGCTCCGGAACGTAAATCGGCAGGCCGTATTTACTTTTTACTTCACCGACTTCAGCAACCAGTGCCATACGGCGCGCCAGCAGATCCAGCAGCGCCTTGTCCACTTCATCAATTTGATCGCGTAATGCGGTCAATTCAGCAACCATAGCTAACCTCTTAAGCCAGACGCGTCGCCAGCTGGCCATTTAAATCTTTATGGATCTCACGCAGCAGCGCATCGGTGGTTTCCCAGCTGATGCAGGCATCCGTCACGGAGACGCCGTGCTTCATCGCACTGCGCGGTTGTTCAGATGACTGATTACCTTCATGAATGTTGCTCTCAATCATCAGACCGATAATCGAACGGTTGCCGTCTTTGATCTGTGCGACCACGGATTCGGCAACCGCAGGCTGGCGACGATAATCTTTATTCGAATTACCATGACTGCAATCTACCATCAGTGCCGGGCGCAGTCCCGCCTGCTCCATCTCTTTTTCACACTGCGCCACATCTGCCGGGCTGTAGTTTGGCGCTTTACCGCCGCGCAGGATCACATGACCGTCCGGGTTACCCTGAGTTTGCAGGAGGCACACCTGGCCCGCCTGGTTGATACCCACAAAACGGTGCGGCATTGCGGCGGCGCGCATAGCGTTGATCGCCGTCGCCAGACTGCCATCGGTACCGTTTTTAAAACCAACCGGCATCGACAGACCAGACGCCATCTCGCGGTGGGTTTGCGATTCCGTCGTCCGCGCACCAATCGCAGACCAGCTGAACAGATCGCCCAGGTATTGCGGGCTGTTCGGATCAAGCGCTTCGGTTGCCAGCGGCAGCCCCATGCTAACCAGCTCCACCAGCAGGCGACGCGCAATCTTCAGCCCTGCTTCCACATCAAACGAGCCATCCATGTGCGGATCGTTAATCAACCCTTTCCAGCCAACGGTCGTGCGTGGCTTCTCAAAATAGACGCGCATCACCAGATAGAGGCTATCGCTGACCTCCTCCGCTAATGCTTTAAATCGATGAGCGTACTCAATGGCGGTTTCAGGATCGTGAATAGAGCAAGGACCACAGACCACCAGCAGGCGCGGATCGCGACCAGCGATAATGTCAGAAATGGTCTGGCGAGAGTGCTCAATTTGAGCCTCCTGCGCTGCACTCAGCGGGAATGCTGCTTTCAGTTGATCCGGGGTAATTAAAACCTGTTCGTCAGTGATATGTACGTTGTTCAGCGCGTCTTTTTGCATGATGGCGATCCTGTAATGCTCGTTTGCGATAGTTGTTATCCTCGATGAGGTGAAGCAACGATACCACAACAAGTAAAGATTTCAATCCAAAATCCGTAAATATTACTTTACAGAAGCTAATTATTAGTAAAAAGCAGCCATTAAATACGTAAACTTTAAATTACACTCCGATTTTCTTCCGCCAGGCTATGCTGAAGAAAAAAGGAGAATCGCTATGCGTTCAATTGCTCTGGTGTTGTTGTTGCTGTTTTTATCGGGCTGCCAGATTAATCCTTACACTTTTCAGCCCCACTGGACGACTCCGGACTGGTTCAGTGCCGGAAAAGAAGACGCCATGAATGGCTTGCCGGTTAAAGATAACCAGACCCTGGCCGATAGTTTTAATGACCCTCATGTTGATCGTAGCGAATATCTCCGCGGCTACGCTGATGGTCAGAAGAAAGTATGCGAAGAGGGTTTTATTCATGCCTGGGGATTAGCGGGCAAATCTTATCCTGCCAGTTGTGATAGTGTTGAAAATGCTGTGAAACTCCGTGCGTCATGGCAAAAAGGAATGGACGAAAGTATGCGTTCCAGCAGACTTAATTAAGTCTGTGTTTATCCCCTGGAAAATAAACCACTGTAGGATTTAGCTTAGGTCAGCCGAAGGCTATTTCTGACATAATGACGGCTCAGACAAACAATGGTATTCTGCCCGCATCTCTTAAGGACATCTATTTCCGGAGCGGTACGGCGGATTCTGGTGAGAAATTCATACTTGATCTCTTTGTTCCGACTCACTCTGGTGTTAATGCTGTTTCTTATGGTGGGCCCGGCGACGGCAGGCGCGCTCACGGAGACGGATAAATCGGTACGTTCGATTGTCTCGGGGATTGTGAGCTATACGCGATGGCCGTCACTTTCCGGACAGCCCAGGCTTTGCATTTATGCCACCTCTCACTACACGCACCCACTCAGCGGCAATGAAGGGCATACCGAGTTACCCTACACTCCCGTTATTGTCCGTAACGATCGGGAAGCCCTGGACGCGACGTGCGATGCTGTTTATTTCGGGTCTGAACCGCCGGCAAAACAACTTGAATTAATAAGTCAATATCAGGGCAGAGCATTGCTATTAATCTCAGAGCAAAATCCGGAATGTGTTATTGGCAGTGCTTTTTGCCTGATAATCGAACGTGGCCAGGTGCGGTTTTCCGTCAATCTGGATGCATTGTCGCGCAGTGGTGTCAGGGTCAATCCCGATGTATTAATGCTTGCACGGAATAAGCAGCATGGATAAAGATTTCACCTCGACGCCACGTCCAACGTTTAAAAGAACGCTTAGGCGAAACAGCATGATAAGCGTCATCATCACGATGACGCTTATATGGCTGTTACTCTGTTTTGCTTCCGTCGTGACGTTAAAACAATACGCGCAAAAGAATCTCGAATTAACCGGCGCCACCATGAGCCACAGTCTTGAAGCCTCTCTGGTTTTCAACGATTCGTTGGCCGCCAACGAAACCCTCGCAGCCCTGGGTAAGCAGGGGCAGTTTGCCGTAGCAGAAGTCATTAACGTACACAAAAAGCGTTTTGCATACTGGTCCTGGAATCCGAAGGATAATAACGACACGCTGGGGGCGCTGGTCAGCCGCTGGCTTTTCCCTGTACCGATTGCACAGCCAATCATGCATAACGGTTCGATGATCGGCGAAATTCGCCTTACCGCGCGTGACAGCCTGATTAGCCACTTCATCTGGATGTCGTTTGCCGTTCTTACCGGCTGTATTCTTTTTGCCACCGTCGTCGCGATCGCCATTACCCACTCTCTGCATCACGGCATGGTCACGGCCCTGCAAAACATCACCGATGTGGTGCATGACGTCCGTACAAACCGTAATTTCTCCCGACGGGTGAAAGATGGGCGTATCGAAGAATTTCACCAGTTTGGTGAAGACTTCAACAGCCTCCTGGATGAGATGGAGGAGTGGCAGCTTAAGCTTCAGGCGAAAAATGCCCAACTATTGCGTACCGCCATGCACGATCCGCTCACCGGCCTTGCTAACCGCGCAGCGTTTCGTAACAGCATTGCGGCCCTGATGAACGACCCTTCGGCGAGAATAAATTCGGCCCTGCTCTTCCTTGATGGTGATAATTTTAAGTTTATCAATGACACCTGGGGACACGCGGCAGGAGACTGCGTGCTGATTGAAGTCGCCAGCAGGATGGTGGAATTTGGCGATAAGCGCCATCAGTCCTATCGCCTTGGCGGTGACGAATTTGCCATGGTGCTGTACGGCGTTCATTCTGAGCTTGAAGTTCAACACATTTGTGCTGCGTTATCGCAGCAGTTTATCCGTCCGTTTGATCTGCATAACGGACAAAAAGCATCGATGTCACTCAGCATTGGCTTTGCTCTGGCGTGGGAAAATGCGTCCGTTGAAGCATTACTGGAAAAAGCCGACCGCAATATGTACCAGGTTAAAAACCAGCGTACAAAAACAATAAGTTAGAAAGGATATACTATGTTAAAACGATACTTCGCGCCGTTAGTCCTGGCCTCACTGGTTCTGGCAGGCTGTCAGTCGCCGCCTGAAGGTAAATTCACGCCAGAACAAATTGCAGCGATGAAGTCCTACGGTTTTAACGAACTGAACGGCGACTGGTCCCTGGGATTATCGGATACCATTCTGTTTGATAAAAATGACGCCAGACTCCGTTCCGAAAGTGAAACACAGATCCAATCCATGGCCTCTCGTCTGGCGAAAACCGGCCTGAATCACGCTCGAATGGATGGTCATACGGATAATTACGGCGAAGAAAGTTACAACGAAGCGCTGTCGTTAAAACGTGCCAATGCCGTTGCCGACGCATGGGCGAAGGGAGCGAATATCCCGCGCGAGAATCTCACCACCCGGGGATTAGGCAAAAAATACCCGATTGCGAGCAACAGTACCGCGCAAGGGCGCGCTGAAAACCGCCGGGTATCAGTGGTTATCAGCACGCCATAGGGTTATTTAGCGGATGATTCGGCGAGCGACACGCCTGTTGCCGCTCGCCAGCGTAGCCAGTCGATCAGAATAAACAGCGCCAGACTCACCCCCATCACAGGCAAAGCCAGCCCCAGTAGCACGCTGATGATGAGCGTAACACCTCTTCCCCATCCTGACAGCGCCAGCCAGCACTGACAAAGCGTTTGTAACGGATTGACTGCCGATTGTGCCGGGCGACGCATCCACCACATCCGGTACCCCCAGATGATAAGCACGCACAGGGCAAGCCCGAAGGCAACGAGCAGCAGCTGATTCACCAGCCCGAATAAAATCCCCATATGGAAATCTACGCCCCAGCGGGTCAGTTTTGCCATTAGCGGGAAATCCTCAAAACGGGTTCTGTCCAGAACCTGCATCGTACCGGGATCAACCGCAACCGCATCCACCTGAGTTGGCCAGCTGCGATCGATTTCCGTCACGGTCCAGGCACGGTCCGCCGTTTTCGCCGGGCGGATCTCAAGCTTGCTGGCATCAATCCCCGCTTTACGCGCCGCGTTTAATACGCCATCAAATTGCGTCAGATCCATCGCCATTTCAGGCATCATCATGCCGGCATGGTGACCGCGATGCTCCGCGTGTTCGTCCATCATGGCAGGCGCACCTGAAAGCGTGGTGTTCACCTGAGGCGTAAGCCAGTTCATTTGTGCCCGGAGTTTATCGACGTTTCCGCCCGCCCACTGCGACCACGTCAGGCCGGTTGCGGAGAACAACAGCATTCCGCCCAGCAGGATCCAGCCTAATACCACATGCACACGACGACGGTTCTGGAAGCGGTTGTTAATTCGCCGTTTCGGTCGGGTATAAAACCACAGGGCAATACCGCCCAATCCGGCAACCCACATCCACGACGCGGCCAGTTCACTATAGAGACGCCCGATATCACCCAGCATCAAAGAGGTATGCAAATAATCAATGGTCTGGCGCAGCGGTAAAATCCCGCTGGTGCCGTACACCGTCATATCCCCCAGCACCGCCAGATTTACCGGATCGACAAAGATAGCCCGGTTTTCCGATGGCCCCAGCGTCGGGTCAGCAAACATCACGCGGGTGGTTTCGCCTTCAACCAGCCCCGGACGAACGGCGTGCAAACGCAAATCTGAACCCACGATTTTTTCCGCCACGGCAATTTGGTTCGCCAGCGGCTGCGGCTCGCCCGCGGAATCGGTGTGGAGCGCGTGCCGATAGAGGACATTTTCCAGCTGTGGCGTCGCCACATACAGCGTACCGGTTAACGCAGCGAAGAAGATAAACGGGCCAACAAACAGCCCGATGTAGAAATGGAGGCGACGCAGCAGGTTTCCCCATGCCGCGCGCGGTGTGCAGGTAGTCATACTTTTCCTTTTTAAGGCAAAAAGTTATCGATATTTTTTTAAAGGGAGAAAGCAGACTGCCGCGGCGGCGCGCGGGTATCGGGGTAAAGCCAGGGGAAAAAGTGCCAGTAGCTGACCGCCTGACGCGGCGGCTTAAGGCGAAGCCGTTGCAGCACCACGCAGAGCAGGACGATCAGCGCCAGCATCATGCCAGGTACATGCGCTAACAGCACGCAGTAACCGCACGCTTCCGCATGGTCGACAGGCATCGTATGCGGCGTATCGCCATGATGCGCGTCCATCGACATCATGCTCATGTCATGATGCATGCCCGGCATGGCACTCATGGGATCTTTCTGCAAGGAGACGGAGATAAGCGGCGCTACCACGATCAGCAGGATCGCAAACAGCGCGGTCAAGGCCGCTGCGCGTTTCCAGGTGTGCTGATGCAGTACGTTGCCCACTTTCCCTCCATTCAAGAGGCAAGCATTGTAAATGATTTATGACAAAAGGGTTAATGCGAGAGGTGCGATGAGATAAAAAAAGGGCCGGCCTTTCGGCCAGCCCTTTCTAACAGGATGTCGCTTAAGCGAATCTTAGTTCAGACGCTCTTTAATACGAGCAGACTTACCAGTACGCTCACGCAGGTAGTACAGTTTAGCTTTACGTACAGCACCACGACGTTTAACAGCAATGCTGTCAACTACCGGAGAGTGAGTCTGGAAGACACGCTCAACGCCTTCGCCGTTGGAAATTTTACGAACAGTGAATGCAGAGTGCAGACCGCGGTTACGAATAGCGATAACCACGCCCTCGAATGCCTGCAGACGTTTTTTGGAACCTTCAACAACCCATACTTTCACTTCCACGGTGTCACCTGGACGGAAGGAAGGTACGTCCTGCTTCATCTGCTCTTGTTCAAGTTGCTTAATAATGTTGCTCATAATTTAATCTCTTATCCTGGGTAAACTGATATTCGGGAGCGTATTACGCCTTCCCATCATGTTCATGCTGCTGGTTCGCGTGTTCAGTTTTGAACTCGGCCAGCAACTTTGCTTGCTCTTCAGTCAGAGCCAGGTTTTCCAGAAGTTCAGGTCTTCTAAGCCAGGTTCGGCCCAGCGACTGCTTCAAACGCCAGCGACGTATCTCGGCATGGTTTCCAGACAGTAACACCGCCGGGACTTCCATCCCTTCTAACACTTCAGGACGAGTATAGTGTGGGCAGTCCAGCAACCCATCGGCAAAGGAATCTTCCGTTGCCGAAGCTTCATGGCCCAGTACACCCGGAATGAACCGGGCAACGGAGTCAATCAGCGTCATCGCTGGTAACTCACCACCGCTGAGAACGTAATCGCCGATAGACCATTCTTCGTCAATCTCGGTTTGAATTACGCGCTCATCTATCCCTTCGTAGCGACCACAGACCAGAATCAGCTTTTGATTCGTCGCCAGTTCGCTCACGCCCGCTTGATCAAGCTTGCGTCCCTGAGGTGACAGATAAATCACCTTTGCGCCTTCACCTGCCGCGGCTTTTGCTGTGTGAATGGCATCCCGCAAGGGTTGTACCATCATCAACATCCCCGGTCCGCCGCCGTAAGGACGATCGTCCACGGTACGGTGCCGGTCATGCGTGAAGTCACGAGGACTCCAGCTCTGGATGCTCAGCAGGCCATTCTTTACTGCCCGGCCAGTTACCCCGTAATCGGTAATCGCGCGGAACATTTCAGGAAACAGGCTAATTATGCCAATCCACATAGCGCCGTCTTTTACCGTTTATCCGGAGAATTTAAAAACCAGGATCCCAATCTACTTCAATGGTTTGAGTAGTGAGATCGACTTTCTTGATAACCTGTCCATCGAGGAACGGGACCAACCGCTCCTTGATGCCAAATGCATCTTTCAGGTTTGCCTTAATGACGAGAACGTCATTTGACCCGGTTTCCATCATATCGATGACTTTTCCCAGGCTGTAGCCTTCGGTAGTGACTACCTGGCAACCCATAAGGTCTTTCCAGTAGTAGTCGCCCTCTTCCAGCTGCGGCAACTGCGACGAATCCACGACAATTTCACAATTAGTCAGCGCATTCGCGGCATCACGATCGTCAATGCCTTTCAGCTTGATGATGATGTCCTGATTGTGGTGACGCCAGCTTTCCAGCTCGACCTCTTCCCACTTACCGGCTTTCTGGATAAACCAGGGCTGGTAATCAAAAATGCTATCAGCGTCTTCAGTGGAGGAAAACACTCTGAGCCAACCACGGATACCGTAGCAAGAACCCATTTTTCCCAATACGATCGGTTCAACAGGTGCTTTATTGCTCATCATGACCACCGTGACAGATTAAGCTGCTTTGTTTGCTGCTTTGATCAGCGTAGCAACGCGATCGGAAACAGTAGCGCCCTGGCCAACCCAGTGAGCGATACGATCCAGATCCAGACGAGTTTCTTCTTCTGCGCCAGCGGCCAGTGGGTTGAAGAAACCAACGCGCTCGATGAAGCGACCGTTGCGTGCATTACGGCTGTCAGTGACAACAACCTGGTAGAACGGACGCTTTTTAGCGCCGTGACGAGCTAAACGAATAGTTACCATAACATCCTCTTGTGTGAATAAAACAACCGGGCCCCATCGAGGAACGGAGCCCGGGTGTCATATTAAAAGCCCGAAAATTTTACTCATTTTCGGGCAAAAAGCAATCTCAAAAGCGATTATCGCCCAGGAAAGCCGGGTGGCATCATGCCTTTCATCCCGCGCATCATCTTCGCCATGCCACCTTTCTTCATTTTCTTCATCATGCGCTGCATGTCGTCGAACTGTTTCAGAAGGCGGTTAACGTCCTGCACCTGCATGCCGCAACCGGCTGCGATACGGCGTTTACGGGAACCTTTGATGATGTCCGGGTTAGCGCGTTCTTTCAACGTCATCGAGTTGATGATCGCCTCCATACGCACCAGCACTTTATCATCCATCTGCGCTTTCACGTTGTCTGGGATCTGCCCCATGCCCGGCAGTTTGCCCATCAGGCTGGCCATGCCGCCCATGTTTTTCATCTGGCGCAACTGCTCAAGGAAGTCGGTCAGATCGAAACCGTCGCCTTTTTTCAGCTTGCTGGCGAGTTTTTCCGCCTGCGCACGGTCAACCTTGCTCTCGATATCTTCAATCAGCGACAGCACGTCGCCCATGCCGAGGATACGGGAGGCAATACGATCCGGGTGGAACGGCTCCAGCGCTTCGGTTTTCTCGCCCACGCCAAGGAATTTAATCGGCTTACCGGTGATGTGGCGAATCGAGAGCGCCGCACCGCCGCGGGCGTCGCCGTCCACTTTGGTCAGCACCACGCCGGTTAACGGCAGCGCTTCGTTAAACGCTTTCGCGGTATTCGCCGCATCCTGACCGGTCATGGCGTCGACAACAAACAGGGTCTCTACCGGGTTGATAGAGGCATGCACCTGCTTGATCTCATCCATCATCGCTTCGTCAACGTGCAGACGACCGGCGGTATCCACCAGCAGCACGTCGTAGAATTTCAGCTTCGCCTCTTTCAGCGCGGCGTTAACGATGTCGACAGGCTTCTGGGCCACGTCTGACGGGAAGAAATCTACACCAACCTGCTCGGCCAGGGTTTCCAGCTGTTTGATCGCCGCCGGGCGATAGACGTCCGCAGAGACCACCAGCACTTTCTTCTTGTGCTTCTCACGCAGGAATTTACCCAGCTTACCGACGCTGGTCGTTTTACCCGCCCCCTGCAGGCCTGCCATCAGCACCACGGCCGGTGGCTGAGCCGCCAGGTTAAGCACCTGGTTCTCTTCGCCCATCGCCGAAACCAGTTCGTTACGAACGATTTTGACGAACTCCTGACCCGGGGTCAGGCTCTTGTTAACTTCATGACCAACCGCCTTCTCTTTAACGCGGTTGATAAAATCACGAACAACCGGCAACGCGACATCTGCTTCCAGCAGCGCCATGCGCACTTCGCGCAGCGTTTCCTTGATGTTCTCTTCAGTAAGGCGTCCGCGGCCGCTGATGTTGCGCAGCGTGCGCGACAAACGATCGGTTAAATTATCAAACATTGTCTCTCGCCTGAGTAGAAACGTTGGGCCGCATTGAGCGACACATACACAGAATTTTGCCGGAGTATAACATGAAGGCGTCTTTGTTGTTATGCAACGGTTGGAGCAGGCGTCACGTAACGTTATACTGCTTCTCTTTCTTATTAAGACAACTGTCGATGCCTATATGCCTGTTTTCGCACTGATCGCCCTTGTTGCCTACTCTGTCAGCCTCGCGCTGATCGTTCCCGGACTGCTGCAAAAAAACAGCGGCTGGCGGCGCATGGCTATTCTTTCCGCGGTGATCGCACTGATAAGCCACGCGTTTGCGCTGGAATCACGTATCATCCCCGGCGACGGCAGCGTGCAAAACCTGAGCGTCCTCAACGTCGGCTCGCTGGTCAGTTTGATGATCTGTACGGTAATGACCATCGTGGCGTCTAAAAATCGCGGCTGGCTGCTGCTACCGATTGTCTATACCTTCGCGCTGATCAATCTGGCCTTAGCCACCTTTATGCCCAATGAATTCATTACGCATCTGGAAGCGACGCCGGGGATGCTGGTGCATATCGGCCTGTCGCTGTTTGCCTACGCGACGTTGATCATCGCGGCGCTTTACGCTATGCAGCTCGCCTGGATTGACTACCAGTTGAAAAACAAAAAGCTGGCGTTTAACCATGAAATGCCGCCGCTGATGGTCATTGAGCGTAAGATGTTCCACATCACCCAGGTCGGGGTGGTGCTTCTGACGCTCACGCTCTGCACAGGCCTGTTCTACATGAAGAACCTGTTCAGCGTAGAGAATATCGATAAAGCGGTGCTCTCCATCATCGCGTGGTTTGTCTATATTGTCCTGTTATGGGGCCATTATCATGAAGGCTGGCGCGGTCGCCGCGTGGTCTGGTTCAACGTCGCGGGGGCGGGCATTCTCACCCTTGCCTATTTTGGCAGCCGCTTCATACAGCAATTTGCTGGCTAAGAAACAAAGGAGTTCCCCCTGGAACACATCTCTACCACCACGCTGATCGTTATCCTGATCGTCATGGTGGTCATCTCCGCCTATTTCTCCGGCTCGGAAACCGGCATGATGACCTTAAACCGCTACCGGTTACGTCATCGTGCCAAGCAGGGTAACCGTGCCGCACGTCGCGTTGAAAAACTGCTCCGCAAGCCGGATCAACTGATAAGCCTGGTGCTCATCGGTAATAACCTCGTCAATATTCTTGCCTCTGCTCTGGGCACCATCGTCGGTATGCGTCTGTACGGCAACGCCGGGGTCGCTATCGCCACCGGCGTGCTGACGTTTGTGGTACTGGTGTTTGCTGAAGTGCTGCCTAAGACCATCGCCGCGCTTTACCCGGAGAAAGTCGCCTACCCGAGCAGCTTCCTGCTGGCGCCGCTGCAAATCCTGATGATGCCGCTGGTCTGGTTGCTGAATATGGTGACGCGCGTACTGATGCGGATGGTGGGCATCAAAGCCGATGTCACCATCAGCAGCGCGCTCAGCAAAGAGGAACTGCGCACCATCGTGCACGAATCCCGCACGCAGATTTCCCGGCGCAATCAGGACATGCTCCTGTCGGTGCTGGATCTGGAAAAAGTGAGCGTGAACGACATCATGGTGCCGCGGAACGAAATCGTCGGCATTGATATCAATGACGACTGGAAAGCCATCGTCCGCCAGCTGACACACTCCCCGCACGGGCGCATCGTGCTCTATCGCGACTCGCTGGATGATGCCATCAGCATGCTGCGCGTGCGTGAAGCGTACCGCCTGATGACCGAGAAAAAAGAGTTCACCAAAGAGGTTATGCTGCGCGCCGCCGACGAAATTTACTATGTGCCGGAAGGAACACCGCTCAGCACGCAGCTGGTTAAATTCCAGCGCAACAAGAAAAAAGTCGGTCTGGTCGTCAATGAATACGGCGACATTCAGGGACTGGTGACGGTCGAAGATATTCTGGAAGAGATAGTCGGCGACTTTACTACGTCAATGTCGCCTTCCCTCGCGGAAGAGGTCACCCCGCAAAACGACGGTTCAGTGCTGATTGACGGGAGCGCGAACATTCGCGAACTCAATAAAGCCTTTAACTGGCATTTGCCGGAAGATGAAGCGCGTACGATTAACGGGATGATTCTGGAAGCGCTGGAGGAGATCCCGGCGGCAGGCACGCGGGTGCGCATTGAGCAGTACGATATTGATATCCTGGACGTGCAGGACAATATGATTAAGCAGGTGAAGGTTCTGCCCGTCACGCCGCTTCGGGAAAGTATTGCCGAATAAAATGTAGGCCGGGTAAGGCGAACGCCGCCACCCGGCACTACAGGTAGCAAATTACGCTTTCGCTTTCGCCACGGTCACCATCGCAGCGCGAATGGTACGACCGTTCAGGGTATACCCTTTCTGCATCACGCCCAGCACTTTACCGGCTTCAATCTCTTCAGATTCGACCATCGCAATCGCCTGGTGAACGTTTGGATCCAGCGGAACGTTGGTATCGGCAATCACTTCCACGCCAAACTTACGCACCACGTCGAGCATGGATTTCAGCGTCAGTTCGATACCTTCGATCATCGCCGCATTGTCCGGGTTCGCTTTATCAGCCACTTCCAGGGCGCGATCGAGGCTATCAATCACCGGCAGCAGTTCGTTGACGAATTTCTCCAGCGCGAATTTATGCGCCTTCTCAACGTCCTGCTCGGTACGACGACGCAGGTTTTCCATTTCCGCCTTAATGCGCAGAACACTTTCGCGTTCGCGATTCTGTGCTTCTACCAGTTGGGCTTCCAGATTCGCAATTTTTTCATCGCGCGGGTCCACCTGCTCAGCAGATGCGTCTGGCTCTACTGCCTCAACTTCATCGTGCTGTTCCGTGATAATTTCTTCAGGGGCTTGCCCCTCAGGCGTTTTCTGTTCTTTACTACTCATGAATTTCTCCGCGTTTTTCTGCATTCATCTCGCTAACTTCGCTTATTATGGGGATCAGTTTCCTGGATTCAAGGGAACAAGAGAGATTGTCATCATTCATCAGGCACAAGGACCTCCAGAAAATGAATAATCATTTCAGGTGTATTGGGATCGTCGGGCATCCGCGTCACCCTACCGCATTGACGACACATGAAATGTTGTATCGCTGGTTGTGTAGCAAAGGCTATGAAGTGATGGTCGAGCAGCAGATTGCGCAGGAGCTGCAGCTCAAGAGCGTCAAAACCGGCACGCTGGCAGAGATTGGTCAACAGGCCGATCTCGCCGTGGTGGTGGGCGGTGACGGAAACATGCTCGGTGCCGCACGCACGCTGGCGCGCTATGATATCAAGGTTATCGGCATCAACCGAGGCAATCTCGGCTTTTTAACCGATCTCGACCCGGACAACGCGCAACAGCAACTGGCTGACGTGCTGGAAGGTCACTATATCAGCGAAAAGCGCTTCTTACTGGAAGCGCAGGTGTGCCAGCAGGACTGCCAGAAGCGCATCAGCACCGCGATTAACGAGGTCGTACTTCACCCCGGTAAAGTGGCGCATATGATTGAGTTCGAAGTCTATATCGACGAAATCTTTGCCTTCTCGCAGCGCTCTGACGGGCTGATTATCTCCACCCCAACCGGCTCTACCGCCTACTCACTTTCTGCGGGTGGCCCCATTCTGACGCCCTCGCTGGATGCCATTACCCTGGTGCCGATGTTCCCGCACACGCTCTCCGCCCGCCCGTTGGTCATCAACGGTGACAGCACGATACGTCTGCGCTTCTCGCACCGCCGTAACGACCTGGAGATCAGCTGCGACAGCCAGATTGCGCTGCCGATCCAGGAAGGTGAAGATGTTCTCATTCGCCGATGCGATTACCACCTGAACCTGATTCACCCGAAAGATTACAGCTATTTCAACACATTAAGCTCGAAGCTCGGCTGGTCAAAAAAATTGTTCTGATTTTACATCCAGGACTTTACTGTATAAAAAACCAGTTTATACTGTATGAAAACACAGTCATGGTTTTTCATACAGGAAAACAATTATGCTGGCACAACTGACCATCAGCAACTTTGCCATAGTTCGTGAGCTTGAGATCGATTTCCACAGCGGCATGACGGCGATCACCGGGGAAACCGGTGCGGGTAAATCCATTGCCATTGATGCCCTCGGCTTGTGCCTTGGCGGCCGCGCCGAGGGAGACATGGTGCGCAGGGGCGCAAACCGCGCCGACCTGTGCGCTCGCTTCTCCCTGAAAGACACGCCTGCCGCCCAGCGCTGGCTCGAACAGAACCAGCTTGAAGATGGGCGTGAGTGTTTACTTCGCCGCGTGATCAGCAGCGACGGCCGTTCCCGTGGTTTTATCAATGGCACGGCGGTCCCCCTCTCTCAGCTTCGCGAACTCGGCCAGCTGCTTATTCAGATCCACGGTCAGCACGCGCATCAGCAGTTAGTCAAACCAGAACAGCAGAAAGCATTGCTTGATGGCTATGCGGGTGAGTACGCGCTTACTCAGCTTATGGCTGAACACTACCGTCTGTGGCATCAGAGCTGCCGGGAGCTGGCTCAGCATCAGCAGCAAAGCCAGGAGCGCGCCGCGCGTGCGGAGCTGCTGGCGTACCAGCTTAAGGAGCTGAACGAATTCAATCCGCAGGCGGGTGAGTTTGAGCAAATCGACGAGGAGTACAAGCGCCTCGCCAACAGTGGCCACCTGCTCTCAACCAGCCAGAATGCGCTCAATATGCTCGCTGATGGCGAAGACGCGAACCTGCAGAGCCAGCTCTATAGCGTTCGTCAGCTGATCACCGAGCTGGCAGGCATGGACAGCAAACTCTCTGGCGTACTGGATATGCTGGAAGAGGCCGCGATTCAAATCTCAGAAGCCAGTGACGAACTGCGCCACTACTGTGAGCGTCTGGATCTCGACCCGAACCGTCTGTTTGAACTGGAACAGCGCATCTCCCGTCAGATCGCCCTGGCGCGTAAGCACCATGTTACGCCGGAAGAGCTGCCGGGCTACTATCAGGCTCTGCTGGAAGAGCAGCAGCAGCTTGACGATCAGGCTGACTCGCAGGAAACCCTTTCTCTGGCGGTGAACCTGCATCATGAACAGGCGCTGGCCACAGCGCAAAAGCTGCATGAAATCCGTCAGCATTACGCTCAGGAACTCAGCCAGCACATCACCGACAGCATGCATACCCTGGCAATGCCGCACGGTGTGTTCACCATTGATGTTCGCTTTGAAGAGCATCACCTGACGGCGGAAGGTGCGGATCGCATTGAGTTCCGTGTCACCACCAACCCGGGCCAACCGCTACAGGCTATCTCCAAAGTCGCCTCCGGCGGCGAGCTGTCGCGTATTGCGCTGGCGATTCAGGTTATTACCGCGCGTAAAATGGAAACCCCGGCGCTGATTTTCGATGAGGTGGATGTCGGGATCAGCGGTCCAACGGCGGCGGTTGTCGGCAAACTGCTGCGTCAGTTAGGCGAATCAACGCAGGTGATGTGCGTCACTCACCTGCCGCAGGTTGCGGGCTGTGGTCATCATCACTTTATTGTCAGCAAAGAAACGGATGGCGAAATGACGGAAACGCACATGATACCGCTCGATAAACGTGCGCGTCTGCAGGAGCTGGCACGCCTGCTCGGCGGCAGTGAAGTCACGCGTAATACGCTCGCGAACGCGAAAGAACTGCTGGCGGCATAAACTTTTTCGGGATCTCAGGGTCATAGAGAACAACAAAAACGCCGCCAGACCGGTTTCAAAGTGGGGCAAGGTCTATTATCATCGGCATATTACATATGAGCCGCGTTCTGCTCGGGCCCGAAAAGGAATCAAATCACTATGCGTTGTAAAATGCTGACCGCTGCCGCAGCGGTTCTTCTGATGTTGACCGCAGGCTGTTCCACTCTGGAGAAAGTGGTTTACCGTCCTGACATCAACCAGGGGAACTACCTTACCCCTAACGATGTGTCCAAAATCCGTGTGGGGATGACACAACAGCAGGTCGCTTATGCACTGGGAACCCCGATGATGTCCGATCCGTTCGGCACTAACACCTGGTTCTATGTATTCCGTCAGCAGCCAGGCCACGAAGATGTGACCCAGCAGACCCTGACGCTGACTTTCAGCAGCGCCGGTGTGTTGACCAACATCGACAACAAACCTGCCCTGACCAAATAATCAGGCGTCAGAAATGCAAAAAGGTGCTCAATGAGCACCTTTTTTGTTTTCTGTTGATCCCCTCGCCCCTCTGGGGAGAGGGTTAAGGTGAGGGGTTGTAAGCACTACTTACTCGCCTTCTCGGCACGCTGGCGACGCAACTCTTTCGGGTCGGCAATCAGCGGACGATAAATCTCCACCCGATCGCCCTCTTTCAGCACGTCACCCAGCTTCACCGGACGGCTGTAAATACCGACCTTATTTTTCGCCAGGTCGATATCACTGCGAAGCTCGAGGATGCCGGACGCGCGGATAGCCGCTTCTACGGTCGCGCCCTCGTCCAGCATCACGCGCTGCAAATACTGTTTCTCTGGCAGCGCGTACACCACTTCCACAGCAATCTTATGCGACACTGTAAACCTCTTTGGCGCGGGTCGTGAACGCCTGAACCATATTCGAGGCCAGCTCTTTAAAGATGCGGCCAAACGCCAGCTCAATCAGCTTATTGGTAAACTCAAAGTCCAGATGGAACTCAATACGGCAGGCGTCCGCGCTCAGTGGGGTAAACTTCCAGCCCCCCATCAGCGTTTTAAACGGACCATCGACCAGATGCATCAAAATACTCTGATTGCTGGTCAGCGTATTGCGGGTGGTGAACGTCTTGCTGATCCCCGCTTTGGAGACATCCACCGCCGCGGTCATCTGCGTCGGGCCAGACTCCAGAACGCGGCTTCCGGTACACCCCGGAATAAATTCTGGATAAGACTGAACATCGTTCACTAACTGATACATCTGTTCCGCGCTGTAAGGCACAAGCGCAGTACGGCTAATCTGAGGCATAGCATTTTCCATGGTCACACAACGGACAAATAATAACATTTATCACCTGTTAAAAAAACGCTAAGCCTCATCTCGTGCTAAGATAGCGCGTTAGACCTCACAGGACGCAATGAGGTGACTTTTTGAAATCAGATTACCGACGGCTTTACGACACTTATGACGAAGAAAAAAGCACATAAACCAGGCTCGGCGACCATTGCGCTCAACAAGCGTGCGCGCCACGAGTATTTCATTGAAGAAGAATTCGAAGCTGGCCTTGCGTTGCAGGGCTGGGAAGTAAAATCGCTGCGCGCCGGGAAAGCCAATATCGGCGACAGCTACGTGATCCTGAAAGATGGCGAAGCTTTCCTGTTCGGCGCGAACTTTACGCCGCTGACCGTCGCCTCGTCACACTACGTGTGTGACCCAACGCGCACCCGTAAGCTGCTGCTAAATAAGCGTGAGCTAGAATCTCTCTACGGACGCATCAACCGCGAAGGTTTCACCGTGGTCGCCCTGTCGCTGTACTGGAAAAACGCCTGGTGCAAGGTGAAGGTTGGCGTCGCGAAGGGTAAAAAGCAGCACGACAAACGTACTGACCTGAAAGAGCGCGAGTGGCAGCTTGATAAAGCGCGCATCATGAAAAACGCAGGACGTTGATTCTGCACACTTATTGTACTATTCAATAAGTTAGCGTTCCGGGCTGGTATCCAGGAAGTAAAATCTGGTATACTCAGTTCAACACTATTGGGGCTGATTCTGGATTCGACGGGATTTGCGAAACCCAAGGTGCATGCCGAGGGGCGGTTTGCCTCGTTAAAAGCCGCAAAAAAATAGTCGCAAACGACGAAAACTACGCTTTAGCAGCTTAATAACCTGCTCTGAGCCCTCTCTCCCTAGCTTCCGCTCTTAAGACGGGGATCAAAGAGAGGTCAAACCCAAAAGAGATCGCGTGGAAGCCCTGCCTGGGGTTGAAGCGTTAAAACTAATCAGGCTAGTTCGTTAGTGGCGTGTCTGTCCGCAGCTGGCGTGCGAATGTAAAGACAAACTAAGCATGTAGTACCGAGGATGTAGAAATTTCGGACGCGGGTTCAACTCCCGCCAGCTCCACCAAATATAACGGCCTGATTCTCTTAGAGTTTCAGGCCGTTTTTCTTTGGGCGTGTGGCACAACTGTGACTCAGGAGTGTACCATATGCCATCAAACAACATCCCCCATTACCTCTATAAGCGTAACCACACCTGGTGGTTCAGGAAGCGTTTCGTATCTGAGGGCAATGCAATCGAATACAGACTGAGCCTGCAAACAGCAAGCTTTCAGCGTGCTCGTCTTCTTGCCCTGCGTTTACAGACACTCTGCTAACAGATGGTTGCTTCTTTGGGGGCCCCCAAGAAACTGAAGAATGGCGTGATGGACAAATCAGCACAAGAGCAAATCAGAGCAAAACTTCGAGCCAAAGTTGCCGAATGGACCGCCGAGGAAACAGAACATTGGTTCTGCGGCTCTACACGTAATGAAGGCAATCTGAACGATTATCTTGAGACATTAGATATGGTTGTCTCTGATTTGAAAGAACGCATCGCATACGATGATAAACCATCTCTGCACCGGGCCGAAGCAAGTACCGTTCTGGACGAACTGCCACACCTTAAAGCTACTCTCAGTGAATACGATTACCAAGTCATTGCTCGCATGGTGGCGCAAGCCAAGGTTAAATCCTTGCAGGATACCAGAGCAATTATTTCTTGGTGGGGATGCTGACTGGCTTACAACTAGCCCAGTTTCCTCACAAGAGATGCCCCATTCTGATGTTCATTTTCTTTCAGATATGATCAGCAAGTACCAAGCCGAGAACGCAAGCAAAGAACACTCGCAGAAGAGTCAGGACAAATATGCTCACTCGCTCGCACTGACCTTCAGTTTCTTCGGCAATGTGCCCATTTCGGAGATCTCATTATCCAGCGGTAGAGAGTTTCGTGAGTTACTTGCATCATTACCTGAGAAACTCAAAGCCAAAGAAATGCTCGAAACTCCACTGCTCGAGCTTATTTCTAAGAAAAAGGCGTCCAAAACTATCGCAACGGCTACTGCTAACGATCACCTTGAAAAGGTACGCCGCTTCTTTCAATGGATGCTAGATACAGGGTATCTGCCTGAAGACAATCCCATACCTAAAGAACCACTACCCGAGCCGAAACAGAGCAATAAAGCAGCGAGACATGCGACTTCTGACGAAGATGCAGTAAAAGTGTTTAAACATCAGATCTTTACTGAGCATCAAGGTCTTGTGACCACCAAAATTCAACATCCACATCACTTCTGGCTTCCTTTGCTCTGCCTCTTTACAGGCATTCGCCCGAACGAGGCATGTTTACTATATGTTGATGACATCGAGCTGGTGGGTAAGGTGTGGTGTATACGCATTGATAAGCGTTTTGATGAACAAAGGTTAAAAATGCCCAACGCCTTACGCTATATCCCTCTGCATAAGTGTCTACTGGAAATTGGCTTCTTGAGATATGTACATGATTTCCGCACTTTGGTAGGTGGAAACAGCCGACTATTCCCAGAGATTAAGGCGATCAAAGGCTACCACTCACATAAACCCGGAGAGTGGTTTAACCGTAACATTTGAATCGCCACGGATAATCTAGACACTTCCGAGCCGTTGATAATACTGGTTTTCATATTCTGTCGGTGACATCTGTTCGCTAGAACCATGCCGACGCTTACTGTTATAAAACATTTCGATGTAATCAAAAATATCACTGCGGGCTTCTTCCCGCGTTCCGTAGATCTTTTTCTTTATCCGTTCACGTTTCAACAACTGGAAAAAACTTTCTGCAACCGCATTATCATGGCAGTTACCGCGACGGCTCATGCTACCCTCCAGGCCGTGTGATTTCAGGAACGACTGCCACTCATGGCTTGTGTACTGACTGCCCTGATCCGAATGAACCAGCACCTGTTTTTCGGGATTACGCCGCCATACAGCCATCAGCAGTGCGTTCAGGACAATGTCCTTTGTCATCCGGGATTGCATGGACCAGCCGATAATTTTGCGTGAGAACAGATCAACAACAACGGCAAGATACAGCCAGCCTTCGTGGGTCCTGATGTAGGTTATGTCCGTTACCCAACGCTCATCAGGAGCATCCGGATTGAACTGTCGCTGGAGCCTGTTGGGTGACACGATACTGGCCTCGCCTTTACGTGCCCGCGGGCTTCGGTATCCGACCTGAGCCTTTATTCCGACACGTTTCATCAGTCTCCAGACTCTGTTTACTCCGCACTGTTGCCCGCTGTCACGCAGATCCAGATGGATTTTGCGATAACCATAGACGCATCCCGATTCCAGCCAGAACTGTTTAATCTGTCCTGTCAGTCTCAGGTCTGCCTGATGGCGTTGTGAATGCGGCTGCTGAAGCCAGGCGTAAAAACCACTGGGATGAACATCCAGCACCCGACAGAGCAGGCGAACAGGCCAGCAACAGGAGTTGTCACGGATAAAGGCGTACCTCAGTCGGACAGCTTTGCGAAGTACGCCGCGGCTTTTTTTAATATGTCCCGTTCGTCGGTAACCCGTTTCAGCTCTTTCTGGAGACGGCGGATCTCGGCCTGAGCATCTGACTGTTCTTTATTAGTGGAAGAATCCGGACCGTACTTCTTTATCCAGGCATAAAGGCTGTGGGTGGTGATATCGAGACGTGTTGCAACGCTGGCAACAGAATAACCGCGATCAACAACCTGTTTGACTGCTTCAGTTTTAAACTCTTCAGGATAACGCTTACCGCTCATGGGCACCTCTCTTTAAGTCATCTTAAATGACTCTGAGGTGTCTGTTAAACGCGTGGCGATTCACCTCGCGGTAAGCAGGGCCTAGATCCGAGTTCAACTCTTTATACCTTCAGACACGCTTTTCGCGACAAGTTAGTAATGCTGAATGCAACTGATGAATACCTAAACCGTTTAATGGGACATCAAGGTAGCCCCTATGGTAGTTCATTGTTAACCGATGTTACTTGTATGAAGGAGCTCATCGATAAGATTGAGTTTGCAAGCATTGTTCACGGCATTAAACCTTATGCAAACTTACAAGACTTCCGTAACGTAGCTGGGAGGACGAAATGTGCACATGAACAAGACGTTGGATGACGGTTACCTCACAGTCAAAGATTACGGAACCCTCGCACGGAGATCACGAAAACAGATAGATAACGAAGGGGCAATCCTCACTTTCAGCAACGGGGAGGTAAGAGCCAAAATTCTTCCTCTGGTGAAAAACGGTGTGGTCCGTTTCTACTTATGGGATAAAGGGGACTGGAGAGCTTGTAGTTGGAAATAGCCCCCAGCCATAAATGAATTCAGCTTCCAGTTAGGAGTTGGATTCATCTCTTTAAGGTTTTATTTGAAAGTAAATTTTGCTTAAGGAGAAAAGCCTTACAATTACACATCTATAACCCACAACCGCAAGAAAATATTTATCGATAAAAATCAATAAGATAACATTGTCGCGCTCACGGAATTTGCTTTTAACAACAATATTGAGAGACAATCCTCATGGGTGGTCACCACATGACTAGAGACATTTCACCCATTTAACTACTCACGGCATAATACTTGAATCCCAATAAGGACATAGAAATGAGCATTACTATATATTCAATGTATAATAATAAAGGCGGTGTAGGAAAAACCACATTAGGATTTAATATTGCATCACAATATGCATATAATAATCCAAGAACTCAGGTTCTAGTAATCGATATGTGCCCGCAAGCAAACATTTCGCAATACTTGCTAGGTGGAGCACATAACGGATATAGGAACAACCAGACCCTACAAGCTCAGCAGACCAGAGGGAATGTTGTTGGTTTTTTCGATTGGTTACTAAAAGGTAATTCAAACTTCACAAACATACGCCGTTCATTTAAAGTCCAAGTTAACCAATATAATAACCGCTTGAGTGATAATCTATATCTAATTGCTGGTGATTCGTTTTTAGAGTCTTTAACCTTAGCTCTTAGCTATGCAGTTATTAACCCGGCGAATAGAAATGCCTGGCCAGAATTCATGACTGCATTGAGAAGACTCTGTACGCTTGAGTTCGATAGTCAGCAATATGATAATTTAGTAGTTTTTATTGATTGCAACCCCAGTTTTTCTATATATACTCAAATGGCCCTTGTCTCATCAGACAGGTTGGTTATTCCGATGATGGCAGACTACTCATCTCTTGAGGGGCTAAAAGGAATAACAACTTTACTTTATGGAATTTATCCCACTGCAGCATCTCAGACTTATGCTCAGAATATTGTTACCTTCCATAGCCAAGTCGCACAATATCAATTAAGCCTCCCCAAAATGGACCGTTTTGTTTTCAATAACTTTACCACAAATGTTGGTGTTGCAACGGCTTATAATTCAATACAGAATGATTTATCGCTATTCGGTTATCAACTATATAGCCACCACAATCATTTATTTAGCCCTTCGCAAACACCAGTTAACAATGTGGCCGATTGGAGCAATAACTACCTTTCTGAAGTTAAAGATTTCCATACTTCTGGAAAAGTATCCGCAAGTCTTGGTATTCCGCTATTTTTACTACCCTATCAGACAAATTACACAATGCCGGATGGTCAGAATGTAAATGTCGTTAGAGCTAGATACCTAGAGGCACGTAACAACATGAGTGATTTAGTGGCCACTTTTTAATACTAACGTATTCCTCACTTGAAATTAGCAAGTTTGGTGTGCCATACTGCTGTGACATTGATTCCCGCTACATTGCTCAAAGAATCAGATAGTTAGTATTTGGTGTCGCTTTCAGCCAGCCCACCAAAATTCTCCATCGGTGATTACCAGAGTCATCCGATGAAGTCCTGAAAGCCCGCACGGCGCAAGCCCTGTGGGCTTTTTTGTACCTGTTTATTGTCTTCACTGCTGTATAGATTGAATCCACACAGTATCCACCGGCCAGTAGTTTATGTTGTACTCCTCTGGCATTGACAAGCATCAACACTCTCCCCTATCTCCTGTGGAAAATAACCTACACCACCCAGCGCTACGGATTAGCCGCCCCCACCCGGAAGGAAACCCACCATGTACAGACCCATAACCGTCATACTTTTCATTCTCCTGACCCTCGCCGCCCTCGCAGAAATAGGCGTTTTATCCTTTGGATAATCCTCAGGCGAAATACCCCACGTCAGGATGCGTTGATCTCATTACAGTTTTTTCCTAAAGCCATCCCGCTTCGCCTGTGCCAGGCTGAATCACGCTCATAACCGAAAACGTTAAATGAGGATATTATGAAAAAAACAATTATCGCATTATCTGCCGTTCTGCTGGCTTCCCCAGTATTTGCTGCGACCACACATGCAACTGATGATACCGTCGCGGCAGCGAACGCAAACGCCAATGAGGCGAAGCAAAAACTGCATGAAGAGCAGAACAAAGGTGAAGAGCTGAAGCTGAAACAGCAGCATGCTGCTGAAGGTAAAAGCGAGAGCCTGGGCAGTAAAGTCAGCGAAGATTCCCAGAAAGCCTGGCATAAAACCAAAGAAGGCACCGAGAAAGGGTGGGATGCCACCAAAGAAGGCGCTGAGAAAGGCTGGAATAAAACCAAAGAAGGTGCCAGCGAGCTGGAAAAGAAAGTCACTGAGTAATCTTTACGCTCAAAAAAAGGCCGCGCTTGCGGCCTTTTTTATTTCTTCGAATACAATTAGCCCCTCAGGCGTTTACGCAGTGCGCGTTTATCGGAGAAACCACTATGTATCGCCTTTTTGCCATTCTGACCGCCCTGCTGTTATGTCCGTCCCTGTACGCCGCCCCAAAAAGCTATCTTATCGACAGCGATAACACCGCTATTCGGCTATCGTGGCATGCCTTCGGCGGCATTCTCTCCTGGGCGACGTTCAGCGGCGTGACGGGTGCCGTGACGCTCAACCCAGATAACGACGTCGACGACCATATTCACGTCACCATTCCCGTATCAACTCTGGTGGCTTCTAACAAATTGCTCACCTGGCAGCTGAAAAGCGACATGTTTTTTGAATCCGAGCGCTACCCGACCATCGAGTTCATCAGCTCACGCGTGGTCGCTCTGAGCGCCGGGCGGTTCAGGGTATTCGGCACGCTGATCGTACGAAACATTGCCCGGCCGGTGATCCTGGAGGCCGTGTTGAAAGACCCGCATGCACAGGCCCCCCGGCTTGATGCCACCACGGCGATCTCGCGCGCATCCTATGGAATGGATAAGTTTGCGCTGGTCGTGGACGATCGTATAGCCATTGCCATTGCAATCAAGACGAACGATGTGCCGTCATCCTGAGATGAGGCGCTGTAGCTGCTCCGCGTTTGCCCGCAGGTGAGACGGCGGATTGCGGCCAATCAGGACAAACTGATAGCCCGCATCCTGCCACCACGCCAGGTTCATGCTGTGCCGCTGCTCCTGGCGGAGCGAGGCCGTCGCCTTCTCATCGACAGGCGAGATACAGAGCGCCATTGGGCCGTAGTCGGCGTTGAGCCAGGCTATCTGCGCGATAGAGGTCGTTTCATAGCGCAGCATGCGCACCATTTTAAGCTCAGCCCCTCGCAGAATAAGCTGCGACATAGTTAGCTTCATGCCGATATCCTGCGCCGCCCGTTCGAGCCCGCGCTGCAGGACCGGCGCTGCGCTGTCCATATCCAGCAGCGTCTCGACGCTGTACAGGGACATATATTGCGCTTCGAGGTCGCGAATATGGGCGTTCTCATCCGCTGGCGCGGAAGCGGGCCGCAACAGGTAGCCCAGCCCGGAGCCGACCATCAAAAAGCTGACCGACGCGGCAATCAGCGCCCGCCTGCTGACGCCAACCGGCGTGGAGGGCCGTGGGTCAGGAAGCGCCGTCAGACGCGCCTGCATCGTCTCAAGAGGTGCATCATCCAGCAGGGAGGCAAACGCCCCGGCGTAATCCTGGCTGCTTTTCATCAGTTCGGCGGTTCGCCCGGAGAGGCGTTCGTCACTGTTTAAATGCTCTTCAAATTGCTGTGCGTCGGCGCGGCACATCTCGCCATCTATCCATGCCACGATAGCGTCGTCGTTATAGGGCGGTGCAAAACGGTGCGCGTTCAAGAACGTTTCTCCTTTACCGGAGGCAGTGCGTCGGCGGACCTGGCAAGCCGAGCCCGTGCCGTGGCCAGCCGGCTCATCACGGTACCGATCGGCACTGCCAGCGTGTCCGCCGCCTCCTGGTAGGTAAAGCCTTCGACATAAACCAAAAATACCGCGTTACGCTGGGCTTCGGGCAAGGCGTTAACGCGCTGCATCACCTTCAGATAATGCAGGCGCGTCTCATCCTGTTCGCGGGTATCCGGCGCGAGGAGTTCGTCGCTGGCCACAAATCCCTGCCCCTGACGCACGTATCGCGCCCGAAGTTCAGAGATCCAGATGGAGTGCAGGATCGCGAACAGCCACCTGTCGATGCGTGTGCCCGACGTATACTGGCTGCTTTTTTCAAGCGCACGCACGCAGGTGGACTGAACCAGCTCTTCGGCGATATCCCTGTTGCGTGACAACACCAGTCCATAGCGCCAGAGACGCGACAGGTGTGCGGCTAACTGTTGACGAACCTCACTGGTTGCGATGAGTTTTCCCTCCACGAGAAAATCAGGATTCCGGATGTCCGTTGATGGCGGCCTGCAGGTCGCGATACTCCTCGCAGGACTGGCCACAAATACCGGCAATCACCTTCAGTTGTTCTTTCGCGAGATCGGGTCGTCCTTTTACCATCCACGCTTCACCGAGATACTCCCGGGCTTTGGCATAATCCGGTGCGATAGCCAGCGCGCGCTGGTAGTAACCAATGCCTTCGTCCGTACGGCCAAGTTTGCGCGTGGCGAACCCGCGATAGTTCCACGCTTCAGCCGTATTGCTATTTTTCAGTGAATCAAGCAGATTCAGCGCCGCCTGGTACTCCCCTTTCTTCGCGAGATGGTACGCATAGTTGGTTTTGTCCTGATCGCTGAGGCTGCTGCTCTTGTCCGGCACGCATTTCTGGGTGGCGCTGTCATACACCTGTCCGGAAGGACAGTCGGGCGTTTTGCTCTCGGTACTATTATCGCCCATTGCCAGCGCCAGCGGAGACAGCAGGGAAAAAATCAGCACCGGGATCAGGCGAAACGAGGTCGTGTTCATATAAAGCTCCTGGGTTAGAAGGGAGTGACGTCAGTAAACGCCCGACCGGCGGTTTTTATTCATTCTTCCGCGATTTTTTACCGTTCAGAAAATCATGCCTGCGACGTAATCACATTGAAAATAAATCAGGTTATTTTATATCTATCTTCCCATTATTATTATCCTGCAACCGCTAGCAGAGTTTTAACCCCCTACAAGAATATATTTTATTACACCGGTGATATAATATATCTTATATCAAAAACGTTACCCTAACTTAAACACACATTAAGCACGATTAAATAATCACAATTTAAATTATATTTAAAACATCTCCCACCAATAATTACACTGCATCTTCAGGATGACTAAGTCACAACACACGGAAAATAAAAAGACATTAAAAACATAACGATAGAAAAACACATCAATAAACACCATCAATACATTAATGCCCTCTTCATTGTTTACCCCTTTATTTACGCAAGCTTAATTTGCACATTCAGAGTTTTCTGGCTATATCATTTTTATCTCCTCAAAACGAATTCCTCTATTAATTACAGGGTTTTAAAAGACGCAAAACACAAATAAAACGTATTTCTTTCATATGTAATTAGATTCGCTCTGATGTTGCCACTCTGAATTCTGGCGGGCATCGTTCGCTCTAAAAAAGACGGTGAGGACTGTTTAATTAACAGTCACTCCGCCGGGGGCGCCCTTTACCTTCTACAGAGATGGCTCGTCTTGCTCGCCGTTCACGGTAACTCTGCTGGAGTCATAACGAAATGAGTCAAATCTCTGTTATATCAAAACTTACTGGCGTGGAAACTACGACGGAAGGCACACAGGTTACGCTGAGCCATTCCTCTATCGTTGAGCTTCATGTAGAGCGAGCTGATGTCTCCCATTTCGCGCGAAGTGGTAACGATCTGGTGGTGACACTGCACTCAGGGGAAGTAATAACCCTTAAAAATTTCTACGTCACGGACGCGCAGGGCGTAAGCCAGCTGGTACTCCAGGACAGCGACGGTGCGTTATGGTGGATAGAAGATCCTGCCGGGGCCGCCACGTATGAATCTATCGCGTCGACAGACGTGCTGCTAGCGGCATCCGGAAGTGATACCGGTGGCGCGGCCATCTGGCCATGGGCGCTGGGCGGTATTGTTGCCGCAGGCGGCATCGCGGCGGCGGCAAGCTCCGGTGGTGGTGGCGGGGGGGGTGACGATGACAATAACGGTAACCCTAATCCTAATCCTGATCCCGGCACGCCAGGTGAACCTTCTACCCCGGATACAACGCCGCCGAATGCACCCTCGAGTCTTACGTTCTCGTCGGACGGGAAAACCGTCACCGGTACCGCTGAACCCGGCAGCACAATCACGCTGAAAGATGCGAACGGCAACGTTATCGGCACAGGGAAAACCGGCAGCGACGGCAACTTTACTGTTTCTCTCGGCACTCCGCTGATCAACGGTGAACATGTCACCGCAACTGCGACGGATGCGGCAGGGAATACCAGCCAGAGCGCAACGGTGACCGCGCCGGATCTCACCGCCCCCGATGCCCCAACGATTGGCAGCGTAACGGACGATATCGGCCCTCAAACGGGGGCGCTGACTAACGGCAGCAGCACCAACGATCAGCGGCCCCAGCTCAGCGGCACGGCCGAGGCGGGCTCAACCGTGACGATCTATGACGGCGGGATCGCCATCGGCACTGCAGTCGTCTCCAGCAATGGCACCTGGACATTCACCCCGTCAGTTGATCTGAGCGAAAGTACCCACCAGATTACGGTGCGGGCAACTGACGCCGCCGGTAATACCGGCCCCGCTTCACCGGTCTTCACGCTGACCGTCGATCTCACCCCGCCGGCAACGCCGACGGCGATCGTACTGACTGACGACACGGGGACTATCAGAGGAACCATCACCTCTGGCACCGCCACCGATGCATCAAAACCGATCCTGGCGGGAACGGGCGAGCCGGGTGGAACCATTACCATTTACGATAATGGTGTGGTCGTGGGTACCACAACCGTACTGCCCAACGGCACCTGGAGCATCAGGCCAGACGGTCCGCTCCCGGACGGAGCACACTCGATAACCGTCGTGGAAACCGATGCCGCCGGAAACCAGAGTGCGGCATCAGCGCCTATCAACTTCACCGTTGACACTACCCCGCCGCTGGCCCCCGGCAATCTCGTCGTGTCAAATGATGGCGGTACCATCAGCGGTACCGCAGAGCCGGGCAGCACGGTGACCATCCGGGATGGCAATGTCATCCTTGGCACGTCGGTGGCAGACAGTGTGGGTAACTTCACCCTGACGCTGACCCAGCCTAAGCTCAACGGCGAAACGCTGACCGCAAACGCCACCGATGCCGCAGGCAATACCGGCCCCGCAACCGCCGCGGCGGCACCGGATACGACCCCACCGCAGACCCCGGTTATCGTGTCGGTGATTGATGACGTGCAGGCCACAACCGGCCCCGTGGGCCAGAATGGGCTGACCAATGACCGGGCCCCGACCCTGAACGGCACGGGCGAACCCGGTTCGACCATCACGATATCCAACGGCAGCGATATCCTCGGCACGGTGAACGTCCCCTCATCCGGCCTGTGGAGCTTTACACCGCCTGTACCACTGTCTAACGGTACCTATGTGCTCACGGCGACAGCAACAGATGCTGCCGGTAACCCGAGCGGCCAATCGAACGCGTGGACGATTACCGTTGACGGCACAGCACCAGATGCCCCGGTGATTACGCAGGTCGTGGACGATGCTCCCGGGGGGACGCTTGGCTCGCTCAACCTGAATGACACCACCAACGACGCCACCCCGACGCTGAGCGGCACCGCCGAGGCAAACGCCACGGTCACCATTCGTGCTGACGGGGTGGTGATTGGTACTACCGTCGCCGATGGCCTCGGTGCATGGAGTTTTACCCCTTCCACACCACTGGGAGAGGGTCCGCATACCCTGACGGCAGTTGCAACCGATGCGGCAGGCAATACAAGCGGCGTGTCCAACAGTTGGGGGCTGATAATTGACAGCGTGGCGCCCGCTACGCCGGTCATCACTCAGGTAGTGGATGATGCCCCTGAGGGCCTCGGTGCGCTCAACCCTAACGGCAGTACCAACGACACCACGCCAACGCTGAACGGCACGGCTGAACCGGGCTCAACGGTCACCATTCGTCTTGATGGTGCCGATCTTGTCACGGTCCCGGTCGGCAGCAACGGTACGTGGACCTATACCCCCACCGCACCGCTTGGCGAGGGACCTCATACTTTCACCGTTGTTGCCACCGATGCGGCAGGTAACACCAGCCTGCCGTCAACCGGCTTCAACATTATCGTCGATACCACGCCGCCAGTGGCCGCGACCATTGCCAGCGTGACGGATGATGTCGGCGGCGTTCAGGGGCCGCTCAGCAGCGGCGATACTACCGATGACACCCAGCCGCTGCTGCAGGGTACCGCACCGCCTGACGCGGTCGTCACCGTCTATGACGGCACAACGCTGCTCGGCACCGCCATCCTTGACGGAAGCGGCGGCTGGAGCTTTACGCCTGTTACCCCGCTCACCGACGGCCCGCATTCGCTGACGGTCCATACCACGGATGCCGCAGGCAATACCATTGTCTCCAGCCCGTTTGTGCTGACGGTGGATACCGTGGCGCCTGCCACGCCGGATATCCCGGCAATCACCGTCAATCCTGACGGAACAGAAACGCCGCTGAACCCGGGAGAAACCACCCGCGACACCACGCCGACCCTGAGCGGCACTGGCAATCCGGGCGATACGGTGACGATCTACAACGGTGGCGTCAAACTTGATGATGTCGTGGTGGACGGTACTGGGAACTGGACCTGGACGCCTGCCACACCGCTGCCTAACGGCACCTATGACATTACCCTGACCGTGACCAACATGGACGGCACGGGTAACGAAAGCGCGCCGTCACAGCCGGTAACCATCACCATTGACACCGACCCGCCAGCGACACCTGCGGCACCGGTTATTACCGACAGCGTCAGTCAGGTCACCGGCCCCGTTCCCGATGGTGGAACCACCAACGATCCGCGTCCGGTCCTGAGCGGCACCGGAACGGCGAACGACGTTATCAACATCACCGACACCGTCAATGGCATACCGACCGTTGTTGGCACCGTCACGGTAGACAGCACCGGCAACTGGAGCTGGCGTCCTGACAGCAATATTGGCGAGGGCAGCCACGTCTATACCGCCACCGCTACCGATGAAGCGGGCAACGTCTCTGCCGCGTCACCGGCGATCACCATCACCGTGGATACCGTGGCACCGGATACGCCGGTAATTAGCGCCGTTGGCGGCGAGCCGAGCGGTGGCTTCATCACAGACGCCACGCCGACAGTTGGCGGTACGGGTGTTAACGGTGAGACGGTGATCGTCTACAACAACGGCGTCGAAGTGGGACGCGTCGTCGTGGCTAATGGAGAATGGAATCTTGACCTGCCAGCCCAAACGGACGGCCCGCTGAATATCACCGTTGCGGGCGTCGACGCGGCAGGTAACGTCAGCGCGCCAAGCCCGGTATTTACCGTGACACTCGATACCGTTGCGCCTGCGATCCCGCAGATCAATGCCGTCTCAGATAGCCAGCTCACCAACAATGTGCTCTATACCCGCGACGGTGTACCAACGCTCACCGGAACCGGTGAACCGGGATCGACCGTTATCGTCTCGGTGGATGGCACGCCATCCGCCGTACCGGTAACGGTTCAGCCGAACGGCTCCTGGACCTGGACAGCCGACAGTACGCTGGCGGATGGACAACATACCTTTACCGTATCGGCCAGCGATCCAGCCGGTAACACCTCAGCCAGCTCTGCGCCGCTTAACGTCACGGTTGATACTCTCGACCCAACCGCCCCTGACAATCTGAACCTGGCTGCAGAAGGGACGCCACTGACCGGTACCGCCGAAGCGGGAAGCATCATTACCGTGATGAACGGTAGCACCGTCATTGGGACTGGTGTTGTCGACAGCACCGGCAACTTCTCCATCGCGGTCAGCCCGGCACCGCAGGACGGCGCGTCTCTGACCGTGAGCGCCGCCGATGCTTCGGGGCGCACCAGCCCTGATGCGACTTACAACGTCATCGGTACGTTGCCTAATCTTCCTGATATTCCCGTCATTACGGCAATCAACGATGACGCAGCGCCGCTCACGGGCGATGTAAAAGGCAAAACCACCAATGACATCACGCCTACGCTGACCGGTACGGCCGAAGCGGGCAGCCTGGTAACCATCTATCAGGACGGTGGACTGACGCCTGTGGCGACGGTAACGGCCGACGGCAGCGGCAACTGGAGCTATACACCGGCCGCGCTTGGCGAAGGTCTGCACTCCTTTGAGGTAACCGCGACACTCAACGGTGCGACCAGCGGCCGCTCTCCTGCCGCCAGCGTCACCGTTGACCTCACCGCACCGGGCACACCGACCATCGGCGCGGTGATTGACGACGTGGGTCCAGGCACCGGTCCGTTAACCAACGGCCAGACCACCAACGACAACCAGCCGACGCTGACCGGCACCGGCGCGGTGGGAGATACCATCTCCGTCTATAACAACGGGACGCTGCTGGGCAGCGCAGTGGTCGGCAATACCGGCACCTGGAGCTTCACGCCACCTTCTCCGCTGGCGGAGGGTACTCACGTACTCACCATCCGCGAGACCGATCCGGCGGGGAATCAGAGCGCGCCTTCTGCGGGCTTCACCGTTGTGGTGGATACCGTTTCCACCACGCCGGTCATCACTAACGTAACGGATGATGTGGGCAATTCCGCCACAACCGTGGTCAGCGGCACACCAACCAACGACGCCACGCCAACCCTTTCAGGAACGGCGGAAGCCAACAGCGTGGTGACGATATTCGACGGCGGCACGCAGATTGGCGTGGTTACGGCGGACGGCACCGGCGCATGGACATTTACCCCGGACACCGCACTCGCCGAAGGCTCGCATAGCTTCACCGCTCAGGCAACGGATCCGCAGGGTAACGTCAGCGCAGTCTCAGGCGCCTGGAGCGTGGTGGTTGACCTGACAGCACCGACGGTGCCAACGCTGGATACGGTGAATGACAACGTCCCTGGCGGCATCACGGGCAACCTCACCAGCGGGCAGGTAACCAACGACAGCACACCAACGATCGGCGGTACCGGACAGGCGGGCAGCACCATCCACATCATGAACAACGGTACGCAGATCGGTACTGCAATCGTCGACGGAAGCGGAAACTGGTCCTTCACCCCGACCACGCCGCTGGTCGACGGCAGCTACGCCCTGCGCGTGTACGCAACGGATGTCGCGGGCAACGCCTCGGCTAACTCCTCCGTCTTCACCTTTACCGTCGATACCGCAGGTCCGGTCGTGCCAGTAGTGACCAGCGTGATCGACGATATCGCACCGGTCACCGGGACGCTTACGTCAGGCAACACCACCAATGACGCGCGCCCGACCTTCAACGGCACGGGTGACGTGGGTTCTACAGTGCATGTGATCGTTGATGGTAACGAAATTGGCACCGCAGTCGTGAATGCCCAGGGTAACTGGACCTTCACCCCGGGGAGTGACCTGAGCGACGGGCCGCATGCCATCACCTTCAATGCCACCGACGCGGCAGGCAACACCGGCAGTACGACCGCGCCGTTTAACCTGACGGTAGATACTGGCGTGCCGTCTGCGCCGGTTATATCAACCGCAGCAGACAACGTGGGCAGCGTTCAAACCCCACTCTCCTCCGGGCAGAGTACCGACGACACCACGCCGACGCTGAACGGCACCGCGACGGCCAACGCCACGGTCACCGTGTATGAAAACGGGCAGCCGATCGGCACCGCGCAAGCGGACGGTACCGGCGCATGGAGCTTTACCCCATCAACGCCGCTGTCCAGCGGCAGCCATACCTGGACCGCCACCGTCACCGATGCCGCGGGGAACGTCAGCCCGGCTTCGCCAGGCTTTACCCTGGTTGTCGATACCACAGCCCCGAACGCGCCGGTTATCAGCCAGGCGATAGACGACGTGGGCAGCATCACCGGCCCGATCACGTCCGGGCAGACCACGGACGACACCGTACCGCGCCTTGTCGGAACCAGTGAACCGTTTGCCACAGTGAATATCTATGAGGGAACCACGCTGGTCGGAACAGGGACTGCTGACGGCACCGGGAGCTGGAGTATCGTGCTCAATACCACGCTGGCAACGGGCGCACACAGCTTCACCGCCCAGGCGACAGACGCGGCAGGCAACACCAGCGTGTCGTCGGCAAGCTTCAGTCTGACGATAGACACCACGCCGCCTGCGCTGCCAGTGCTCACCAGCATTCTGGATGACGTTGGCAATGCGCCAACGCCCGTTGCTAACGGCGGGCTGACCAACGATGCGCAGCCAACCCTCAGCGGGACGGCGGAAGCCGGATCGACGGTGAAAATCTTTGATAACGGCGTGCAGATTGGCAGCGTGACGGCCACCGGCGGGGCATGGAGCTTTACCCCTTCCCCGGCGCTGGGCAACGGTTCGCACAATTTAACCTTTACCGCCACCGATGCGGCGGGCAACGTCAGCGCGCCAACCGCCGGGTATGTGATTAACGTTGATACCCTTGCCCCGTCAGCGCCCGTCATTAGCTCGGTAGTTGATGATGTGGGCAGCGTCACCGGACCGGTAACCGGCCCGACCAACGACACGCGCCCTACGCTGAACGGAACCGCGGAAGCGAATGCGACGGTACGGATCTACGATGGCATCACGCTGGTGGGTACCGTCACCGCGGATGCCAGCGGCAACTGGACCCTGCCACAAACCACCACCACACTGACGCAAGGCACGCATAACTTCACGGCCACAGCCACCGATGCGGCGGGCAACACCAGCGTGGCGTCCACCGTGACGACGATTATCGTCGATACGACCGCCCCAACGGCGCCGACCGGGACCTTCAACGCCGACGGTAGCGTGCTGACCGGGAATGCCGAAGCAGGTAGCACCGTCAGTATCCGCCTTGCGGACGGCTCAACGGTAACCGCCATTGCGGGCAGTAACGGCACCTACAGCTATACCTTTACGAATAAACAGACCGAAGGCCAGACGCTGCAGATCACCGCCACCGACGCGGCGGGCAACACCTCGCTGCCCGGCTCGGCGCTCGCGCCGGTGGTGCCGCTCTCCGCCAGCAATAACGTCGAAGAGTTGGATCTCAGTACCACGGCCACCGTCACCAACAGCCAGTACAGCGACTACGGCTTCCTGCTGGTCGGCGCCGTGGGCAACGTCCTGACGCTGCTCGGGAACGACACCGCGCAGGTGAACTTCACGGTGGGCAACGGCGGGAGCGCGGATATCGTGGTGAACGCCAACGCCACGGGGGCTGTGCTCTCTCTGCTTAACACCCTTGAGCTGGTGGTGCAGCACTACGTCAACGGCGCCTGGACCACCGTGGTGGATACCGGACAGCCGCAGTTTGCTGACCTGCTGACCCTCGGTGCCACCGGCGTATCGCTGAACCTGACCGGGCTGGCTGACGGCAACTACCGTGTGCTCAGCTATAACACCAACCTGCTGGCGACCGGCTCCTACACCAGCCTCGACGTGGCGGTGAAAGAGACCGGTCCGGGCACGGTCACGGGCGATACCAGCCTCAACGGGAACGTGATTCTGGATACAGACCCGACCGCTGGCAGCGACAACGCCCCGGCCGGAACCACGATCTCCGCCGTTACGAATGCGCAAGGTGTTACCACCAACATCAATGCCGACGGGACGGTGGTCCAGGGACAATACGGTACGCTGACCATTAACCGCGACGGCAGCTACTCCTACACCCTGACCGACACCAGCGCGGCAGTCATTGGCCGGACAGAGAGCTTCACCTACACCATCACCCATAACGGCGTCAGCGCCTCGGCACAGCTGGTGGTGTCGCTCGGAACGGGAACCGTCAGCAACGGCATTGTCGCCGTGGACGATACCAACGCCCTGACCTTCGACACCAGCGTGCACGAAATCAATAACGGCACCTCGTCTCAGGGCGGCTTTACCCTGGTGGGTATCAATCTCGGCAACACGCTGGGGCTTAACCTGCTGGACGATATGACCAACCCCATTATCTATAACGTGGAGGAAGGCACCACTCGCACCATGACCATCCAGGCCTCCGTGGGCGGCGTGGCGCTGGCGTCGGTGTTTGATTTGTACGTCTATAAATTTAACAACGCCACCCAGACTTTCGAGCAGGTACGCGTCGAGTCGGGCTGGCTGCGTGCCCCGCTGCTGGGCGGCACGTCATCTCAGCTAACGCTGCAATTGCCTGCCGGGGAGTACCTGTTCCTGCTGAATACCGCGTCCGGGATCACCGCCCTGACGGCCTACACGCTGAGCGTTCTGCAGGATCATGTCTACAGCGTATCGAGTATCAGCGAGACGACCACGGGCGACGTGCTGGCGAATGACCCGGTTCCAGCAGGCACGCTGGTTACCGAAGTGAACGGCGTGGCGGTCAACGGCACTGGCACCACCACCATTCAGGGGGAATACGGCACGCTGACCATTAATTCATCCGGTCAGTACACCTATACCCTGAGGAGTGGTGTCGGTGTGGACCATATCAGCACGCCGGATACCTTCGTCTATACCGTCACCGCGCCAGACGGCACGAAAGACACGGCATCGCTCAACATCACTCCAACCGCCCAGCCGATGAATGCGGTGAACGATGTTAGCGCCGTGATGGATGTAACGTCAGTACACCATACGTCAGCGTACTCCGATACCACCGTGGGTACGGCAAGCTGGACGACTGCCTTGCTCTCGTCAACCCAGGGTAGCGGCAGCGGAACTTTTGTGGTGGATCCAAACACCGCGCTGCATAACGCCTCGCTGCACTTTAACGTGGCCTCGCTGCTGTCGCTGGGCGGACTGACGGTGAACTGGACAATCAGCGACGGCTCGGGCGTGATCCGCAGCGGCTCCTTCGGCGGCATTTCGTTACTGAACGGCAGTATTGACGTTCCGCTGACCGGGCTGGATCTCAACGCCGGGACCTACACGCTGAGCTATACCGGTAGCGTACCGGGGCTGAGCGTCGGGAACATTACCATTACCCCAAGCGTCAACGGCACCACTTACTCGCTGACTGATTTTGACGCCACGGGCACTCACACCGTCAACGGCAATATCTTTGACGGCACCGACTCGGGCGGCGTGCTGGATCAGCTCCACTCGGTGGATACACGCGTCAGTATTACCGGCTACAACGGCGTGACCACCACGCTGGATCCGTACACCGGCAGCGCAACCGTCAATATCACCGGCCATTACGGCACCCTGGCGATTGCCGCTGACGGGCATTACACCTATACCCTCAACAGCGGGGTATCGCTCTCATCCATGACCTCGAAGGAGACCTTCAACTACACCCTGACCGATGCCACCGGGAAGACGGACAGCGCCTCGCTGACCATCAACATGGCGCCGCAGTTCATCAGCTCTGAACACAACGACGTCATTACCGGCACCGCCTACGGCGACACGCTGATTTACCAGGTGCTGAACAATACGGTAGGGAATGCCACGGGGGGGAACGTCAGCAGCACCGCGGGCGACCACTGGACCGGCTTCTCGCTGGCGCAGGGGGATAAAATCGACATTAGCGACCTGCTGGTGGGCTGGAACGGTAGCGCCTCCACGCTCGGGAACTACCTCCATGTCACTAATAGTAATGGTAATACCGTGATCTCCATCGACCGTGACGGTGCAGGGAGCACCTACACTAATACCACGCTCGTGACGCTTGATGGCGTTCAAACCACCTACGACGAGCTCGTTAACCAGCAACACATCATTACCACATAACAGCTGTAGTACTAACCCGGGCGCACAGCGCCCGGGGATTAATAATAAAGCTGCACTTATTTTATTAGGGACATGACATGGGAATGAAGATGCCTTACTGGTGGCTCTCGTGCTGCCTGATATCTGTGCCCGCTCTGTGCGCGAATCCGGCGGCGACCATCAATACCGGACAACTGCGCGAAACGCAGGAACTCCCCTCACTGAATGGCCGTGTCGCCCCTGCGGCTGGCAACGCCGCGCCCGGCTCATTACAGCTTGGCGAGGCCGTCAACCGTGCCGTTACCTGGCATCCGGCGATCGGTGAAGCCGTGGGCAAACTCTACGAACAGAGCGAAGAAGTCGACGTCGCCAAATCGAAATACTATCCGCAAATTAACGCGGGCATGGACAACGGGTACTCCCACGACGGCGATCAGAACGGCTTTACGCCGTCGCTGGTGCTCTCTCTTTCACAAATGCTCTACGACTTCGGCAAAGTGGCCAGCCAGGTACGAGCCGAAAATGCCGGGGTTGCCCAGCAGCAGGCCAACGTGCTGGTGAGCATCGACACCATTGCCCATGATACCGCCGTCGCCATGGTGCAGGTGCAAACCTGGCAGCAGATGGTCGACACCGCCAAAGAGCAGCTCGATGCCCTCTCCTCAATAGGCACACTGACCCGTCAGCGTAACGACGAAGGGGCGACCTCGCTTTCTGACGTGGTGCAGACCGACGCACGTATTGAAGGGGCGCGCGCGCAGCTGATGCAGTATCAGGCCAGCCTCGACAGCGCCCGTGCCACGCTGATGAGCTTTCTCGGCTGGAACAGCCTGAACGCGATCAGCAATGATTTTCCGCAAAAGCTGGCCCGCAGCTGTGACATCGCCGAGCCGGACGATCGTCTGGTTCCGTCTGTCCTTGCCGCCTGGGCCCAGGCCAACGTCGCCCAGGCCAACCTCGACTACGCCGACGCGCAAATGACGCCAACCGTCTCGCTGGAGCCGGAGGTCCGTCACTATCTGAACGATCGCTACGCGGGCAGCGAAACGCGGGATCGCACGCAATATTCCGCCTGGGTGAAGGTGCAAATGCCGCTCTATCAGGGCGGCGGCCTCACCGCCCGGCGTAACGCTGCCGGACACGCGGTGGAAGCGGCGCAGTCGACCATTCAGCGTACCCGTCTTGATGTCCGCCAGAAACTGCTGGAGGCCCGCAGCCAGGTGATGAGCCTGCAAAGCACGCTGCAAATTCAGGGCCGCCAGGAGGCGCTCAGCGCCCGTACCCGCGAGCTTTACCAGCAGCAGTATCTCGATCTCGGCTCGCGCCCGCTGCTGGACGTGCTCAACGCCGAGCAGGAGGTCTATCAGGCACGCTTCACCCAGCAACAGACCCTCGGTCAGTTGCACCAGTTACAGCTCAACTGCCTCTATAACACCGGACAATTGCGTCATGCGTTCGATCTTGATAACCGCACCATCCAGACCGTGGAGATCCAGCCATGAAGCAACGCGAAATTCCGCAAGAAGAAACAATGACGGATGAGGCGCTGGCGCAGTGGGCGCAGGCGTTTGGCTTTGTTGCCACGCGCTACCGCGTCGCCTGCTCGCCCGGTGCGCTGATTGCGGGCGCACCCTGGCTGAAAGGCAAACCGATGGTACCTGCCCTGACGCAGCTTGCCCGGGAAGCCGGGCTGACGTTCCAGCTGCTCACAGCCGATCGGCAGTCGATCAACAGCTGGCGTCTGCCGGTGGTGGTGGCACTGAACGACGGCAAAATCGGCGTGGTCGACAGCTTCGACGGGGAAGACACGCTGGACGTCAGCTTTTTCGACGACAAGATGCATACTAACCGTCTGTCGATGAGCGCGCTGCTGCCCGCCATCCGCCACGTTATTGCCCTGCGCCCGCTGGCCGCGCTGAAGGACAGCCGCGTGGATGCCTACATCTCGAAATACCGCCCGGACTGGCTCTACCGGCTGGTGATGCGCGATCTGCGCCCGTACAGCTGGGTGATGCTGGCAGCCTTGTTCATCAACCTGCTCTCCCTCTCCGGCATTGTCTTTTCCATGCAGGTGTATGACCGGGTGATCCCTGCCCAGTCCTACCCGACGCTTTACGTCCTGACCATCGGCGTGCTGATCGCCACCCTGTTTGGTTTTGTGTTGCGCGTGGCGCGCGGTCACATTATGGATCTGCTGGGCAAACGCTCGGATCTGCGGGTCTCAGACCGCGTGTTCGGCCACGCCCTGCGGCTGCGCCACAGCGCCATTCCGCGCTCCACCGGCAGCTTTATCTCCCAGCTGCGCGAGCTGGAGCAGATCCGCGAGATGGTGACCTCTTCCACCATCTCGACCATTGTCGACCTGCCCTTTTTCTTCCTGTTTGTGGTGGTGCTGGCGATCATCGCGCCGCAGCTGGCGTGGATCGCCCCGGTCGCGGCGGTGATCATGGTCCTGCCCGGCCTGCTGCTGCAGAAGAAACTGGCGGAGCTGGCGAAGCAGTCGGCGCATGAATCAACCCTGCGCAACGCGGTGCTGGTGGAGAGCGTGCAGGGGCTGGAGGACATCAAGCTGATGCAGGCGGAGAACCGCTTTTTGCAGCAGTGGAACAGCTATATCCAGATCACCGCCGAATCCGGCCTGCGCACCCGCGAACTGACGCAGAACCTGATCAGCTGGGGGATGACCATCCAGAGCCTGGTCTACGCCGGGGTGATCGTGGTCGGCGCGCCGATGGTGATCGACGGCACCCTGACTACCGGTTCGGTGGTTGCCGCGTCGATGCTGGCCTCCCGAATGATCGCGCCGATGGCGACGCTGTGCGGCGTGCTGGCCCGCTGGCAGCAGGTGAAGGCCGCTAAAGAGGGGCTGGACAGCATTATGCAGTTGCCGACCGAGAACCAGCGCGAAGAGACGCCGATCCGCCAGGACGTCCTGCGCGGACACTATCTCTTCGAGCAGGCGCAGTTCCGCTATCAACCGGACGATCCGCGCATGGCGCTACGCATTAACCGTCTGGAGATCAAGCCGGGCGAGAAAGTGGCGATCCTCGGACGTAACGGCGCGGGCAAATCGACACTGCTACAGGCCATGGCGGGCGGAATGGATCTGGCGGCGGGGGAATTGCGGCTTGATAACCTCAGCCTGCCACATCTCGACGTGGCGGACGTGCGGCGCAACGTCGGCTTTATGACCCAGAACGCGCGGCTGTTTTACGGCACCCTGCGCGAGAACATCACCCTTGGCATGCCACGCGCCACCGACGAAGAAATTTTCGAGGCGCTGGAGTTAACCGGCGCAGCGGGCTTTGTGCAGAAACTGCCCAAAGGGCTGGACTACCCGATCATGGAAAACGGCGTGGGGCTTTCCGGCGGGCAGCGGCAGTCCATTCTGCTGGCGAGGATGCTGCTGCGCGATCCGAATATCGTGCTGATGGATGAACCGACCGCGTCGCTGGATGAGCACACTGAACGGGAGTTTATCCAGCGTCTGGGCGACTGGCTCGGCAACCGTACTTTGATTGTCGCCACCCACCGCGTGCCGGTGCTGGAGCTGGTGGAGCGCGTGGTCGTACTGAAAGAAGGGATGCTGGTGATGGACGCGCCAAAAGCGCAGGCGCTTAACAACAGCCGCATTCAGCAACAGCAGCAGCAGGCAGCAACCGGACGGGAGTGGAAAAATGAAAATCAGTCAGCGTGACGTTGCCGCAATGGACGATCTGGATAACGCGCTTGAATCCGAAAGTGGCTACACCGGCGCGCGTCGAATCGTCATCTTCTCGTTGCTGATGTTTGTGGCTCTGGGCGTCTGGGCATGGTTTGGCGTGCTCGATGAGGTCTCAACCGGCTCGGGGAAAGTGATCCCCAGCTCGCGCGAACAGGTATTACAGTCGCTCGACGGCGGGATCCTCACCGAGCTGAACGTTCATGAGGGCGATCAGGTGCAGGCAGGACAGGTGCTGGCGCGGCTTGATCCGACGCGTTCCGAATCGAACGTCGGTGAAAGTGCAGCGCGCTACCGTGCGTCACTGGCTTCCAGCGCACGTCTGAATGCCGAGGTGAACGATCTCCCGCTAACGTTCCCGCCTTCGCTGGCAAAATGGCCGGATCTGATTGCCGCCGAAACGCGGCTCTACAACTCCCGCCGTGCGCAGCTGGATGATACCCAACGGGAGCTGCGCGCCGCGTTAGATCTCGCCAATAAAGAGCTGGCGATCACCCAAAGGCTGGTTAAAACCGGGGCCGCCAGCCATGTGGAGGTGCTGCGCCTGCAGCGACAGAAAAGTGACCTGGAGTTGAAGCTCACCGACGTGCGCTCACCGACGTGCGCTCGCAGTATTACGTTCAGGCGCGCGAAGCGTTATCCAAGGCTAACGCGGAAGTGGATATGGTTTCCGCGGTCCTTAAAGGCCGCCAGGATTCCGTCACCCGCCTGACGGTAAAATCCCCGGTGCGCGGGATCGTGAAAAACATCAAAGTCACCACCATCGGCGGCGTGATCCCGCCCAACGGCGAGCTGATGGAGATTGTGCCGGTGGACGATCACCTGCTGATTGAAACCCGCCTCTCGCCGCGCGATATCGCCTTTATCCACCCGAACCAGGCGGCGCTGGTCAAAATCACCGCCTACGATTACGCCATCTACGGCGGGCTGCATGGGGTAGTAGAGACCATTTCACCGGACACCATCCAGGACGAAGCCAAGCCGGAAGTGTTCTATTACCGGGTGTTTATCCGCACCAGCCAGGATTACCTGGTCAATAAAGCGGGCAGACACTTCTCGATTGTACCGGGCATGATTGCCACAGTGGACATCAAGACCGGCGAGAAAACGGTGCTGGATTATCTGATTAAGCCGTTTAACCGGGCGAAAGAGGCGCTGCGGGAGCGGTAGTCAATCGCCTTACCAGTCCTACACACTAAAGCTAAGGGGAATGCGGTTTTCTCCCTCTCCCTGTGGGAGAGGGTTGGGGTGAGGGCGTCAGACCGCAACACAGAAAAAATTCACCGCCGATAGGGCGTTAAAACGGGCGAAAGCATTCGATATCAGCGCTGAATTCTGGCTGAATCTGCAACAAAATGTGGAAAACCGAGGGATGAGAATCCCCCCCTAACATAACCTCCCCCGCCTTATCTGCTAAAGTAGCCCAAATTCATTTTTCAGGAAGAAATCATGCTCCAACGAACCATTGTCTGCCCCATCATCCAGAACGACGGTGCCTATCTGCTGTGTAAAATGGCCGACGATCGCGGCGTGTTTCCCGGTCAATGGGCCCTCTCCGGCGGCGGAATGGAACCGGGAGAAACCATGGAACAGGCGTTGCGCCGTGAGATCCGCGAAGAGCTGGGCGAAGCGCTGGAGATCGTCTCGGTCACGCCATGGGCTTTTCGCGATGACATCAGGGTAAAAACCTACGCCGATGGCACCACCGAGGAGATTTATATGATCTATCTGATCTTCGACTGCATGAGCGCCAACCGGGACGTCACGTTTAATGAGGAGTTTCAGGAGATCGCCTGGGTTAATCCGGAATCGTTAAAAGATTTGGATCTCAACGAAGCTACCCGTATGACCTTCGCGCAAAAGGGTCTTCTTTAATCGCCCACTGCCCCGGCGTTTTACCGGTCCATGTTCTGAAAACCTCAATGAATGCGCTGACGCTGCTGTAGCCGCAGGACAGCGCAATCCACCCTACCGGATTCCCTGCCGCCAGTTAACGAAGTTCATTCCGCCCGGCGAAGTGCGGTACGATTATACACCCCAACATACCGCGCAAATTTCCCAATAAATACGCCGGCAAAAACGCCCCCGGAGACGATCGCCAGCGCGCTCATGGCAGGTTGTTGCATCGTCTGAGGCGAAACCGCGCTCATCACCCCCAGCACATACTTCACGCCAAACGCCAACATCATAAACGGCAGCGCGGTGTAGTCTGCCTGGCGGTAAAGCGTACGCGGCGCATCTGCCCGGGTGATAACCGCCCGCTTAATCAGGAGATACCCCAGCGCGGCACCGGCGAAGATCCCCGCCGTCCACAATGCGACAGTCGCAGGGGTCAACGTGCGATAGACCACCAGATCGTAAATATCCCACACCAGAAAGATCGCCGGGATAATGGCAAGCCTCTCCAGCGTAACGGTGGCGGGCCTGCGGGCTTTGATACCACGGGAGATGAGGAAGATAAACAACACCCACACCCAGGCGGGCGTGTGCGTAACAACACCGATCAGAAATTCAAACATGGAACTCACCATGAACGATCGCGGCCCGTGCCGCCCTGAACGCGTATTGCGCATAACGGCAGGAATGCCATTATGCGCAGGTCTTTTAAAGCGATTTCTTCAGGCGCTGCACCGCCTCTTTCAGCTGCTCATCTGTTGGTGTCACAAACGACATGCGCAGCGTGGTCTGGTCCGGCTCATTGCAGTAGAAAAACTCGCCCGGGACAAATACCACGCCGTTGCTTAACGTCTTTTCCAGCCAGCGGGTGGTATTCATACCGTTGTTCATTTTCGCCCACAGGAACATGCCGCCTTTAGGCTTGTGGAACGACATCACATCACCCAGCTCCGCTTCCAGTTCGGTGGCGAAGGTCTGGTATTTCTGGCGATAAGCTTCGCGGATCATCTTAATCTGCCCGGCCAGGCGACCGGTTTTCAGGTACTCATACGTCATTAACTGCGACAGCGTGCTGGTGTGCAGATCGGTGGTTTGCTTAAGGTTCACCACCGCACGCTTCAGCCACTCCGGCACCAGCACCCAGCCTACGCGGGTGCCCGGCGCGAGTATTTTAGAGAAGGTTGAGGTGTAGACCACGTTCTCTTCGTTACCGATATCTTTGGCATGGGCAATTAACGGGCGGAAGACCTCATCGGTGTAGTTAATTTCGCTGTACGGGTCGTCTTCAATAATGACGAAATCATAGCGTTTCGATAATTCCACCAGATGTTTACGACGCGCTTCAGAGAGCGTCACGCCGCCCGGGTTACCAAAGGTCGGGACGATATAAACCGCTTTGATGGTTTTCTTTGCCACCAGCGCCTCAAGTTCGTCGACCTTCATGCCGTCGCCGTCGGTGCCGACGGACTCAAAATTCGCCTGCGCCAGGCCGAAAACCTGCAGCGCGGCAAGATAGGTTGGACGCTCGACGACGACGGTATCGCCTGGGTTAATTAATGCACGCGCCAGCACGTCGAGAGACTGCTGCGAACCGGACGTCACCACCACGTCATCGGCTTTACAGGCAATGCCACGTCCTTCACAGATGCATTGGATCTCTTCCCGCAGTCCCGGAAAACCTTCGGTCAGACCATACTGAAACGCCTCGCCAAAATGTTGCGATAAGACGGCATCCGCGGCTATTTTAAGCCCTTCGTGATCGAACAAATCGGGGTTCGGAATCCCTCCGCCCAGCGAAATCACGCCAGCCATTTTGCTATGTTTTAATAATTCACGGATGGCAGATGATTGCAGGCCCTGCGCGCTGCTGGCGAGTTTGTTTGCAGACATTCTTTGATTACCTTCTTTTTTTATATTGTGCCCAATCTTAGCAGAATATGAGCGATAAATTCCGTTAGCTTCGGAAGAGGACGTAAATCCTGGCGCCACAATAAATGCACCGGCCTCGGCGCGGGGGTGAACGGCTCCAGTACCCGAATCAGCCTGCCGCTTGCCAGCTCTTCCGCCACCAGCACTTCCGGTTGTAGCAACAGCCCCGCCCCTGCGCGTGCCGCCATACGCAGGCCATAGCCGTCGTTACATCTTAAGATGGCATCACGCTTCCAGCGTACTTCCCCTTCCACGCCCGGTAGCCGCCACTCGTTACGCGCGGTCCATACCGTGTGCGAAAGACACAGATGATCCACCAGATCGGCAGGCGTTTGCGGCGTACCGTGTCGCGCTAAATAGTCCGGTGCGGCGCAGATCACCATGTTGTAGGGGCACAAATATTTCGCCACCAGATCGTCATTGCGAATATCACCAATGCGAATGGCCAAATCGACCCCCTCCTCCACCAAATCGACCATTCGGTTAGTCAGATCCAGTTCGATGCGCACCTGCGGGTAACGTTGTAAAAAGGTGGCGGTGAGCGGGGCGATCACGCAGCCGCCAAACGATGTAGGCGCCGTGACGCGCAGGGTTCCGGCCGGTGTGGCACGCAGGCGTTCAACCGCGTTTTCGGCGATTGAGACCTGCTCCAGCACCCGTCTGGCTTCTTCAAAATAGACGCGGCCCGCATCCGTCAGGCTCTGACGACGCGTGTTACGCTCAAGCAGGCGGGTGCCAAGCCGGGACTCCAGCAACGCAATATACTTTCCCACCATGACCGCCGACATCTCAAGGCGGGAGGCCGCGCCGGTAAAGCTGCCGCTTTCTACCACCGCGATAAACGTCTCCATGCCGCGAAGCTTATCCATATTCCGAACCTCTGGTTAGCAATCTTCTAACTTTAGCCCAGTTTATCTGACTTTTTATTTATTAAAGAATGAAGGCTCACACATAAGGAGTCTGCTATGAAAATCGTGATTATTGGTGCCAGCGGTACGGTCGGTCAGGCAGTGACAGAAGCGCTAAGCCGCCGTCACGAGGTGATCCGCGTGGGTCGTACCCAGGGCGACTATCAGGTGGATATCACCTCGCAGGAGAGCGTGCAGGCGCTGTTCGAGAAAATTGGCCGGGTGGATGCCATTGTCTCCGCCAGCGGTGGCCTCTACTTTGGCCCGCTTGCGACCATGAAAGACAGCGACTTTAATCAGGGCCTGCAGGATAAACTTCTGGGGCAGGTGCGCCTTGCGCTAACCGGCCAACACTATCTGAACGAAGGTGGCTCTATCACTCTGATTAGCGGCATTGTGGCGCACGAGCCGATTGCCCAGGGAGTAAACGCCACCACCGTGAATGCCGCACTGGAAGGGTTTGTTCGCGCCGCAGCCTGTGAGCTGCCGCGCGGGATCCGCATTAACCTGATTAGCCCGACGGTCCTGACGGAATCCGCTGAAGCGTACGACGGTTTCTTCCCCGGCTTTGAGAGCGTCCCCGCTGCAACCGTGGCGCAGGCCTATCGCCGCAGCGTGGAAGGGGTACAGAGCGGTCGGGTGTATAAGGTTGGTTACTGAGCCTTACGGGCGGCGATCAGCACCAGCATCGGGCGCTCTGCCTCTTCGGCCAGCGCGGGCCAGGCCGCAATTTGCCCCTGCGTTGGCCCCCATTCGTTGACTTCGCTTATCGTTAATCCGGCCTTGATCAGCGCGTTGAGCGTGGTGCCCAGCGTACGGTGATACTTGATGACCCCGTCCGCCAGCCAGTTGCTGACGCGCTGGCTCTCGTCCTGATAATGATTCACGCCCCAGAACCGCTCGCCGTTGTCGTCGGTCAGCCAGCCCTGGCGGGTGGCGCAGGTGTAAATGGGGTGCTCCATCGAGAAGACCAGGCTGCCACCGGGTTTAAGCGCGCGCTGAACGTTGGCGAATAACGTATCCAGTTCCGGCAGGTAGTGCAGTGCCAGCGAGCTGTAGACCAGGTCGAGGCTGTTATCTTTGAGCGCCAGCGACTCCAGATCGCTACGCTGATAATGAATCTGTGGGTCAGCGGTAAGCTCCGCAGCCCGGGCGAGCATCTTTTCTGAGATATCAACACCCGTGATGTCAGATGCACCCAGCTCGCGCGCAGCGCGACAAAACCAGCCGTAGCCGCAGCCGAGATCGATAACCGATTTCCCGGTTAAATCCGGCAGCATGCTTTTCAGCGAAGGCCACTCCGGCGCACCGTCCAGCCCCTGCACCGAGCGCGGAAGCTGAGCGTAGCCTTCGAAAAACGCCGGGTTGTCGTAGATATTTTGTGCCATGGCAGATCCCTCTTTAAGAATGTGACTCCCAGTATAAAACATTGCCGGGTGGCGCTGCGCTTACCCGGCCTACGATTTGAGGGTTTCAGTAGGCCGGGTAAGGCGAAGCCGTCACCCGGCTCGCCTTTAGCCCACAGTACCCCAGACCAGATTTCCCTTATGGAACGTCGCGGTACGCGGTGAAATCCGCGCCACGGCTTCGGCGGAGCACGAGGCATCCACCAGCACAAAGCTGGCGTCGTCCTGCGCTTTCGGCCACACCCGTTCGCCTTTGTCGTTCAGCGGCAGAACGTCACCGGTCGCGATACCGAGCGCCCGGGAGAGCGTCTGCTCGTTCGGGCGAATGTACAGCTGCGCGTAAAGATTGGCTTTTTCCAGCATATCTCCCAGGCCGTACGGCGACCAGTGGTCGATCACGCTGTCGGTGCCGGTCATGACAAACACTCCCTTATCACGCAGCTGTTTCAGCGGCATATGGAGGGTACCAATCGGCACGGTAGAGGCGATGGTTACCTGCTGCGCCGCCATGCGGGTCGCAATCGCATCCACCTCCTGCTCGTTAAGCGTCGCCAGCGCGAAGGCGTGGCTGATAGTCAGCTTGCCCTTCAGCTCCGGCGTTTTCTCCACCGTTTCCACCATGTAATTCACCGCCGCCACGCCCGCCGGGCTGGTTTCATGCAGGTGAATATCCACCCCTTTGTCGTAATCCAGCGCTATCTGGAACATCAGATCGAGAGATTTCTCCATCGCGCCGTCGACGTTCGTCGGGTCCAGCCCGCCCACGTAGTGCGCACCGGCCTGCATCGCGTCGCGCATCAGTTTTTCAGAATGGGAAAGCAGCAGTCCGTGCTGTGGAAACGCGACAATTTCACAGTCAAAGCCAGGCTGGCGGCGCGATAACACCGCCTGCAGATTTTCCAGGTTTTTCAGGCCGGAAACCGGCTCAATGTTGCAGTGGCTACGGGCGATGGTGGAACCTTTCGACTGAATCAGGTCGATAAGTGCCTCCGCGCGTTCCTGGGTGTAGGGCTGCAGCTCCGGCAGCAGCTTCTGCTCAAGGCGGATCATGTCCTGAATCGTGGTCCCCGCCGGGCGGTTCAGGGAGCGCCACGGACCGCCGTAGAAGGTTTTATCCAGATGGATGTGCATGTCGCGCATCGCCGGGAGCATCAGCTTTTTACCCGCGTCATAGTGAGGCAGAGACGCGTCGGCGTGGCTAATGTTATCGCGCAGGGCGACGATCTTGCCGTCTTTAATCTCCAGCGTTTTAAGCTCGGTGCGGGTGCTCGTCGCCACGCTGCCGTCGAAAATAAACCCGGCTTCGAGCAGCACGTTGTCCAGATAGTAATGCTTCGCGGTGATGTTCATCGGTTTACCGGTCTCGCAGGCGGGCTCTGCGGTATCCGCAGCATACGCGACGGAGCCGGTGGCACCAAACAGCGCGCAGGCGGTGACCATTTTGCCGCTCTGGCTGATAAATTCGCGGCGGCTTTTATTATCATTCATCTTATTTTCCTTCATTCACAATATGGGTACCGGTTTCCCCGCGCAGTGCCGCGGGCAGACAGTCCGGGGAGGTGATAATCACTCGCCTGCCGCCGTGGTGTAAAAATTCCAGCGAGGCCACGATTTTGGGCAACATGCTCCCTGCCGGGAAATGGCCTTCCTCCATGTAGCGCGTCATCTGCGCCACGTTGACGGTATCCAGCGCCTGCTGGTTCGGCTTGCCGAAGTGAATGCACACCTTCTCCACACCGGTGGTGATAACCAGCACGTCGGCGCGGATCTCCCGTGCCAGCAGCGCGGTGGAGAGATCTTTATCTATTACCGCGTCGACGCTGCGGTAGTCGCCCTGCTCCGAGCGCACGACGGGAATTCCTCCACCGCCCGCGCCGATCACCACAAAACCTTTTTGCGTCAGCGCCTTGATGGCATCTGCCTCTACGATGCGCAGCGGCTGCGGCGAGGCCACGACGCGGCGATAGCCGCGGCCTGAATCCTCGACAAAATGCCAGTCCGGGTGCGCCTGCTGCAGATCATTGCGCTGCGCCTCGCTGAAGAAAGCGCCAATCGGTTTCGTCGGGTGCGTAAAGCCGGGATCGTCTTTATCCACTTCGACCTGGGTGACGACCGTGACCGCTTTTTGCTCCCCGCGCCCCGCCAGACGGTTATTGAGTGCCTGCTGGATCAGGTAGCCGATACCGCCCTGGGTATCCGCGACGCAGTTTGCCAGCGGCGTCAGCGGGAGCCCTTCCCGTTCGTGAGCGATTTCGGCCCGGCGCAGATCCAGCCCCACCTGGGGACCGTTGCCGTGGGTGAGTACGATGTCATAGTCGGAGGCCAGCATCTCGAGCACGGACTCTGCCACCGCTTTGACCGCCTGCGCCTGGTGCTCAACCGACTGGCTGGCGTTGTCTTTGATAATGCTGTTGCCGCCGATGGCGACGACCATAAGCTCTTTCATACGTTTTCCTTCGCAACGGTACCAGTCGCAGCGCTCGCCGCTTCGCGGCTATCCAGCACATGCTTCACCACAAACATGCCGCCCATCATCAGGTAAGCCGTAACGAACATCAGCGAACTGCCTTCGGCAAAGCCCACCACCGGGGCGTGGATCACCCCAAACAGTGCCAGCAGCGCCCCACCCGCGGCCGCAACGGCCCCGCGCAGCGGCTTGTTGATGATGGCGAAGATAGCGATACAGCCCCACAGCATGCTGGCAAGCGGCGCGCCGTTGCCGAGATGCATCAGCCCTTCGTAGTAAATCCCTTTGCTGTGCAGCACGTCGGTGCCGATTTTCGCTGCGCTGGTCCCTGCCGCATTCATCACGCTGTTCATCATGGTGAGCGCCCAGTTGGCGATCCACGGGAACAGGCAGATGAAGATGACGGGCACCTCCACTTTCGGCGTTTCCCGCACCACCTGGTTAGCGGTAACGACGCCGATAAACACCAGAATGGGCACGATGGCAGTCATCGGAATGATGGCGAGCATAAATGCCCCCAGCCCGAACAGCGGCACGATGAACATGGTCACCCCGGAAGCCAGCGTGTAGCCAATGCTGGCCCCCATCGCTTTCCAGCCCGGGTGGCCGACGTAGACCGTGACCGGGAACGGGTTACCCATCAGGCAGCCCAGCATCGACGCCAGACCGTTCGCCAGCATCACCTTACGGGTCGGGTACTCATCCCCCGCCGCGTGGGCGCTTTCGATGTTCTCCAGGTCAAAGATATAGTTCGCCAGCCCCAGCGGCACGGCGGATGCCAGATACGGTAGCGCGTGCGGCAGCCCCTGCATAAAGCTGTCGACGTGCACTTCCGGCGGGTTAAAGCCGAAGGATGACATAGACGCCTTAATGGCTTCCGGGCTTTGCAGCCCCGAGATCCACGCTAATGCCGTACCGGTAATCAGCAACAGCAGACCGGTCGGGATTTTGGCGAAAATCGGCTTTTTGCCGAACCAGTTGATAAAAATCAGCAGCAGTACGATGAATGACACGGTCGGCGCTTCAAACGCCTGGAGCATCGGGTTCATCGCCAGCAGCAGCAGGCCTAAACCGGAGAGACACGACAGCAGCACGGTGCGCGGGATCATCTTGCGGATGGTCTCCCCGAGGAACGAACCGCCCGCGAGGATCATTGCTTCCACGAAGCACCACACCAGACCGATCTGAATCGCGAAATCCGCATCCCCGGTCTGCTGGTAGACGGGCATGAGGACCAGGAAGGTCACGGTAAAAATCGACGGCGCGCTCGGGCCGGACGGCAGCGCCGTCACGTCCGTGCGCCCAGTGGCGCGCGCCATCTGCAGGCCAAACCAGGCATAACAGATGCTCGCCACCAGCACCGCCAGCCCGAAGGCTGGTGCGATGCGTCCATAAACAATCTCCTTCGGGATGCCGACGACAAAAATGAGCAGCCCCATCATGGTCAGCAAATTGGTCAGGTTGTTGGTCATCAACCCGAAATAAGCCGCCCAGTCACCTCTTTTCCACTCCAGTTTCATGTTTTTCATGGATGCATGCCTTATAAAACGTAGCGATCGCGGAAGGTCAACAGCGCCTTTTCAAAACAGCTGAACGGCGGGTGAACGATGCCCGCCCCAATCATGCCGATACCGGCGTCCTTGTGGGCAATGGCGGTATTAATGACCGGCAAAATGCCGCTGCCTGCCACTTTGGTGATGTCGATGGCAGTCGGGATGCCCATAAAAGAGAGCAGCGGAATGGTGACGTTCGGGTTTTCGCCGAGGGTGATTTCGCGCATCTGCCGGGAGAAGTCGATGGCTTCTTCCACCGTGCCGCCCACCAGCGCCACAATCGCCGGCGCCGTCGCCATGGCAAAACCGCCGATGCCGTAGGTTTCCGTAATTGCGCTGTCGCCGATATCCAGCCCGGAGTCTTCCGGCTTATAGCCCGCAAACATCGGGCCAATGACCTGCTGCGCCGGGCCGGTGAACCATTGCCCCGGCAGGCCGGAGACGCGCAGACCGAACTCGTAGCCGTTGCGCGCCATGGTGGTGACAACGGTGCTGTACTCAATGCCGTGGGCGGCGTCCAGCGCGGCTTTGCACATTGCCATCCACGTCGGGCCGGAGAAGTAGTCGCTGCTGGCGACAAACTCGAACACCTCACGCTGCTGCTCAACAGGATAACCCGCCTGGATCAGACCCGGCGTCAGGGCCTGGATCAGCAGCGTAGTGCCCGCGTTGTTGCGGTTGTGGCACTCGTCGCCCATGTGCAGCGCCTGGGCCAGCATCAGACGAAGATCGATTTCACCGACGATCTTCATCGCGTCGCGCAGCATCGGGCCGAGCACGTCGCGCATCCAGTTCAGGCGGTCAATCACGCTCTGGTCGTTGGCGCCCATGCGCAGGATCTTCGCCATCTGCTCGCTGAGGTTGGTGAACGCGCGGTTGCCGTAGGTTTTGTTCTCAACGATGTGCATAAACATCGACGCGGAGGTGACGCCCGCCATCGAGCCCACGCAGTCGTGCTCGTGGCACGGCGAGAAGGTGATTTCCCCTGAAGCGGCGAGCCTTGCAGCCTCCTCCAGATCCGCCGCCAGCCCCTCGAACACCAGCGCGCCGGTGACCGCCCCTTTCATCGCCCCGCACATGTTTTCCCACGAGACAGGCGGACCGGCGTGCAGGATGGTGGTGCGGGTCATGCGCGGCACGACGTTAATCGCCTGGTCATAGCCCACCAGCACCGGGTGGGACTGAATAATGCGCTCAAGCGCGATGTGGTTAGCGGCGGCAATTTTCTCCGCCAGCGATTTTTCGGCCAGTTGATCGAGCGCCTCAACGATCTGCATGTTGCCCAGCCCTGGCGGCGTCCAGTCGAGCTGGGTCACGGGAACGTGCTGTTTTTTGAGGTCGTCGCTGAACATCGCGATACCGACGTTAATCACGTTCAGCGGCTGGTTAAATAAGGTGGTCATTATGCGTTCTCCCCTTTGCAGACAAATTCGCGAGCCAGTAATCCGGTATTGGTGCTGCTGCTGGCCCAGATGACGCCCGCATCGGTCAGGAGCTGGCACTGCTGAGCAAGCTTCTGCGGATCCTGGTCGGTACCAAGCACATAGCCTAAGATCGCCAGCGGACGGCTGTCGGCCTTCGCGATCGCCTGCGCCTCTTTGATCGCGTCGAGCATCACGCCAACCGGATCCTCATGCGCGCCAAACCCGAGCACAAAATCCATCACGATGACCCCCACCTGCGGATCGCGCGCCTCCTGCAGCAGGCGGCTGATGCGGTTGGACGGGTCGATCATCGGGTGCGGTTTGCCGTTGGTGAAATCATCATCGCCAAAGTCGAGGAAGGTATGGGCCTGGCTGACGTTGATGTCGCTCAGACGCTTCGCCGGATCCGGCTGGATGTTGCTGTAGACGTCGTCGTACTTCTCCAGCGCCGCAAACATCGCTTCGTCGCACAGGGTCCCACCGCAGAAGAGCCCACGAATGTATTTTTGCTGCGGGGTCAGGCGGGCGCGCACCTCTTCAATCAGCGGCCAGTTGAGCGGGTGCAAATCCAGAGACGCTTTGTCGATGCCGGTAAGGAGTACCGCTTTCAGGGCTGCCTCTTTGGTGGCTCGGGCAAACTGCAGGCCGTCTTCATCAGCGGGCGGTACGTTGCGGCCGAGGAAACACACGACGACGGGCTTGCGGCAGGCGCGGGCGCGGGCGAGGACTTTTTCAGCCACCGCGGGTGCGGGTGGCTTGGAGATGAGGGCAATCACCTGGGTGCATTCATCGGCCTCCAGCATGTCGATGGCGTCGAGCATCATCAGGCCGCCGATTTTCTCGCTGAGATCGCGCCCGCCGGTGCCAATCAGCTGCGACACACCGCCGCCGAATTCATGAATGCGCACGCTGAGTTCCTGGCTGCCGGTCCCGGATGCGCCGACAATCCCAATCGTCCCGCGACGTACCGCGTTAGCGAAGCACAGCCCCGCGCCGTTGATAATGGCGGTGCCGCAGTCCGGCCCCATCATCAGCAGCCCTTTCTGGTGGGCCAGCTGCTTCAGCGCCAGCTCGTCATCGAGCGACACGTTATCGGAAAAGAGCATGACGTTAAGATCGTTTTCCAGCGCCTGACGTGCTTCACGGGCGGCGAAGGTGCCGTTGACGGAGATCACCGCAAGATTGCTGTCCGGGCGATGGGTTTTGGCGCTGGCAATCGTGGCGTAGCGCGCTTCGTGGGAGCCTGCACGCTCTTTGTGCGTAAATAACGCTTCGATGGCCGCCAGCGTTTCATCATTCGCCGCATCGCCTTTAATAACGATCATCAGATCGCCGTTTTTCGCGTTTTCTAATTCCTGCGTCAGCAGTCCAAGGTTTTTTAATACGCCTTTATTCATCTCCGTCGCCATCGCCACAAAGGCCTGTTCAACCCCCGGCAATTTATTGGCTTTTGTGGAAACGGACATTAATGAGACGGAGTCAAAATAAGTGTTCTTTTTAATCACGATTTTTGTGGGCATTATTTTCTCCTGAAAGCGGATAAAAGGGGGCCGCCGTCGTGCAAAATGCACGTCGGTAAAAATGCTTTTTTATTAAGCGGCCAGCCGGAACAGGCTGACCGTCGTCTTTACGCGCCGGCCGCCAGCAGCAGGTCGGCGATCGCGTGGTAGCCTTTTTCCCGCGCCAGCTCGAGCGGGGTTTTACCGTATTTATCGGTCATGTGCGGGTTCGCGCCGTTATCCAGTAACAGCTTCACAATTTCCTGCTGTTTCTCGCCGCCGTCATTCAACACGATGGCCTCCAGCAGCGGCGTCCAGCCGACAAAGTTGGTGTGGTTGACGTTAATATCGGTTTTTGCCAACAGCTCGCGCACAATTTCAACGTGGCCTTTCTCACTGGCCGGGGTAATCCCCACGCCACCGAAGCGCGTCAGGCGATCCAGGTCCGGATTTGCCGGAAGAACGATGCGCAGTAACGTTAAATCATTGGTCAGGCAGCTAATCAGGAAGGGGTTAAAACAGGTCTGGTCCTGTTTATCAATATCCGCACCGGCTGCAATTAAAAATTCCACACAGGCATAATGCTTTTTCAGGCTGGCAATAATAATGGCGGTTCTTTTCTGGCGGTTGGTGGCGTTAATATCGACGCCTTTCTCCAGACAGGCTTTTAGCGCGTCGACGTTCCCCTCTTCTGCCGCCAGCAGAAATTCCGTCACCAGTGCAGTTGCAGACATATTCAGACTCCCTATGTTTCATTTCTGATGACCTGAGAATAGCAACAGCCTGGTGATAAAAGAATCCGCTTAAAATTCATTCATCGACAGGCAATTCATTGTTGAGTTAAATTCAACGGTTCAGCTAAAACGTGCGTCTGTGCAACCTTTTTCTTATGTTTTACCGCTTTTTAGCGCCTCAGGCTGCATTATCCTTATGGCTGAAAAAGCCTTGTACCGCGCGGCCCTGAGCAAATAGTCAGAACTGTGACCGGCTTCAAATGTGATGTAACAGCGCTGTTAAAATATGTTCAAAACTGATGGCAACCAGGAGCCGTAATATGAATTCCATCTTTACCGAAGAGAACCTGCTTGCCTTCACCACTGCGGCACGTTTTAGCAGTTTCAGCAAAGCCGCCGCCGAGCTGGGCGTGACCACCTCGGCCATCAGTTACACCATTAAACGCATGGAGACCGGGCTGGACGTGGTGTTGTTTGTGCGTAACACGCGCAGCATTGAGCTGACCGAATCTGGCTTTTACTTTTACCGCAAGGCAACCGACCTGCTGAACGACTTTCACGCCATCAAGCGCGGAATTGATACCATTTCGCAGGGCATTGAGGCGCGGGTGCGTATCTGTATCAATCAGCTTTTGTATACTCCACGCCATACTGCACGCCTGCTGCAGGTGCTGAAAAAGCAGTTTCCCACCTGCCAGATCACGGTGACCACCGAGGTGTATAACGGCGTATGGGATTCCATCATCAACAACCAGGCCAATATCGCGATTGGTGCGCCGGACACCCTGCTCGACGGCGGCGGCATTGATTACACCGAGATTGGCGCCATCCGCTGGGTATTTGCTATCGCACCGGAACATCCGCTGGCCTTTGTCCCCGAGCCGATTGCGGAGAGCCAGCTGCGGCTATATCCCAACATCATGGTGGAAGATACCGCGCACACCATTAATAAGAAGGTCGGCTGGCTGCTGCACGGGCAGGAGGCGATTCTGGTGCCGGATTTCAACACCAAGTGCCAGTGTCAGATTCTGGGAGAAGGGATTGGCTTTTTGCCGGAATACATGGCCCGCGAGGCGGTAGAAGACGGGCTACTGGTCACCCGACGCATCAACAATCCGCGTCAGGATTCCCGCATGCTGCTTGCCACACAACATGCGGCGACCGGCCAGGTCACTCGCTGGATCAAACAACAGTTTGGTCCAGCGGGCGTGCTGACGAACATCTATAGCGATTTACTCTGGCGGGCTTAGCTTTTGGTTTGAACCCAAAACGCGTGGATAAGACCGGGAATGTAACCCAGCAAGGTCAAAAGAATATTCAGGATAAACGCCCAGCCAAACCCCTTACCGAGCAGCACGCCCAGCGGAGGAAGAATAATCGTAAAGACAATACGCCAAAAACCCATAAGCACTCCGTACAAGCTAACCAGTTGAAAATAAATAAGAGTATGACTCTAGCGTAGCCAGTTTATCGGCTTCTGCCATCCAGACCCGTCCCATTTACCCTCTTTTACGCTTTTGGCAGTGGTGTAACGCACCGGAATAGTTTAGTATTTACTTAATTAAGTAAACACTAAACTAAAATGACTGAACTTGAACAACTCCAGGCCAGCGCTGAGCAGGCCGCCGCCCTGTTGAAAGCGATGAGTAATCCACGTCGGCTGCTGATCCTCTGCACATTATGCGGAGCTCCCGGCACCCGTGCGGGCGACCTGGCGCGTGCCACCGGGCTGAGCCCTTCCGCCACGTCGCAGCATCTGGCGCGTATGCGTGAGGAAGGACTTATCGACAGCACCCGTGAGGCGCAGCGCATTCTTTATTTCATTAAAAACGATGCGGTGCTTCAGCTCATCAGCACCCTGAAAACCCTTTATTGTCCGTAAGGAGTCGCCATGTCACTTCCGCTGATTACACCGCAACAGGCCAAAGCCCGCGTAGCCGAGGGCGCCAGACTCATAGATATTCGTGATACCGACGAATATGCCCGCGAGCATATTTCCGGGGCAGAGTCAGTACCGCTAGCCACCTTACCCGGCGGACTTAACGCACGGGCGGGTGAAATAGTGCTTTTTCACTGTCAGTCCGGTGCCAGGACGTCCGGGAATGCTGACCGCCTGGCCCAGGCGGCGTCACCCGCTCAGGCATTTGTGGTCGAGGGGGGCATTCAGGGCTGGAAGCAGGCCGGGCTGCTGACCGTTGAAGATAAATCCCAGCCTCTCCCGCTGATGCGTCAGGTGCAAATCGCGGCCGGGCTGTTGATTCTCTGCGGCGTGGTGCTGGGCTATAGCGTCTCCAGCGGCTTTTTCCTGCTCAGCGGTTTTGTGGGCGCCGGGCTGCTGTTCGCTGGTGTAACGGGATTTTGCGGTATGGCGAGACTGCTCAAGGTGATGCCATGGAACCGGCGTACCTCATAAGCAGTAATCTGTGCAAGTCACTGTACCCGGCGTCATACGTGGGCTAAGGTGAAGATCGCTTAAACGATGAGGAGGTAATATGTTTTCTGTCGGTGATTATGTGCAACCGCGTAAAGGCGGCCCGAAGCTGAAAGTGCTCGAAGTGAATGGTGAAAGCGTTGTGGCGGTTCAGGCCAGTAATGAACAAGGCGAAAAATATACCCTGAAAGCGGCCGATCTGGCGCCGTATAGTGAAGAAGGTGATTTTGGCGTCTGCTGAACAGACAACCGGGCGGCGATTACCGCCCGGCTCACGCATTAGATCAGAAAATCATCCAGCGATTTACCCTCTGCCAGCGCGCTGGCAATAGGCTTCGGCGTGCGGCCCTGGCCGGTCCACGTTTTCTCTTCACCGTTCTGATCAATAAAGCGATATTTCGCTTCACGCGGTTTACGCTTTTTAGTCGGTTTACCCGTCTGCGCCAGCTCGGAACCCAGCAGATCGGTCGGTGAAATACCATCGGCTTTCATCAGCTCCAGCAGGGCATTAATTTTCTCCTGCTGCTCAGCACGCTGCTGCTCTAATTCCGCCAGCTCACTGCGTTTCTCTTCAGTAACGACCCTGACCTTTTCCAGCATTTCCTCAAGAACGTCCAGGGATAATTCACGCGCCATCGCGCGCAGGGTTCGGATATTATTAAGATTCTGTAACGTCAAAGACATATTATTTGAAAACCTTTTCTTTGGGGTAAATAGATAAATCACCCACAGAATAATTCATTTCGGCCAGAATATCTACCCAAGGGTCCGCAGGGGCATCAGTGTAAATATATTTAAATATTAACGTTAATAATAACGCAGGATGCCGGCGAGCCTGGTGCGAATCTAATCACCACATCAATATAAATGGTCAACTTTAATTCAAATTACAGCATACTGCGCCGCCATCCAGACAAGGATGACTCACCCTGGCCGCCTCGAAAATCAAGTCTTTGTTTTTTATGAAAAATAACCATAACAAGACAGATTATAACGAGCAGAACAAAAAACACTCAATTTTAGAGAATTTTGTGGACAAAAGGTGATTAAATAAAAATTAATCACTAGTTGTTAGTTTAAACGCAGAGAGATACGCTATACGCGTCAAACAAAGCAACCTAAAGCACTAATCGCCGAAGGGAAATCGTTTCCACTGTGTTCTTCTCAAGGAGTTCAGACATGTTCTCGCCGCAATCTCGCCTGCGCCATGCTGTGGCGGATACTTTTGCGATGGTTGTTTACTGTTCCGTCGTGAACATGCTGATTGAAATATTCCTCTCAGGAATGACCTTTGAGCAGTCACTTTCTTCGCGTCTGGTGGCCATCCCGGTCAACATTATTATCGCATGGCCATACGGGTTATACCGCGATGCGGTGATGCGTTTCGCCCGTCGTATCAGCCCCGCAGGCTGGGTAAAAAACCTGGCGGACGTGCTGGCTTATGTGACGTTCCAGTCTCCGGTATATGTGGCTATTCTGTTAACCGTGGGCGCAGACTGGCACCAGATCGTCGCGGCGGTCAGTTCGAATATTGTTATTTCGATGTTGATGGGCGCCGTATACGGCTATTTCCTCGACTACTGTCGCCGTCTGTTCAAAGTCAGTCAGTACAGCCAGGCGAAAGCGTGATGTGAAGCGACTGGCGAATGCCAGTCGCCAGTTTACTGTACGTCGCCAAACAGTCCCTTCAGAAACCGCTCCAGCGCCATGCGCGAACTGAAGCCATGCGGAATACCATAATGCTCATGCGTTTCTCCGCCTAAATAGAGCGGGAATTGCTGATAATGATCGCAGGTTTTAATATCCGAGGCAGGCTCAGCAAATGACAGACTTCTGTCTTTCAGCGTCGGGTGAATAATGAGAGCAGTACGTCCCATTCTGGCTTCACGATTAACATACACATAATTCTCACCGCGGCGATATCCATACGCTTTTGACGTCACCTCATCCATGGTGAATCCCTCTTTTTCAAGAACGCGTGCCACCTCGTCAGGTCGTAAATACATATCTTTTCCTCGTTATCTTTTCCTGCCCGGCAACCTTACAGTATTCAGCATTAGCAGGGCTTTCAGAATAGTCCATAAACTGCCGGATAACGCGTGACGCGCTTCAGATATTAAATTTCTGAACTAAACTGATTGGGAACGCAAATTTACGGAGGATCGTATGTTTAACAGACCGAACCGAAACGATATTAACGACGACGCGCAGGATATTCGTAATGATGTCAGCCAATTAGCGGACACGCTGGAAGAGGTGCTGAAGTCCTGGGGATCTGACGCGAAGGACGAAGCGGATGCCGCAAAACGTAAGGCTCAGTCTCTGCTCCGTGAAACCCGCGCCAGAATGAACGGACGTTCACGCGCCACGCAGGCTGCCTGCGACATGGCAAGCTGTGCAACGACCTTCGTACGTGAAAAGCCACTGTGTACGCTGGGAACGGTCGCAGCGGTCGGCATCTTTGTCGGCGCCCTGCTCAGCCTGCGAAAATAAGTGCGGCTTCTCATCAGCCCCGGTGGCCTCAGGCGCCGGGGCTTTTCTTTGCCTTATCCTTTGAAAAACCCGTGCAGCCCGCCCTGCCCCGCTGAGCTCATCACCAGGGCAACATCAATCTGAATTTCCCATATCTTGTATGGTTGAAACTTAAGATAACTACATCTAGTATCCCCTTTAGCAAGACACACACAACCTGACGCGATGACTCGCGCCGCTCTCTCATTTTAAATGGAAATGCGAATCATGAGCATTATTATTTACACTCGTAACAATTGTGTTCAGTGCCACGCCACCAAACGGGCGATGGAAAGCCGTGGAATGGTTTTTGAGATGGTGAATATCGACCAGCAGCCTGAGGCCGCTGAGACCCTTCGGGCGCAGGGATTCCGTCAGCTCCCTGTGGTCATTGCCGGTGAAACCCGGTGGTCCGGCTTTCGCCCGGACATGATTAACCGTCTGAGCGCCCAGGCCGCCAGCGCATGAGTGGGCTGGTCTACTTCTCCAGCAGCTCGGAAAACACGCTTCGCTTTATCGAGCGCGTCGGGCTGCCTGCGGTGCGTATTCCGCTTAATGAGCGGGAACGTATTCAGGTAGACGAACCTTACATTCTGGTGGTGCCCAGCTATGGCGGTGGCGGTACGGCAGGCGCCGTGCCTCGCCAGGTGATCCGCTTTCTTAACGATCCGCATAACCGCAGGCTTATCCGTGGCGTGATCGCGGCAGGCAATCGCAATTTCGGCGATGCCTTTGGCCGCGCCGGGGATGTCATCTCTCAAAAATGCGGCGTGCCGTATCTCTATCGCTTCGAACTGATGGGGACACAGCAGGACGTAGAAAATGTGCGAAAAGGAGTGAACGAATTTTGGCAACGACAACCGCAGAACGGATAATCCAGGCAACACCTGATTACCACGCATTAAACGCGATGCTTAACCTCTATGATCGGGAGGGGCGCATTCAGTTTGGCAAAGATCATGAGGCGGTGGAGGCCTTTTTCGCCGCCCACGTCCGTCCAAACAGCGTCGTTTTTGGCAGCCAGCAGGAACGCCTCGACTTTCTGGTTAAAGAGGGCTATTACGAGGAGCGCGTGTTGACCCGCTACGACCGCGCCTTCGTGGTGAAGCTTTTCGAGCGCGCGCATGCGAGCGGTTTTCGTTTCCAGACCTTCCTCGGCGCGTGGAAGTATTACACCAGCTACACCCTGAAAACCTTCGACGGTAAACGCTACCTGGAGCATTTTGAAGATCGCGTCGTGATGGTGGCGCTGACCCTTGCCCAGGGCGATGAAGCGTTGGCTGAACGGCTGATGGAGGAGATCCTCGCCGGGCGCTTCCAGCCCGCTACGCCAACGTTTCTCAACTGCGGTAAGGCCCAGCGCGGCGAGCTGGTCTCCTGCTTCCTGCTGCGCATCGAAGACAATATGGAGTCGATTGGCCGTGCGGTAAACTCGGCGCTTCAGCTTTCCAAACGCGGCGGCGGCGTGGCGTTTCTGCTCTCGAACCTGCGTGAAGCGGGCGCGTCGATCAAGCGCATTGAAAACCAGTCTTCCGGCGTGATCCCGGTGATGAAGATGCTGGAAGATGCATTCTCCTACGCCAACCAGCTTGGCGCACGCCAGGGCGCCGGGGCGGTTTACCTGCACGCGCATCATCCCGATATTCTGCGTTTTCTGGATACCAAACGCGAAAATGCCGACGAAAAAATCCGTATCAAAACCCTGTCGCTGGGGGTGGTGATCCCGGATATCACCTTTAAACTGGCCAAAGAGAATGCCGAGATGGCGCTCTTTTCGCCGTATGACGTTGAGCGTATTTACGGCAAAGCCTTTGGTGACGTAGCCATCAGCGAGTGCTACGAGGAGCTGGTAGCCGACGAGCGCATCCGCAAAAAAACCATCAACGCCCGCGATTTCTTCCAGACGCTGGCAGAAATCCAGTTTGAGTCTGGCTATCCGTACATCATGTACGAGGATACGGTAAACCGCGCGAACCCGATTGCCGGACGCATCAACATGAGCAACCTGTGCTCGGAGATCTTGCAGGTCAACAGCGCGTCAGCCTACGACGAGAACCTGGACTACGCGGCTATCGGCAAGGATATCTCCTGTAACCTCGGGTCGCTGAATATCGCCCACACCATGGATTCCCCTGACGTCGGCCGCACGGTGGAGACGGCCATTCGCGGACTGACGGCGGTATCGGACATGAGCCACATCCGCAGCGTGCCCTCCATCGAAGCGGGTAACGCCGCATCGCACGCTATCGGCCTGGGGCAGATGAACCTTCACGGCTACCTGGCACGCGAAGGCATCGCCTACGGCAGTCCGGAAGGGCTGGATTTTACTAACCTCTATTTCTATACCATCACCTGGCATGCGCTGCACACCTCAATGATGCTGGCGCGCGAGCGCAACCAGCGGTTCGCGGGATTTGAACAGTCGCGCTACGCCAGCGGGGAATATTTTAGCCAGTATCTTGAAGGTGAGTGGCAGCCGAAAACCGCAAAAGTGCGCGATCTCTTTGCCCGCGCGGGGATAACCCTGCCGACGCGCGAGATGTGGCAGCAGCTGCGTGATGACGTGATGCGCCACGGTATCTATAACCAGAACCTCCAGGCCGTGCCGCCAACCGGGTCTATCTCGTATATCAACCATGCCACGTCGAGCATTCATCCGATTGTGTCGAAAATTGAAATTCGCAAGGAAGGCAAGACCGGACGCGTTTACTACCCTGCCCCGTTTATGACCAACGACAACCTGGCGCTGTATCAGGATGCGTATGAAATCGGCCCGGAAAAAATCATCGATACCTACGCCGAAGCGACAAAACACGTGGATCAGGGGCTGTCGCTGACGCTCTTCTTCCCGGATACCGCCACCACGCGGGATATCAACAAAGCGCAGATCTACGCCTGGAAGAAAGGCATCAAAACGCTTTACTACATTCGCCTGCGCCAGCTTGCGCTGGAAGGCACCGAAATCGAAGGCTGCGTGTCCTGCGCGCTGTAAGGAGAGAGGATGAAACTGTCACGCGTGAATGCCGTTAACTGGAACAAAATCCAGGACGATAAAGATCTGGAGGTATGGAACCGCCTGACCAGCAACTTCTGGCTGCCGGAAAAAGTCCCGCTCTCCAATGATATTCCGGCCTGGCAAACCCTGAGCCACGCCGAGCAAAAGCTGACGATCCGCGTCTTTACCGGCCTGACGCTCCTGGACACCATCCAGAACACCGTTGGTGCCCCGGCGTTGATGGCTGACGCGCTGACACCGCATGAAGAGGCGGTGATGTCGAACATCAGCTTTATGGAGGCGGTGCACGCCCGCTCTTACAGCTCGATTTTTTCCACGCTGTGCCAGACCAAAGACGTGGATGCGGCTTACGCCTGGAGTGAAGAGAGCGCGTCATTGCAGCGCAAGGCTGCGCTGGTGCTTGAGTATTATCGGGCCGACGAGCCGCTGAAAAAGAAGGTCGCCAGCGTGTTTCTGGAATCCTTCCTCTTCTACTCTGGCTTCTGGCTGCCAATGTACTGGTCGAGCCGGGGCAAGCTTACCAACACCGCCGACCTGATTCGGCTCATCATTCGGGATGAAGCGGTGCACGGGTATTATATCGGCTATAAATACCAGAAAGGTCTGGAGAAAATCAGTACGGAACAACGCGATGAACTAAAAGGGTTTGCGCTCGATTTGCTGATGGATCTGTACGATAACGAGCTGAGCTATACCGAAGAGCTGTACGCCGGAACGGGCTGGGAAGAAGACGTCAAAGCGTTCCTCTGCTACAACGCCAACAAGGCGCTGATGAACCTTGGTTACGAGGCGCTGTTCCCGCCGGAGATGGCGGAAGTGAACCCGGCCATTCTGGCGGCGCTGTCGCCTAATGCCGACGAAAACCACGATTTCTTCTCCGGGTCCGGTTCATCGTATGTGATGGGCAAAGCGGTGGAGACGAAAGACGAAGACTGGGATTTTTAATGAGTGAATTAACGTTCATTAATTAAATATAAATCCCTTTATTTCTACCAGAATATTTCCCTGGGAACTACGCTGTAATTCCTCCGTCATATTCGCCTGAATCACACCGATTCAGGCGAAATTCCCCGATGCAGCAGCAAAAATTTAAGAAAAACTCAAATGACGCTCAGCCCTTTACTCATGGGAAATTCAGCCGTTTCGCTTACCTGAAAATCCCCACCATAAGCAAACGCAGGGTTGTCTCAGATTCTCAGTATGTTAGGGTTATGCCCGTTAACAATTTACCATGGTAATCATATTGGCATAAACAAATAACAGGACACTCTCTATTGCATGGCAATTAAATTAGAAGTGAAAAATCTTTATAAAGTATTTGGCGAGCATCCACAGCGCGCATTCAAATATATTGAAAAAGGCCTTACGAAAGAGCAAATTCTGGAAAAAACCGGGCTATCGCTTGGCGTTAAAGACGCCAGTCTGGCCATTGAAGAAGGCGAGATTTTTGTCATCATGGGGTTATCCGGTTCGGGTAAATCCACTATGGTTCGCCTTCTCAATCGCCTGATTGAACCCACCCGCGGACAGGTGCTGATTGACGGCGTAGATATCGCCAGAATATCAGACGCAGAGCTCCGCGAGGTGCGCAGAAAGAAGATTGCAATGGTGTTCCAGTCATTCGCGCTAATGCCGCATATGACGGTGCTGGATAATGCCGCTTTCGGTATGGAATTAGCGGGCGTTGCTGCGCAAGAACGTCAGGAAAAAGCGCTTGATGCGCTGCGTCAGGTTGGGCTCGAAAATTATGCTCACGCCTACCCGGATGAACTTTCCGGCGGGATGCGTCAGCGTGTGGGCTTAGCCCGCGCATTAGCCATTAATCCAGACATATTATTAATGGATGAAGCCTTCTCCGCGCTCGACCCGTTAATTCGCACCGAGATGCAGGATGAGCTGGTAAAATTACAGGCAAAACATCAGCGAACCATTGTCTTTATTTCCCATGATTTAGATGAAGCCATGCGTATTGGCGACCGAATCGCCATTATGCAAAATGGTGAGGTGGTGCAGGTCGGCACGCCGGATGAAATACTGAATAATCCGGCAAATGATTACGTGCGTACCTTCTTCCGCGGCGTGGATATTAGCCATGTGTTTAGCGCGAAAGATATTGCCCGTCGAACGCCAAACGGCATCATCCGTAAAACGCCAGGTTTCGGTCCACGCTCCGCGCTTAAGCTTCTGCAGGACGAAGACCGTGAATACGGTTATCTGGTTGAACGCGGCAATAAATTTGTCGGCATTGTCTCCATCGACTCCCTGAAAACCGCCCTTAGCGAAAATCAGGGAATCGATGCGGCGTTAATTGACGCTCCCCTTGCCGTGGACGCCGAAACGCCGCTCAGCGAGTTGCTCTCCCACGTCGGCCAGGCGCCGTGTGCCGTTCCGGTCGTCGGGGAAGAACAACAGTACGTCGGCATCATCTCAAAACGCATGTTGCTGCAGGCTTTAGATCGCGAGGGAGCAAACAATGACCGATCAATCTAACCCGTGGGGCACCACTGAAGCAGCGGACAGCGCTGCGCAATCTGCCGATGCGTGGGGCTCCACGCCAGCACCTGCCGATGGCGGTGGCGCGGCGGACTGGCTCAACAGCGCACCTGCGCCTGCGCCAGAACACTTCAACATTATGGATCCGTTCCATAAAACGCTGATCCCACTCGATAGCTGGGTCACGGAGGGGATCGACTGGGTAGTAACGCATTTTCGTCCGCTCTTTCAGGGGATCCGCGTCCCGGTGGATTACATCCTCAACGGCTTCCAGCAGCTGATGCTCGGTATGCCAGCGCCGGTCGCGATCGTTTTGTTCTCGCTGATCGCCTGGCAGTTCGGTAGCGCAGGAATGGGGATCGCCACGCTGATTTCGCTGATTGCCATTGGCGCCATTGGCGCCTGGTCGCAGGCGATGATCACCCTGGCACTGGTGCTGACCGCCCTGCTCTTCTGTATTGTCATCGGCCTGCCGATGGGGATCTGGCTTGCACGTAGCCCGCGGGCGGCGAAGATCATTCGTCCGCTACTGGATGCGATGCAGACCACACCGGCATTCGTCTATCTGGTGCCTATCGTAATGCTGTTCGGTATCGGTAACGTGCCGGGCGTGGTGGTAACCATTATCTTCGCCCTGCCGCCGATTATTCGTCTGACCATCCTGGGCATTAACCAGGTGCCGGCCGATCTGATCGAAGCGTCACGCTCGTTTGGTGCCAGCCCGCGTCAGATGCTGTTTAAGGTTCAGCTCCCGCTGGCGATGCCGACCATCATGGCAGGCGTTAACCAGACGCTGATGCTGGCGCTGTCGATGGTGGTCATTGCCTCAATGATCGCCGTGGGCGGTCTGGGCCAGATGGTGCTGCGCGGTATTGGCCGTCTCGACATGGGGCTGGCTACCGTCGGCGGCGTGGGCATTGTGATCCTCGCCATTATTCTTGACCGCCTGACACAGGCTGTCGGTCGTGATTCACGCAGTCGCGGCAACCGTCGCTGGTATACCACCGGCCCTGTCGGGTTATTCACCCGCCCTTTCACGAAATCAAAATAAGGAACAACGATGCGACATAACGTACTTTTTGCCACAGCGTTTGCCACCCTTGTCTCCACCAGCACGTTTGCAGCTGACCTGCCGGGTAAAGGCATCACCGTGCAGCCGGTGCAGAGCACCATTTCGGAAGAGAGCTTCCAGACGCTCATCGTCAGCCGAGCCCTGGAAAAACTGGGCTACACGGTCAACACGCCGAGCGAAGTGGATTACAACGTGGGCTACACCTCGATTGCCTCCGGTGATGCCACCTTTACCGCGGTGAACTGGCAGCCGCTGCACGACGATATGTATGCCGCCGCCGGTGGCGACAAGAAATTCTATCGTGAAGGCACCTTCGTAACCGGTGCAGCGCAGGGTTATCTGATCGACAAGAAAACCGCCGATAAGTACCACATCACCAATATTGAACAGCTGAAAGATCCGAAGATCGCCAAACTGTTCGACACCAACGGTGACGGTAAAGCAGACATGATGGGTTGCTCACCGGGCTGGGGCTGTGAAGCGGTGATTAATCACCAGAACAAAGCCTATGACCTGGCGAAGACGGTTGATGTCAGCCACGGCAACTATTCGGCGATGATGGCCGACACCATTGCCCGGTTCAAAGAGGGTAAACCGGTGATCTACTACACCTGGACGCCGTACTGGGTGAGCGACGTGCTGAAGCCGGGTAAAGACGTGGTGTGGCTGCAGGTGCCATTCTCCTCCCTGCCGGGCGAGCAGAAAGATATCGACACCAAACTGCCGAACGGCATGAACTATGGCTTCCCGGTGAATACCATGCACATTGTGGCGAACAAAGCCTGGGCCGAGAAAAACCCGGCGGCAGCAAAATTGTTCTCGGTAATGAAATTGCCGCTGGCGGATATCAATGCTCAGAACGCCATGATGCATGCGGGCAAATCGTCTGAAGCGGATGTCAAAGGTCACGTCGACGGCTGGATCAAAGCCCACCAGCAGCAGTTTGACGGCTGGGTGAAAGAGGCGCTTGCGGCGCAGAAGTAAAGTCCTTAGCCCTCTCCCTGTGGGAGAGGGCCAGGGTGAGGGCACCAGACCGCACGCTCCCCCTAAACCGCACAATCCATCACCCAACAATCCCCCCACCTTAACAATCATTCGCTATTATGGTTTCCGGAAAAATAATCACTTAACGAACGATTCCTGAAACTCATGACAAAAACAACTCCAGGGCTTAGCCCCGCACTTATCCTTTTAATGTCCGTGGCAACGGGTCTGGCCGTCGCCAGCAACTATTACGCGCAACCCCTTCTCGACACTATCGCCCGCGCGTTCAACCTTTCTGCCAGTTCCGCTGGCTTCATCGTGACGGCGGCACAGCTCGGCTACGCCGCCGGGTTGCTGTTCCTGGTACCGCTTGGCGATATGTTTGAACGCCGGATGCTGATTGTTTCGATGACGCTGCTGGCGGCAGGTGGCATGCTGATCACCGCCAGCAGCCAGTCGCTGACGATGATGATCGTCGGTACCGCGCTGACAGGGCTGTTCTCCGTCGTCGCGCAAATCCTGGTACCCCTCGCCGCGACGCTGGCCTCCCCGGACAAACGTGGCAAGGTAGTGGGCACCATCATGAGCGGCCTGCTGCTGGGGATTTTGCTGGCGCGTACCGTGGCAGGACTACTGGCAAGCCTCGGCGGCTGGCGCACCGTTTACTGGGTGGCGAGCGTGTTAATGGTGGTGATGGCGCTGGCGCTGTGGCGCGGCCTGCCGAAGGTGAAGCAAGAGAACCATCTTAACTATCCGCAGCTTCTGGCCTCCGTGTTCAGCCTGTTCACTCAGGATAAACTCCTGCGCACCCGCGCCCTGCTGGGATGTTTGACCTTCGCCAACTTCAGTATTCTCTGGACCTCAATGGCGTTTCTGCTCGCGGCACCGCCGTTTAACTATTCTGAAGGCGTCATTGGTCTGTTCGGCCTGGCCGGTGCTGCGGGCGCGCTGGGCGCGCGTCCGGCGGGTGGGCTGGCCGACAAAGGCAAATCACATTTGACCACCACCGCCGGGCTGGTTTTGCTCCTGCTCTCATGGGCGGCGATCTGGTATGGACACGTCTCGGTGCTGGCGCTGATCGTCGGTATTCTGGTACTCGACCTCACCGTACAGGGTGTCCACATTACTAATCAGACCGTGATTTATCGCGTGAAACCCGAAGCGCGTAATCGCCTCACCGCCGGATACATGACCAGCTACTTCATTGGTGGTGCTGCCGGTTCATTAATTTCAGCGTCGGCGTGGCAGCATGCTGGCTGGTCGGGCGTGTGTGGGATTGGGGCCATCGTTGCCGCGCTCAACCTTCTTGTATGGTGGCGCGGCTACCATCGCCAGGAGGCGATTCACTAAGTTTTACATTGCTTTGGGCCTCTTAGGGTATAAAGGGGCCCTGCAGTCTGTTAATGTAAACGTAATCATTTATCCCAGAAATTTTAATGTGGGTGACATATCTACAATTGGCATGAATAGTTCAGACCCCCGTCCTCACATCCTCTCTTCTACGGGTTCACACCCTACTCTTTCTGTGCTCACCGGGTCACGGACTTACCCGGCGCTTTCTGACGGTGACATTCATGTGGCGGATATAACCGCACAAATAATTCATTTACATTATTTGTCACTGTCGTTACTATATCGGCTGTAATTAATGAGGTTATGCCCAAATGGATAGTTCGTTTACGCCCATTGAACAAATGCTTAAATTCCGCGCCAGTCGCCATGAGGACTTCCCGTATCAGGAAATCCTGCTGACTCGCCTGTGCATGCACATGCAGGGTAAGCTACTGGAAAACCGTAATAAGATGCTGAAAGCTCAAGGGATTAACGAGACGTTGTTTATGGCGTTGATTACGCTGGAGTCTCAGGAAAACCACAGTATTCAGCCTTCTGAGCTGAGCTGCGCGCTGGGCTCTTCCCGTACCAACGCAACCCGTATTGCCGATGAGCTGGAAAAGCGCGGCTGGATTGAACGCCGTGAAAGCGACAACGATCGTCGTTGCCTGCATCTGCAACTGACCGACAAAGGTCACGAATTCCTGCGTGAGGTACTGCCACCTCAGCACAATTGCCTGCACAAACTCTGGTCTGCCCTCAGCACCGCCGAGCGCGACCAGCTTGAGCACATCACGCGCAAGCTGCTCACCCGTCTGGATCAGATGGATGAAGATGGCGCCATTCTTGAGGCGCTGCGCTAACGCGACGACACGCTCAACAATCCAGATTCATAAGAAAACCGACAGGCCAGCACGTCACACTGCTGGCCTTTCTGACAACAGGTCGGCTCAGCCGATGTGAAAATAAGAAGATCGTGGAGAACAACAATGAGCGCAAATGCGGAGAGCACTAACCCGCAGCAACCGGCCAACAAGAAAGGCAAACGTAAAAGTGCCCTTCTTCTGTTGACCTTGCTCTTTATTATTATTGCCGTGGCATATGGGATCTATTGGTTTTTAGTATTGCGTCATGCTGAAGAGACAGACGACGCCTACGTGGCAGGGAACCAGGTACAGATTATGGCGCAGGTGTCGGGCAGCGTGACGAAAGTCTGGGCTGACAATACCGACTTTGTGCAAAAAGGCGATGTGTTGGTCACCCTCGATCCGACTGACGCGCAGCAGGCATTTGAGAAAGCCCAGACCGCGCTGGCCTCCAGCGTTCGTCAGACCCGCCAGCTGATGATCAACAGCAAACAGCTGCAGGCCAATATCGACGTGCAGAAAACTGCACTCGCACAGGCGCAGAGCGACCTCAACCGCCGCGTACCGCTCGGCACCGCCAACCTGATTGGCCGTGAAGAGCTGCAACACGCCCGCGATGCCGTTGCCAGCGCTCAGGCGCAGCTGGATGTGGCGATTCAACAGTACAATGCCAACCAGGCAATGGTGCTGGGCACCAGCCTTGAAAACCAGCCCGCCGTGCAGCAGGCGGCGACTGAAGTGCGTAACGCATGGCTAGCCCTGCAGCGTACCAAAATCGTCAGCCCGATGACCGGCTATGTCTCCCGCCGTTCCGTTCAGCCTGGGGCGCAGATCAGCCCGACCACGCCGCTGATGGCGGTCGTTCCGGCAGACAATCTGTGGGTAGACGCTAACTTTAAAGAGACGCAACTTGCCCATATGCGTATCGGCCAGACCGCGACGGTTGTCAGCGACATCTACGGCGATGACGTGAAGTACACCGGGAAAGTGGTTGGCCTGGACATGGGTACCGGCAGCGCCTTCTCCCTGCTGCCTGCGCAGAACGCCACCGGTAACTGGATCAAAGTGGTTCAGCGTCTGCCTGTGCGTATTGAACTGGATGCAAAACAGCTGGCGGATCACCCGCTGCGTATCGGCCTCTCAACGCTTGTGACGGTTGACACCGCGAACCGCGACGGTCAGATCCTGGCAAGCCAGGTGCGTAGCAGCCCGGCTTATGAAAGTAACGCCCGTGAAATTAGCCTCGATCCGGTCAACAAGCTGATCGATGACATCGTGAAGGCAAACGCCGGTTAATCCGAAGGTGAGCGTTATGCAACAGCAAAAGCCGCAAAAACCGCTGGAAGGCGCGCAGCTGGTCATTATGACCATTGCGCTGTCGCTGGCGACATTCATGCAGGTGCTGGACTCCACCATCGCAAACGTGGCGATCCCGACCATCGCCGGTAACCTTGGCTCGTCGCTGAGCCAGGGGACCTGGGTCATTACCTCATTCGGGGTGGCAAACGCCATCTCCATTCCGATCACCGGCTGGCTGGCAAAGCGCGTCGGTGAGGTGAAGCTGTTCCTGTGGTCTACGGTGGCGTTTGTGCTGGCCTCCTGGGCATGCGGCATGTCAAACAGCCTGACGATGTTGATTTTCTTCCGCGTCATTCAGGGGATTGTCGCCGGGCCGCTGATCCCGCTTTCCCAGAGTTTGCTGCTGAGCAACTATCCCCCTGCGAAACGCTCCGTCGCGCTGGCGCTCTGGTCAATGACCGTGATCGTCGCGCCTATCTGCGGACCCATTCTCGGCGGATACATCAGCGATAACTATCACTGGGGCTGGATCTTCTTCATCAACGTACCGATTGGCGCCGTCGTGGTATTAATGACGCTGCAATCGCTGCGGGGACGAGAGACGCGCACCGAACAGCGGCGTATCGACAGCATCGGGCTGGCGCTGCTGATCCTGGGTATCGGTAGCCTGCAGATCATGCTCGACCGGGGTAAAGAGCTCGACTGGTTCAACTCGCAGGAGATCGTCATCCTGACCATTGTCGCGGTGGTGTCGCTCAGCTTCCTGATTGTCTGGGAGCTGACGGACGACAACCCGATAGTCGATCTCTCGCTGTTTAAGTCGCGAAACTTCACCATCGGCTGTCTGTGTATCAGCCTCGCCTATATGCTCTACTTCGGCGCGATTGTTCTGCTGCCACAGCTGTTGCAGGAGGTGTATGGCTATACCGCAACCTGGGCGGGGCTGGCGTCTGCACCTGTTGGGGTGATCCCGGTTCTGCTGTCGCCGATCATTGGGCGCTTCGCCCATAAGCTCGACATGCGTCGTCTGGTGACGTTCAGTTTCATCATGTACGCGGTGTGCTTCTACTGGCGTGCGTATACCTTCGAGCCGGGAATGGACTTTGGCGCCTCGGCGTGGCCGCAGTTTATTCAGGGCTTCGCGGTCGCGTGCTTCTTTATGCCGCTAACCACCATCACGCTCTCCGGCTTACCCCCTGAGCGTCTGGCGGCGGCGTCGAGCCTGTCGAACTTCACCCGAACGCTGGCGGGCTCCATCGGGACGTCGATCACCACCACCCTGTGGACGAACCGTGAATCGATGCACCATGCCCAGCTGACCGAAGCGGTGAATCCGTACAACCCGAATGCCCAGCAGATGTACAGCCAGCTGCAGGGCATGGGGATGACGGAGCAGCAGGCATCCGGCTGGATTGCCCAGCAGATCACCAGCCAGGGACTGATTATCTCGGCCAACGAGATTTTCTGGATTTCGGCAGGGATCTTCATCGTCCTGCTGGGGCTGGTGTGGTTTGCCAGACCACCGTTTGGTGCCGGTGGCGGGGGCGGTGGCGCGCACTAGTCCTCTGCGGCGGTTGCCGGGTGGCGGCTACGCCTTACCCGGCCTACGATAACCGGGCCGCCATCCGCAGGCCCGGTTGTCCAAAACGCGATAGCAATTGTCATTTCCGATAAAGCAGCGCGCCTGAAATCTCGTCACGATAGTGAAAAGACAACAGGAGCGCACCATGCTGAACACACCCGCAGACAAATACACGCCTTACCCTACTCTCTCTCTGCCCGATCGCCGCTGGCCGGAGAAGCGCATCACCCGCGCGCCGCGCTGGCTCTCAACCGACTTACGAGACGGCAACCAGGCGCTGGCCGAGCCGATGGACAGCGCCCGCAAGCTGCAGTTTTGGGATCTTCTGCTGAGCTGCGGCTTTAAGGAGATTGAGGTCGCCTTTCCTTCCGCCTCACAGACGGACTTCAACTTTGTTCGCCAGCTGATTGAAGAGAACCGCATCCCGGATGATGTCACCATTCAGGTGCTCACGCAGGCGCGGGAAGATCTGATCGTCCGCACCTTTGAGTCCCTGCGCGGCGCAAAGCAGGCCACGGTACATCTTTATAACGCCACCGCCCCGCTGTTCCGTCGTCTGGTGTTTGGCATGGAGAAGGCGCAAATCGTCGAGCTGGCTACGCGCTCCACCCGCCTTATTCGTCAGCTGTGTGAAGAGAACCCGGATACCCACTGGCAGTATGAATATTCACCGGAAACCTTCTGTTTTACCGAGCCGGAGTTTGCGCTGGAAATTTGTGAGGCCGTGGCAGAGATCTGGCAGCCGTGCGATGCGCGTCCGATGATCATCAACTTACCGGCCACCGTTGAAGTCAGTACGCCAAACGTCTATGCCGATCAGATTGAATATTTCTGCCGTCACTTCAGCCGCCGCGCCGACGTCTGCATCAGCGTGCATCCGCATAACGACCGCGGCACCGGCGTCGCCAGCGCGGAGCTGGCCGTCATGGCCGGGGCTGACCGCGTCGAGGGCTGTCTGTTTGGTAACGGCGAGCGGACGGGCAACGTCTGCCTGGTGACGCTGGCGATGAACCTCTACAGCCAGGGCGTTAGCCCCGGCCTGGACTTTAGCGATATGAACCGGGTGGTGGAAGTGGTGGAAACCTGCAACCAGCTGCCGGTACACCCGCGCCATCCGTGGGCAGGACGGCTGGCCTATACCGCCTTCTCCGGTTCGCACCAGGACGCGATCAAAAAAGGCTTTGATGCCCGCAAGCCTGGCGAGCGCTGGGAGATGCCCTACCTGCCTGTTGACCCTCAGGATATCGGCTGCACCTATGAAGCGGTGATCCGAGTGAACAGCCAGTCAGGGAAAAGCGGTAGCGCGTGGCTTATCGAGCAAAATCATGGGCTGAAACTGCCCCGCGCCCTGCAGCAGGATTTCAGCCAGCACGTGCAGCAGGAAACCGACCGCCACGGAAAAGAGATGACGCAAAATGCACTGTGGCAGCTGTTCCGCACCCGCTACGGTCTGGTGGAAACACCGCAGTTTGCGCTGCAATCGTACCGCAGCGACAGTCAGCAGGATGGCCAGTTGCGTTTAACGGCAAGCGTCACAACGCAGGGGGGGACGCGTCAGCTTGAGGGACACGGGAATGGCTTGCTGTCCGCTGCCGCTCATGGCCTGAGCCGCTGGATCAACGCGCCGTTTGTAATTAAGGATTATCACGAACACACGCTGGGTGAACGCAGCGACAGCCGCTCGGTGGCATACATTCGCTGTCTGTTCCAGGACGGTACCAGCCGCTGGGGCGTAGGCATTGATAGCGACGTTGCACGCGCATCGCTTCAGGCGCTCTTTAATGCGGTCAGTCGTTCTTAAAATAATCGCTGGGTGAGATACCCATCACCCGGCGGAACATGGCCGTAAAGGCGCTGTGGCTGCCGTACCCCAGATCCAGCGCCACACCTAATACCGGCTGGCCCTGCGCCAGCCGCACTAAGGCTTCCAGCAGCCGCGCCCTTCTCACCCACTCGCTGTAGCGTAATCCCGTCTGCTGCTGAAAATGACGGTTCAGCGTGCGCTCGCTCATGCCAAGCGCGCTCGCGCTCTGTTGACTGTTCCAGCTCTCTCCTGGCGACTGACGGATCTGTCGGCACAGCTGTCGTAACGGTTCACTTTCCGGCTCCGGCAGATGAAACGGCAGCACCGGCATGATGCGAAGTTCATCCAGAATGAGTTCATACACGCGCTCGTCACGGCTTCCCGGTGAGTACGATTCAGGCAGTGAGAGGGCGGCGAGGATCAGCTCGCGCAACAGGGGCGAGATCTGCACGATCTGGCACGTGGCCGGGAGATCGGCTCGCGCCAGTGGATCGATAAACAGCGCTCGCGCCGCTACGCTACCGGTGATGCGCAGGGCGTGTTGTGTCCCCGCAGGAAGCCAGACGCCGCGTCCGGGGGGTACCACCCAACAGCCAGATGCCGTTTCGACCCGCACGACGCCCGTCAGGCTGTGCAGCAGCTGCGCGCATTCGTGCTGGTGCCATGGCTCACTGTCGCCATGAACGTAATCATGGGCAAACGGAACAAGGGGACGATGGGTAAAGGAGAACGTTGAGGTTGTGGTCATGGGCTAAACAACCCTCACCCTACCCTCTCCCGGAGGGAGAGGGAAAAGGTGCACTAGATGTGCAGTTCCTGCAGTTTTTCTTTCGGCAGGGCCAGCTCTTCGTTGCTGTTCACGCGAACATCACGCTCGATGATGTGACGAGCGATGTCCTGCGCTTCTTCCAGAGAGTGCATCTGGTAAGTCCCGCACTGGTAAACGTTCAGCTCTGGGATCTGGTTCTGCTCTTTCACCTTCAGCACGTCTTCCATGGCTGCTTTCCACGCGTCTGCAACGCGTTTCTCTTCCGGCTGACCGATCAGGCTCATGTAGAAACCGGTACGGCAGCCCATCGGAGAGATATCGATAATCTCAACGCCGTTACCGTTCAGGTGGTCGCGCATAAATCCGGCGAACAGGTGCTCCAGCGTGTGAATGCCTTTCTCTGGCATCACTTCTTTGTTCGGCACGCAGAAGCGCAGATCGAAGACGGTGATTGTGTCGCCGTGCGGGGTGTGCATGGTCTTTGCCACGCGGACTGCAGGTGCTTCCATACGGGTATGGTCGACAGTAAAGCTATCTAATAACGGCATACGTCACCTCCGATAGTGATTTTTTTTAAAATAAACTGAACTCTTCTACACAATGCGCGTCTGAGTATATGAAAGACGCGCATTTGTTATCATCATCCCTGAATTCAGAGATGTATATTTTGGCCACAGCGATGTGGCCTTTTTCTTTTGGTTCAAGCCTGTTTCGCCAGAAACGCTTCAAACGACTCCGTATCCGCCGCTTCAACTTCTTTCTGACGCACCACGGACGCATCGCGTTCTGCTTCAAAATCCGCTTCGCGCAGGATCTGTAATGGCTCCTGCATCAGCATCTCACGGTACTCCGCGGAGAGTGCACGCCCGGTACCACCAATGCCCTGATCAATCATAGAACGCAGAATGCGTGCTGAGAATGTTAGTTCCGGGTTATCGAAGCACTCTACCAACTGGTCGCAGATCTGTTGGTAGGCGTCGCCGCCGTCAATGCTGTCCAGAGTCCGGGCAACACGCTTCAGGTCACGGAACAGATCTTTACCCACTTTGGTCAGCGGGAACTGTGCCGTTTCGCAGCCAATACCCAGCGTCAGACCAGGCTTACGCCCTTCCAGAATCACGCGATTCCAGTTTGTACGGGTGCAAAGCAGTTCGTCTGCACTCATTTCCGGCGCATCCGCCAGCGCACACCAGACCATAAACAGATCCAGGAAGCGAACCTGCTGCTCATCAACGCCAATCGGTGAGAACGGGTTGATATCCAGCGAACGTACTTCAATGTATTCAATGCCGCCGCGCTGTAGCGCATCCGACGGGGTTTCACCGCTGCGCGTCACGCGCTTAGGACGAATTGGCGCATACAGTTCGTTTTCAATCTGCAACACGTTGCTGTTGATTTGCAGGCGTTTGCCGTCTTTTTCGAGGCCGATTTTCGCGTACTCTTCCGACGGGGTTTTGATCGCCCGCTTCAATCCTGCCACATATTCGTGCAATTCGTTAAACGTAATACCGAGATTGCTTTGCGATTTATTGGTATAGCCCAGATCGCTCATGCGAAGAGACGTCGCGTACGGGAGATAGTACATGCCGCACTCGGTCTTTTCGAACGGCAGCGTGGTGGGTTTCCCCTGCAGGAACGAAGAGCAAATGGCAGGTGACGCGCCAAAGAGATACGGGATCACCCAGCCGAAACGGTAATAGTTGCGGATCAGACGGAAATACCCGGCTGAGATCGCTTCTTTGTCCGTTTCTCCCCCTTTCGCCTGCCAGAACGCCATCGGCAGCGAGAAATTGTAGTGCACGCCAGAGATGGTCTGCATCAATGCGCCGTAGCGATTTTTCAGACCTTCACGATAGAGCGTTTTCAGCCGACCGATATTTGACGTGCCGTACTGCGCCAGCTCAATCTCCTGGCCCTGTTCGATATAGCACGGCATGCTGAGCGGCCACATACGCTCGTCACCAAGATTGCGCGCCGTATAGCGATGAATATCGCGCAGGATTGTCAGCATGTGATCAATATCGCCGTCCACCGGCGTGATGAACTCCAGCAGCGCTTCAGCGAAATCGGTTGTGATCCATTTATGTGTCAGCGCCGAGCCTAACGCCTTCGGGTGACCCGTCGTCGCTAAGCTACCGTCCGCGTTAACGCGCAGCGTTTCACGCTCAAGACCACGCTGAATACCCTTCAGAGCCTGAGGGTGGTTTTCCAGCCAGGCCAGCGCCTGAGATACGTCCGGGATCAAATTGACCTCCCGCCTGTCAAAGTAATGTTACTCAGCATAATTGTAATGGTTGACGATTGAAGGTCGCGTATTCATTCCACCAATTAGTGCCACCACGTCATACCCTGTAGTGTTGCCCACGCCACGAGAACATAGCGCAACGCCTTGCCAAGGCACAAAAAAAAGAGCACCGGTCCCCAGGAGATGCGCATCCATCCCGCCAGCAGACACAGTAAATCGCCTATTACAGGCATCCAGCTTAATAACAGCGTGGCAGCGCCATAGCGTTTTAGCCAGCCAACTGCCTTTTCCTGCCAGCGCGACGTTTTGCGCAGCGGAAAGAAACGCCCAAGAATAACGTTAGTCAGTCCTCCAAGGCTATTACCCATTGTTGCTATTAATACAAGTAGCCAGGGCTGACTGACGCCGGACAACAACATCGCCACCAGCACCACTTCCGAATTTCCCGGTAACAGCGTGGCGCTTAAAAAACTGCTGGCGAATAATGAGGCAAGTGACAATGCGTCACTCACAGTAAGCGCACATCCACCGCATCCATTCCGGCATCACGTGCGGCCTGGATACCAAAATCGGCATCCTCAAACACGACGCATTTTGCCGCCGGTACGCCCATTAATTCTGCGCAGAGCAGGAAGGTGTCCGGTGCTGGCTTGTGACGCTTAACATGATCGGCAGCGACGACAGCTGAAAAATAGTGGCGCAGGCCAAGATGGTTGAGCAAGGCTTCTGCAATCGCGCTCTCGCTGCCCGTGCCGACAGACATAGGGCGACGTCCGTGCCACGCTTTAACCACGTCGATAAGGGGTAAAGGTTGTACGGTGTCTAACAGTATGGCTTTAACCGCATCGGTTTTTTCGCGCGCGAGCAGGTAGGGGTCGAGATCGGCCTGATTCAGTTCAATCACGGCCTGCGCAATACGCCAGGTTGGGGATCCGTTGAGGGCTATCATCGCCTGCAGGTCGAAACGCATACCGTAGCGGCCCAGGACCTCGGTCCAGGCTTGACGATGCGTGGGTTCGGTATCCAGCAGGGTGCCATCCATATCGAAGATCAAACCGTCATACTGTGCGTACATCGTGCTCTCGCTAAACGATTAACAAAGCATTACTTTATCGTAAATGGTGGTTTTTGTCGCTGATTGCGAAGTGATAACAATGAGAGTGATTAAGAACTAAACATCGAAGGGGACGATAAGAAGAGATGGTGCATCCGGGAGGATTACTCGGCTACGCCTCGCCCTACGGGCCGTTGCTGAAGCAACGTTATCCTCCCTGGTGCTTGCGTTTAACTCGCAGACCTTGAAACAACAGTATGGCTGTTATCTCGGAGAATATGGTGCATCCGGGAGGATTCGAACCTCCGACCGCTCGGTTCGTAGCCGAGTACTCTATCCAGCTGAGCTACGGATGCATCAGGGAAATGCTTTAAGAAACAGTAAATGGTGCATCCGGGAGGATTCGAACCTCCGACCGCTCGGTTCGTAGCCGAGTACTCTATCCAGCTGAGCTACGGATGCATCAGGGAAATGCTTTAAGAAACAGTAAATGGTGCATCCGGGAGGATTCGAACCTCCGACCGCTCGGTTCGTAGCCGAGTACTCTATCCAGCTGAGCTACGGATGCATCAGGGAACTGCTTTCAGAAATAGTAAATGGTGCATCCGGGAGGATTCGAACCTCCGACCGCTCGGTTCGTAGCCGAGTACTCTATCCAGCTGAGCTACGGATGCATCAGGGAACTGCTTTCAGAAATAGTAAATGGTGCATCCGGGAGGATTCGAACCTCCGACCGCTCGGTTCGTAGCCGAGTACTCTATCCAGCTGAGCTACGGATGCATCGGGATTTACTACTGTACTGCTCGATATTCATATCACTTCGAAAGCAATATGAAGTAATAGATGGTGCATCCGGGAGGATTCGAACCTCCGACCGCTCGGTTCGTAGCCGAGTACTCTATCCAGCTGAGCTACGGATGCAAAATGGCGGTGAGGCGGGGATTCGAACCCCGGATGCAGCTTTTGACCGCATACTCCCTTAGCAGGGGAGCGCCTTCAGCCTCTCGGCCACCTCACCACACAACGCCTCTTTCGAGTGCTTCGAGTAACTCGTTAAGAGCTTCTCGTCGCTGCGTGGCGCATATATTACTTTCTGGGACTTATAAGTCAAACAATTTTCCAAAAGCTTTTATCGTTTGCACAAATCACACGCAATTCGCATGTAAAACCCGCAAAGAGGGTGTTTTATAAGCGGATTTTGCATCGAACTTCTCAAAAAACGTTTGTAGAAAGGCTGGGGTTGGGGCGCGTTAAGAATAGTAGAGTGGTTAAAAAGAGAGCGGTTGAAATGAAACGGTAACGTTGAGCAGGAAAAATGACAGGAGGGTTGCGTCTCGCCCGACAGCGAGACGCGACAATATCAGTAACTGGACTGCTGGGATTTTTCAGCCTGGATACGCTGGTAGATCTCTTCACGGTGGACAGATACTTCTTTAGGAGCGTTAACACCAATACGTACCTGGTTACCCTTTACCCCTAAAACTGTCACGGTGACCTCATCCCCAATCATGAGGGTCTCACCAACTCGACGAGTCAGAATCAGCATTCTTTGCTCCTTGAAAGATTAAAAGAGTCGGGTCTCTTGTATCCCGGCATTATCCATCATATAACGCCAAAAAGTAAGCGATGACAAACACGTAAAGTGTAAGCAGTCACGGCATCACATTCTGTTAAACGTAAGTTTAGCCGATATACACAAACTCAACCTGACTTTATCGTTATCGATAGCACAGTGAACAAGACGCCATAACGTTGCCGCTATGGCGTCTGATTGTGCTTTGTAGTTATTACAGTTTCGCGCTCACCCAGCTTTCTACGCTGGCCAAAGCTTGCGGAAGTGCCGCCGCATCCGTACCACCGGCTTGCGCCATGTCCGGACGACCGCCTCCCTTGCCACCCACCTGCTGGGCGACCATACCAATCAGTTCCCCTGCTTTTACGCGGTCGGTCACATCCTTAGAGACGCCCGCAATCAGAGAAACCTTACCTTCTGCCACTGTCGCCAGCACGATAACGGTAGAACCAAGCTGGTTCTTGAGATCGTCGACCATAGTACGCAGCATCTTAGGCTCAACGCCCGCCAGATCGCTGACCAGCAGTTTGACGCCCTTAATGTCTACCGCTTTGCTGGAGAGGTTTGCACTCTCCTGCGCCGCAGCCTGTTCTTTCAGCTGCTGGAGCTCTTTTTCCAGCTGACGGGTTCGCTCCAGCGCAACACGCACTTTCTCGCCCAGATTCTGGCTATCGCCTTTCAGCAGCTGCGCGATGTCGTGCAGCTGATCGCTCTGCGCATGCAGGCTGGCAATTGCGCCTTCACCGGTTACCGCTTCAATACGACGCACGCCAGCCGCCGTACCCGACTCGGAAACGATGCGGAACAGGCCGATGTCACCGGTGCGCGATGCGTGAGTACCACCGCACAGTTCGGTCGAGAAGTCGCCCATGCTCAGTACGCGAACACGTTCGTCATATTTCTCACCAAACAGCGCCATCGCACCTTTTTTCTTCGCGTCCTCGAGGTCCATGATATGGGTCTCGATCGGCAGGTTACGACGGATCTGAGCGTTCACCAGATCCTCCACCGCACGGATTTCCGACGGTTTCATCGCTTCAAAGTGCGAGAAGTCGAAACGCAGCACTTTGTCATTAACCAGAGAACCTTTCTGTGCAACATGGGTGCCCAGCACGTCGCGCAGGGCAGCGTGCATCAGGTGGGTTGCAGAGTGGTTCAGACGAATACGCGCACGGCGTGCTTCATCAACATTCGCCTGCACGCCCTCGCCCACTTTCAGCGAACCGGAAACCAGTTTGCCCTGGTGACCAATCGCCTGACCAAATTTCTGGGTGTCGCTTACGCTGAAGCTGAAACCATTGCCTTTCAGTTCGCCCTTATCGCCAACCTGGCCGCCGGACTCAGCGTAGAACGGCGTTTTGTCCAGAATGACAACCGCATCCTGACCTGCACTGATGCTGTCTACGGCTTTACCGTCAACAAACAGGGCGGTCACTTTACCGGTCAGCTCCAGTGCGTCGTAGCCTTTGAATTCAGACGCGCTATCAACGCGGATCATCGCGTTGTAGTCTGCGCCGAAACCGCTGGATTCACGCGCACGACGACGCTGTTCTTCCATCGCGGCTTCGAAGCCCGCTTCGTCAACTTTGATGTTACGCTCACGGCAAACGTCCGCCGTCAGGTCAACCGGGAAGCCGTAGGTGTCGTACAGGCGGAAAGCGGTTTCGCCATCCAGCGTGTCGCCCTTCAGTTTTGCCAGTTCTTCATCCAGCAGCGCCAGACCGCGCTCCAGCGTACGGGCAAACTGCTCTTCTTCGGTTTTCAGAACCTGCTCGACCTGCGCCTGCTGGCGTTTCAGCTCGTCACCGGCTGCACCCATCACGCCAATCAGTGGCCCAACGAGTTTGTAGAAGAAGGTGTCCTTCGCGCCCAGCATGTTGCCATGACGGATCGCACGACGAATGATACGACGCAGCACATAGCCACGGTTTTCATTCGACGGGATTACGCCGTCGGCAATCAGGAACGCACAGGAACGAATGTGGTCTGCAATCACGCGCAGCGATTTGTTGTTCAGATCGGTCGCACCGGTCACTTCCGCAACGGCTTTGATCAGGGTGCTGAACAGGTCAATTTCGTAGTTGGAGTTAACGTGTTGCAGCACGGCGGCAATACGCTCCAGGCCCATACCGGTATCAACGGACGGTTTCGGCAGCGGCTCCATGGTACCGTCTGCCTGACGGTTGAACTGCATGAAGACGATGTTCCAGATCTCAATATAGCGATCGCCGTCTTCTTCCGGGCTGCCAGGAGGTCCACCCCAGATGTGGTCGCCGTGATCGTAGAAGATCTCGGTGCACGGACCGCAAGGACCGGTATCACCCATCTGCCAGAAGTTGTCAGACGCGTATGGCGCGCCTTTGTTATCACCGATGCGAATAATGCGCTCGCGCGGGATACCGACCTCTTTTTCCCAGATTTCGTAGGCTTCGTCATCGGTTTCATAGACGGTAACCCACAGACGCTCTTTCGGCAGGTTGAACCAGTTTTCACCGGTCAGCAGTTCCCACGCATATTGAATGGCATCGTGTTTGAAATAGTCGCCGAAGCTGAAGTTACCCAGCATTTCGAAGAACGTGTGGTGACGCGCGGTGTAACCGACGTTTTCCAGGTCGTTGTGTTTACCGCCCGCACGCACGCAACGCTGTGAGGTTGTGGCGCGGGAATAATTACGCTTGTCGAGACCAAGGAACACATCCTTGAACTGGTTCATCCCGGCGTTGGTAAACAGTAAAGTCGGGTCGTTGTTCGGTACCAGGGAGCTGCTGGCAACAACCTGGTGTCCCTTACTATGGAAAAAATCGAGAAACGCCTGACGGATCTCAGCGGTGCTCTTGCTCATAATTATCCTGAAATCAAGCTAACGAAATGTCGCAGCCAGCCTGTATCGATAAACCGTTGGACAGACCAGCTACTGGAAAAAGTGGGAATAAGATAAGTTTTCTTTGGTGGGAAGTAAAATCCCGCATGCGTTCAATCCACAAAATTGCGCCAGATATCCTGAATATCTTCCATCAGAAAGCCGCGGTAGAGCAAAAAGCGCTGGATTTTGACTTTATCTGAAAAATCACGCGGCAGCGGTTCGCCGTACTTTCGAATCGCCTGCTCTTTCGCCAGTTCACACCAGTCTGTGTCGCATTCACGCATCGCTTTTTCAATCGATTCCCGGGCTACCCCTTTCTGATTCAGTTCCTGGCGGATGCGTGCAGGACCGTAGCCTTTACGTCCGCGGCTGGCGAGAAAGCGGGCGGCAAAGCGTTCGTCATCGAGGTAATGATGTTCATAGCACCAGGCAACCACGCGGTCATAATCTTCGGCAGTGGCATCAATCTCTTCCGGCCCGTTTTTGCTCATGACAGGCGCTGACAGTTTTCGTCTTAGCTCCTGTTCGCTGTGGTCACGCACGGCAAGAATACGTACGGCACGGTCCAGCAAGCGCGAGTAGGCGGGTCGGCGTGTGGTCGGTTCACTCATATAAAACCTGCAGATTCAGAAATGCAAAAAGGGCCGCATCAGCAGCCCTTCATCTTTACACGAGAGACTTAAAAGTCTTCGTTGGTTTCTTCAGCATCCGCAGCATCCACCACGAAATCAGGTTTAGAGTCCTGGTTGCTCAGCAGAAGCTCACGCACCTTCTTCTCAATCTCTTTCGCCGCAGCCGGGTTCTCTTTCAGCCAGGAAATCGCATTCGCTTTACCCTGACCAATTTTGTCACCGTTATAGCTATACCAGGCGCCCGCTTTTTCAATCAGCTTCTCTTTCACGCCCAGGTCAACCAGCTCACCGAAGAAGTTAATCCCTTCGCCGTAGAGGATCTGGAATTCAGCCTGTTTGAACGGTGCGGCGATTTTGTTCTTCACAACCTTCACGCGCGTTTCGCTACCAACGACGTTTTCACCCTCTTTCACCGCGCCGATACGGCGGATATCCAGACGGACAGAGGCGTAGAATTTCAGTGCGTTACCACCGGTTGTGGTTTCCGGGTTACCGAACATCACACCAATTTTCATACGGATCTGGTTGATGAAGATCAGCAGCGTGTTGGACTGCTTCAGGTTACCTGCCAGCTTACGCATCGCCTGGCTCATCATACGTGCCGCGAGGCCCATGTGAGAGTCGCCGATTTCACCTTCGATTTCCGCTTTTGGCGTCAGTGCAGCAACGGAGTCGACCACGATAACGTCAACAGCACCAGAGCGCGCCAGCGCGTCACAAATTTCCAGCGCCTGCTCACCGGTGTCCGGCTGAGAACACAGCAGGTTGTCGATGTCCACGCCCAGTTTACGCGCATAAACAGGATCCAGCGCGTGCTCGGCATCGATAAACGCACAGGTTTTACCTTCGCGCTGTGCCGCAGCAATCACCTGCAGCGTCAGGGTGGTTTTACCGGAGGACTCTGGCCCGTAGATCTCTACGATACGGCCCATTGGCAGACCGCCCGCGCCCAGCGCGATGTCCAGAGAAAGCGAACCGGTGGAGATCGTTTCAACATCCATGGTACGGTCTTCACCCAGGCGCATGATGGAGCCTTTACCGAATTGCTTTTCGATCTGGCCCAGTGCTGCCGCCAACGCTTTCTGTTTGTTTTCGTCGATAGCCATTATTACTCCTGTCATGCCGGGAGAAGCGACTGTGCTTCACCGTGGATTTCTGTTCTGTTGGTGCAATTATACTGTATGGTCATACAGTATCAAGTGTTTTGTAGAAATTGTTGCCAGAGCGTTTTTAACGCATATTCCGTTGCCTGACGACGCACGCTTTCACGGTCGCCGCTAAAGCACTCCCGGCGAGTGATCCCTTCACCTTTTGAGGTCGCAAAACCAAACCAGACGGTGCCTACGGGCTTCACGTCACTGCCGCCGTCCGGGCCCGCGATGCCGCTGATTGAAATCGCGTAATCTGCCCGCGCCTCTTTTAGCGCGCCAATGGCCATCTCGATCACCACCGGCTCGCTGACCGCGCCGTGCTGTTCCAGCGTGGATTCACGCACGCCAATCATCTGTGCTTTAGCTTCGTTACTGTAGGTCACAAAGCCGCGTTCAAACCAGGCGGAACTGCCGGCAATATCGGTAATCGCTTTCGCCACCCAGCCGCCGGTGCAGGATTCCGCGGTGGTAAGGGTCGCCCCGCGTTGCTTAAGCGCCAGTCCGACTATCTCGCTAAGCTGCATCAATTCATGGTCAGTCATTCTCGCTCCAGGCTTCAGAAAAACGTGCAGCACAAGATAGCACTTTCTCGTCAAATATGGGGATGCGCTTCGGGTTTTACGAGGGGGCTTCAGAATAAATATCCTCCGGCATAGCCGGAGGTTTTTCTGATGCGCCTATAAGGCTCTCTTACCAGCCGCGCCCTAACAGGCGCATACGATCTGACATTTGCATCAGACTTCGTTACTTACGGCCCGTAAACGGGCTGCCCGGATATGGAATCGATAACTGCTCTCCCATTTTATCCTCTTCAAGCTGGTGCTTTATGTAGTCCTGTATCTTCGCCGTGTTCTTACCCACCGTATCGACGTAGTACCCTCTGCACCAGAACTCCCTGTTCCTGTATTTGAATTTCAAATCCCCAAACTGCTCGTAAAGCATCAGACTGCTTTTCCCTTTCAGATATCCCATAAAGCCGGATACGCTCATTTTGGGCGGGATTTCCACAAGCATATGGATATGATCTACACAGCATTCTGCTTCCAGGATGTTCACGCCTTTCCATTCACACAGTTTTCTCAATATGCTGCCTACCGCCCTGCGTTTTTCACCGTAGAGCGCCTTTCTGCGGTACTTCGGCGCAAAAACTATGTGATATTTACAGTTCCATCGGGTGTGCGCTAAGCTCTTTTCGTCCCCCATTGGGACCCCCTTTTGATTTCTTGTTGAACATTTGCAGTTGCCAGACCGCAAGGTGTTTTAACAAATCAAAAGGGGTTTTAATAACTGGCTTAAAGCTGAAAGCTTTCCGGAACCCCCAGCCTAGCTGGGGGTTTTCTGGGCACAAAAAAGCCGATGCGGGCGCACCGGCTATGGGGGAGGTTATTTCATACTGTCAGCGAGGGTGTTCACGTTGTGGCGAAATGCCTTAACGTAGGTATCAGCAACCCCACCTTTTGCCGACAGGGCTTCCGGGTAAAGTTCGCCTCCCGGCTGCGCGCCTGTCGCCGTCGCAATTTGCTTCACCAGACGCGGATCGAGCTGGTTTTCCATAAACCAGGTTTTCACGCCATCGGCTTTGATCTGATTGATAATCTCAGCGACCTGCGCTGCGCTGGCCTCGCTCTCTGAAGAGAGCCCTTGCGGTGCCATGAAGGTGACGCCATACGCGCGGCTAAAATAGCCGAATGCGTCATGGCTGGTCAGCACGTTACGTTTTTCCTGTGGGATCTGGCTAAAGCGGGTTTTGGCCCAGCCGTCCAGTTGCGTCAGTTGCGCGATATACGGCTGGCCTGAAGCCTCCAGTGCCGCTTTATCCTCTGGATCTGCTTTCACCAGCCCGTTCAGAATATTTTGTGCATACAGCGCACCGTTCGCCGCGCTATTCCAGGCATGCGGGTCGGTCACGGTCTTTCCATCTTCCTCGAGCGTGTGCGTTTTTACCCCGGTTGAGGCCACAACCAGCTGCCCTTTGAAACCGGAGGCTTTCACAAGACGGTCGAGCCACCCTTCCAGCCCCAGGCCGTTGACCACCACCACGTCAGCCTTGCTCAGCGCCGCGCTGTCTTTAGGTGACGGTTCGAAGGTATGCGGATCGCCGTCCGGCCCGACCAGCGTCGTCACGTTCACATGGTCGCCGCCCACTTCCTGCGTAATATCTCCCAGTATCGAAAAGCTGGTCACCACATTCAGCGTTTTCGCCATCACGCCGTTCGACAGCATACCCAGCGCAAGCGCCATCACTAATCCTGTATGTTTCATCGTTTCCCCTTGCCTTAAAAAAGCGCGCGCAGACTGCCAGCCAGCCTGCTTCGCGTGCCAAATAAAACAGAAATAAAGAACAACGCGCTGGCGGTCAGCACAATGGACGGTCCGGCGGGCAGACTGATTGCCCAGGACAAACTTAAGCCCTGCCACGCGCAGAAAATTCCGCTGATGCCGGCCATCAAAAGCAAACCTGGCAATGTGCGCACCCAGCAGCGTGCCGCCACCGCCGGGAGCATCATCAGCCCGACGGCCATCAGCGTGCCGAGCACCTGAAAACCGGCCACCAGGTTAAGCACCAGCAGCGCCAGAAACAGTCCGTGGAGCAGGCCGGGCAACCCGCGGGCATTGACCTGCAACCAGGCGGTATCAAAGGCTTCGGTCACCAGCCCACGATAGAAAATCGCCAGCGTTATCAGGGTGAACATGCAAACGCCCGTGACAAACAGCGCCGCATCGTTGTCCACCGCAAGAATGGAACCAAACAGCAGATGCAGCAGATCGACATTCGACCCGCGCAGCGACACCAGCGTGACGCCCAGTGCCAGTGAGCCAAGGTAAAATCCGGCAAAGCTGGCATCCTCTTTAAGCGGCGTGCGTCGGCTGACCAGGCCGGCCACCAGCGCCACGGTAATGCCGGCAATAAAACCACCGATACTCATCGCCAGCAGCGACATACCGCTGAGCAAATACCCTACGGCGACACCGGGTAAAATGGCGTGAGAAAGGGCATCACCCATCAGGCTCATCCGGCGCAGCTGGAGGAATACGCCGAGTGCGGTTGTACTGACAGAAAGGGCCAGGCAGACCACCAGCGCACGACGCATAAAGCCGTACTCAATAAACGGCTGGAAAAAGAGATGCCAAATCATGCCACCCTCACCCGCTCGGTTTTCCAGTGGGGAATGTCAGCATCCAGCATTAATGTTTGCGGGAAGTGGCGTGCCACACGCTCGCTGTCATGCAATACCGCAAGCAGAGTCTGGCCCTGCATATACATCTCCAGCATTAGATCCATCAGCACGTTGCAGGTCGCTTCGTCGACGCCGGTGAAAGGCTCATCGAGCATCACAAGCGGTGCCTGCTGCACTAAAACGCGGGCAAATAACATGCGCTGAAACTGCCCACCGGAGAGTTCATCAATGGTGGAAAGCGCCATCGACGCCAGCCCGACCCGCTCCAGCGCGCTGGCAATGCGTAACCGCGTTTCCCGACGAAACCCGGATAAGAGCGATATGCCCGGCCAGCAGCCCATACTCACCACGTCCTGAACGGTGAGCGGAAATTGCGCCTCGAGTGCGTGGCGCTGTGCCAGCCAGCCAATCACCGGGCGCTTACCCTGCCAGCGAAAGCTGCCGCCCACGGGAGGAATAAACCCGGCGAGCGTTTTCAGCAGCGTGGATTTTCCGCAGCCATTGGCGCCGACGATAGCCGTCATACTGCCGCGCTCAATCGTGCCTGAGAGGGGCCGCGTTACAGGCTGGCGGTCATAGCCCGCGACCAGTTCGTTCATCAGGATCATGGCAGCGCCACCGCCCAGCGCACGGCCAGCCCGATAAAAACAATAAGCACCAGCGCCAGTAAAAGCCGAACCGGAGCAGACAGAGAGAAAAGGGACGTTGACATCTCGACACCATGTTAAATGTTATAACATAACAATAATGAAAGGTGATTGAGATGTAAATGGCGGGTTTGAAAAGGGAGTGTGGCGAAATGTTTCTGTAAAACGACCCTCTCCCGTGGGAGAGGGTCAGGGTGAGGGCATCAGGCCTGCCCGTCAGAGCGACTTACTGACTAAACGGTGACGCCGCCGGCACGCGGGCCTGCGAGACCGCCAGCCCCAGCTGCCATACGGCCATGGCATAATGAGTGCTGTGGTTATAACGGGTGATGGTGTAGAAGTTCGGCATGCCGTACCAGTACTGATAACCGGTTCCCACGTCCAGACGCAGCAGGCTTACCTGGTCAACATTGCCCAGCGGCTGCGTTGGCGTTAAGCCTGCCGCCGTCAGCTGCGCGACGCTGTATTTGGTTTTAAAGCCGTTTTCCAGACCAAATGCCTCGCCGTTCGCCTGCACGGCTACCTGACCACCTGGCGTCCAGCCGTGCGCTTTGAAGTAGTTTGCCACGCTGCCGATGGCATCCACCGGATCCCACAGGTTGATATGACCATCGCCATTGAAGTCGACGGCATATTGTTTATAGGAGGATGGCATAAACTGGCCGTAGCCCATCGCACCGGCAAACGAACCTTTCAGATCGAGCGGGTCGTCCTGCTCGTTGCGCGCCATCAGCAGGAAGGTTTCCAGCTCGGAAGAGAAATACTCCGCGCGGCGCGGGTAGTTAAAGGAGAGCGTCGCCAGCGCATCGAGGATGCGGGTTTTGCCCATTACGCGGCCCCAGCGGGTTTCCACGCCGATAATCCCGACGATGATCTCCGGCGGCACGCCGTATACCTGCCACGCGCGATTAAGGGCATCTTCATACTGATTCCAGAACACCACGCCGTTTTGCACGTTGTCCGGGGTAATAAACTGTTTGCGGTAGCGCAACCATGCGCCGTTTGGCCCGGTAGGGACCTGTGCCGTCGGTGCCTGTCTGTCCATCAGGCGCAGCACGTAGTCCAGACGCTTTGCCTGGGACAAAATTTCGTGCAGCTGCTGGCGGTCAAAGCCGTGTTTGCTCACCATTTTATCAATGAACTGCTCGGCCGCCGGGTTATTCGCGAAGTCGCCCCCCATCTGCATCATATTGTGCTGCGGCTCCAGCAGGAACCCTCCGGAAGGGGCGCCAGCCGTTTGCTGAACAGCTTCGGTCTTAGGTTTGCTACTGCAGGCAGACAGCAGAATAAGCGCTGGCAACAGCGCTGCATAACGACGCTTGAACATGAGACATCCATTTAACGGGTTCGATAAGAACCCAGTATGGTAAAGCATCCGTAACACCTCAAGGAAGCGGTACGCACCTCTCCAACGCAAATCCGTGCTTTTTTCCACCGGAAATCATTCATCACATCAATTAACTTTCAAAATAATCCATTTTTCTTTCATTGTGAGATCTAAATAACACTTTAAAACCTTTCAAAGTGATTATTATTAGCCCCAGTAATACAAAACAAAAAAGCCCCACAGGAGAGAACAATGATAGAAACCATCACCCACGGCGCCGAGTGGTTCATCGGGCTGTTTCAGAAAGGCGGAGAAGTGTTCACCGGCATGGTGACCGGGATCCTGCCCCTGCTGATCAGCCTGCTGGTGATCATGAACGCGCTGATTAACTTTATCGGCCAGCATCGCATTGAACGCTTCGCTCAGCGCTGCGCCGGGAACCCGCTGTCCCGCTACCTGATTTTGCCGTTCATCGGCACCTTCGTGTTCTGCAACCCGATGACCTTAAGCCTCGGCCGCTTTATGCCAGAAAAGTACAAGCCGAGTTATTACGCCGCCGCCTCTTACAGCTGCCATTCGATGAACGGCCTGTTCCCGCACATCAACCCCGGAGAGCTGTTTGTTTACCTCGGTATCGCCAGCGGCCTTACCACCCTTGGTCTGCCGCTCGGCCCGCTGGCGGTCAGTTACCTGCTGGTTGGCCTGGTGACCAACTTCTTCCGCGGCTGGGTCACAGACCTCACCACCGCCATTTTCGAGAAAAAAATGGGTATCCAGCTTGAACAAAAAGTCCATCTTTCAGGAGCCACAGCATGAACCGGATCCGCATTGAGAAAGGCACGGGTGGCTGGGGCGGCCCGCTGGAGTTCGACGCCACCGAAGGCAAAAAGATCGTTTACATCACCGCAGGCACGCGCCCGGCGATCGTCGATAAGCTGCGTGAGCTGACCGGCTGGGAAGCCGTCGATGGCTTTAAAGAGGGTGAGCCGCCGGAAGCGGAAATCGGCGTGGCGGTGATCGACTGCGGCGGCACGCTGCGCTGCGGCATCTATCCGAAGCGGCGTATTCCGACGGTGAATATCCATTCCACCGGCAAATCCGGCCCGCTGGCACAGTATATCCTTGAAGACATCTATGTGTCGGGCGTGAAGGAGGACAACATCACTCTGGTGAATGGCAGTCCCGCGCCGCAAAAAGTGGCCCCGCGAGATTACGACACCAGCAAGAAAATCACCGAGCAGAGCGACGGCCTGCTGGCGAAGGTCGGGATGGGGATGGGCTCCGCCGTGGCGGTGCTGTTCCAGTCCGGGCGCGACACCATCGACACGGTACTGAAAACCATTCTGCCGTTTATGGCGTTCGTCTCGGCGCTGATCGGCATCATCATGGCGTCCGGCCTGGGCGACTGGATTGCCCACGGCCTCGCCCCGCTCGCCAGCCACCCGCTCGGGCTGGTGACGCTGGCACTGATCTGCTCCTTCCCGCTGCTGTCGCCGTTCCTCGGCCCGGGCGCGGTGATCGCTCAGGTCATCGGCGTACTGATTGGCGTACAGATTGGCCTCGGCAATATTCCGCCACACCTCGCCCTGCCCGCCCTGTTTGCCATTAACGCCCAGGCCGCGTGCGACTTCATCCCCGTCGGACTGTCACTGGCCGAAGCGCGCCAGGACACCGTGCGCGTAGGCGTGCCGTCCGTACTGGTCAGCCGCTTCCTGACGGGCGCGCCGACGGTGCTGATTGCCTGGTTTGTCTCCGGCTTTATCTATCAATAAGAGGTTCCTGCGATGACCGTGATTTATCAGACCACCATTACCCGCATCGGCCAGAGCGCAGCGGATGCGCTCAGCGACCAGATGCTGATTACTTTCCGCGAAGGTGCCCCGGCGGATATCGAAGAGTTTTGCTTTATTCACTGCCACGGCGAGCTTAACGGCGAGCTGAAAGCAGGAAGCCAGCTGGAGCTGGGCGAGACGCGCTATGCGGTAACCGCCGTCGGCGATGTCGCCGAGCAAAACCTGCGCGAACTGGGCCATATCACCCTGCGTTTTGACGGACAGCCGCAGGCGGAGTATCCCGGTACGGTTCACGTAGCGGGCCCGGTTCCGCAGGCTGTCACCCCAGGCTGCACGTTAAAATTTGTTGCGTAATTAAGGAGAAACACATGAGTCAGGTTGCCGTTGTCATTGGTGGAGGACAAACCTTAGGTGAGTTCCTTTGCCGTGGGCTTGCCGCAGAAGGCTACCGCGTGGCGGTCGTGGATATTCAGAGTGAAAAAGCCGCCCGCGTGGCGGACACCATCAACACCGAATTTGGTGAAGGGATGGCGTACGGGTTTGGTGCCGACGCCACCAGCGAGCAAAGCGTAATGGCGCTCGCCCGCGGCGTGGACGAGATTTTTGGACGTACCGACCTGCTGGTCTACAGCGCGGGAATTGCGAAAGCGGCGTTTATCAGCGATTTCGAACTGGGGGATTTTGACCGCTCGCTGCAGGTCAATCTGGTGGGTTATTTCCTCTGCGCCCGCGAGTTTTCCCGCCTGATGATCCGCGACGGTATCCAGGGGCGCATTATTCAGATCAACTCGAAATCCGGGAAAGTGGGCAGCAAGCACAACTCCGGCTACAGCGCGGCCAAGTTTGGCGGCGTGGGGCTGACGCAGTCTCTGGCGCTGGATCTGGCTGAATACGGCATTACCGTTCACTCGCTGATGCTGGGCAACCTGCTGAAATCGCCAATGTTCCAGTCCCTGCTGCCGCAGTACGCCACCAAGCTCGGCATCAAGGCTGAGGACGTGGAGCAGTACTACATCGACAAAGTGCCGCTGAAGCGCGGGTGCGATTATCAGGACGTGCTGAACATGCTGCTGTTTTACGCCAGCCCGAAAGCGTCGTACTGCACCGGGCAGTCGATTAACGTCACCGGCGGGCAGGTGATGTTCTGATCGAGCGGTTTTGCCCGGTGGCGCTAACGCTTACCGGGCCTACAAAAACCTTCAAACCGTAGGCCGGGTAAGGCGCAGCCGCCACCCGGCAATTAAAGGAGTCAATATGGTCACCGCACTCATCACCGTCGCCGCCCTCGCCTGGATCTGCCAGATGGCGTTTGGCGGCTGGCAGATCCATCAGTTCAACCGCGCGTTTGATGCCCTGTGTCAGAAAGGTCGCGTGGGCGTCGGACGTTCCGGCGGACGCTTTAAACCGCGCGTGGTGGTCGCCGTTGCGTTGGATGAACACGATTGCGTATGCGATTCCCTGATCATGCGTGGCATGACGGTGTTTGCTCGTCCGACTAAAATCCAGGCAATCAACGGCATTTCACTGCAGGAATTACGGCCTGATGTGATCTTTCCCCATGATTCAGGCTGTCAGAATGCACTATCATTAGCGCTTAATCTGAAACATGGATAATTTCGTTGTGAAAGCTATAGACTTGCGAAATTATCATTTCGCAACCTAAGGAACGAAGCGCCTATGAAACCACGTCAGCGGCAGGCGGCCATTCTCGAGTATCTGCAAAAGCAGGGGAAATGCTCGGTGGAGGATCTGGCCCACTACTTTGACACCACCGGCACGACAATACGCAAGGACCTGGTATTGCTCGAAAACTCTGGCGCCGTCATCCGAACTTACGGCGGGGTGATGCTGAATAAGGACGAAGCTGACCCGCCTATCGATCACAAAACGCTGATCAATACCCACCAGAAAGCGCTTATTGCCGAGGCTGCCGTTAAATTTATTCACGATGGTGATTCCATCATCCTCGACGCAGGCAGCACCGTCCTGCAAATGATCCCCCTGCTCAGCCGCTTTAACAACATCACGGTGATGACCAACAGCCTGCATATCGTCAACGCCCTGTCGGAATTTGACAGCGAGCAGACTATCCTGATGCCCGGCGGCACCTTTCGCAAAAAATCGGCGTCGTTTCACGGTCAGCTGGCCGAGAACGCTTTCGACCACTTCAGCTTCGATAAGCTGTTTATGGGCACCGACGGCATCGATCTGAACGCAGGCGTCACGACCTTCAATGAGGTATTCAGCGTCAGTAAAGCGATGTGCAACGCCGCACGGGAAGTGATTTTGATGGCAGACTCGTCGAAGTTTGGCCGCAAAAGTCCCAACATTGTCTGTAGCCTTGAAAGCGTTGATAAGCTGATTACCGACGCGGGGATTGATCCGGCGTTCAAAAAGGCGCTGGAAGAGAAAGGTATCGACGTGATCGTAACCGGAGAGAGAGATGAGTGATTTTCTGTTAGAAACGGGCCGCCAGACGCTGATGCTGGAGCTGCAGGAAGCCAGCCGCCTGCCAGAACGTCTGGGCGAGGATTTTGTCCGCGCCGCCAACACGATTATCCACTGCGAAGGCAAAGTGATCGTGGCGGGCATCGGTAAATCCGGCCATATCGGCAAAAAAATTGCCGCGACGCTGGCGAGCACCGGCACCCCGGCCTTCTTCGTGCATCCCGCCGAGGCGCTGCATGGCGATCTGGGGATGATTGAAAGCCGCGATGTGATGCTGTTTATCTCCTACTCCGGTTCGGCCAAAGAGCTGGATCTTATTATTCCGCGTCTGCAGGAGAAATCGGTCGCTCTGCTGGCGATGACCGGCAAATCCCGCTCGCCGCTGGCGCTGGCCGCCAAAGCGACGCTGGATATTTCCGTTGAGCGTGAAGCCTGCCCGATGCACCTTGCCCCGACCTCCAGCACCGTCAACACCCTCATGATGGGTGACGCGCTGGCGATGGCGGTGATGCAGGCGCGCGGATTTAACGAAGAAGATTTTGCCCGCTCGCATCCGGCGGGCGCGCTCGGCGCGCGGCTGCTCAATAAGGTTCATCATCTGATGCGCACTGACGATGCCATTCCCCAGGTCAAGCTCGATACCAGCGTGATGGACGCGATGCTGGAACTGAGCCGCACCGGGCTGGGGCTGGTCGCGGTGTGTGACGACCACGGTAGCGTCCAGGGCGTATTCACTGACGGCGACCTGCGGCGCTGGCTGGTGGGGGGTGGCAAACTGGAAACGAAAGTGTCTGACGCGATGACCAAAGGCGGGCTGACGCTGAATGCCGACAGCCGCGCCATTGAGGCCAAAGAGGTGCTTATGAAGCGCAAAATCACCGCCGCACCGGTGGTGGATGACGCCGGCAAGCTCTGCGGTGCCATCAACCTGCAGGATTTCTACCAGGCGGGGATTATTTAACCCTTCAGCCCAAGACGCTTCGCCAGCCGGTGCAGGTTGGCGACGTCTATCTCCAGCGCCCGCGCGCACGCCGCCCAGCTGCGGTTGTTCTGCTCCAGCGCGCGGGTAATCATCTGACGCTGGTACGCTTCCGTCGCCTCGCGCAGGTTTTCATTTGCATTCTCCGGCACACGCTGAGCCACCGCCTGCACGGCGTCATCGTGCAACGCAAAATGACGCGCGTGGATCACAACCTCATCACCCGCACGCGTCGCCCGCGCCAGCACCACCGCACGGTGAATCGCATGCTCGAGCTCCCGCACGTTGCCCGGCCAGCCGTAGCTCAACAGATGCGCCCTTGCCCCCGGGCTGAGTACCACGCGGGAAAGCCCCATTCTGAGACGGCATTGCTCGCAGAAATAGCCCGCCAGCAGAACCACATCTTCTCCGCGCTCGCGCAGCGGCGGCACGGTAAGCGGGAACACGCTCAGACGGTGGAAAAGATCCGCGCGGAAATGCCCGGCCAGCACCGCTTCTCGCAGGTCGCGGTTGGTCGCCGCCAGCACGCGCACGTCCACCCGTAAGCTGCGGTCATCCCCCACGCGCTGGATGTCACCGTACTGCAATACGCGCAGCAGTTTGGCCTGGAGCGAAAGCGAAAGCTCTCCAATCTCATCGAGAAACAGCGTCCCGTTATCGGCCATCTCAAACTTACCGCTGCGGTTGCTGATGGCCCCGGTAAATGCCCCTTTGACGTGACCAAACAGCTCGCTTTCCGCCACGCTCTCCGGCAATGCGGCACAGTTAAGGTATACGAGCGGGTTGGCCGCGCGTGGTGAGGCTTCATGAATTGACTTCGCCACCAGCTCTTTACCGGTGCCGGTTTCACCGAAGATCAGCACGTTCAGGTCGGATGCGGCGACAATCTCAATCTCTTTTTTAAGCTGCGCTATGCCCGGCGACAGGCCGATCATCTCCGTGTGCGCCACCGGCTCAAACGCCGACGGGCTGCCGGGAAGAATATTCTGACTTTCCAGCTGTTCTATCAGCAACGCGTTATTGAGCGCCCCGGAGGCCAGCGCGGCAATCAGCCTTAACTCTTCATCACTGAAGGTGTCGAACTGGTCCGGCGACATGCCGTCGAGGGTTAATGCGCCAATCAGGTGTTGTCCGGCAAACAGCGGCAGACCGATACAGGCGTGCACCTTCAGGCTCTCCTGCCCCGGGATCAGACCGTCGTAGGGATCCGGCAAGTCGCTGTCCGCCGGGAAACGTACCACGTCACCCGCACGGGCAATGGTTTCCAGCCGCGGATGCCCTTCAAGAGTAAACCGCCGCCCGAGAACATCTTTCGCGAGCCCGTCGATAGCCAGCGGAATAAATTGTCTCCCCTCGTAGCGCAACAGCGCCGAGGCATCGCACGCCAGCACGTGACGCAGCGTGGAGATAAGCCGCTGAAAACGGTCCTGATGACCGATACCGGTTTGCAGTTCAATGGCGATCTTCGCCAGCACATCTACGGAAAAACTCATGGCTGCCTCGCTGTCATTTTGACAATAAATAGTGTCATATTGACCGTCATCAGGATAGTCATAATGACTACTCATCACGAGTTATAGAAAAAATAACCCATTAAAATCAATAAAATAAAAGCTGGCACGCTATGTGATATAGGCAAATCATCTTATTCAAAAACGCTGTATTACGTTGAGGTTGCTATGTCTATTCTGGTTAAAAATAACATTCATTGGGTGGGTCAACGTGACTGGGAGGTGCGTGATTTCCACGGGACGGAATACAAAACGCTGCGCGGCAGCAGCTACAACAGCTATCTTATCCGTGAAGGCAAAAACGTACTGATCGATACCGTCGATCACAAATTCAGCCGCGAGTTCGTGCAGAACCTGCGCAGCGAAATCGATCTCGACGCAATCGACTACATCATCATCAACCACGCTGAAGAGGATCACGCCGGTGCGTTGACCGAGCTGATGTCGTACATTCCGAATACACCGATCTACTGCACCACCAACGCCATCGACTCGATCAACGGTCATCACCATCATCCGGAATGGAATTTCCACACCGTGAAAACCGGCGACTCGCTGGATATCGGCAACGGCAAACAGCTGATCTTCGTTGAAACCCCGATGCTGCACTGGCCGGACAGCATGATGACCTACATGACCGGCGACGCGGTATTGTTCAGCAACGACGCCTTTGGCCAGCACTACTGTGACGAACGCCTGTTCAATGATGAAGTGGATCAGACCGAACTGTTTGAGCAGTGCCAGCGCTACTACGCCAACATTCTGACCCCGTTCAGCCGTCTGGTGACGCCAAAAATCACCGAGATCCTCGGCTTTAACCTGCCGGTGGACATGATTGCCACCTCCCACGGCGTGGTGTGGCGTGAAAACCCCACCCAGATCGTTGAGCTGTACCTGAAATGGGCGGCGGATTATCAGGAAGACCGCATCACGATTTTCTACGACACCATGTCCAATAACACCCGCATGATGGCGGACGCCATAGCCCAGGGCATCAACGAAGTGGATCCGAACGTGGCGGTGAAAATCTTCAACGTGGCGCGCAGCGATAAAAACGAGATCCTCACCAATGTCTTCCGCTCAAAAGGCGTGCTGGTGGGCACCTCCACGATGAACAACGTGATGATGCCGAAAATTGCTGGCCTGGTGGAAGAGATGACCGGCCTGCGTTTTCGCAACAAACGCGCCAGCGCGTTTGGCTCTCACGGCTGGAGCGGCGGCGCGGTAGATCGCCTCTCTACCCGTCTGCAGGATGCAGGTTTTGAGATGTCCCTGAGTCTGAAAGCGAAATGGCGCCCGGATATCGACGCGCTGGAAATTTGCCGTCAGCATGGCCGCGACATTGCCCGTCAGTGGGCGCTCGCACCGCTTCCTGAGGCGTCTGCAAAACCTACCGAACAGCAGGAAGCCTGTGCCTGTGCAGCTGCCGCTGCTGCACACCTCGGCCCACGCATGCAGTGCAGCGTTTGCCAGTGGATATATGACCCGGAACGGGGCGAACCCCTTCAGGACGTTGCCCCGGGCACGCCGTGGTGCGACGTGCCGGATACCTTCCTCTGCCCGGAATGTTCCCTCGGTAAAGACGTCTTTGACGAACTGGGTACGGAGGCAAAATGAATCACGGAATCGTCATCATCGGTTCGGGCTTCGCCGCCCGCCAGCTGGTGAAAAATATCCGCAAACAGGACGCTAACGTGCCGGTGACGGTGATCGCTGCCGACAGCATGGATGAGTACAACAAGCCTGATTTAAGCCATGTCATCAGCCAGAATCAGCGCGCCGAAGACCTCACCCGCCAGACGGCGGGGGAGTTCGCGGAACAGTTTAACCTGCGCCTGTTTCCCTACACCTGGGTTACCGATATCGACGCCGCCGCGCACGTCGTGAAGGCGAAAGACAAAATCTGGCAGTACGACAAGCTGGTGCTGGCCACGGGGGCCTCTGCCTTTGTGCCGCCCGTTGAAGGGCGAGAGCTGATGATCACCCTAAACAGCCAGCAGGAGTATCAGGCAAGCGAAACGGGGCTTCGCGATGCGCAACGCGTGATGATCGTCGGCGGTGGGCTGATTGGTACCGAGCTGGCGATGGATTTCTGCCGCGCGGGTAAAACCGTTACCCTGGTTGACCACGCGGCGAGCATTCTGTCGGCGCTGATGCCCGCAGAAGTAAGCAGCCGCTTACAGCATCGACTGACCGACATGGGTGTCCATCTGCTGCTCAAATCGCAGTTACAGAGTCTGAGCAAAACCGCAGGCGGCATTCGTGGGGCGCTCGACCGCAACCGCAGCGTTGAGGTGGATGCGGTGGTTGCCGCGACGGGTCTGCGCCCGGAAACCGCGCTGGCACATCGCGCAGGCGCCGAAACAGACCGCGGCGTAAAGGTCGACAGCTACCTGCAAACCTCACAGCCGGACATTTATGCCCTGGGCGACTGCGCGGAAATTAATGGCCGGGTGCTGCCGTTTCTGCAACCGATCCAGTTGAGCGCCATGGTCCTGGCGAAAAACCTGATCGGCGTCAGCGCGCCGCTAAAGCTTCCGCCGATGCTGGTGAAGGTGAAAACGCCGGACCTGCCGCTGCACCTTGCGGGAGAAACGCAGCGACAGGATCTGAACTGGCAAATCGCCATTGAATCACAGGGGATGGTGGCGCGCGGCATCGACGCAGATGACCAACTGCGCGCCTTTGTGGTGAGCGAAGAGAGAATGAAGGAGGCGTTCGCGCTGCTGAAATCGCTACCTGCTTAACCGTCGTATTGCCGGGTGGCGCTGCGCTTACCCGGCCTACAAAACAACAAAAAGAGAGTTGAGGCAAAAATTCAGGAGCTCACCACCAGCGCATCGTAGCCGCGCCAGCGGTAGTTGGCCATGGAGATCAGCCAGCAGGCGACAAACAGCCCGACCACCACAAACCCGGCGTTGCCGAGGTTATCGTTCACCGCGCCCACCGCATCCCAGATGCCGCCGCTAAGGGCAAATTTATCCATCAGCAGACCCAGCGCTTCCAGCCCACCAATGAACAGCGCCACCACCACGGAGGTACCGGTAATGGTCATGTTGTAGTAGAGCTTGCGCTGCGGTTTGTTAAACGCCCAGCCGTAGGCACCGACCATCAGCAAATTGTCGAGGGTATCCACCAGCGCCATACCGCTGGCGAAGAGCGCCGGGAAAATCATGATTGACCACACCGACATCCCGCTGGAGGCGCTGGCGGCAGAAATCCCCAGCACGCCAATTTCAGTGGCGGTATCAAACCCGAGACCAAACAGGAAGCCCACCAGGTACATCTGCCAGCTTTTATTGACGAGGCGGAAGGTTTTGCCAAACAGCCAGCTCATCACCCCACCCTGGGCGGGAAGCTCCACGTCGCTGCGGGCCGCATGCCCCTTTTTCAGCGCCTGGAAACTGCACCATACGCCGCGCAAAATCACCATATTCACCAGCGCCATCGCCAGCAGGAAGGTGGCGGAAACGGCGGTGCCAATCAGGCTCCCGGTCTCGTGGAACCATGCCATATTTTTCTGAAACGCCGTGGCGGTGGCGGCGATAGCGATGGAAGCCAGCACCACGATGGTGGAGTGCCCCAGCGAGAACCACGCCCCCACGCCGGACGGGCGTTTGCCCTGCTGCATCATCTTACGCGTCACGGTATCAATGGCAGCAATGTGGTCGGCATCCACCGCATGACGCAGCCCGTAACACCAGGCCAGCAGACTTGCCGCCATCAGCGCCGTACTGCCGCTGAAGGTGTGCCATGCCCAGCCCCAGGCCAGCAGATTTGCCATTACCAGTGCCAGCAGCAGAAGCGCGGCGCGAGGTTCATTGCGTAACAGTCGTAACATTTTAAATCCTTTGTGAACATGACCGGGCAGCGGCGACCACCGCCTGCCCGAAGGAGATCGCTCCGTCACCTGCAGGCAGGCGCGAAGGAAAAAGAAGCGTAAAGTCAGAAAGATAATGCCGCAGGCGCGCGCGCAGCAGGCGGTTATGTAACACACCGCCACTGAGGCAGATTGTTGAAAGCGATAAGCGTCGGGCATGGGATGCGGCATGCTCCGACAGCCCTCTGGCCAGCGCATCGTGAAACGCCCACGCGCGCTCGCAGGGCTCCGCCTGCCAGGCAAGCCACTGTTGCCAGAAAAGTGCAAGGTCGTCCACCGACAGCGTAACCGGGTGTTTCACACCGTTGCACCGTGCCGCCAGCGCCTCCAGCCTGCAGGCCGCTTCGCCTTCGTAGCACTGCGTATCGATGCCCAGCGCACAGGCAACCGCATCAAACAGGCGTCCACAGGACGAGGCCCGCGGCGCGTTGATGCCACGCTGGATCGCCGTCGCCAGTAGCGGCCAGTTCTGGCCCTGCACTGCCCGCGTCTCCGGGAACTGCTGCCAGTCAGGCACAAAGGCCAGGCAGTGGGCGAGCAAATTGCGCCACGGCTGCTTCGCTGCCAGATCGCCCCCCGGCAGCGCAACGGCAGGCAGGCCACCCAAATGTTCGCAGTCGACATAGTTCACCCGCAGGCACTCTCCGCCCCACAGCGCGCCATTCTCGCCCATGCCGATCCCGTCCAGCGTCAGGGCGATAACGTCCCCACCGCCGAGCGGCCAGCCATTTTCAGCCAGACACGCCGCCGCATGGGCATGATGATGCAGCACGGTTTCAACGGGCAGCCCCTGCTCCAGCGCCCACTGACGGGCGTGATACGCCGGATGGGCATCGCACACGACACGCGCGGGCTTAAAGGCATAAACCTGTTGCATCATTGCCAGCGCCGAACGCCACTGTGCGTCGACCCCCTCGTCACTGAGATCGCCAAAATGCGGGCTCAACACAGCCTGATTTCCGCGCACCAGGCAGAAGGTATTTTTCATCTCTGCCCCGGTAGACAATATGGCAGGGATATCGTCAAACCCGGCGGGTAACGTGATGGCATCCGGCACAAAACCGCGCGCGCGACGCAGCATCGCGCCATCCCGATCCACCACCGAATCATCCATCCGTTGCAGAATATCGCGGTTGTGCAGCAGGAAGCCGTCAGCCATGTCGCGGAGCGCATCCAGCGCTTCCTGATTCGTCATCGCAGGCGGGCGGCCGCTGAGGTTACCGGAGGTCATCACCAGCGGACGCTGGCAGTCCATCATCAGTAAATGCTGAATCGGATTCGCAGGCAGCATCACGCCGACACAATCTAGCCCCGGCGCAATGGCCTCAGGCAGCGCGGGAAGCGAGGCTTTGGGCGTCAACACAATGGGCGCAGCAGGAGAGCGTAGCAGGGTCTGCATCGCCTCCGGCAGGTCATCCGCATCGGGGATCATCACCGCCAGCGGCTTCGTCGGGCGCTGTTTGCGTGCCCGTAGCGTCGCCACCGCCTGCGGGTTAAGCGCGTCGCAGGCAAGGTGAAAGCCTCCCAGCCCCTTGATGGCGACAATACCGCCGCTTTTTAGCTTCTCCACTGCGGCGCGTAATGCCGGTTCGCGCGTGGCGACGCTTTCCCCGGCTCGCCACATCAGCGCTGGCCCGCAGTCCGGGCAGGCCACCGGCTGAGCGTGAAAACGCCGATCGGCCGGGTTGCGATACTCGGCTTCACACGGTGCGCACAGCGGGAAGTCGGCCATTGACGTGGCCGGGCGATCGTAGGGCATGGCGCGGATGATGGTGAAGCGCGGGCCGCAATGGGTACAGTTGATAAACGGGTAACGATAACGGCGCTCGCGGGGATCGCGCATCTCCGCCAGGCACGCCGGACAGGTGGCGGCATCCGGCACGATTTGCGTGTCCATCGCTCCGCTCTCGCTCTGGCGGATGGTAAAATCCGTCGGCAGAGCGGACCAGCTAAAGGGCTGAGTGTCTACGTCGTCAATCCGCGCCAGCGGTGGGCAGTCCTGGCGCAGCCTCGCGATAAAGTCCCCCCCATTACCCGCGAGACGCACCAGGACACCCTCTCCGTCGTTACAGACGTCGCCCGTCAGCATCATCTGGTGCGCCAGCTGCCAGACAAAGGGACGAAACCCCACGCCCTGCACTTTGCCACGCACCCGAAGCTGTACGCCGTTAACGCGCATTGCGACTTAAAACAGCAGCGATGACGAGGTGTCAAACGCCGCACGACGGCGTTTTTCTGCGCTCATCTGCTCGAGCTTGTCGCGATCCACGCAGACCAGCGCGTGGGTCGGGCAGGCTTCCATACAGGCCGGGCCAGCTTCACGGTGGTAGCAAAGGTCGCATTTGTTGGCCTCGGCTTTCTCCGCCCGCACGCTCAGGCCCATACCGCTGTTGCGTACTACCGGACGGACAACCACTTCCATCGCGCCATACGGGCAGGCGACCACGCAGGTTTTACAGCCAATGCAGCGCTCCTGCATCACATGCACAAAGCCCTTCTCGCGTTTAATCGCCCCGTTCGGGCAGACGTTCGCGCACGGTGCGTCTTCGCACTGGCGACAAATAGCGGCGGTGGAAATATTCACGCCTTTAATGACGTGGATGCGTGGCAAAAACGTGTCGGGGGTAAGTGATGCGCAATCCTGCTCCGCCTGATGGGAAACCACGCACGCCACTTCACAGGTACGGCAACCAATGCACTTACTGGCATCGGCCATAATAAAACGGTTCATCTGCTTCTCCAGCATTACAGTTATGCGCGGAGCTATTCATAAACCGTGCCAATTATTAAACAATTGATTTTAAACGACTTTAAAAATCACAGTCGCGCTGTCATCGTCACTTATGACGATGACAGCTGTCGACATCAGCAGTGGGGGCCGTCAGTCACGGAGTCGCGCAGGATAAGCTCGCCGGAGAACGTTTGCTGATATTTGAATTCACCGCCGTCGAGCATGAAAATCAGACGACTGATGGTTTCCTGGATCATCTCCGTGACCGGAATACGCACGCTGGAGAGCGAAGGCACAATGTACGGCGCTATCGCCACGTCGTCGAAGCCGATGACTGACACCGCGTCCGGCGTGGCAACGCCGCTCTCGTGCAGCTGTTTAATGGCGCCAATCGCCATGTCGTCATTGCTCGCCACCAGCGCCGTAAAGCGTTCGCCGCGTGCGAGCAGTTCGGATACCGCCGCCGCGCCGCTGGCCGGGTTCCACTTCCCTTCGGTGATAAGCTCGTCGCGCAGGGCAATACCGTGCTGCGTCAGCGCATCTTTGTAACCGGACAGTCGCTCAACGCCGGTCGGGGAATCCAGCGAACCGGTGATAAACGCAATCTCCCGGTGCCCTTTTGCAATCAGCTGCGACACCGCGTCCTGACAGGAAGCTTTATGATCGGACCAGACGCTGTGGCTGCTGTTTTTCCGCAGGCGGCGGTTGAGCACCATAATCGGCTGCTCACACTTCTCGACGATCGCATCCAGTTCATCCACGTTCAAAAAGCGCGGGTAGATGATCACCGCGTCGCAGCGCATATCGAGCAGATACTGGATCGCCTCGCGCTCTTCATCGGCGCTGTGCTTGCCGTCCGCGAGGATCAACTGCCGCCCTTTCTCTTCCGTCATTCGTGCGGCATGAAACAGCAGTTCGCTAAAGTAGACGCCGTGATAAAGGGTGTTCGTCACCACCAGCCCCAGGGTCTGGGTACGTTTGGTCGCCAAGTTTCGCGCCAGTAAATTCGGGCGATAACCGCTCTCTTCAATGGCCTGAAAAACCCGGTCTTTGGTCTCCTGGCTGACATAGCCATTTCCCGACAGCACGCGGGATACCGTCGCTTTCGAAACGCCTGCCCGCTTCGCCACTTCAAGCATCGTGGTCATGTTGTTATTCCATCTGAATCTGATGAAGCGCAGTGTACTGCACTGCAGAAAAATTGTCGCAGCGGCGAAATCACGCTTTCGCTACCGACCAGTGATCATCATCACGAATTGAAAAAATGACCAAAAAGCGATCTTGTTTCACTCAAAGAAACTCATGATGATTATGTGGAACCGGTTTCCTACATTTCACACAACGATAACAGGATCACATCCGATGGCCAAAAATTACGCTGCGCTGGCGAACGACGTTATCAGCGCGCTGGGCGGCAAAGAGAACATCGTCGCCGTCACCCACTGCATGACGCGACTGCGTTTCGTTCTGAAAGACGAAACCCTCACCGACGCCGCGCGCCTGAAAAGCATCAGCGGCGTGCTTGGCGTAGTGCGTAACGACAACCAGTGCCAGGTGATCATTGGCAACACGGTTTCTCAGGCCTACCGCGAAGTGGTCAGCCTGCTGCCCGTTGACCTGCAGCCCGCGGTGCCTGAAGGCCCGCAGAAGCTGACGTTACGCCGCATTGGCGCCGGGATCCTCGACGCGCTGATCGGCACCATGTCGCCGCTGATCCCCGCGATCATCGGCGGTTCGATGGTCAAGCTGCTGGCGATGATCCTTGAGATGACCGGCGTGCTGCCAAAGGGCGCGCCAACGCTTACCATTCTGACGGTGATTGGCGACGGGGCATTCTTCTTCCTGCCGCTGATGGTGGCCGCCTCGGCGGCAGTGAAATTCAAAACCAATATGTCGCTGGCGATCGCCATTGCGGGCGTGCTGGTGCACCCGAGCTTTATCGAACTGATGGCGAAAGCCGCGCAGGGCGAGCATGTTGAGTTCGCCTTTATCCCGGTGACGGCGGTGAAATACACCTACACCGTTATCCCCGCGCTGGTGATGACCTGGTGCCTGTCTTACATCGAACGCTGGGTCGATCGCATTACCCCGGCGGTGACGAAAAACTTCCTCAAGCCGATGCTGATCGTCCTGATTGCCGCCCCGCTCGCCATCGTGCTGATTGGGCCGCTCGGGATCTGGATCGGGAGCGCTATCTCCGCACTGGTTTACACCATTCACGGCTATCTGGGCTGGCTCTCCGTCGCCATCATGGGCGCACTCTGGCCGCTGCTGGTCATGACGGGGATGCACCGCGTCTTTACGCCAACCATCATTCAGACCATTGCCGAAACGGGTAAAGAAGGGATGGTCATGCCGTCAGAAATCGGCGCCAACCTGTCGCTCGGCGGTTCGTCTTTAGCGGTGGCATGGAAAACCAAAAACCCGGAACTGCGCCAGACGGCGCTGGCTGCGGCGGCTTCTGCCATCATGGCGGGGATCTCTGAACCGGCACTGTACGGTGTGGCGGTACGTCTCAAGCGTCCGCTGATTGCGAGCCTGATCAGCGGCTTTATCTGCGGCGCGGTGGCCGGCATCGCGGGTCTTGCCAGCCACTCCATGGCGGCGCCGGGGCTGTTTACCAGCGTGCAATTCTTCGATCCGGCCAACCCGATGACCATCGTCTGGGTATTCGGCGTGATGGCGCTGGCAGTTGTGCTGTCGTTTGTTCTGACCCTGCTGTTAGGGTTTGAGGATATCCCGGTCGAAGACGAGGCCGAAAAAGCGCGCGCTCTGCAGACCGCGGCGGTACAGAACAACGCAGCAAAAGCATAAATTGAAAGCGAGGTAAGAATGTCTGTTTTTCCACAAGGATTTTTATGGGGCGGCGCGCTTGCCGCTAACCAGAGTGAAGGTGCTTACCGTGAAGGCGGCAAAGGACTGACGACGGTCGATATGATCCCCCACGGCGCCAATCGTCTGGCGGTGAAGCTCGGCAAGGAAAAGCGTTTTTCGCTGCGTGACGACGAGTTTTACCCGAGCCACGAGGCGATTGATTTTTACCATCGCTATAAAGAAGACATTGCCCTGATGGCGGAGATGGGCTTTACGGTATTCCGCACCTCGATTGCCTGGAGCCGCCTCTACCCGAACGGTGACGAACCGCTGCCGAACAAAGAGGGCATAGCCTTTTACCGCGCGGTATTTGAGGAGTGCAAAAAGTACAACATCGAGCCGCTGGTGACGCTCTGCCACTTCGACGTGCCGATGCACCTGGTGACGGAATACGGTTCCTGGCGCAACCGCAAGATGGTCGACTTCTTCGCCCGCTACGCCCGCACCTGCTTTGAGGCGTTTAACGGGCTGGTAAAATACTGGCTGACTTTCAACGAAATCAACATCATGCTGCACAGCCCGTTCTCCGGTGCCGGGCTGGTGTTTGAGGAAGGTGAAAACGAAGATCAGGTAAAATATCAGGCCGCGCACCACGAGCTGGTGGCGAGCGCGCTGGCAACCAAAATCGCTCACGAGGTGAACCCGGAAAATCAGGTGGGCTGCATGCTGGCGGGCGGTAACTTCTATCCGTACTCCTGCAAACCGGAAGACGTGTGGATGGCGCTGGAGAAAGACCGCGAGAACCTGTTCTTTATCGACGTGCAGGCACGCGGCCGCTATCCGGCCTACTCGGCTCGCGTGTTCCGTGAGAAAGGCGTGGTCATTGTCAAAGACCCCGGCGATGACGAGCTGCTGAAAAACACCGTCGATTTTGTCTCGTTCAGCTATTACGCCTCGCGCTGCGCGTCGGCGGATATGAACGCGGGCAACACCAGCGCGGCAAACATCGTGAAGTCCCTGCGTAACCCGCACATTCAGGTGAGCGAATGGGGCTGGGGCATTGACCCGCTTGGCCTGCGCATTACCATGAACATGATGTACGACCGCTACCAAAAGCCGCTGTTCCTGGTGGAAAACGGCCTGGGTGCGAAAGATGTCATTGATGAAAACGGCGAGATTAACGACGACTACCGCATCAGCTATCTGCGCGAGCATATCCGCGCGATGGGTGATGCGATTGAGGACGGCGTGCCGCTGATGGGCTACACCACCTGGGGCTGTATCGACCTTGTTTCAGCGTCTACCGGCGAAATGAGCAAACGCTACGGGTTCGTGTACGTTGACCGCGACGATGCGGGGAACGGCACGCTGGACCGGAAGCGCAAGAAATCGTTCTGGTGGTATAAGAAGGTGATTGCGAGTAACGGGGGCGATCTCGAGTAGCCTGTTGCCCTCACCCCGGCTCTCTCCCACAGGGAGAGGGAACGGGTTTGGTAGGCCGGGTAAGGCGAAGCCGCCACCCGGCACTGCTCAGAGCGGAGAAAACCCCCCGTCCCCAACCCACCCTTCAAGCCGTGAATAAACCACTTCCACCGCCTCTTTTACCGGCGGCGTCATCGGGTAATAAAACCCAACAATGTCCGGCTGAATCCCCAGAAACAGCACCTCACCCACGTCGTCCTTGATCTGATCCACCAGATAATTCAGCGGCATATTGTGGGTCGTCATCATAAACATCCCGGCAATGTCGTCCGGGTCAATGAGTCGGATCTCTCCGGGGTTGAGCCCCATATCGGTAGCATCGACAATCAGCAGCCTCTCCGGGCGCAGCTCGCGGATGGCGACCACGTCATTTTCTGGCGCGCTACCGCCGTCAATCACCACCCAGTTGCCCTGAGGGTTCGCGGCGCACATCTCTGCCAGCAGCGGGCCCGCGCCGTCGTCGCCCATCATGCTGTTGCCGACACACAGTAAAACGTCAGTCACGTAATCTCCTCACCATCAGGTAGATGGCACTCTCCTGATGAATATCATGCAGCATGCCGAGCAACGTTTTGCTCCACGCCTGCTGTTCGGCGGATTGCCTGCTCAGCGCCGCATCAAAGGCGTTGGCGAGCATCGCAATGTGGTTGGCATCGATGACGATCTCACCGTACTTTGGCACGCCTTCCATTTTACGCCGCGCCGTGCTGCCCTCCTCCAGCGTGGCGATCCACGCCAGATACTCAGGCCAGGGGCAGCTCAGCGCGGCCTCCAGACAGTCAATCACCCCGAGGTGATGCCCAATCGCCAGGCTGTAATAGACCACCTGCTGCGCCGCATCCGGCGTGGCATCGTTCTCATCAATAAACTTACGGCTCAGTTGACTGAACACCACCGTTTCACTCATCGGATACGCGCCTCGTCCACAATGCTGTTCAGGTTCGCCACAATCTCATTCAGACGCGGATCGTTTTCCGCCTCCAGCCAGCGGGCTACCTGCTGCTCGCCCTGGCTCAGCAAACGCAGATAATCGTCGGCAATCTGACGACCATAACGGTAGCCCGCCAGCCTGCGCGCCGTACGGTCGACCTTCACCCGCAGCGGCTGCACCATATCCGGATGGAGGAGCATCGCGGGCTGGTTGTCGAGCTCGCCCGGTTCACGGGCGTGGATTTTCTGCTCCAGCAGGCCAAGCGCCATCGCAAAGCCGTACAGCGTGGCGGCAGGCGTCGGCGGGCAGCCCGGAATATAAACATCCACCGGTACGATTTTGTCGGTGCCGCCCCAGACGCAGTAGAGATCGTGGAAGATGCCGCCGCTGTTGCCGCAGGCACCGTAGGAGATGCAGATTTTCGGGTCTGGTGCAGACTGCCAGGCACGCAGCGCGGGCGAGCGCATGGCACGGGTGACCGCCCCGGTAAACAGCAGAATATCCGCATGGCGCGGAGACGGCACCACTTTGATACCGAAGCGTTCAGCGTCAAACAGCGGCGACAGCGTAGCGAAGATCTCGATCTCGCAGCCGTTACAGCCGCCGCAGTCCACGCGGTAGACGTAGGCCGAACGTTTGATTTTTTTCAGCAGCGACGCCTTCATGCTGGCAATGGATTCCTCCACCGTCATTGGCACCGGCATGCCATTGTCGTCGCGCGGGCCGAGTAAGTGTTCCATCAGCTGGCCTCTCTCATATGGCGGGTGATATCAATCCGGTCGGACGGCAGCAGGCATTTCTGACGCTTACACTCCGGGCAGGTTTCAAAACTTTCACGGTGATGTTCCGCCCGGACGTCACCGTTGTGCTGCAGCAGCGCGATGGCGTAGTCGATCTCTTTTTGCACGGCGAACGGACGCTTGCAGACGCGGCAGTGACACAGCGTGAAACGCGACTGCTGGAGGAAATCGGCTTTCTTCCACACTGCCAGCTCGTACTCCTGCGACAGGCGAATGGCGACCGTCGGGCAAACTTCCTCGCAGCGGCCGCAGAAAATGCAGCGTCCGAGGTTAAACTGCCAGGCCAGTTCGCCGGTTTTGAGATCCGTTTCCACCGTCAGGGCATTCGACGGGCAGGCATTGACGCAGGCCGCGCAGCCTATGCACTGCTGCGGATTGTGCTCCGGCTTGCCGCGAAAGTTTTTATCGACCGGCATCGGCTCCAGCGGATAACGGCTGGTCTGCGTGCCGGTTTTGATCACTTTTTTGATAAAGGTAAACATGACGAGTCCTTATTTCAGCGGCGAGTTCTTACGCTCGATGCTGTAGCGCTCAAGCTCTTTGTACGGCACCACCTGACTTTTCTTCTTGCGCACGTCCACCACGGTCATGCGGTCGGTGCAGGAGTAGCACGGGTCGAGGCTACCGATGATCAGCGGCGCATCGGAGACCGTATTGCCGCGCAGCATGTAGCGCAGCGTTGGCCAGTTGGCGTAGGTCGCCGCACGGCAGCGCCAGCGGTAGAGCTTCTGGTTGTCGCCAGTCATGCTCCAGTGGATATCGTCCCCGCGCGGCGCTTCTGCAAAGCCGAGCGCGAAGCGGTTCGGGATGTAGGTGAAGCCCTCTACCATCAGCGGACCGCCCGGCAGGTTATCGAGGCCGAAGTCGATCATGTTCAGGGCAGTGAACACCTCGTTAATGCGGACTTTCAGACGTGAGATGACGTCGCAGCCCTGCTCGCTGTGCACGGTCATGGGCAGCAGGCCGTAGCCGACGAACGGGTGATCGGCGCGGGTGTCGCGGGCGTGGCCGCTGGCGCGCACCATCGGGCCGACGTTGCTGAAGTCGCGGGCAATTTCCGGATCAAGACGGCCAATCCCTACGGTGCGCTGCTCGATGTTTGGCGTGCTGAGCAGCATATCCACCAGCTCCTGCACGTCCCGGCGCATCTGCTGCGCCAGCTGACGGGTCTGGATCATGTCATCTTTCAGCAGGTCGCGGCGGATCCCGCCGATCAGGTTCAGCCCGTAGGTTTTACGTGCCCCGGTGAGGATCTCCGCCATCTTCATCGACGCCTCACGCACGCGGAAGAACTGCATAAACCCGGAGTCAAAACCGACGAAGTGGCAGGCCAGGCCGAGGTTTAGCAGGTGCGAGTGCAGACGTTCCACCTCCAGCAGAATGGCGCGGATCATCTGCGCACGTTCCGGCACCACGATCCCCATACCGTTTTCTACCGACGTGGTGTAAGCGGTGCTGTGGGCAAAGCCGCAGATGCCGCACACGCGGTCAGAAAGGAACGTCACTTCGTTGTAGCCCATGCGGGTTTCCGCCAGCTTTTCCATGCCGCGATGGACGTAGAACAGGCGGTAGTCGGCGTCGATAATGTTTTCGCCGTCGACGAACAGACGAAAGTGGCCCGGTTCGTCGGAGGTGACGTGCAGCGGACCAATCGGCACCACGTTGTTCTTTTTGCTGCCCAGCTCGTTGATGAACTCGTAGGTTTCGCTGTCGGTGGTCGGCGCCGGGCGCTGGCGGTAGTCCATGCTGTCTTTACGCAGCGGATAGAGTTCATCCGGCCAGTCGTCCGGCAGCACCAGACGGCGCTCGTCCGGCAGGCCGACCGGCACCAGGCCGTACATGTCGCGCACTTCGCGTTCGCCCCAGACGGCAGCAGGCACCCGCGGCGTAACGGACGGATATTCCGGCTTATTCGGATCGACTTCAACGCGCACGGTCAGCCAGCACTTCTCGCCCTGCTCCATCGACATCACGTAGTACACGGCGTAATTGCCGCACAGCTGGCGCTCGTCGTTACCGAACAGCACCGACAGCCAGCCGCCCTGCTGGTAGTAAAGAAACTCCACCACCTCCGGCAGGTCGTTCACCTTTATGGTGACGGTGATCTGGTCTTTGGTTTGCCAGGACTCTTCCAGCACCACGCCGGGGAAAGCCTGGTGCAACGCGGCGAGATACTGCTGACCTTTCTTTTCTTCAGACATAAACACTCTCTTTAATCACGCCACCAGCAAGGAGACGAACGCTAAAAATGCAAAGCCAAAACCGGCCCAGGTGATGCGCGAGGTCGCCACAAAACGCAGACGCGCCATGCTGTTCTCGAACAGCGCAATCACCAGCACGCCGATAAGCAGCTTGATTGCAGCAACCACGACGGCCAGCACCAGGCCGCCCGCGGAAAAGTGCGTCATCTGCCCCCACGGGAAGAAGACGCCGACAAACATCTGCAACACCACCAGCTGCTTGAGGCTGATCCCCCACTTCAGTACCGCAAAGCCGTAGCCGCTGTATTCGGTGAGTGGCCCCTCCTGTAATTCCTGCTCGGCTTCCGCGAGATCGAACGGCAGTTTGCCCATCTCAATAAACGTGGCGAACGCGCAGGCGCAGAGTGCCAGCACCAGCGGAATGGAGCGGCTTACCGGCCAGTGATAAACGGTATGGGTGATAAAGCTGATATGGGTGGAGCCTGCGACCTGCGCGGCGACCCACAGCCCCAGCAGCAGGATCGGCTCAACCAGCACACCCAGCATCGCCTCGCGGCTGGCACCGAGGCCGGTAAACGGACTCCCGGTGTCCAGACCCGCAATCGCAAAGAAGAAACGGGCGATGGCGAAGAGGTAGATAAGCGTGATCAGATCGCCGAGCGCAGGCAGCGGTGAGCCCACCGTGACGACGGGCAGCGCGGTGGCGATGGTGAGCATCACGCCAACCATCACAAACGGCGTCAGGCGAAAGACCCAGCCTGCGGCATCGGGCGCCACGCTCTGGCGAGAGAGCAGCTTGAAGAGATCGCGATACTCCTGGAGCACGCCAGGGCCGCGACGGTTGTGCATCCGGGCGCGCGCCACGCGCGTGATGCCCGAGAGCAGCGGCGCAACGGCAAACAGCACCAGCGCCTGAAGAATTGCCAGTAACAGACTCATGTCAGGCTCCTCGTGAAATCACAATGACCACCAGCACCGACAGCTCAATCAGCGCCAGACGGCGGAACAGTGCGGGCGCGGCAGCACTCTGCCAGCCCGGAACCCAACCCTGCGGGTTGAGCATGCGGCGCAGCTTCAGCACGGCGGCGAAGTTCTCTTTTACCGGCATGGCGAAACCGTGGGCGGTGATGACCATTGACTGCTCGTGTTCGTAGCCGCAGGCCCAGGCTGCGCCGCGCGCACGGGAGGCGAGTCGATCGCGTTTAAAGAACAGCATCAGCACGAACGGCAGTAGCGGAGAGGCAATCAGCAGCAGGGCTATCATCGGTTGGGAAACGGTGGTTTGTGCCGTCTCAAGCGGCAACGGAATAGCGTTTCCGAGCAGCGGCAGCAGCCACGGCGCGGCAACCCCACCCGCAATGCAGCACAGCGCCAGCGCAACCACGCTGGTGGCCATCAATACCGGTGCACAGCAGGCATTTTCAGCCTCACGCGTGCGCGGTGCGCCAAGGAAGGTAACGCCGTAGACTTTCGCCATACACATCACCGCCAGCGCCCCGGTAATCGCCAGGCCGACCGCCAACAGCGGCCCCAGCAAACGGCCGATAAACGCATCGCTCTGACCGAGCGCGAAGAAAGACTGGTAGATCACCCACTCGCCGGCAAAACCGTTCAGTGGCGGCAGCGCGGCCATCGCCATCAGCCCCACCAGCATCGCCAGGGAAATCACCGGCATCTTTTTGCCAATGCCGCCGAGCTTTTCGATATCCCGATGACCGGTGCGGAACCAGACGCTGCCCGCGCCGAGGAACAGGGTGCTTTTAAACAGGCTGTGGTTGACGAGGTGATACAGACCACCGATAAACCCGGCGGCAATCAACGCGGGCTGATTCAGCGCCAGACCGGTGACGCCCGCGCCAAGACCGAGCAGGATAATGCCGATATTTTCGAGCGTGTGGTACGCCAGCAAACGCTGGATGTTGTGCTCCATCAGCGCGTACAGGCCACCCACGAACGCGGTGATCATCCCGGCCAGCAGCAGCACGACACCCCACCACAGCGGCGGTTGCCCGCTGGTCAGCGTGAGTACCAAAATCCCGAATAAACCCACTTTCATCACCACCACAGAGAACAGCGCGGCGGCGGGCGCGGAGGCATTGGCATGCGCCTGCGGCACCCAGCCGTGCAGCGGGATGATCCCGGCGAGCAGGCCAAAGCCCACAACGCCCAGCAGCCAGACGTCATTCCCCAGCGGATGGCCGTTGAGCGCAGAGAAATCCAGCGTACCGAAGCGTTGCCACACCAGCCAGCAGGCCAGCGCCAGCAGCAGCGTGCCGAGGCGACCGAGAGCAAACCACAGCTTGCCGGAGGCGCTACAGCCCGTCAGGAACACGCCGCACAGGGCCATAATTTCGGCCATCACCACCAGCGTGCCAAGATTGCTGGCGATAACGGTGCAGACCGCCGTCGCCATGAGCAGGTTTACCAGCAGACCATTAGCTCTGGTGTGCTGGTGGCGGTGCCAGTCGATATTGAACAGGCTGACAAACAGCCCGCACAGACCGAACGTCACCAGCCAGATGGCATTCAGCGGCGTAATCTCAACGCTGTGACGAATCAGCGGCATCACGGCCTCTGTGGATTGCCCCCCCAGCAAAACGACACCGCCTGCCGCGAGCGTCATCAGGCTGCCGAGCGCCCCGCCGATACCGGCTATCCAGCCGCTCAGGATTTTATGGAAAGAGAAGAGCAGCGCCAGCACGGCGGCGGCCGCAAAGTACGCTACGGCGCTGTTAATCATGTCTATCGCGTTCATTTCGCCCCCTCGTTAAGCGCCTGCAGAAGCGAAAGATCGCCGACGTCGGTATTAATGGTCAGCTCGCGCTTGCGTTTGCTGGTACGGGCGATATCGCGGATGTTAACCAGAATGAGCGCCTTGGTCGGACAGGTCCGCACGCAGGCCGGTCCCTGTTCATCAAAGCTGCACAGGTCACACTTCACCGCCACGGCGCGGATGCCGGGAACCCAGTCCAGTAGCGTACTTACGCGTGCCGGAGCCGGTGGCGCGGGCGGCGCTTTCGGGGAGTTGGCATTGGCCGGAATGTGCAGCGGACGGCTGCCGGAAAATTCAATGGCGCCGAACGGGCAGGCAATGCCGCACAGCTTGCAGCTGACGCACAGGCTTTCGTTCAGCTGGACCGCGCCATCAACGCGGGTGATGGCATTCACCGGACAAACACCCGCGCAGGGGGCATCTTCACAGTGGTGGCAGAGCTGCGGAGCAGACTCTTTTTCATTACGCATGACGCGAAGGCGCGGCATGGACTGCAGCCCGTGCAGGCGGTGAGTTTCCGAACACGCCGCCTCACAGGTTCGACAGCCAATACAGACCGTCGAGTCAGCAATTACAAAACGGTTCACCGGGCAATCCTCAGGTGATGGTCATTTTTGACGACGAAAAGCTGTCTTCTCGACACTTTTCGACACTCGGTTCTCAGGCAACGTTTGCGGAAGGGTTTCCGGCGATCAGCTGTTTCAGGTCGACCGGTAAGTCGTGTTCAACCGCGTGATAAAGCCCGTTGTAAACCGGCGCGATTTTCTCCAGATAGTGTTCAAGCACCTGCTGGCGATCGCGGTTGCTGACGTAGCCATCGACCATGCCGTCAGCCATCAGTTGCGCTTGCGCAATACACTGTTTTTCACCCTCTTTGTTCTCGACGTAGTACTCAATGGTGTGGCTGTTAAAGCTGTCTGCCAGGGTGACAAAGACCGTGAAGTGGCCGAAGAGGACAAAGCGCATATCGCCTTGCGCCGCACAACTCATCGCATGATGCAGACGCGCTTTTGACAGGGTGATCCCCTGAACCAGAGAGTTGCAGTAGAGGTGCCACTGCTCCTGTAGCTGCTGGTGGCGCTGCGCGATGTAATCCGCTTTTTCGCTGATTTCCCAAATAGTCATAAAAGGTATCCGGTTAATGGAGATAGCGGCTGTTAAGCAGATTCCGTGCCAGTTTTTAATCAACTGATTTTATTGATCTTTAATTTCAAAACTGCTGTCAACGCGGCGGTGTCGACGTGTCATTTCGACAGCATTGACATCGTCACGCCCTGACAAAATACAGGCTGGCACTGTTATTGCATTACCGGGGCAATTCATTGAGGAGGCGTCATGCACGAAATCACCCTCTGCCAGCGAGCGCTTGAACTTATCGAACAGCAGGCAGTGCAAAACCACGCGAAACGCGTCACCGGCGTCTGGCTGAAGATCGGGGCATTTTCCTGCGTCGAGACCAGCGCCCTGACCTTCTGTTTTGAGCTGGTATGCCGCGGCACGCTGGCGGAAGGCTGCGAGCTGCATATCGACGAGCAGCGGGCGGAGTGCTGGTGCGAGCAGTGTCAGCAGTACGTCACGCTGCTCTCCTCAAAGGTTCAGCGCTGTCCGCAGTGCCAGCGTACCGGGCTGCGGATCGTGGCGGATGACGGTATGCAGATCCAACGCCTCGAAATCGAAAAGGAGTAATGTATGTGTAGTACCTGCGGTTGCGCCGAAGGCAACCTGTATATAGAAGGGGACGAACACCGCCCCCACTCCGCGTTTCGCTCTGCGCCCTTTTCCCCTGCCCCGCGTCCTGCGGCAGTTCTGACCGGCATTACCTTTGCGCCGCAACGCTCTGACGCGGGCGACCTGCACTACGGCCACGGCGAAGCGGGCACTCATGCGCCGGGCATGAGCCAGCGGCAGATGCTGGACGTCGAGATCAACGTGCTGGACAAAAATAACCAGCTCGCGGCCCGCAATCGCGCGCGCTTTGCCGCCCGCAAACAGCTGGTGCTGAACCTGGTCTCCAGCCCGGGTTCAGGCAAAACCACGCTGTTAACAGAAACACTCAAGCGCCTGAACAAACGCGTCTCTTGCGCGGTGATCGAGGGCGATCAGCAGACCGTAAACGATGCCGCGCGCATTCGTGAAACCGGCACCCCGGCGATTCAGGTCAACACGGGCAAAGGCTGCCATCTGGATGCGCAGATGATTGCCGATGCCGCACCGCGTTTGCCGCTTGAAGAGAGCGGCATCCTGTTTATTGAAAACGTCGGTAACCTCGTGTGCCCGGCGAGCTTTGACCTCGGCGAGCGCCACAAAGTCGCGGTGCTCTCCGTCACCGAAGGGGAAGACAAGCCGCTGAAGTACCCGCATATGTTTGCCGCCGCCTCCCTGATGTTGCTGAACAAAGTCGACCTGCTGCCGTACCTGAATTTCGACGTGGAGAAATGCCTGGCGTATGCCCGCGAAGTGAATCCGGAGATTGCGATCGTGCTGGTCTCCGCCACGCGCGGCGACGGCATGGACGCATGGCTAAACTGGCTGGAGAGCGAACGATGTGCATAGGCGTACCCGGACAAATTCAGGCAATCGACGGTAACCAGGCCAGGGTGGAGGTCTGCGGTATATTGCGCGATGTGGATCTGACGCTGGTGGGCAGTACCGATGAAACCGGCGCGTCACGTCTCGGCCAGTGGGTGCTGGTCCATGTGGGCTTTGCAATGAGCGTGATTAACGAAGCGGAAGCCCGCGACACGCTGGATGCGCTGCAAAACATGTTTGACGTGGAGCCTGACGTGGGCGCCCTGCTGTACGGCGAGGAGCGGTAGCACATGCGTTACGTTGATGAATACCGCGCGCCAGAACAGGTACTGCAGCTTATCGGGCACCTGAAAACACGGGCGGCGCTGCTGAACAACACGAAAGAAAGGCCGCTGCGGATAATGGAGGTGTGCGGCGGACACACGCACGCCATCTTCAAATTTGGCCTCGACCAGCTACTGCCAGATAACATCGAGTTTATCCACGGCCCCGGCTGCCCGGTCTGCGTGTTGCCAATGGGCCGCATCGACAGCTGTATTGAAATTGCCAGCCAGCCTGACGTCATTTTCTGTACCTTTGGCGATGCGATGCGCGTGCCGGGGAAAAATGGCTCGCTGCTGCAGGCGAAAGCGCGCGGTGCGGACGTGCGGATCGTCTACTCGCCAATGGATGCCCTGACGCTGGCGAGGGATAACCCTGAGCGCAACGTCGTCTTTTTTGGGCTGGGTTTTGAAACCACTATGCCCGCGACGGCCATTACGCTGCAGCAGGCCAAAGCCCGCAACGTCACTAATTTTTTCTTTTTCTGTCAGCACATCACGCTCATTCCCACGCTGCGCAGCCTGCTGGAGGAGCCGGATAACGGTATCGACGCCTTTCTGGCGCCGGGACACGTCAGCATGGTGATTGGCACAGACGCCTACGGTTTCATCTCTGAACAGTACAATCGTCCGTTAGTGGTCGCTGGTTTCGAGCCACTTGATCTACTGCAAGGTGTGACCATGCTGGTTGAGCAGAAAATAGCGGCCCTGAGTGCGGTCGAAAACCAGTACCGCCGCGTGGTGCCCGATGCGGGAAATGAACGGGCCCAGCAGGCCATTGCCGACGTGTTTAGCGTTGAAGGCGACAGCGAGTGGCGCGGTCTGGGGCTGATTGCCGAATCCGGCGTGCGCCTCACGCCAGCCTATCGCGCGTTTGATGCAGAAACACATTTCCGCCCGCAGCCGCAGCAGGTGTGCGACGATCCCCGTTCTCGCTGTGGCGACGTGCTCACCGGTAAGTGTAAACCTCATCAATGCCCGTTATTTGGCAACACCTGTAACCCGCAAACCGCGTTTGGCGCGCTGATGGTCTCCTCCGAAGGGGCATGCGCCGCGTGGTATCAATATCGCAACCAGGAGTGTGAAGCATGAACACGGTGGAAATGGCGCACGGAAGCGGTGGGCAGGCGATGCAGCAGTTGATTAACCGGCTGTTTATGGAGGCTTTTAACAACCCCTGGCTCGCCGAGCAGGAAGACCAGGCGCGCATCGCGCTCTCGACACTCACTGCCCAGGGCGACAGGCTGGCGTTCTCCACCGACAGCTACGTCATTGACCCGCTGTTTTTCCCGGGCGGTGATATCGGCAAGCTCGCCATCTGCGGCACGGCCAACGACGTTGCCGTCAGCGGCGCCATTCCGCGCTACCTCTCCTGCGGGTTTATCCTTGAAGAGGGGCTGCCGATGGAGACGCTCACGGCGGTGGTCAACAGCATGGCACAGACGGCGCGCGAGGCGGGGATCGCTGTCGTCACCGGCGATACCAAAGTGGTTCAGCGCGGCGCCGCCGACAAACTGTTTATCAACACCGCCGGGATGGGCGCGATCCCCGCCGACATCCACTGGGGCGCACAGCAACTTAGCGTGGGCGACGTTCTGCTGGTGAGCGGCACCCTGGGATGCCATGGCGCGACGATTCTTAATCTGCGTGAAGGGTTAGGGCTGGACGGCGAACTGCGTAGCGACTGTGCAGTGCTTACCCCGCTTATTCAGACGCTGCGCGCCATTCCTGGTGTGAAAGCCCTGCGCGACGCCACCCGTGGCGGCGTGAATGCCGTCGTCCACGAGTTCGCCGTAAGCTGCGGGTGCGGGATTGAACTGACCGAGCGTGGTCTGCCTGTCAAACCCGCCGTACGCGGGCTGTGCGAGATGCTAGGGCTTGATCCCCTCAACTTTGCGAACGAAGGCAAGCTGGTGATCGGCGTTGAACGCGCAGCGGCGGAATCTGTCCTGGCCGGGCTGCGGTCGCATCCATTAGGGAAAGATGCCGCCATCATTGGGGAAGTGGTTGAGCGCAAAGGGGTGCGCCTGACCGGGCTTTACGGCGTGAAGCGCACACTGGATCTGCCGCACGCTGAACCGTTACCCCGAATTTGCTAGAACCGCGCCATAAGCGGTCAGCACTGAATGTCTCTTTTCTGCCAGTTTCAATTGGAAAGCAATAATGCCGTATACACCGATGAGCGATCTTGGACAGCAGGGCCTGTTTGATATCACGCGCACACTTTTACAGCAGCCCGATCTCAGCGCGCTAAGCGATGCTTTGACGCGACTGGTCAGGCAATCAGCCCTGGCAGACAGCGCCGCAATTGTGCTCTGGCATAGCGGAACGCAACGCGCGAGCTACTACTCAACGCGTGATAATGGCAAAACGTTTGAATACGAAGATGAAACGTATCTGGCGCATGGTCCGGTGCGCCGCATTCTCTCCCGTCCGGAAGCCCTGCACTGCAATTTTGAGGAGTTCAGGATGGCGTGGCCGCGGCTTGCCGGGAGCAACCTCTATCAGCCTTTTGGCCACTACAGCATGCTGCCGCTGGCGGCGGAGGGCCATATCTTTGGCGGCTGCGAGTTCATCCGCACGACCGACCGGCCCTGGAGCGAAGCGGAGTACGAGCGTCTGCACACCTTTACCCAGATTGTGGCCGTGGTGGCAGAGCAGATCCAAAGTCGCGTCACCAATAACGTGGATTACGACCTGCTGAGCCGCGAGCGCGATAACTTCCGCATCCTGGTGGCAATCACTAACGCCGTGCTGTCACGACTCGATATGGATGAGCTGGTCAGCGAAGTCTCAAAAGAGATCCACCACTATTTCAAAATCGACGCTATCAGTATTGCGCTGCGGGGGCATCGCAAGGGCAAGCTGAATATCTATTCCACGCACTATCTCGATGAAGCCAACCCGGCGCATGAGCAAAGTGAAGTGGATGAAGCGGGCACCCTTTCTGAACGGGTATTCAAAAGCAAAGAGATCCTCCTGCTTAACCTGAGCGAACAGGATCCGGTAGCGCCGTATGAGCGAATGCTGTTTAACACCTGGGGCAATAAGATCCAGACCCTGTGCCTGCTACCGCTGATGTCCGGCAATACCATGCTTGGCGTGCTGAAACTGGCGCAGTGTGATGAAGCCGTGTTTACCACCGCCAACCTGAAGCTGCTGCGCCAGATTGCCGAGCGTATCTCCATCGCGCTGGATAACGCCCTCGCCTATCAGGAGATCCATCGCCTGAAAGAGCGGCTGGTGGACGAGAACCTGGCCCTAACCGAGCAGCTTAATAATGTGGACAGCGAGTTTGGCGAAATCATCGGGCGCAGCGATGCGATGTACAGCGTCCTCAAGCAGGTGGAAATGGTGGCGCAGAGCGACAGCACGGTGCTGATTTTGGGTGAAACCGGCACGGGTAAAGAGCTGATTGCCAGAGCCATCCACAACCTGAGCAATCGCAACAGCCGCCGGATGGTGAAGATGAACTGCGCGGCGATGCCTGCGGGCCTGCTGGAAAGTGACCTCTTCGGCCATGAGCGCGGCGCATTTACCGGGGCCAGCAGCCAGCGCCTGGGGCGTTTTGAACTGGCCGATAAAAGCTCGCTGTTCCTCGACGAAGTGGGCGATATGCCGCTGGAGTTGCAGCCTAAACTGCTGCGCGTCTTGCAGGAGCAGGAGTTTGAGCGCCTTGGCAGCAACAAGCTTATCCAGACTGACGTGCGGCTGATTGCCGCCACCAACCGCGACCTGAAAAAAATGGTCGCCGACCGCGAATTCAGAAGCGATCTCTACTATCGCCTGAACGTCTTCCCGATCTGCCTGCCCCCGCTGCGCGAACGTCCGGAAGATATCCCCCTGCTGGTAAAAGCCTTTACCGCGAAGATCGCCCGCCGAATGGGGCGAAATATTGACAGTATTCCTGCCGAAACGCTACGCACCCTCTCGTCGATGGAGTGGCCGGGTAACGTCCGCGAACTGGAAAACGTCATTGAGCGTGCGGTGCTGCTCACGCGTGGCAATGTGCTGCAACTCTCCCTGCCGGAGGTTTCTCTGCCTGAAACGACCGTGACCGCAGCCGAGATCGCAAAAGAGGGAGAAGATGAATATCAGCTCATTATGCGCGTGCTGAAAGAGACGAACGGCGTGGTTGCCGGCCCGAAAGGGGCTGCCCAGCGTTTAGGCTTAAAACGCACGACCCTGCTGTCGCGCATGAAGCGCCTCGGGATTGATAAAGAGAACCTGCTGTAAGTCCGCAATCTGGCGGTGTTATTCTGGCACCGCCTTTTGTCACCCTGCGCAATTGTCCCTCATTGACACAAAATCGTTTCCTCTGTATAAAATTCCGCCTTAATAATGAGTTTCATTTGCATCAAAAAATAATTTTAATGAAGGGTAGCGTTTAATGAAAAAGGTCATCTGCGCGTTGGGCCTGGCGATTGCGTCGGTCAGTTCTGCTCTGGCAACCACATATCCTCTGACCATTGAAAACTGTGGTTATAAAGAGACCTTCACCAAAGCGCCGGAACGCGTCGTGGCCCTGGGTCAGAATACCGTCGAAATTTTGCTCCTGCTCGGCCTGCAGGATAAGGTGAAGGCCAGCGCCTTCTGGCCGACCAAAGTGCTGCCGCAGCTGGCTGAACAGAACGCAAAAATCAAAACCCTGACGGTAGAAATCCCTACGCTTGAATCTATCCTTGCGCAAAATCCTGATTTTGTACCTGCCCAGCTTCCTCTGTTACTTGGGCCTGAGAGTAAGGTCGCAAAACGTGAAGATTTGGCGACCGTCGGTGTGAATAGCTACGTCTCACCGGGCATGTGCGCGACCAAAAAAGCCACAGGAGATATGTACGGCAGCCGCCAGAAGCTGTGGGACATGACCTATCTCTATAAGGAGATTGAGGATTTTGCCAAAATCTTTAACGTGGAAGATCGCGGCCAGGCCGTCATTGCCGATTTCAAAAAACGTGAGGCTGACCTGCGCCAGGAGTTTGGTAAAAACAAAAAGGACCTCTCCTTTGTTTTCTGGTTCTCAAGCTCCTCTCCTTCGGCTGATGCTTACGTCGGCGGTAAAAACAGCGCCTCCGGATTTATTGCCAACGTGCTGGGCGGGCACAACGCCATTACATCTGAAACCGAATGGCCAACCGTGGGCTGGGAAAGCATTATTGCCGCTAATCCGGATGTGATTGTGGTCTCCAGTCTGGACCGTAACCGCTGGGCGCTGGATAACGCGGAAGAAAAAATCAAATTCCTGAAAAACGATCCTGCCGTCAGCCAGCTTGATGCCGTCAAAAAAGGCCATATCGTGGTGATGGACGGCCAGGCGATGAACCCAACGATTCGTACAATTTACGGTGCTGAACAGGTGGGTGAACAGCTCAGAAAACTGGGGCTGAACTGATGACAGCCGCTGTACTTCAGGCCCGCCAGGGCCTGTTCCTGACCACGTCTGCTCTGCTTGCCATTGTACTGTTGTTTCTGGTCATCGCCCTTGGCGTCAGCGTCGGTGAACTGTCCATCCCGCTGGATAACGTGTTTTATGCTATCAGCAATAAAATGGGGCTCACCGAGGTTCCGCTCAACCGCATCTATGAGAGCGTTATCTGGGACTTTCGTCTGAGCCGTGCGCTGGTTGCTGCCTGCTGTGGCGCCGGGCTAGCTATCTGCGGTGCCGTCCTGCAAAGTCTGTTGAAGAACGCGCTGGCGGAACCCTATGTTCTCGGCGTGTCTGCGGGGGCCTCAACCGGGGCGGTTTCCGTCGTGGTGCTGGGTGTGGGAACGGGAGCCGTTTCGCTGTCTGCGGGGGCCTTCGCGGGTGCCTTCGCCGCCTTTGCATTTGTCGCTTTTCTGACGAACGGCGCACGCGGCGGCAATGAACGCACTATTCTGGCAGGCGTTGCGGCTTCGCAGTTGTTCAATGCCATTACCGCCTACACCATCAGCACGTCAGCCAGCGCACAGCAGGCGCGAGATGTCATGTTCTGGCTGCTGGGCAGCTTCAGCGGCGTACGCTGGCCGGAATTCCAGCTGGTACTGGTGGTGGTCCTGCTGGGGTTAGCCGTTTGCCTCTACTATTCCCGGGCGCTGGATGCCTTTACGTTTGGTGACGACGCTGCCGCATCGCTGGGGATTGCCGTTCCCTGGGTACGCCTGGCGTTATTTATCACGACCGCACTGATTACCGCGACCATCGTCAGTATGGCAGGCTCCATCGGTTTTGTGGGGCTGGTGGTTCCGCACGTCATGCGTTTCCTGTTCGGACCTTTGCATCGCACGCTGCTCATTGCCAGCGCGCTGGCCGGGGCGATCCTGATGGTGCTGGCAGACATTGCCTCACGCATGCTGATTGCGCCGCAAAGCCTGCCCGTCGGCGTAGTGACCGCACTGGTGGGCGTTCCCTTCTTTGCCGTGATTATTTACCGTTCAAGGAATAAGTGATGAGTATCTGCGCTGAAAATATTACCTGGAAGGTCGGCAAAAAGGCGATCGTCAATGACGTCTCGCTGAAGGTCTCCCGGGGGGAAACCGTCGGCCTGCTGGGCCCAAACGGCTGCGGAAAATCGTCTCTTTTGCGTATCTTCGCGGGACTGCGTCGCCCGGATGCGGGCCGCGTGACGCTGGACGGGCAGGACATCTCCCGCATCGCCAAAAAGCAGCTTGCCCGCCGGGTAGCGTTCGTTGAGCAGCACGGGATGACCGACGCCAACATGCGCGTTCGCGACGTGGTGAAACTTGGACGAATTCCGCACCACTCCGCTTTTTCCAACTGGAGCACGAACGATGACGAGACCGTCACGGCGGCATTGCAACGCGTGGATATGCTGGATAAAAGCGACCAGGGCTGGCTGAGCCTCTCCGGCGGAGAGCGCCAGCGGGTGCACATTGCCCGCGCGCTGGCCCAGACCCCAACGGAAATCCTGCTGGACGAACCGACCAACCACCTGGACATTCATCATCAGATGCAGCTGATGCAGTTGATCAGCGAATTACCGGTCACCAGCATTGTCGCTATCCACGATCTCAACCACGCCTCGATGTTCTGCGACTCGCTGATTGTGATGCAGAAGGGGCAAATTGTGGCGACGGGGACACCTCAGGACATCTTATCCGAGTCGTTGCTGTGGGATGTTTTCCGGGTCAAAACCAAAATTGAGATCTCGCCGTTCCATGGCAAAAAGCACATCCACTTTATCGTTTAGGGGCGCGTAAATCACAATGCTCCTTCGCCCAGCCGCCACGCTCTGGCCGCCCGTCTTACTGGGTAGTCAGTTTGTTTTCAACATTGGCTTTTACGCCGTCGTTCCTTTCCTGGCGATATTCCTGCGCGACGACATGCTGCTCTCCGGCGGACTGATCGGGCTGATTCTGGGCCTGCGCACCTTCTCCCAGCAGGGGATGTTTATCGTTGGCGGTGCCCTCTCGGACCGGTTTGGCGCGAAAGTGGTTATCCTCAGCGGCTGTATTGTTCGTGTTTCAGGTTATCTGCTGCTGGCCTTCGGGGAATCGCTCTCGCCGATTATTGTGGGCGCATGTCTGACGGGCATCGGCGGCGCATTATTTTCCCCTTCGATTGAGGCATTGCTGGCCAAAGCGGGCACGCACAGTGAGGCGAAAGGGACACGAAGCCGGGCGGAGTGGTTTGCACTGTTTGCAGTCTGCGGGGAACTCGGCGCGGTACTGGGCCCGGTTGCTGGCGCCCTGTTAACGGGGCTTGGCTTCCGCCAGGTGGCGCTGGCGGGTGCAGGGGTCTTTATTATTGCGTTAGTGGTGCTCTACTTCTGCCTTCCTGCTTCTGGCCGCCGTTCGCAAACGCTGAAAATACAGCCCTGGTGGACAACCTTCCGCCAGCCTCGCTTCGTCGCCTTCATCATTGCCTATAGCTCATGGCTGTTAAGCTACAACCAGCTTTATCTGGCGCTGCCGGTGGAGATCCAGCGATCTGGTGGTAACGAGAAAGATCTCGGTCCGCTTTTTATGCTCGCCTCCATGCTGATCATTACCTTACAGCTGCCGCTGGCACGCTTTGCCCGCCGCGTGGGCGCGGTGAGGATCCTGCCGGTGGGCTTTTTGCTGCTTTCTACGGCCTTTGCGAGCGTAGCGATGTTTGCAGCGACTGAACCGCCGGAGGGCTGGTTGCGGTTGCTGCCGTCGGTCTTATTTGTCACGTTACTGACGCTGGGACAAATGCTGCTGGTCCCCTCGGCAAAAGATCTCATTCCGCGGTTCGCCGAGGAATCAACGTTGGGGGCGCATTATGGTGCTCTCGCCACCGCCGGAGGGATTGCGGTACTGGCGGGAAATTTGTTGTTTGGCAGTCTGCTGGATCGCGCGCTGGTGCCTTCGGCTCAGGCAATATACCCCTGGCTGCTGCTGGCCCTCTTCCCGTTGTGCAGCGCCCTGGCCCTGCAGGTAATTTGCCGGCCGCTAAGACGCTGAACGGCTCACTTTTTCGGGCGATACTTTTCCGGTAATTCCGGCACCGGACGACGATCGTCAATCAGATGACGAACGGTCAGGACAGGATGACGCCATAACATGCGTGGCCCCGCCCAGCGCATAATCTGCTTCATCTCTTCCCGCTTTGCGGGCTGGTAGCAGTGTACCGGACACTGTTTACAGGCAGGCTTTTCTTCACCAAAAACACACTTATCCAGGCGCTTATCGGCATACGCGTTCAGCGCCTGATAATGCCCCTCTTCCCGAGACGCCTGCGGGCACTGCTTTTCAAACAACGCGATCATTTTCGCGATAGTCTCTTTTTCTCGTGATATGCGTTTACCGGACATAGCGACTTACCGATTAATAAGATGCATCGATAATACTCTTTTAAACCCTGAATTTCAGTTGTTGCATTCCGTTTTCTGAAGCCTGATTCCAGCATTAATGCTACACCTCCTGAAAATCACGGGTATTTTATACAGGCATCAGGAGTGACCGTTGTCCGTATTGTCTGGAGGTTCTGTGCAAGAGATCGCGACTGGCAAACCCTACCGCCATTTAAAAGTGGGATATTTCAGAAAACGTCACGAGGATCGAAAAACTAAGATACCTAAGCGTTACAGCGTACATGCGGCGTTGAGCTTAAAAGGGGACTGGCTTGAAAAGGCGGGCTTTACTACCAACACCCAGGTCAGGGTGGGCGTGGAACATGGCAAAATTGTCATCGAGTTGATGCCGGAAGGCACGTCGTAAAGCCGCGACATTTTTCTGCGACATCGCTTTTTTTCATGCGACAATAGCAGGAACTAACGGCCACTGAGCCGCTCAAAACGGTTTCTTTTCAAAGAAATGGACATCATAACTCCATGAGCACAATCGACAATTTCGACGCACATACGCCGATGATGCAGCAGTATCTGAAGCTGAAAGCACAGCATCCGGAAATCCTGCTGTTTTACCGTATGGGCGATTTTTATGAGCTGTTTTATGACGATGCCAAACGTGCATCGCAGTTGCTCGACATTTCGCTGACCAAACGTGGCGCATCGGCAGGTGAGCCCATCCCGATGGCAGGCATCCCGCACCATGCGGTAGAGAACTACCTGGCCAAACTGGTCAATCAGGGAGAATCCGTCGCCATTTGCGAACAGATTGGCGATCCGGCGACGTCGAAGGGGCCGGTTGAACGCAAAGTCGTGCGCATCGTCACGCCAGGTACCATCAGTGATGAAGCCCTGCTTCAGGAGCGCCAGGATAACCTGCTGGCGGCGCTGTGGCAGGACGGCAAAGGGTTTGGTTATGCCACACTGGACATCAGCTCCGGGCGTTTTCGTCTGAGTGAACCCGCTGACCGTGAAACGATGGCTGCCGAATTGCAGCGCACCAACCCGGCCGAGCTGCTCTATGCCGAAGATTTCGCCGAGATGGCGCTGATTGAAGGTCGCCGAGGTTTACGCCGTCGCCCGCTGTGGGAATTCGAAATAGATACCGCGCGCCAGCAGCTGAATCTGCAGTTTGGCACCCGCGACTTGATCGGTTTTGGCGTTGAAAATGCGCCGCGCGGGTTGTGTGCAGCAGGTTGCCTGCTGCAATACGTGAAAGACACCCAACGCACCGCCCTGCCGCATATCCGTTCTATCACCATGGAGCGCCAGCAGGACAGCATCATCATGGATGCCGCCACGCGCCGCAACCTGGAGATCACGCAGAACCTGGCGGGTGGCATAGAAAATACCCTCGCGTCGGTCCTCGACAGCACGGTGACGCCGATGGGGAGCCGTATGCTGAAACGCTGGCTGCATATGCCCATTCGCGATACGAATACGCTTGTCTGCCGTCAACAGACGATTGCCGCATTGCAGGATCGTTACACCGAGCTGCAGCCCGTTCTGCGTCAGGTGGGCGATCTCGAGCGTATCCTTGCCCGTCTGGCATTGCGCACCGCGCGCCCACGCGATCTCGCACGTATGCGTCATGCTTTCCAGCAGTTACCAGAACTGCGTGCTCAGTTGAGCGACGTTGACAGCGCTCCGGTTCAGAAACTCCGTGAAACGATGGGCGAGTTTACCGAGCTTCGCGAACTGCTGGAACGCGCCATTATCGATGCGCCTCCGGTTCTGGTGCGTGACGGCGGCGTCATTGCCCCTGGCTACAACGAGGAGCTGGACGAATGGCGGGCGCTGGCAGACGGTGCAACGGATTATCTTGATAAACTGGAAATCCGCGAGCGCGAGCGTCTTGGGCTCGACACCCTGAAAGTGGGGTATAACGCGGTACACGGTTACTATATTCAGATCAGCCGCGGTCAGAGCCATCTGGCACCAATTCACTACGTCCGTCGTCAGACGTTGAAAAACGCCGAGCGCTACATTATTCCCGAGCTGAAAGAGTACGAAGACAAAGTGCTCACCTCGAAAGGTAAAGCGCTGGCGCTGGAAAAACAGCTGTATGAAGAGCTGTTTGACATGCTGATGCCACACCTGGCCGATCTGCAGCTTAGCGCCAGCGCGCTGGCGGAGCTGGATGTGCTGGTGAACCTGGCTGAACGCGCGGAAACGCTGAACTATACCTGTCCGACCTTTACCGACAAGCCCGGTATCCGCATCACTGAAGGCCGTCACCCGGTGGTCGAGCAGGTACTGAATGAGCCGTTCATCGCCAACCCGCTGAACCTCTCGCCGCAGCGAAGAATGCTGATCATTACCGGGCCAAACATGGGCGGTAAAAGTACCTATATGCGCCAGACCGCTTTGATTGCGCTGCTCGCCTATATCGGCAGCTACGTCCCGGCGCAACACGTTGAGATTGGCCCTATCGACCGTATCTTTACCCGCGTCGGGGCGGCAGACGATCTGGCGAGCGGTCGCTCAACCTTTATGGTGGAGATGACCGAAACGGCTAACATTCTGCACAACGCGACGGAACACAGTCTGGTGCTGATGGACGAAGTCGGACGCGGAACATCAACCTACGATGGCCTGTCGCTGGCATGGGCCTGCGCTGAAAGCCTCGCGAACAAAATCAAAGCCATGACGCTGTTCGCCACCCATTACTTCGAGCTGACGCAGCTACCGGAGAAGATGGAAGGGGTGGCTAACGTCCACCTTGATGCGCTGGAACACGGCGATACCATCGCCTTCATGCACACGGTGCAGGACGGTGCGGCGAGCAAGAGCTATGGCCTGGCCGTCGCGGCGCTGGCTGGCGTACCGAAAGAGGTAATTAAGCGCGCGCGTCAGAAACTGCGTGAGCTGGAAAGCCTGTCACCGAATGCGGCGGCGACGCAGATTGATGGCACGCAGATGTCGCTGCTGGTGCCTGCGGAAGAGACGTCGCCTGCGGTGGAAGCACTTGAGAATCTCGACCCGGATTCACTGACGCCGCGTCAGGCGCTGGAGTGGATTTATCGGTTGAAGAGTCTGGTTTAGTTCTCTGCGGTCTTTATTGCCCGGTGGCGCTGCGCTTACCGGGCCTACGGGTTTTGTAGGCCGGGTAAAGCGAAGCCGCCACCCGGCTTTTTTTACAGCAGCGGCGGGATCGTCGGCACCTGCGGTGCCTCGTCAATATCCTTCTGCGTCATACGAAACGCTTCCGGATAATGTTCACGGCTGGTGCGGCGCAGCGGCTCGGTATCGCGCCAGGTATAGAGACAATGCTGGCACTGATAAACCGTCCAGACCCCCTTCACGGGTGATGTCGCCATCACTTCAATATGTTCATCGGCACAACGTGGACAAATCATCTTTTCCTCCTTATTGACGTGCTGCCAGCATCGCGGTCAGTTTTTCAGCCCAGGCTTTGGTCTCAGGCAGATCCTGTACCGGCTGGCTATAGTGGCCTCGGGTGTCCGGGGCGACAGGCGTCGTCGCATCAATAATCAGTTTGTCGGTAATGCCCGCCGGGCTGGAGCCTGGGTCGAGTTCAAGCACCGACATGTTCGGCAGTTGCACCAGATCGCCTGCCGGGTTGACCTTCGATGACAGCGCCCACATCACCTGCGGGAGGTTGAACGGGTCAACATCTTCATCCACCATAATCACCATCTTCACGTAGCCCAGGCCATGCGGCGTAGTCATGGCACGCAAACCGACCGCGCGGGCAAAACCGCCGTAACGCTTTTTGGTGGAGATAATCGCCAGCAAACCGTGGGTGTACATCGCGTTCACCGCCTGCACTTCCGGAAATTCGGCTTTCAGCTGCTGGTATAACGGCACGCAGGTGGCTGGGCCCATCAGATAGTCAATTTCGGTCCACGGCATACCGAGGTACAGGGATTCGAAAATCGGTTTCGTGCGATAAGAAACTTTATCAATACGTACCACCGTCATATTACGGCCACCGGAATAGTGCCCGGTAAACTCTCCAAACGGCCCTTCGATTTCACGTTTACGACCTTCAATCACCCCTTCCAGGATCACTTCAGAGCCCCACGGTACATCGAAGCCGGTCAACGGTGCGGTGGCAATCGGGTATGGGCTTTCGCGCAGGGCACCCGCCATCTCATATTCTGACTGATCGTATTTCAGCGGCGTCGCGCCCATCAGGGTGATGATCGGATCGTTGCCGAGAGTAATTGCAATCGGCAGATCTTCCCCACGCTCTTCCGCTTTATGCAGATGCAGGGCGATATCGTGCATCGGCACCGGCTGCAGGCCGAGCTTGCGCTTACCTTTCACCTCCATGCGATAAATGCCGACGTTCTGCTTGCCGAAGTTATCCGGGTCAAGCGGATCGCGCGAAACAACGCACGCTTTGTCGAGATAAAAACCACCGTCTCCGTCATTCAGGCGAAACAGCGGCAGGATGTCGAACAGGTTGATGTCTTCACCCTCCACCGTATTCTCAGCCCAGGCCGGGTTGGCGCGGCGCTCCGGTGCGATGGGGAATTTATCCCAGCGGCGGATAAACTCGTCGATCTGTTTTTTCACCGGGGTATTCGCAGGCAGCCCCATCGAAATGGCGTGGTTCTGCCAGGAGCCGATGGTGTTCATCACCACGCGGGCATCGGTAAACCCGCGAATATTGTCAAACCACAGCGCGGGCGCACCGTCGCCAATGCGACCGGTGGCATTGGCTGCCGCCGCCAGATCCGGCTCCGCATTCACCTCTTCCTCAATTTTCAGCAGTTGCCCTTGCTCATCGAGTGCCTGCAGAAAGCTTCTCAAATCATCAAATGCCATTTTTATTCTCCTGTGAAAAATCTTTCGCCTCCCGCAGCCCATTCCAGCGGCGTGCCTTTTTATGCTCCAGACCAAACTGGTCGAGCACGCGGGTCACGATATGCTGGGTGATGTCATCGGCGGTCTGCGGATGGTTGTAATACGCAGGCATGGGCGGCACCATCGCCACGCCCATTCGGGAAAGCGCCAGCATGTTCTCCAGATGGATGGTGCTGAGCGGCGTTTCGCGGGGAACCAGCACCAGCTTGCGCCCCTCTTTCAACACCACATCCGCCGCACGGCCCACCAGCCCTTCGGCGTAGCCTGCGCGGATCCCCGCCAGCGTTTTCATGCTGCAGGGAATGACGATCATGCCGTCGGTGCGAAACGACCCGGAGGAGATGGTGGCAGCCTGGTCAGCCGGGCTGTGGACAACGTCAGCCAGCGCAGCAACGTCCTGCGCGGTGTAAGGCGTTTCCAGCTCGATGGTGGTTTTAGCCCACTTCGACATCACCAGATGCGTTTCCACCTCAGGCATCTCCCGCAGCGCCTGCAGCAGCGCCACGCCCAGCGGAGCCCCCGTCGCCCCCGTCATTCCCACGATCAATCTCATTCATCACCTCAATTAATTTGTTCGTGTACGAACATTATAAGTAAACTACTCCCGGATCGTTTTTCTGACAAGATCGTTCGCATACGATCACACTAATTGCTAAAAAATGCCGCATTATCATCCCGGGCTTTAGCGGCTATCATAGGGGGAGATTTTTTCCGTCGGAGTGTTCATGGAACTAAGACAAGAGGCGTTCCACCTGTTACGTCAGCTTTTTCAACAGCATACCGCGCAGTGGCAACATGCCTTACCGGAGCTGACCAAGCCGCAGTATGCGGTTATGCGTTCTGTTGCCGAGCATCCGGGCATTGAACAGGTGGCATTGACCGAAGTGGCTGTCAGCACGAAAGCGACCCTGGCGGAAATGCTGAGCCGCATGGAGGCGCGCGGGCTGGTCAAACGCGAGCATGACCCCGCCGATAAGCGCCGCCGGTTTGTCTTCCTGACACCAGAAGGCGAAGCCCTGCTTGAAGGCTGCAAGCCGGTAAGCAATGAAGTAGATGAGGCATTTTTAGGGCGCCTGAGTCAGGCCGAGCGGGAGCAGTTCTCCGCGCTTATCAAGAAAATGATGCACGATTAATTCACGCTGGCGCGCATAAAATCAATAAAGGTGCGTACTTTCGCCGGCACGTGCCGGGCATCCGGATAAACCGCGTAAATGCCCTGCCGCGCGAAGGTATATTCCGGTAAAACCGGCACCAGTTTTCCCGTATCCAGCGCATCGCGCACCAGCCATTCCGGCAGTAATGCCACTCCACCTCCGGCGAGTGCAAAGGCCATAAGAGCCTGCGCACTGTCGGCAAACAGACGCGGCGCTTTTTTTATCTCCAGCGTGTCGGGCAAACCACCGGCATTTTTCACCTGCCAGCGCAGCGGCGAGGTTAAGCGCTCGTGGATAATCCAGTCCGCATGGGCAAGCTGCGCCAGCGATGCGATCGGATGAGTAACGAGCCACTCGGGTGTCGCAACGGGCAGGATCGAAAAGTGTGCGATCAATGCAGCGTGATAGCGTGAATCGGTAAGCGTTCCCAGTCGGATAGCCACATCAAAGCGCTCTGAGATAAGGTCGGCATGCAGTGACGACGAAACATGACGCACGCGAAGATCCGGGTGCTGCTGGCTGAACCTTGCCAGCATCGGCACCACGACCTGTGAGCCATACTCAGGCGTAGTCGTGATCCGCAACTCCCCGGTGAGCCCGGCATGATTCGCGCGGACATCATCCTGCAACTGTTCTGCATCCTTCAGAAGCGCGACGCTGCGTTGATGAAAAAGAGTACCCGCGTCGGTTAACGTCAGGCGGCGGGTGGATCGCAGCAACAGGGTAACGCCCAGTTCGGCTTCGAGCTGACGAATATTGAAGCTGACCACGGCTTTTGTCAGCCCCATCGCCTCAGCTGCCGCAGTGAAACTGCCGGTGTCTGCCACCGCAACAAACATCTGCGTCCGCTGTAAGTTAATCATCATCACGCCTTTTACCGTCAAAATATTTTTGACAGTATATCGCGCTTTGTCTGGTTTATCCGTGCCTGGCGCGTCGATACGATACGCCTCCTCACGGGAGGAACCACCATGACCTATCGCAGCAAAGTCGCCGTTGTCTATCTGCTGGGCTTTTTTCTTGATTTGATTAACATGTTTATTGCCAGCGTCGCTTTTCCGGCAATGGCTCACGCCTTTCACGCCACGCCTTCAGCACTTGCCTGGGTCAGTAACGGGTACATTGCTGGTCTGACGCTGGTGATCCCGTTTAGCAGCGTGCTCACGCGCCGAATTGGACCGAAGCGCGTCATCCTGCTCTCGCTTTTTCTGTTCAGCGCTGCCTCTGCTGCGGCAGGCTTGTCTGCCACGCTGGAAAGCCTGATTGCCTGGCGAGTGTTGCAGGGGGTGGGAGGAGGCTTATTGATTCCCGTTGGACAGGCGTTGACCTGGCAACAGTTTAAGCCTCACGAGCGAGCCAGACTCTCCTCAGCGGTTATGCTGGTCGCACTGCTTGCCCCCGCCTGCTCCCCTGCTCTCGGAGGCGTGCTGGTGCAAACGCTAAGCTGGCGATGGATATTTTTCGCCACGCTCCCGGTTGCCATCGTGACCTTTGTTCTGGGCTGTTTGTGGCTTAAACACGAACAGCCCGCGATGAAAGCAAGCCGGCTGCTAAACCTGCCTTTACTTGCGGACCCGCTTTTGCGTTTTTCCATGCTGGTCTATGTCTGTGTACCAGGCATATTTATTGGTGTGAACGTCACGGGTATGTATTACCTTCAGAGCGAGGCCAATATGACACCCGGCGCAACGGGAATGCTGATGCTGCCGTGGTCTGTGGCATCGTTTGTCGCTATCACGACAACAGGACGCTATTTTAACCGTATTGGTCCTCGTCCCCTTGTCGTCACAGGCTGTCTGCTCCAGGCGCTGGGCGTTCTGCTTTTACTGAGCGTCAGTACGGCCTGCACAGCGCTGTTACCCACCCTTGCCTTTGTGTTGATGGGTGCAGGGGGAAGTCTTTGCAGCAGCACGGCTCAGAGCAGCGCTTTTCTGACAACGCGCCGGGAAGATATGCCGGATGCCAGTGCGCTGTGGAATCTTAATCGTCAGTTGAGCTTTTTTGTGGGTACCCTGCTGCTGGCGCAGGTCCTGAACCTTGCGCAGGCCTGGCTACCCCCGCTCGCCGCGTGGCACGGGATGTTTATTTTTGCCGCAGGCATGACCTTACTGCCTGTACTGTACGTTTTTCGTCTTAACAATACGCAGGTGCTCACCCAGCTGCGGCAGGAGAATTCATGACGCCTTTTGAACACGAGATTATCGACCTCCACATTGCACTTGAAAACTGGCTAGGCAAAGGCGAAGGCGATTCCGACGCCCTGCTCGCCCGTTTTCGGTCTGATTTTCTGATGATCCCACCCGGTGGGGTCCATATAGACTACAACGGGCTTGTTCGTTTTCTGGATAACCAGCGCGGAAGTCGTCCTGGGCTTAAGATCGTCATTGACGAATTATCGACGCGACAGAGCTGGGATGATGGCGCGGTGCTTCACTACCGGGAGACGCAAACCCGCCCGGATCACCCCATCAACGTGCGCTGGTCAACCGCAGTGCTGAATCAGGAAGATGGCAGGATCACATGGCGTCTGCTGCACGAAACGGCGCAGCCATAGCACAAAAGAAAAAGGCCCGTCTCACGACGGGCCTTTTTTGACGAAAGGTTGCTTATTCGCGGAACAGCGCTTCGATATTCAGACCTTGCCCCTGCAGGATTTCACGCAGGCGGCGCAGACCTTCAACCTGAATCTGACGAACACGTTCACGAGTCAGACCAATTTCGCGGCCAACATCTTCCAGTGTCGCAGCTTCATACCCCAGTAAACCGAAACGACGTGCCAGCACTTCACGCTGTTTGGCGTTCAGTTCGAACAGCCATTTGACGATGCTCTGTTTCATGTCATCGTCCTGCGTGGTGTCTTCCGGACCGTTGTCTTTTTCATCGGCCAGGATGTCCAGCAGCGCTTTTTCGGAGTCGCCACCCAACGGGGTGTCAACGGAGGTAATGCGCTCGTTGAGACGCAGCATACGGCTTACGTCATCAACCGGTTTATCGAGTTGTTCGGCAATTTCTTCTGCGCTTGGCTCGTGGTCCAGTTTATGGGACAACTCGCGCGCGGTACGCAGATACACGTTCAACTCTTTGACGATGTGGATCGGCAGGCGGATCGTACGGGTCTGGTTCATAATAGCCCGTTCGATGGTCTGACGAATCCACCAGGTCGCGTAGGTTGAGAAACGGAACCCGCGTTCCGGGTCAAACTTCTCAACTGCGCGGATGAGACCTAAGTTGCCCTCTTCAATCAGATCCAGCAGAGCCAGACCACGATTGCCGTAACGGCGGGCAATTTTCACGACCAGTCGCAGGTTACTTTCGATCATGCGACGACGCGAGGCAACATCACCACGCAAAGCACGACGTGCGAAATAGACTTCTTCTTCGGCCGTTAGCAGTGGGGAGTAACCAATCTCCCCAAGGTAAAGCTGAGTCGCGTCCAGTACACGCTGTGTGGCGCCCTGCGATAACAGCTCTTCTTCAGCCAAATCGTTATCACTGGGTTCCTCTTCTACTAAGGCTTTTTCGTCAAAAGCCTCTACTCCGTTCTCATCAAATTCCGCATCTTCATTTAAATCATGAACTTTCAGCGTATTCTGACTCATAAGGTGGCTCCTACCCGTGATCCCTGAACGAGACACCCTGGCTGGCATGCCCCGTCAAATTATCGCTGCGGCAAATACTGCAGCGGGTTTACGGATTTCCCCTTGTAACGAATTTCAAAATGCAAGCGTGTAGAACTGGTTCCGGTGCTACCCATGGTAGCGATTTTTTGCCCCGCCTTAACTTCTTGTTGTTCCCGGACCAGCATTGTGTCGTTATGGGCGTAGGCACTCAGGTAATCATCATTGTGTTTGATGATGATAAGATTACCGTAACCGCGCAGAGCATTACCGGCATACACAACGCGTCCGTCTGCGGTCGCGATGATAGCCTGTCCTTTACTGCCTGCGATATCGATCCCTTTGTTCCCACCCTCAGAAGTGGCGAAGTTTTCGATAATCTTGCCGTCAGTTGGCCAGCGCCAGGTAGTGATTGACGAACTGGCATTCTGACTGCTTGCAGTCGGTTCAGTAGAGCTAACCACAGGTGCCGTAACCGGTGCTGTGACAGTAGTCGCAGTCCCTTTATTATTCGGCAACATTTTGTTAGCAGTCTGATCACCTGAATCCTCAGAATACGTAATTACAGGTTGTGAAGCAACCACCGTGGTGGATTTTTGTGCAGGCTTAACGCTGTTATTTTGTGCGGTCACATCGGCCGCTGAAACCGTGTTGCCAGGCGTCAGTGGCGTACCCGTTGCGTTGCCCACCTGGAGCGTTTGCCCAACCTCCAGACCATACGGGGCCTGGACGTTGTTACGCTGTGCGAGGTCACGGAAATCGTTCCCGGTGATCCAGGCAATATAGAACAGCGTATCGCCGCGTTTCACGGTATAGGTGCTGCCGCCGGTATAGCTGCCTTTCGGAATGTTCCCATACTGACGGTTATACACTATGCGGCCATTTTGGGTCTGAACAGGCTGTTCAACTGGCTGAACCTGCATTGGCTGTGTAACAGGATGTTGCACAGGCTGAATTTGTGGTGTTTGCTGCTGCGCAGCCGTCCCCATTTTAGGTGGCGGCGTGATCAACATTCCGCTGGACGTGTTACCGGAGCCGCTGTTTCCGCCGACGGAACTGACGGGCGCAGGTGCATTGTTAGAACTTGTACAGCCAGCCAGCCAGAGCGAAACCAGTGATAATGCCGCAACACGGCTGATGGTGAATTTAGGGCTTCCCGCGCTCATTTATCCCCCAGGAATGTGTTAACTACCAGTGACTTAAAATTTACCGTGATGGCACGAATCTTTCGCGCCACACCATACGCTGAATTTGCCTTAATAACCCTGGATAAATCCGAGTCTCAGGCCAACTCCCCCTTTACCAGAGGCACAAAGCGCACGGCTTCCACGGTGTCGATAATAAACTCGCCGCCACGTCGACGAACGCGCTTCAGGAGCTGCTGCTCGTCGCCGACGGGCAGAACAAGAATGCCCCCCTCATCCAGCTGCGACAACAGGGCTGCAGGAATTTCAGGCGGGGCTGCCGTCACGATGATGGCGTCGAACGGGGCGCGAGCCTGCCAACCCTGCCATCCATCACCGTGTCGTGTCGAAACATTGTGTAAATCAAGTTGTTTCAGGCGACGACGCGCCTGCCACTGTAAACCTTTAATCCGCTCAACGGAGCAGACATGGTGCACCAGATGCGCCAGGATCGCGGTCTGATAACCCGAGCCGGTGCCAATCTCCAGCACGCGCGAATTGGGCGTGAGCTCAAGCAGCTCCGTCATGCGCGCCACCATGTAAGGCTGCGAAATCGTCTGGCCTTGCCCAATAGGCAGCGCCACGTTTTCCCACGCTTTGTGTTCAAACGCCTCGTCTACAAATTTCTCACGCGGAACCTGGGCAAGCGCTTCAAGCACATGCTCGTCGCGGATCCCCTGTGCGCGAAGTTGTTCCAGAAGAGTTTGTACACGTTTGCTTACCATTGCGCGTTCACTCCTGCGCGATCCAGCCAGCCCGAAACCACATCTTGCGCACTATACGCCGTTAAATCTACGTGCAGTGGCGTAACGGAAACATAGCCTTCATCCACGGCGGCAAAGTCGGTATCCGGACCCGCGTCGCACTTATCGCCAGGAGGGCCAATCCAGTAAAGCGTATTGCCGCGAGGATCCTGCTGCGGGATAACCTGATCGGCCGGATGACGGCTGCCGCACCGTGTGACGCGAATGCCTTTAATTTCCTCCAGCGGGAGATCCGGCACGTTGATGTTCAGAATACGCCCGGTACGCAGCGGCTCGCGGCCGAGCGCCCGCAGGATCGAGCAGGTCACCGCGGCGGCGGTGTCGTAGTGCGTGTGGCCGTTTAACGAAACCGCCAGCGCCGGGAACCCCAGATGACGACCTTCCATTGCGGCCGCCACGGTACCGGAGTAAATCACGTCGTCGCCGAGGTTCGGCCCGGCATTAATACCGGAGACAACAATATCCGGACGCGGTCGCATCAGGGCATTCACGCCCAGAAAGACGCAGTCGGTCGGTGTGCCCATCTGTACGGCAATATCGCCATTTTCAAAGGTAACGGTGCGAAGCGACGACTCCAGGGTCAGTGAGTTAGACGCTCCACTGCGGTTACGATCGGGCGCCACAACCTGCACATCCGCAAATTCACGGAGGTGCTTCGCCAGGGTCTGAATGCCTGGCGCGTGGATCCCGTCATCGTTACTCAGCAATATTCGCATAATCACCCGAGGTGTTGATAAGTTCCCTGACAACGCTGGTGGCAAAGCTACCGGCCGGCAGCCAGAAGCGTAACTCGACGGTGACGTCATCCCACCAGTTCCAGCTTAGCTGCTGCGGGTAGAGCAGCATCGCGCGGCGTGCTGCTTCGACTTTTTCCCGCACCAGCAATGATTGTAATGCCTGCGCATCGGCGACAGCCGCCTGCTCAGCGCTCAGCGCGTCGCCCTGCGTCCCCCACTCACCGGAGCCGGGCAACGCGGCGGTAATCATCAGCGATTTCGCGTCCACGCGCGACTGCACATCGGCCATTTCGTCGGCCGTTGCCACAAACCAGCTTCCGCGTCCCGCTAATTGTAGCGCATCGCCAACAACAACTTGATTCGCGTCCGGTTTTTTCAGCCTTTCGCTCACAATCTGATTAAACAACGCACTGCGGGCCGCCGACAACCAAAAACTACGCTTATTCCTGTCGCGCACCGGCGCATCGCTTTGTGCCCATCGCAGCGCGCCCTGCAGGTTACTGCCGCCAATGCCAAAGCGCTGGGCGCCAAAGTAGTTCGGTACGCCGCGTTCATTGATGGCGTTGAGGCGTTTTTCAACGTCTGAACGGTCGGACACTTCACGCAATACCAGCGTAAACGCATTGCCTTTCAACGCCCCCAGGCGCAGTTTGCGCTTGTGACGGGCGTATTCCAGCACTTTACAGCCTTCCAGCTCAAACTGGCTTAAATCAGGCATCGTATTGCCGGGAACGCGCGCGCACAGCCACTGTTCGGTGACGGCGTGTTTATCTTTCTGTCCGGCGAAGCTCACCTCGCGGGCATGAATTTTGAGGAATTTTGCCAGCGCATCGGCCACAAACCGGGTATTGCAGCCGTTTTTAAGAATTCGTACCAGGATATGTTCGCCTTCACCGTCCGGCTCAAACCCCAAATCCTCAACCACCACGAAATCTTCTGGGCTGGCCTTCAGCATGCCAGAACCCAGCGGTTTACCGTGCAGATAAGTCAGGTTATCGAAGTCCGTCATTTGGCGGCCTTCACCAGCAGCGCCACCGCTTCACAGGCAATGCCCTCGCCGCGACCGGTAAAGCCTAGCTTCTCGGTGGTGGTGGCTTTGACGTTCACGTCGTCCATGTGACAGCCCAGATCCTCAGCAATAAACACGCGCATCTGCGGTATATGCGGCAGCATTTTCGGCGCCTGAGCGATGATCGTCACGTCGACGTTGCCCAGCGTATAGCCTTTGGCCTGAATGCGGCGCCAGGCTTCGCGCAGCAGTTCCCGGCTGTCTGCGCCTTTAAACGCCGGATCGGTGTCCGGGAACAGCTTGCCGATATCCCCCAGCGCAGCAGCGCCCAGCAGGGCGTCGGTCAGCGCATGCAACGCCACGTCGCCATCAGAATGCGCCAGCAGACCTTTTTCGTAAGGAATACGTACGCCGCCAATGATAATTGGGCCTTCTCCGCCAAAGGCGTGTACATCAAAACCGTGTCCAATTCGCATTATGCCTTCTCCTGATGGGTCGAACGGGTAAGATAAAATTCCGCGAGCTGTAAATCTTCCGGGCGCGTCACTTTTATATTATCAGCGCGTCCTTCAACCAGTTCGGGGTGAAAACCGCAATACTCCAGCGCGGAGGCTTCATCCGTGATGGTCGCCCCTTCTTTAAGCGCACGCGTTAAGCAGTCGTGGAGTAATTCGCGGGGGAAAAATTGTGGCGTCAGCGCGTGCCAGAGATCGACGCGCTCAACGGTGTGGGCGATAGCCTGCTTGCCAGGCTCGGCGCGCTTCATGGTGTCACGCACCGGAGCGGCCAGGATGCCCCCCACTTTACTGGTTTCACTCAGCGCCAGCAGGCGCGCCAGATCTTCCTGATGCAGACACGGACGTGCGGCGTCGTGCACCAGCACCCACGGCGCGTCTCCGGCAGCCTGAATGCCCGCCAGCACGGAATCGGCGCGCTCGGCGCCGCCGTCAACAACGGTAATCTGTGGATGGTTTGCCAGCGGTAGCTGCGCAAAACGCGCATCGCCGGGGCTGATGACAATGATCGCTCGCGTCACCCGAGGGTGCGCCAGCAGCGCCGCCACGGCGTGCTCGAGGATCGTTTTATCACCAATTGAAAGGTACTGCTTGGGACACTCTGTTTGCATGCGCCGGCCAAAACCTGCGGCCGGCACCACGGCACAGACGTCCGAAAAAGTTGCTGCCATGTCGTAATCCTGGGCCTGATTATCGATTATTTTGTGCTGAGCCCTGATTGCGTTTAGACGCATCCGGAACCAGACGATAAAAGGTTTCGCCCGGCTTAGTCATACTGAGTTCATTGCGTGCGCGTTCCTCAATCGCCTCCTGTCCGCCATTGAGGTCATCAATTTCAGCAAAGAGTTGATCGTTACGCGCCTTAAGTTTGGCGTTTGTTGCCTGCTGAGCCGCGACGTCATCGCTCACCCGGCTGTAGTCGTGCAGTCCGTTCTTACCGAACCACAACGAGTATTGCAGCCAAATCAGCAAAGCCAGCAACAGCAGCGTTAGTTTACCCATCCTGCCCCCTGAAAAAACGGCTTCATCATCCCATAACTTTCCGCTGGACTCTACTCTGGGGTTTTAATTATGCCGCAAGTTAACCCATCAGCCATAAAAATAGCAGCCCAAATATGATGACTACGGCGGCGATAGTGAACACGGCACTATACAGGAGCCTGCCATTGAACAGGGAGTGCAACGCAATGCCGACGACAACCGCGACGGGCATTAGCGCCAGGAAGAAAGGCCAGGTGTAGAGGAAGAAGAACAGCGTATTACCGCCATACATAAGAAACGGGATGCCAAGCGCCAGCAACCAGGAGACGAAGCCAATAATGGCCCCGGGAAATGACCAGGTCGTTTCGTCGTCGGTCGCGAGCGGCTCCGACCCGGTGGTGATAATGTAGTTTTCACTGTTGCGCATAGCTAATCCTGTGACCGTGACTCATCGTTCGGAAAGACAGCTCCCGAACGATACCGCCTCAGGATCTGATAATATCGTCCCGTCTGAGCAGGTCTAATAATTGGCTTACTAAATTTGTTACCAATTGTTGACCTTCCAGGTGAATCTCAGGCGATTCAGGCGCTTCGTAAACCGCGTCAATTCCGGTGAAGTTGCGCAGTTCGCCGGCACGCGCTTTTTTGTACAGCCCTTTCGGGTCGCGAGCTTCGCAGACCGCCAGCGGCGTATCGACAAACACTTCGATAAAGCGATCCGGCCCCACGCGCTCACGCACCATCTGGCGCTCAGCACGATGCGGCGAGATAAACGCCGTTAACACCACCAGCCCCGCATCCGCCATCAGGCTGGCGACTTCTCCCACCCGGCGAATATTCTCTTTGCGGTCGTCGTCGCTGAAGCCTAAATCGCTGCACAGACCATGACGGACATTATCCCCGTCCAGCAGGTAGGTGCTCACGCCCCTCTGATGCAGCGCCTCTTCCAGCGCGCCCGCTACCGTGGATTTACCGGAACCAGACAGCCCGGTAAACCACAGCACAACCCCACGATGTCCGTGGAGTTGCTCACGCTGCGCGACGGTGACCGGATGAGGATGCCAGACGACGTTCTCATCATGTGCGGCCATTATTTGCCTCCCAGCAGATCGCGGGCGCCCCAGTGCGGGAAGTGCTTACGCACCAGCGCGTTCAGCTCCAGTTCGAAGGCACTGAATTCAGAGGCGACGGTCGCCTGCTCGTTTGGCTCACGAACCATCCCCGCGCCAAAGGTGACGTTAGTCAGACGGTCGATAAAGATCAGGCCGCCCGTTACCGGGTTCTGCTGATACGGATCCAGCACCAGCGGCTCATCGAAAGTCAGATCCACCAGGCCAATACCGTTCAGCGGCAGCTCGCTCACGTCACGCTGGGTGAGATTATTGATGTCCACCTGGAACTGAATGCCGTCCACGCGGGCGCGAGTTTTCTTGCCCGCTATTTTGATGTCGTAGCTCTGGCCTGCGGTCAGCGGCTGTTCCGCCATCCAGACCACATCCACAGACGCGCCCTGCACGGCTGCCAGCGTTTCCTGCGCGTCGACCAGCAGATCGCCCCGGCTGATATCAATCTCGTCTTTCAGCACCAGGGTGACCGCCTCCCCTGCCCCGGCTTCCTGGAGGTCGCCGTCGAACGTCACGATGCGCGCGATTGCCGATTCTACGCCGGAGGGCAGCACTTTGACACGCTGTCCCACCTTCACGGAGCCGGAGGCAATCGTGCCGGAGAAGCCGCGGAAATCGAGATTTGGACGGTTAACGTACTGCACCGGGAAGCGCATCGGCTGGGTATCAACCACGCGCTGAATTTCAACGGTCTCCAGCACTTCCAGCAGCGTCGGGCCGCTGTACCACGGCATATTCGCGCTCTGGGAGGCGACGTTATCGCCTTCCAGCGCGGAAAGCGGCACGAAGCGGATATCCAGATTACCCGGCAGCTGTTCGGCAAAGGTCAGGTAACTCTGGCGGATCTCCTCAAATTTCTCTTCGCTGAAGTTCACCAGATCCATCTTGTTGACCGCCACAACCAGGTGTTTGATCCCCAACAGCGTGGAGATAAAGCTGTGACGACGGGTTTGATCCAGCACGCCTTTACGGGCGTCGATCAGCAGGATCGCCAGGTCGCAGGTCGACGCGCCGGTCGCCATATTACGGGTATACTGCTCGTGCCCCGGGGTGTCGGCGATAATAAATTTGCGCTTCTCCGTTGAGAAATAGCGATATGCCACGTCAATGGTGATGCCCTGCTCGCGCTCTGCCTGCAAACCATCCACCAGCAGCGCCAGGTCGAGTTTTTCACCCTGGGTACCATGACGTTTGCTGTCGTTGTGCAGAGAAGAGAGCTGATCTTCGTAAATCTGGCGTGTATCGTGCAACAGGCGACCAATCAGGGTACTTTTCCCGTCATCCACGCTGCCGCAGGTCAGAAAACGCAGCAGACTTTTGTGTTGTTGCGCGTGCAGATACGCTTCCACGCCGCCTTCGTTGGCAATTTGTTGAGCAATAGTGGTGTTCATGGCGGCTCCTTAGAAATAACCCTGACGTTTCTTCAGCTCCATGGAGCCTGCCTGGTCGCGGTCAATCACGCGCCCCTGTCGCTCACTGGTGGTCGACACCAGCATCTCTTCAATGATCTCCGGCAGCGTCTGCGCGTTGGATTCCACCGCGCCGGTCAGCGGCCAGCAGCCGAGGGTACGGAAACGCACCATCTGTTTTTTGATGACTTCGCCCGGCTGCAGGTCGATGCGATCGTCGTCGATCATCATCAGCATGCCGTCGCGCTCGAGCACCGGGCGCTCAGCCGCCAGATACAGCGGAACGATCTCGATATTTTCCAGATAGATGTACTGCCAGATATCCAGCTCGGTCCAGTTGGAGAGCGGGAAAACGCGGATGCTTTCGCCTTTGTTGATCTGGCCGTTGTAGTTGTGCCACAGCTCCGGGCGCTGGTTTTTCGGATCCCAGCGGTGGAAACGATCGCGGAAAGAGTAGATACGCTCTTTAGCACGAGACTTCTCTTCGTCACGGCGCGCGCCGCCGAAGGCGGCATCAAAGCCGTATTTGTTCAGCGCCTGCTTCAGCCCTTCGGTTTTCATGATATCCGTATGTTTGGCGCTGCCGTGCACGAAGGGGTTAATGCCCATCGCCACCCCTTCCGGATTTTTATGCACCAGCAGCTCGCAGCCGTAAGCTTTTGCGGTACGGTCGCGGAATTCGTACATTTCGCGGAATTTCCAGCCGGTATCGACGTGCAGCAGCGGGAACGGCAGCGTACCCGGATAAAACGCTTTACGCGCCAGATGCAGCATGACGCTGGAATCTTTACCGATGGAGTACATCATCACCGGGTTAGAAAATTCGGCTGCCACTTCGCGGATAATATGGATACTTTCCGCTTCGAGCTGCCGCAGGTGAGTAAGTCGTTTTTGGTCCATAACCGTTCCTTAAGCCAGATTCACCACAGAGGAACCAAACCCCTCTGAGTCTGTAGTATGTTGAAACCAGGCGAGCGTACTGTGCAGCTGTACCACTTCCCCCACCACGATCAGGGCGGGCATCGGGGCATCTTTCGCCAGGTCTGCAAGTTCGAGTAATGTGCCGATAGCAACATGCTGATCGACGCGGGTGCCGCGAGAAATCACGGCAACGGGCGTCTCTGCCTCGCGACCGTGCTGAATCAGCTGTTCGCTGATGTCTGCGGCTTTCATCGTGCCCATGTATATCGCCAGCGTTTGCCGGCTCTGGGCGAGATGCGACCAGTCAAACGGCGTGCTGTCGGCCTTGTAGTGCCCGGTCACAAAAGTGACGCTCTGCGCATAATCGCGATGGGTCAGCGGAATACCGGCATAGGCCGTTACTGCTGATGCCGCCGTAATGCCAGGCACCACCTGGAACGGCACGCCCGCTTCGGCTGCCGCCTGCAACTCTTCTCCGCCGCGTCCGAAGATAAACGGATCGCCCCCTTTCAGACGCACCACGGTTTTGCCCGCTTTGGCGGCAGCAATCAGCATCTGATTGGTGTCGTGCTGCGGCACAGAGTGCTCGCCTGCCCTTTTGCCGACGCAGATCTGCTCCGCGTCGCGACGGATCAGCTCGCGCACGCCGTCGGTGACCAGATGGTCGTAGAACACCACGTCCGCGTCCTGCAGCACCTGAAGGCCACGCAGCGTCAGAAGCCCGGCATCGCCCGGCCCCGCGCCCACCAGAATGATCTCCCCGTTCGTACTGCCAGGGTTGTCCAGTTCGTCTTCGAGAATTTTCTGCGCCGCCGTCTCATTGCCGGCCTGCATCAGGCTGGCAAAGCGGCCGCGAAACACCCGCTCCCAGAAGCGACGACGTTCCGCCACGCTGGTCAGCCGGGTCTTCAGATGGTTACGCCAGTAGCTGGCTGTCTCCGCCATGCGCCCGAGGCTTGTCGGCAGCAGTGCTTCGATTTTTTCCCGCAGCACGCGCGCCAGCACCGGAGCAGTACCGCCGGAGGAGATCGCCACCAGAAGCGGCGAACGGTCAACGATCGACGGGAAGATAAACGAGCATAACGGCTGGTCGTCCACCACGTTCACCAGGCGGTAACGGGCCTGAGCGGCGTCGGAAACACGACGGTTCAGGTCGCGATCTTCGGTCGCCGCTATTACCAGCACTACGCTGTCGATTTGTGATTCGTCAAAATCCGCTTCTGCCACTACCCGCACCTGCGCCCCCGCACGTTGCAAAAACGCGATTTTGCGATCGGCAATTTCACCCGTGCCAACAACCAGCACCGGTTTCTCTTTAATCGCGGCAAATAAGGGCAGATAGTCCACAGGCAACAACTCACTAACAACGAGGAATAGAGGGACTATAGGGGGCGGCTTAGACCGAATGAAATTACGAATTGGAATGAGTAGTTACTCAATGGAATAACGATGTGAAAAAGTTAATATCAAAAAGTGCTTAACACGCGAATTTTCGGGCATTTAAGAGCAATTCAAATTGTGTATGGGCGATCACAGTTTCATACTAGGCCAGTTAAAATTTTGCTCTGTTTTTAAGGACTCACTATGTTTTCCGCAACGCGCCACTGTGTTGCTGCCCTGGCGCTAGGCGTTTGCTTTATTCTTCCGGCTCAGGCAAAAAATCAACCCTATGGTGAAATCGCCACTCAGCAGGCGCGGCATATTGCCACCGTGTTCCCTGGCCGCATGACCGGTTCACCTGCGGAAATGCTCTCCGCTGACTATATTCGCCAGCAATTTGCTGATATGGGTTACCAGAGCGATATCCGGTCGTTTCACAGCCGCTATATCTATACCTCGCGCAATAAAACACAAAACTGGCACAACGTGACCGGCAGTACGGTTATTGCGGCTCACGAAGGTCGCGCGGCGGAACAGATTATTATCATGGCGCATCTCGATACTTACGCACCGCTCAGCGATGCCGACACCGATAACAACCTCGGCGGGCTGACGCTGCAGGGCATTGACGATAACGCAGCGGGTCTTGGCGTGATGCTCGAACTGGCCGAGCGAATGAAGAACATTCCGACGCAATATGGCATTCGTTTCGTTGCCACCAGCGGTGAAGAGGAGGGTAAGCTCGGCGCTGAGAATCTCCTTAAACGCATGAGCGCTGAAGAGAAGAAAAATACGCTGCTGGTAATTAACCTCGATAACCTAATTGTCGGCGATAAACTGTATTTCAACAGCGGACAGAGTACGCCGGGAAGCGTGCGTAAACTGACGCGTGACCGGGCGCTCGCCATTGCCCGCAGCCACGGGGTGTATGCCGCCAGCAACCCGGGCGGCAATCCAAATTATCCGCGAGGAACGGGCTGCTGCAACGACGGCGAAGTGTTCGATAAAGCGGGCATTCCGGTCCTTTACGTGGAAGCAACCAACTGGGCGCTGGGGAAAAAAGATGGCTACCAGCAACGGGGAAAATCGAAAGCCTTCCCGGACGGGACAAGCTGGCATAACGTGATGCTGGATAATCAGCAGCATATTGATAGCGCCCTGCCGCAGCGCATTGAACACCGCAGCCGGGACGTGGTGAAAGTGATGCTGCCGCTGGTGAAGGAGCTGGCGAAGGCGGGGAAAGGCTGAGGTTTTTAAGTATAGCGCGGCCTGATGCCCTCACCCCACCCCTCTCCCACAGGGAGAGGGCGGTTAAGGAATTACCCTTCGTGCAACCCGCACTCGCGCTTCAGCCCAAAGAATCGCGTCTCTTCTTCCGCCATTCCCGGTTCCCATTTGCGCGTGGTGTGGGTGTCTCCAACTGACAGGTAGCCCTGGTCCCACAGCGGATGGTACTTCAGCCCGTGTTTTTGCAGGTACTGGTACACCGTCCGGTTATCCCAGTCGATAATCGGCAGCACCTTAAAGACTCCGCGCTGAACCGCCAGCACCGGCAGCGTGGCACGGCTGCCGGATTGCTCACGGCGCAACCCTGCAAACCACGTCTGCGCGTTAAGCTCTTTCAGTGCCCGGTTCATCGGCTCGACTTTGTTGATCTCATTGTATTTCTCAATGCCCTCAACGCCCTGCTCCCACAGCTTGCCGTAGCGTGCCTCCTGCCAGGCCGCGCTTTCCGTCGCGCGGTAGACTTTCAGGTTCAGCCTGAGCTTGTCCGTCAGCTCGTCAATAAACTGGTAGGTTTCCGGGAACAGGTAGCCGGTGTCGGTGAGGATCACCGGAATGTCCGGACGGATCTGATTCACCAGATGCAAACTCACCGCCGCCTGAATACCAAAGCTCGACGAAAGCACATAGTCTTCCGGCAGGTTTTCCAGCGCCCAGGCCACGCGCCCTTCGGCATCGAGCTTTTCCAGTTGGGCGTTGGTTTCTGCCAGCGCCAGAATGCGTTCGACTTTTGGCAGTTCGTTAAGGGCGTTTAGATCGAGTACGGACATAATTACCTCTCGTGGTTACTCCCAGAAATCCCTTGCGGGATCGAGCACCGGGCGAATGATGCCCGCACGCACCGTAAAGTCGCCGAAGCCTTCACCCGCTTCGCGCTCTTTCGCCCAGCGCCCGACAAGCTCGTCGATGGAATCAAGAATTTCCGGCTCGGTGATGTTCTCGCGGAACATACGTGGAATACGTGTGCCGATACGGTTACCGCCCAGATGCAGGTTATAGCGACCCGGCGCTTTCCCCACCAGCCCCAGCTCGGCCAGCATCGCGCGACCGCAGCCGTTCGGGCAGCCGGTCACTCGCATAACAATATGCTCGTCCGGAATGCCGTGTTTTTCCAGAATCGCTTCCACTTTGTCAGTAAATGACGGCAGGAAACGTTCCGCTTCGGCCATCGCCAGCGGACAGGTCGGGAACGACACGCAGGCCATGGAGTTTTCACGCTGCGGTTTGACCGCATCCATCAACCCATGATCGCGCGCCAGCGTCTCGATCTTTGCCTTCAGGCTCTCCGGCACGCCGGCAATGATCAGGTTCTGGTTAGCGGTAATGCGGAACTCGCCTTTGTGGATCTTCGCAATTTCCAGCAGACCGGTTTTCAGCGGACGGCCCGGATAATCCAGAATTCGACCATTTTCGATAAACAGCGTCAGATGCCATTTATTGTCGATACCTTTCACCCAGCCAATACGATCGCCGCGACCGGTGAATTCGTAAGGACGGACTGGCTCAAATTTGATCCCCGCGCGACGCTCCACTTCCGCTTTGAACGTCTCCACCCCCACGCGCTCGAGGGTATATTTGGTTTTCGCGTTTTTACGGTCGGTACGGTTACCCCAGTCGCGCTGGGTCGTGACCACGGCTTCCGCCACCGCCAGCGTGTGCTCCAGCGGCAGGAAACCAAACTCGCTCGCGGTGCGGGCGTAGGTTTTCTTGTTACCGTGCTCAATGGACAGGCCCCCGCCCACCAGCAGGTTAAAGCCGACCAGCTTGCCGTTTTCGGCAATCGCCACGAAGTTCATGTCGTTGGCATGCAGGTCAATATCGTTCTGCGGCGGGATCACGACCGTGGTTTTGAACTTACGCGGCAGATAGGTCTGGCCGAGAATCGGTTCTTCATCGGTGGTCGCGACTTTCTCCTGATCGAGCCAAATCTCTGCATAGGCGCGGGTGCGCGGCAGCAGATGCTCAGAGATCTTCTTCGCCCACTCATACGCTTCGGCATGCAGCTCAGACTCGTACGGGTTCGACGTGCAAAGCACGTTACGGTTCATGTCGTTGGCAGTAGCCAGTGCGTCCAGCCCAACGGAGTGGAGCATCTGGTGCACCGGCTTCACGTTCTTCTTCAGAATACCGTGGAACTGGAAGGTCTGACGGTTGGTCAGGCGGATGCTGCCGTAGATCGTGTTTTCGCCAGCGAATTTATCAATCGCCTGCCACTGTTTGGTGGTGATGACCCCACCCGGCAGACGGCAGCGCAGCAGCATCGCATGACGCGGCTCCAGCTTCTGTTCGGCACGCTCAGCGCGAATATCGCGGTCGTCCTGCTGGTACATACCGTGGAAACGGATCAGCAGGAAGTTGTCGCCTTTAAAACCGCCGGTGAGACCGTCATTCAAATCTTCAGCAATGGTGCCGCGCAGGTAGTTGCTTTCCAGCTTCATGCGCTCGGCGTCTGTCAGTTTACCTTCGACCACCAGTGGCCCTGGATATTTTTCGCTCATTAGTAGACATCTCGCTGATAACGGCGCTCAACGCGCAGCTCACTTAAAAATTCATCCGCCGTTTCGGCATCCATACCGCCGAATTCGGCAATCACTTCCAGCAGTGCCTGCTCAACGTCTTTCGCCATGCGATTGGCGTCGCCGCAGACATAAATGTGGGCACCGTCATTGATCCAGCGCCACAGCTCTGCGCCCTGTTCGCGCAGTTTGTCTTGTACGTAGACTTTTTCTTTCTGGTCGCGGGACCAGGCCAGATCGATACGGGTCAACACGCCCTCTTTGACGTAACGCTGCCACTCAACCTGGTAGAGGAAATCTTCGGTAAAGTGTGGGTTGCCGAAGAACAGCCAGTTTTTGCCTGGCGCGTCGTCCGCTGCACGTTGCTGCATAAAGGCGCGGAACGGCGCAATACCGGTGCCTGGACCAATCATGATCACCGGGGTTTCCGGGTTTGCCGGCAGACGGAAGTTGTCGTTGTGCTCGATAAAGACGCGCACTTCGCCCTCTTCTTCCACGCGGTCCGCCAGGAAACTTGATGCCCCACCCGCACGGGCGCGGCCTTCGATGTCATATCGCACCACGCCCACGGTGATATGCACTTCGCTCTCCACCTCTGCCTGAGAAGAGGCGATGGAGTAGAGGCGCGGGGTCAATGGACGCAGCAGCCCGACCACTGCATCGGCATCCAGCTGCGCCGGAGAGAAGCGCACCATATCGACAATCGGCGTCGTCGCGGCGTAATGCTGCAGTTTCGCTTTGTCGCCCACCAGCGGCAGCAGCGATTCACTGCGCGTTAAGGTGGCGTAATTTTCGACGATGTTCGGAGTGTTGACCGTCAGTTCGAAATGCCACTGCAGCGCATCAGAAAGCGACTGGGTTTTGCCGTCAACGGTGACAGGCTCATCACCTTTCAGCCACAGCAGCTCAACCAGCTCTTTCACCAGCGCCGGATCGTTCTGATACCAGACGCCCAGCGCATCGCCAGGCTGATAACGCAGGCCAGAGTCACCGAGATCGATTTCGATATGACGCACGTCTTTTTCCGAGTCGCGGCCAGTGATTTTCTGGTTCACCGACAGGCTTGCCGCCAGCGGTGCTTCTTTCGTGTAAGGGCTGGTATGGATATCGTTGACGACGCCCGCTGAGGTCAATGCGGCCTGCGCCGGCGTCTCTTTCGGCACGCGCGCTTTCAGCACCTCAACAATGCGCGCGCGCCATTCGGCGGCGGCAGTCTGGTATTCCACATCCGCGTCGACGCGGTCCAGCAGGCGCTCTGCGCCGAGCTCCGCCAGCTTACTGTCGAAGTCTTTACCGGACTGACAGAAGAATTCATAGGAGGTATCGCCCAGACCAAACACGGCAAACGCCGTGCCATCCAGTTTTGGGGCTTTTTTCGAGAACAGAAACTTATGCAGCGCTACCGCTTCTTCAGCGGGTTCACCTTCGCCCTGGGTAGAGGCGACCACCACCAGCAGCTTTTCTGACGCGATTTGCTTAAATTTATAATCGCCGGCGTTGACCAGGTTCACGTTCAGTTTGGCGGCCAGCAGGTCGTCACGCAACGCTTCGGCCACGCGGCGGGCGTTGCCCGTCTGCGAGGCGGAAATCAGCGTAATAGCGGGAATTTCCACAGCCGTTGCCGGTGCGCCCGCGACAGCGCCAGGCTGCTGATTGAGCATTCCCCAGAAATAACCGGAGACCCAGGCAAGCTGAGTGGGAGAAAAATCAGAGGTGGCAGCCTGAAGGCGCGCCAGTTGCTCCGGGTTCAGGGGAAGCAAATTTGATGGTGGGGCCTGTGTTGTCATGCGTCGTTATGTTCCAGTAGCCAAGCGGACTTTAAGCGAATAAATCCAAACTGAAGATAAGGTTAACGGCGAGGATAATAACAATTAAAGAAGGGATGGAAATAATAAATAACCAAATGGACTAACCTGTTTTAGTTATCGTTCTTAGCGATAAAACAGGTTAACTAACTCATTGAAAATAAATAGTTAAAAACCAAAAAAGCACCTTACCACCATGGCTGCGCCTTCAGAGCCGTTTTAGTTAATGCTAAAAATTGTGCTTTCCGGTACTATGCGGCGGTTTTTTCCGCATTACTGAGAGCGATCATGTCCACCACACTGTTTAAAGATTTCACCTTCGAAGCCGCCCACCACCTTCCGCATGTTCCTGAAGGGCATAAATGTGGCCGTCTGCATGGGCATTCGTTTATGGTGCGTCTTGAGATCACCGGTGAAGTTGATCCGCATACCGGTTGGATCATGGATTTTGCCGAACTGAAGGCCGCGTTTAAACCGACCTACGACCGTCTGGATCACTACTATCTGAATGAGATCCCGGGCCTTGAAAACCCGACCAGCGAAGTGCTGGCAAAATGGATTTGGGATCAGATGAAGCCGCTGGTACCACTGCTGAGCGCGGTGATGATCAAAGAGACCTGCACGGCAGGCTGCGTGTATCGCGGAGAGTAAAAAAATAGCCCGGCAAAACCGGGCTTTTTTTTAGGCTATATTCAGGTATTTGTGCGTCTGCATGGACAGGCGCCAGTTACGCGCGATACAGGTTTCAATACACAGACGCGTCGCATCTTCTTTCTGGCTGATAGGCTGCAGGGCAATCACCCGCTGCTTTTCATCCGTCAGCGTCGCCAGCAGTTCGTCCAGCGCTTCGATATCGCGCACGCGCCCTACTGGGTGCTTAATCTCATCCGCGCGTTCCAGCGCCTGAGAGAGCACGTCATACCCGCCGCGCATATTCACTTTTGGCGAAACCGTCACCCAGGTAGAGTGAGAGCAGCGCACTTCGTGGGTGCCACTGGTTTCAATCTGGCAGCTGTAGCCGTTCTTTTCGAGCAGCTCGGTCAGCGGGGTCAGATCGTGGATACAGGGTTCACCGCCGGTGATCACCACATGGCGCGCCGTCCAGCCCTGACGACCAATAATCGCCAGCAGATCTTCTGAACTGCCCGCGCCCCACTTATCGCTCTCTTTGGTTTTCACCAGAATGCTAAACAGCGACACTTCCCGATCTGCGAGCTTATCCCACGTATGTTTGGTATCACACCAGGCACAGCCAACCGGGCATCCCTGTAAACGAATGAAAATAGCGGGAACGCCGGTAAAGTAACCCTCGCCTTGCAGGGTCTGGAACATCTCGTTAATCGGGTACTGCATAGTCATCTCAGTTAAGGGGATAAACGATAAGTATCGCAGATCCCCGCCGGATGGTCATGCTCCATCGGTGCTTTGCGCGCTAATCGCCGCCATAAACCGTTCGGTAATTTGCTGTGGACGGGTGATCGCGCCACCGACGACGACCGTGTGCGCACCCAGCGCCAGGCACCGGGCCGCGCGTTCAGGCGTATCCACGTTCCCTTCGGCAACCACGGGAACCGTCACGGCTGCCAGCACGGCCTTCAGGAACGCGCAGTCGTTCTCCGGAAGCGAATGGCCTGCCGTTTCCGCCGTATAGCCGTAAAGCGTCGTGCCGACGCAGTCAAAGCCCAGCGCCTGCGCCGTCACGGCTTCGTCCACGGTGGAAATATCCGCCATCAGCAGTACCGAGGGGTAGCGCGAGCGGATGCGCATGACCAGCGTTTCCAGGGATTCCCCACCGGGACGCTCCCTGGCCGTGGCATCAAGGGCTATGATTTCCGGAGAGACGGCCATGAGCTCATCCACCTCTTTCATCGTGGCGGTGATAAACACTTCGCTTTCCGGGTAATCCCGTTTGATGATGCCGATGACAGGCAAAGAGACCTGCTGCTTAATGGCCTCGATATCCACCACGCTGTTGGCACGAATGGCAGCGGCCCCGCCCTGCGCCGCCGCCAGCGCCATCCGCGACATAATAAACGGGCTATGCAGCGGTTCATTCTCCAGCGCCTGACAGGAGACGACCAGTTTTCCCTTCAGGTTATCCAGTACAGTTTTCATTACGATAAAATCTCTTCCACTTCGTTTTTGATAATGGTGACGTGCGGGCCATAAATGACCTGAACCCCGTTACCGCGCACGATAACGCCGCGCGCGCCGGTCGCTTTCAGCGCCGCGTCATCCACCTTGCTGCCGTCTTTGACCGTGACGCGAAGGCGCGTGGCGCAGCAGTCCACCTCGTCCAGATTGTCTTTTCCACCTAATCCGGCGATCACCGCCGCAGCGCGCTCGCTTTGCGGCAGACTCACTTCATCAACCATCGCCGTCTTTTCACGGCCCGGCGTGGCGAAATCAAAACGGTTAATCAGGTAGCGGAAGGTGAAGTAGTAAAGGAAGAACCACGGCACGCCGACCAGCGGAACGAACATCCAGTTGGTTTTGGCCTCCCCCTGCAAAATACCGAACAGCACGAAGTCGATAAAACCGCCGGAGAAGGTTTGCCCGATGGTGATATGCAGCATGTGTGCAAGCATGAACGCCAGCCCGTCAAACAGCGCATGGATGACGTAAAGCACCGGCGCAATAAACAGGAAGGAGAACTCGATGGGCTCGGTAATGCCCGTCAGGAAAGAGGTTAACGCCGCAGAGAGCAGCAGCCCGGCAACGCGCTTTTTGTTCTCGGGTTTTGCCGTGTGGTACATCGCCAGACACGCGCCGAGCAGGCCAAACATCATCGTAATAAAGCGCCCAGACATGAAGCGCGACGTACCTTCATAAAACTGACGCGTCGTCGGGTCAGCCAGCTGGGCGAAGAAGATACGCTGCGTACCCTCCACCAGATGACCATTGACGATCTCGCTGCCGCCAAGGGCCGTGGTCCAGAACGGAAGATAGAAGATGTGGTGCAACCCGAACGGGCCCAGCATGCGTAAAATGAAGCCGTACAGCAGGGTGCCCAGATAACCGGTGGCGTCTACCAGCCCGCCCAGACCAAAGATCAGTTTCTGGAAATGCGGCCAGACCACGGTCATCAGCGCGCCGACGAGTATCGCCGCCAGCGAGCTGATAATCGGGACAAAGCGCGAGCCGCCAAAGAAGCCCAGGAACTGCGGAAGGGCAATTTTATTAAACCGGTGATGCAACGCGCAGGTCACGAGACCAATCACTACGCCGCCAAATACACCCGTTTCCAGCGTCTGAATCCCCAGCGTCATCCCCTGCCCCACGGCCCCCGGGTTTTCCTGCGCCAGTTTGCCGGTGAGGATCAGCAGCGCGTTGATGGTGGCGTTCATCACCAGAAACGCCAGTAACGCCGCCAGCCCTGCCGTGCCTTTATCACTTTTTGCCAGCCCAACGGCCACCCCAACCGCAAACAGCACCGAGAGGTTCGCAAATACGATGGAACCTGCACTGCTCATGATGGTGAAAACCGCCTGCAGCCAGCCCACATCTAAAAACGGATAGGCCGTTAGCGTATTGGGATTCGACAACGCGCCGCCTATCCCAAGCAGCAGACCCGCCGCAGGCAACACGGCGATGGGCAACATAAACGATTTGCCGAAGCGCTGCGCTTTTTCAAACCATCCCCCCGAAGAGGCTCCACTGAACATTTGCATCATTTTTTCATCCCCTCATTTATTGATGAAAATTTTTACCATATAAATATTTAATAGTGAAAATTATCATCAAAAACCAGGAGACCGATCATACTTTTTCAAAATGACTGGCATCTTTCCCCTGCTTTCCGTCACACTAGTCACAGAGAAACGCATTAAGGACCTGGCATGTCGGACCATGAAAATCTGCTGCTGAAGCTCCGCCAGGAGGCTTCCGGGTACAGCCCAACACAACAAAAACTCGGCGAGTTTGTCCTCAGCGATCCCGCCCGAGTGCTCTACCTGACGATCACGGAACTGGCGCGCGAGAGTCACACCAGCGAGGCCAGCGTGACGCGTCTTTGCCGGACGCTGGGCTGCAAGGGCTATAACGAATTCAAAATGGCGCTGGCGCTGGATATTCAGCAGGGTCAGCCCGCGCGAGAGGCCGGGGATGAAATTGATAACGTGGTGGATGAGTCAATCCTGGCTCTGCAGGATACCGCCAGGCTCCTGGACCGGGCGCTGCTTGAAAAAGCCGCACTGGCACTGCATCAGGCGCAATCCGTGCAGATCTATGGCGTCGCGGCCAGCGCAATCCTCGGTGAGTATCTGCATTACAAGTTATTAAGGCTGGGTAAACCCGCACAGTTATTTAGCGACATGCACCGCGCAGCCATGAATGCGGCAACGCTCTCGGCTGAAACGCTGGTCGTGGCTATCTCCAGTTCCGGTTCTACGCGGGATTTACTTCATGTGGTGAAACTGGCCCGCAAGCGCGGCGTAAAGGTTCTGGCGCTCAGCAACACGCCACGTAGCCCGCTGGCTTCCCTGAGTGATATGCAACTGGTAGCCGCCAAGCCAGAAGGCCCGCTTAGCGCTGGCGCGCTCAATGCAAAGGTGGGTGTCATGCTGCTGGTCGAATTGCTGACCACCTCTCTTATTACGCTGGACAACCATTACGCGGATGTTAGCCAGCAAACAGCCAGCGCTACGCTTCCTTTGCTGCTCTGAAAATATTACGCAGGCTACATAAACTAGCCTGCTTTTAAGTTACTCAATTTCCCTTAAGCAAAATTTAATTTATTTTCCAGAGAAATGTTTGGTGTAACAAAATATTTTATTTATTACATTTTCAATGCTGTAACCACCCTATCCCCGAAGCATAAAAATCAATACAAATCATAAAGTTGAAATATAATTATTTATAAATTGAATTTTTCACCTTTCCGCAATGTCCAATATCTCCACCTGATTTCCTTTCCTTAAAATAAGCTTAAGACGCAGCCTGTTTCGGCGATTTATTATTTAAATGCCGTTTACTTTTGCGCGCCTACAATCCGCCTCATCAATCATAATGAGACGGTATGAATGAAGATGTTATTGATTACAGGCGTGACCGGTTTCCTGGGCGGTGCAGTACTTGAAAAAATTCTGACGAGCGATCAATCCGTGAAACTCCTTTTGCTTGCCCGCGCCGGCGATCCGCAAAGCGGGCTGGAGCGCGTGCAGGAGAACATGCGTAAGTTCAACGTTTCTGAGGAGAAACTGGCTTCCCTGAGCGTGGAGAATATTCTCATTGGCGACCTCAGCCAGCCGGAGGCCTTTCTGAACGATCCGCGACTGAACCAGGTCACGCATGTGGTTAACTGCGCGGCTGTCGCCTCATTTGGAAACAACCCGCTTATCTGGAAGGTAAACGTCGACGGTACCCTTGCGCTGGCACGCCGCATGGAACAGGTCACTGGACTGCAGCGTTTCCTGCACGTAGGCACAGCAATGTCATGCACCCCGGAGCAGGATTCACTGGTCGCGGAAAGTGCTGAATTCAGAGAAAATGCTGAACATCTGGTGGAATACACTTATTCGAAGTCAACCATTGAAAAGCTGATGCGTCAGGAGTGCCCGGACCTGCCGCTGCTTATCGCCCGCCCCTCCATCGTCGTCGGCCATACCCGTCACGGCTGCACGCCGTCGAGCAGCATCTTCTGGGTCTTCAGTATGGGCCTGATGCTGCAAAAGTTTATGTGTTCAATGGAAGACCGGATCGACGTAGTGCCGGTGGATTATTGCGCCGACGCGCTGTTAATGCTGCTCGGCAGCAACGCGCGTCCGGGTGAGGTGGTGCATATTTCTGCCGGGGAAGAAAACAGCGTTCGCTTTGCAGACATCGATCAGGCGATGGCGCAGGCGCTGGAGAAAGCGCCCGTCGGTGATAAATATGCGCAGGTCAGCTACGAAACGCTGGTCAGAATGCGCCGCGAGCTGAAAACGATTTTTGGTCCATGCAACGAACGCCTGATGCTGAGAGCGATGCGCTTATACGGCGCCTTTGCCACGCTGAACGTGCGCTTCAGCAACGATAAGCTGCTCAGCATGGGAATGCCGAAACCCCCGCGTTTTACGGATTATATCGCCCGCTGCGTCCAGACTACCCGGGGATTGACCATCCCGGAGCAAATGGCGGTCGATTTTAAATAGCCAAAAAAAATGCCAGTCTTTCGACTGGCATTTTCATTTAAGGCTTAAGCAATTATGCCTGGCCTTTGATCTCTTTACGACCGTTGTATGGTGCTTTTTCGCCCAGCGCTTCTTCGATACGAATCAGCTGGTTGTATTTAGCAACACGGTCAGAACGGCTCATAGAACCGGTTTTGATCTGGCCTGCAGCGGTACCCACTGCCAGGTCAGCAATGGTTGCATCTTCAGTTTCACCAGAACGGTGAGAGATGACAGCGGTGTAGCCAGCGTCTTTCGCCATTTTGATCGCAGCCAGGGTTTCGGTCAGAGAACCGATCTGGTTGAATTTGATCAGGATGGAGTTAACGATGCCTTTCTCGATGCCTTCTTTCAGGATCTTGGTGTTGGTTACGAACAGATCGTCACCAACCAGCTGGATTTTGTCGCCCAGTACTTTGGTCTGGTATGCGAAACCATCCCAGTCAGACTCGTCCAGACCGTCTTCGATAGAGACGATTGGGTACTGTTTGGTCAGGTCTTCCAGGAAGTGAGTGAACTCTTCGGAGGTGAACGCTTTGTTGCCTTCGCCAGCCAGAACGTATTTACCGTCTTTGTAGAATTCAGATGCTGCACAGTCCATCGCCAGGGTGATGTCTTTGCCCAGCTCGTAGCCAGCAGCTTTTACTGCTTCTGCGATAACAGCCAGAGCTTCTGCGTTAGAACCCAGGTTTGGCGCATAGCCACCTTCGTCACCTACAGCCGTGTTCATACCTTTAGCTTTCAGAACTTTAGCCAGGTTGTGGAACACTTCAGAACCCATACGTACCGCTTCTTTCAGGGATTTCGCGCCAACTGGCTGAATCATGAATTCCTGAATATCAACGTTGTTGTCTGCGTGCTCACCACCGTTGATGATGTTCATCATTGGTACAGGCATGGAGTATTTGCCTGGGGTGCCGTTCAGTTCAGCGATGTGCTCGAACAGTGGCATACCTTTAGCAGCCGCTGCTGCTTTGGCGTTCGCCAGGGAAACCGCCAGGATTGCGTTCGCACCGAAGTTAGATTTGTTTTCAGTACCGTCCAGATCGATCATGATCTTGTCGATGCCAGCCTGGTCTTTAGCGTCTTTGCCAATGATGGCCTGAGCAATAGGACCGTTTACAGCGCCAACCGCTTTCAGTACGCCTTTGCCCATGAAACGGGATTTGTCGCCATCGCGCAGTTCCAGCGCTTCGCGGGAACCCGTAGAAGCACCTGATGGAGCAGCTGCCATACCGACGAAACCACCTTCCAGATGAACTTCAGCTTCAACGGTCGGGTTACCACGGGAGTCGATGATTTCACGACCGATGACTTTAACGATTTTGGACATTAGATTTTCCTCAGTACAAGTTAAACTAAAACTCCAGACAAACAACGCGTACCAAAGGTACGCGTTGCCGTTCTAACTTTTTTTACTTCGCCTGACGCTTCTGGTACTCGCTGGCGGCTTTCACGAAGCCTGCAAACAGCGGATGCCCGTCACGCGGCGTTGAAGTAAATTCCGGGTGGAACTGGCAGGCAACAAACCATGGATGGTTTGGCACTTCAATGATCTCGACTAACTGATCATCCCCGGAGCGGCCCGCAACGCGCAGGCCCGCAGCTTCAATTTGTTTCAACAGCATGTTGTTGACTTCATAGCGGTGACGATGGCGCTCGGTGATGACCGATTCGCCATACAGCTTGCGAACCACGCTATCGTCGGACAGCTGGCAGGCCTGTGCGCCAAGACGCATTGTGCCACCCAGATCGCTCTTCTCGGTACGGACTTCGACGTTACCGTCTTCGTCGCGCCATTCCGTAATCAGCGCCACTACAGGGTACTTACAGTCTGGCACAAATTCCGTAGAGTTCGCGTTTTCCATTCCCGCTACGTTGCGCGCAAATTCGATCAGCGCAACCTGCATACCCAGGCAGATGCCGAGGTAAGGAATATTGTTTTCACGCGCATAGCGTGCAGTGGCGATCTTGCCTTCAACACCGCGGTAGCCAAAGCCGCCAGGGATGAGAATCGCATCCAGATCTTTCAGAATTTCCACGCCACGCGTTTCAACATCCTGCGAATCAATCAGCTTGATGTTCACGGAGACGCGGTTCTTCAGACCACCGTGTTTCAGCGCTTCGATAACTGACTTATAGGCATCCGGCAGTTCAATGTACTTGCCGACCATACCGATAGTCACTTCGCCCGCCGGATTGGCTTCTTCATAGATAACCTGTTCCCATTCAGACAGGTTAGCTTCCGGACAGTTCAAGCTGAATCGTTTACAAATATAATCGTCCAGGCCCTGCGATTTCAACAGGCCCGGGATTTTATAAATGGAATCGACATCTTTCATTGAAATAACGGCTTTTTCAGGCACGTTACAGAACAATGCAATTTTCGCACGTTCGTTCGCCGGGATAGCGCGATCGGAACGGCAAACCAGGATGTCAGGCTGAATACCGATGGAGAGCAGCTCTTTAACAGAGTGCTGAGTCGGTTTGGTTTTCACTTCACCTGCAGCCGCCATGTAAGGCACCAGCGTCAGGTGCATGAACAGCGCATGCTCACGACCAATATCTACCGCCAGCTGACGAATCGCTTCGAGGAACGGCAGGGATTCGATATCCCCTACGGTACCGCCGATTTCAACCAGCACAACGTCATGCCCTTCGCCACCGGCAAGGACACGCTCTTTGATGGCGTTAGTGATGTGTGGGATAACCTGAACGGTCGCGCCCAGGTAGTCACCGCGGCGCTCTTTACGCAGAACGTCGGAGTAGATGCGGCCAGTCGTAAAGTTGTTACGACGGGTCATTTTGGTACGAATGAAACGCTCGTAGTGGCCAAGATCCAGATCGGTTTCAGCGCCGTCTTCAGTAACGAACACTTCCCCGTGTTGGGTTGGGCTCATGGTGCCAGGATCGACGTTGATGTACGGATCCAGTTTCATCATGGTCACATTGAGGCCACGGGCTTCAAGAATGGCTGCGAGGGAGGCTGCGGCAATGCCTTTACCCAGAGAGGATACGACCCCGCCGGTCACAAAAATATAGTTCGTTGTCATGCTGAACCTGAGAAGTTAGGGTGAAACGATGGAATAACCAGGACGGGAAAGTAGTATACCCGAACACGGCGAGCGCCACAAACTTTCATTCTCCGTCTCCATTCCAGGCCATGACAAACATAAGGAGTGAGAAAATAGCCCCTTTTGGGTAAATGTTTTTGACGCAAATCAAGCGCTTGTCATTTAAAAAATCACACAAATTGCGCTTGATCGCAAAATTCCGTTAGAGATCAGATTCCTGGCGTTTTACTTCCTGCCAGACTTCTTCCATCGCCTGGAGGTCAATTCCGGTCATTTCCAGGCCGCGCGAGGCGACAATCCGCTCCACTTCACGAAAACGACGTTCGAATTTCAGATTGGCTTTTTGCAATGCGGTTTCCGCTTTTACACCTAAATGGCGCGAAAGGTTGACGGTCGCAAACAACAGATCGCCCATCTCTTCCTCAAGCTTTGCTTCATCCACCACCGCCTGCTGCGCTTCGTGCATAACCTCGTCGATCTCTTCATGCACTTTATCCAGCACCGGCCCCAGAGAGTCCCAGTCAAAACCGACGGCGGAACAACGCTTTTGAATTTTATGCGCGCGCATCAGCGCAGGCAGACTCAGAGGAATATCGTCCAGCGCCGAATGCTGGGATTTTTCAGCACGCTCGGCGCTTTTAATCTGCTCCCAGCGGGCCAGTACTTCCGCGCTGTTGCCTGCGGTGGCATCGCCAAAGATATGCGGGTGACGGCGCTCAAGCTTGTCGCTGATAGCGGCGCAGATATCATCAAAGTTAAAGCGCCCTTCTTCCTGCGCCATCTGGGCGTAGAACACCACCTGGAACAGCAGGTCGCCGAGTTCACCACGCAGGTCGTCAAAATCCTCGCGAGAAATGGCGTCCAGCACCTCGTAGGTCTCTTCAAGCGTGTACGGGGCGATGGTGGAGAAAGTCTGCTCTTTGTCCCACGGGCAGCCGTTTTCCGGATCGCGCAGGCGTTTCATGATGCCGAGCAGGCGGTCGATTTGAGTCATAGTGTTTTCCATTAAAAAACAAGCCGGGTGGCGGCAAAGCCTTACCCGGCCTACAGAAGAGTGTATTTACCCGCCGTGCAGACGACGCGCGTCAATCACATCCGGCACCTGGTTCAGTTTGCCGAGCACGCGACCCAGCACCTGCAGGTTGTAGATTTCGATGGTCATATCGATGGTGGCAAGCTGCTCGCGGGTATCGCTGCGGCTGGCAACACCCAGCACGTTGACCTTCTCGTTGGCGAGAATGGTGGTGATATCGCGCAGCAGGCCGCTGCGGTCATTGGCGGTAACACGCACCACCAGCGAGTAGCCGGCGGAGTAGCTCTCCCCCCAGACCGCTTCCACGATGCGCTCCGGCGCATGGGACTGCAGCTCGGCAAGCTGGTCACAGTCGGAACGGTGGATCGAGATCCCGCGCCCCTGGGTGATAAAACCGACGATGTCGTCGCCCGGAATTGGCTGACAGCAGCGGGCAATGTGGTGCATCAGATTGCCCACTCCCTCGACCACTACGCGGCCATTATCTTTACTGCGCTGCTGCGGGGCGTAGGTTTTCTGCTGCAGCTGCTTCAGCGCCGCCGCGTCCTGCTCTTCCGCGCTTGGCTTATTGAACTGCGCCTGCAGGAAGTTAACCATCTGATTGAGACGAATATCGCCGCCGCCAATTGCCGCTAACAGTTCGTCAAGCTCGTTGAAGTTGTAGCGCGGCAGCAGGAATTTCTCGGCCTCTTTCAGGCTGATCCCGATATGTTCCAGTTCGTCGTCAAGGATCTGACGACCGGCAAGGATATTTTTGTCTCGATCCTGCTTGCGGAACCAGGCGTGAATTTTTGAGCGTCCGCGGCTGGTGGTGACGTACCCCAGGTTCGGATTAAGCCAGTCCCGGCTCGGGTTAGGCTGCTTCTGGGTGATGATTTCAATCTGATCGCCCATCTGCAACTGGTAAGTGAACGGGACGATGCGCCCGCCGATTTTCGCCCCGATACAGCGGTGCCCCACGTCACTGTGGATGTGGTAGGCAAAATCAAGCGGCGTTGAACCGGCTGGCAGGTCGACCACATCCCCTTTCGGGGTAAAGACGTAGACCCGATCGTCAAAGACCTGGCTGCGGACTTCGTCGAGCATTTCGCCCGAGTCGGCCATCTCTTCCTGCCACGCAATCAGCTTGCGCAGCCAGGCGATGCGATCCTCGTGACCAGAACGCGCCCCGCCCGACGTTCCCTCTTTGTATTTCCAGTGCGCGGCAACGCCCAGCTCGGCATCTTCGTGCATCTGTTTGGTGCGGATCTGAATTTCGACCGTTTTGCCGCCAGGGCCAAGCACCACGGTGTGAATGGACTGATAACCGTTAGGTTTAGGGTTAGCCACATAGTCATCAAACTCATCCGGCAGATGGCGGAAGTGAGTGTGGACGATCCCCAGCGCGGCGTAGCAGTCCTGCAGACGTTCCGCCACGATACGTACGGCACGCACGTCAAACAGCTCGTCAAAGGCGAGGTGTTTCTTCTGCATTTTGCGCCAGATGCTGTAGATGTGCTTAGGTCGCCCGTAGACTTCGGCGCGCACGTTCTCTTCTTTCATCGCCTGGCGCAAGCCGCCGACGAACTCCTCGATATAGTGCTCACGGTCGATGCGGCGTTCATGCAGAAGTTTGGCAATGCGCTTATATTCCGCCGGGTGCAGATAACGGAAGCAGTAATCTTCCAGCTCCCATTTGAGCTGACCGATACCTAGCCGGTTCGCCAGCGGCGCATAGATGTTTGTACACTCTTTGGCGGCCAGCACGCGCTCGTCTTCCGGCGCATCCTTCACCTCACGCAGGTGGGCAATACGCTCGGCCAGTTTGATGACCACACAGCGGAAATCATCCACCATGGCCAGCAGCATCCGGCGGACGTTATCGACCTGCTCAGAGGAGACGGAATCGGTGTGCGCGGCTTTAAGCTGGCGGATAGCCGCCATATCGCGCACGCCGTGGATCAGCGCGACGACGGATTTTCCGACGCTCTCACGCAGCACGTCTTCCGTCACGACGTTCGCATCGGCGAGAGGAAACAGCAACGCGGCCTGCAGCGTTTCAATATCCATGTTCAGCATGGATAAGATTTCAACCATCTCCACGCCGCGCCACAAAAGGAGATCGGCATCCGGATGACCCTGTGTGGTGCGAAGACAGTAGGCCCAGGTTTCGGTTAAGCGTTCACACGACTGCTGGCTGGAAATTCCCAGACTTGCGATCCATTTTTGTGGGTCAAACTCCCCAGCTTTATTGAGATGTGCACTTCTTACCGCAACCATTGTCCTCTCCTTTAGGGACCAGGGCCTGTCGAAGTCGACAAGCCAAACAAATTAGATGTGCTCGAACAACACCATCGATTCCAGATGCCCAGTGTGCGGGAACATGTCCAGCATTGCCAGACGCTGAATTTGGTAACCCGCGCTGATTAATACCTCACTGTCACGGGCAAGCGTTGCCGGGTTACAGGAAACATAGACCACACGCTTCGGGGCAAGTTTAATCACATGCGCCATGACGCCCGGGGCACCGGCGCGCGCCGGGTCGAGCAGGATTTTGTCAAATCCCTGCTGTGCCCACGGCTGTTGCGTCACATCTTCCTCAAGATTTTGATGAAAGAATGTCACATTTTGCAAGCCGTTCTGTTGTGCGTTCTCCTGCCCTTTAGCCACCAGCGCTTCAACGCCTTCCACACCGACGACGCTTGCTGCTTTTCGCGCCAGCGGCAGCGTGAAGTTGCCCATGCCGCAGAACAGATCGAGCACCCGATCGGTGGGCTGTATATCAAGCCACGCCAGCGCTTTCTCAACCATCTGCTGGTTTACGCCATCATTTACCTGAATGAAATCCCGCGGGCTAAACGTTAAGCGTAGCCCGTTTGACGCATACCAGGGCGCATCACCGGTAACCTGTTCAAGTATCTCGCTTTGTGGAGCAAGGAAAAGCGCCAGGTCGTGGGAATGCGAAAAGCGTTCCAGTTTTTCGCGATCTTTTTTCGATAATGGCGCGGTGTGGCGCAACACCATCAGCGGGCCATTATTGGCCATGACCAGTTCGACATGCCCAAGATGGCGAACGCCGTCCAGTCCTGAGAGGCAAGTGCGCACGTGCGGAAGCAATGCTTCAAGATGGGGCACCAAAACAGGGCACTGCTTCACATCAACAATATCGCTGGAGGCCGCTTTGCGAAAACCCATCTCCAGCCGCGCCGTTTTGGGCTGATAGCTCAGACTCAGACGCGCGCGGCGACGGTAGCCCCAGGGCTGATCAGCAATAACTTCGTTCACGTCGTGCTTCAGCAGACGCGCCAGGGCGCGGCTTTTGCTTTTTTGCTGTAATTCTGTGCTCGCATGCTGTTGCTGGCAGCCTCCGCAAACGCCAAAATGCGGACAGCGTGGCGCAACGCGCGCCGGGCTATCGTTGAGGCGACGCTTCACCTGTCCGCGCGCGTACTGGCGTTTGTCTTCCGTCAGCGTAATTTCTGCTCGTTCTGTTGGCAGCAAACCTGTTATAAACAGAGTCTTACCATTGTGATGAGCCACCCCCTGACCAAACGGGTCAAGGTCTGTGGCTTCAACAGTAATGATTTGACGCGTCGTCACGCGTCGTTTTGCAGAGTAGAATTGCGCCATCGCCGAGATTTTTCTCACATAAACATAATTATCTTAATTGTCCCATAACGGAACGCCATGACCAACTACAGCCTGCGCGCGCGCATGATGATTTTGATCCTCGCCCCCACCGTTCTCATCGGTTTGCTGCTGAGTATCTTCTTTGTGGTGCACCGCTATAACGATTTGCAGCGACAGCTGGAGGATGCAGGCGCCAGCATCATCGAACCGCTCGCCGTCTCAAGCGAGTACGGGATGAACCTGCAAAACCGCGAATCCATTGGGCAGTTAATCAGCGTGCTCCACCGACGCCACTCGGACATCGTACGCGCCATTTCCGTCTACGACGAACATAACCGCCTGTTTGTCACCTCGAATTTTCATCTCGATCCGGCGGCCCTGAAAATCCCGGACGGTACACCTTTCCCGCGCCATCTCACCGTACTGCGGCGCGGCGATATCATGATCCTGCGCACGCCGATCGTGTCGGAAAGTTATTCCCCCGACGAGTCTGCGCAATCTGACGCCAAATCCAGCAATAACATGCTGGGATACGTGGCGCTGGAGCTGGATCTCAAGTCAGTCCGGCTCCAGCAGTACAAAGAGATTTTTATCTCTGGCGTGATGATGCTGTTCTGTATTGGTATTGCACTGATCTTCGGCTGGCGCCTGATGCGCGACGTAACGGGCCCCATCCGCAATATGGTCAATACTGTTGACCGCATCCGCCGGGGACAGCTCGACAGCCGCGTAGAAGGTTTTATGCTGGGCGAGCTGGATATGCTGAAAAACGGCATCAACTCGATGGCCATGTCGCTGGCGGCCTATCACGAAGAGATGCAGCATAACGTTGACCAGGCGACGTCTGACCTGCGCGAAACGCTGGAGCAGATGGAGATCCAGAACGTTGAGCTGGATCTGGCGAAAAAGCGCGCCCAGGAAGCGGCGCGGATTAAATCTGAATTCCTTGCCAATATGTCGCACGAGCTGCGTACACCGCTCAATGGGGTGATCGGCTTTACCCGCCTGACGCTGAAAAGCGAGCTTAACCCGACGCAGCGCGATCATCTGCACACCATTGAACGTTCGGCCAACAGCCTGCTGGCGATCATTAACGACGTGCTGGACTTCTCCAAGCTGGAGGCGGGCAAGCTTATTCTGGAGAGCATACCGTTCCCGCTGCGCGGTACGCTCGATGAAGTGGTCACGCTGCTCGCCCACTCGTCACACGACAAAGGCCTTGAACTGACGCTTAACATCAAAAACGACGTGCCGGATAACGTCATCGGCGATCCTCTGCGCCTTCAGCAGGTCATTACCAATCTTGTTGGCAACGCCATTAAATTCACCGAAAGCGGCAACATCGACATTCTGGTAGAAAAACGCGCGCTCAGTAACAACAAGGTACAAATTGAGGTTCAGATCCGCGATACCGGGATTGGTATTCCCGAGCGCGATCAGTCGCGTCTGTTCCAGGCGTTCCGCCAGGCGGATGCCAGTATCTCCCGTCGTCATGGCGGTACCGGTCTGGGGCTGGTGATTACGCAGAGGCTGGTAAACGAGATGGGCGGCGATATCTCTTTCCACAGCCAGCCAAACCGCGGTTCAACCTTCTGGTTCCACATTAACCTGGATCTCAATCCGAACGCGTTGACCGACGGTCCGGTGACGGGCTGCCTGAAAGGTAAGCGTCTGGCCTACGTCGAGCCTAACGCGGCGGCCGCGCAGTGCACGCTGGATATTTTAAGCACCACCCCCCTGGAGGTAGTCTACAGCCCTACCTTCTCGGCGCTTGCCGTTGAGCACTACGACATTCTACTGATGGGTATTCCGGTGACGTTCACCGGCGAGCTGACCATGCAGCAGGAGCGGCTGGCGAAAGCCGCGTCGATGACCGACTATCTGCTGCTGGCGCTGCCCTGCCACGCTCAGATAAACGCGGAAGAGTTGAAAAACGACGGGGCAGCCGCGTGTCTGCTTAAACCCCTCACCGCCACCCGCCTGCTGCCCGCCCTCACGGAGTATTGCCGTCTTAGCCAGCATGCCCTTCCGCTGATTAACGATGAGCAAAAACTGCCGATGAGCGTGATGGCAGTTGATGACAACCCGGCAAACCTGAAGCTCATTGGCGTGTTGCTGGAAGATCAGGTTCAGCATGTGGAGCTGTGCACCAGCGGCACGCAGGCCGTTGAACAAGCCAAACAGATGCAGTTCGATTTAATTCTGATGGATATTCAGATGCCGGGCATGGATGGCATTCGGGCCTGTGAGTTGATCCACCAGCTGCCACATCAGCAGCAAACACCGGTGATTGCGGTCACCGCGCATGCGATGGCCGGTCAGAAAGAGAAGTTACTGCGCGCCGGGATGAATGATTATCTGGCGAAACCTATCGACGAAGAGAAGCTTCATAACCTGCTGTTACGCTATAAGCCGGGACATATTGGCGGAAGCTACACGGTTTCCAGCGAGCCGGTTGAGGTCGCCGTCAATCAAAACGCAACCTTTGACTGGCAGCTTGCGCTGCGTCAGGCGGCAGGTAAACCCGATTTAGCCCGCGAGATGCTGCAAATGCTGGTCGCGTTTCTGCCGGAGATTCGTAATAAAGTTGAAGAACAGCTTGTGGGGGAACACCCGGATGAACTGCTGGAAGCCATCCACAAGCTTCACGGCAGCTGCGGCTATAGCGGCGTACCGCGGCTTAAAAATCTCTGCCAGCTGCTGGAGCAGCAACTGCGCGCAGGTACGCCAGAATCGGAGCTGGAACCCGAGTTTCTGGAGCTGCTGGATGAAATGGATAACGTGACGCGTGAAGCGATGAAGGTATTGGGGAGCTGAGATAAAAGCCCGGTGGCGGCTTCGCCTTACCGGGCCTACGATTGCGGGTGCGGCCTGATGCCCTCTCCCACGGGGAGAGGGAGAACTACATTCCCTGCCCCACTTTCAGCACCGCCGCGATATTTCTGGCGGTCATCTGTACATTCGCGCTGGCATTTTCCAGCGCATCTTCCAGCGAGCAGATGGTGTAAATCACGCTAAACACCGCATCAATGCCGTGATCGTGAACCACGCCAACATCCGCCGTCAGACTGCCCGCAATCCCGATAACGGGTTTGTTAAAGCGTTTCGCGACCTTCGCTACCCCCACCGGGACTTTGCCGTGGATCGTCTGGCTGTCGATGCGGCCTTCGCCGGTGATAACCAAATCTGCATCGGCCACCTGGTCGGCCAGGTGCAGCGCATCGGTTACAATCTCAATGCCCTGGCGCAACTGTGCGCCGCAAAAAGCGTACAGCGCCGCGCCCATTCCCCCCGCCGCACCACCGCCAGCAAGGTTTAGCACATCCATATCCAGATCCCGGGCAATAATCCGCGCATAATGAGCAAGCGCATTGTCCAGGGTAATGATCATCTCTGGCGTGGCCCCCTTTTGCGGGCCAAATACGGCTGACGCGCCATCCTTTCCAACCAGAGGATTGGTCACGTCGCAGGCGACCTCAATCCGGCACTCGGCCAGACGCGTGTCCAGGCCACTCAGGTCGATACGCGCGAGTTTTCCCAGCTCGCCTCCGCCCTGCCCCAGCGGCTGTTCACTGGCGTCGAGCAGCTTCGCCCCCAGCGCCTGCATCATCCCGGCCCCGCCGTCATTGGTGGCGCTGCCGCCGATACCGATGATGATATGCTTAACGCCCGCATCCAGCGCGTGACGGATAAGTTCACCTGTGCCCCATGAGGTCGTTTTCAGGGGATCGCGCTGCGAAGGCGCAACCAGTTCCAGACCGCTTGCCGCCGCCATTTCAATAAAGGCGCTCTGTTCGTCACCCGAAATCCCGTAAAATCCTTCCACCCGCTCGCCGAGGGGACCGGTCACCGGGACATGTACCCTTCGCCCCTGCGTTGCCGCGATCATCGCCTCAACGGTGCCTTCTCCCCCATCCGCGACCGGCAGTTTGACGTAAACCGCCTCGGGAAAGATCTCGCGAAAACCGCGCTCTATCGCTGTCGCAACCTCAAGCGCACTCAAACTTTCCTTATACGAGTCCGGTGCGATAACAATTTTCATAAGCCATCCTTACGCATAGTCGTTACGTTAAGCATACACCACGTAAAGAACCGCCAATGGGAGCGGTCCCAGTGCGTTTATCGTACCATGCACGGACGTTTATTGTCGAATGTCCAGTCGGGGATCAGATACTGCATCGCCATCGCGTCGTCCCGCGCGCCCAGACCGTGTTTCTGATAAAGCTCGTGCGCTTTCATCACCTGGTCCATATCGAGCTCAATGCCCAATCCCGGCGTTGAAGGCACCTGCACCATGCCACCTTTTATCTCAAACGGCGCTTTGGTCAGACGCTGATTCCCCTCCTGCCAGATCCAGTGGGTGTCGATAGCGGTAATGGTGCCCGGTGCGGCGGCGGCAACGTGGGTGAACATTGCCAGCGACACGTCGAAGTGGTTATTAGAATGCGATCCCCAGGTCAGGCCAAACTCATGGCACATCTGCGCCACGCGGACCGAGCCCTGCATCGTCCAGAAGTGCGGGTCAGCCAGCGGAATATCGACGGATTGTAATGACAGGGTATGCCCCATCTGACGCCAGTCGGTGGCAATCATATTGGTCGCGGTCGGCAGCCCTGTTGCGCGACGGAATTCCGCCATCACTTCGCGGCCCGAGAAACCTTGCTCGGCCCCGCAGGGATCCTCGGCATACGCCAGCACACCTTTGAGCTGTTTACCTATTTTGATCGCTTCATCAAGCGACCATGCACCGTTTGGATCAAGCGTCACGCGCGCCTGTGGGAAGCGTTTTGCCAGCGCGGAAATGGCCTCTGCCTCTTCTTCACCCGCCAGCACGCCGCCTTTCAGTTTGAAATCATTGAAGCCATATTTTTCGTATGCCGCTTCCGCCAGCCTCACCACCGCATCCGGGGTCATCGCCTCTTCATGGCGCAGCCGGTACCAGTCGCATGCTTCCTTCGTCTGGCTTTGGTACGGCAGCGGCGTCAGTGTGCGATTGCCGACAAAGAACAGATAGCCAAGCATTTCTACTTCTGAACGCTGCTGCCCCTCCCCCAGCAGCGAGGCGACGTTAACGCCCAGGTGCTGGCCCAGCAAATCCAGCATTGCGGCTTCAATCCCGGTCACCACGTGGATGGTGGTTCGCAGATCGAAGGTTTGCAGCCCCCTGCCACCCGCATCGCGGTCGGCAAAGGTGTTGCGCACGGTGTTGAGGACATTTTTGTACTCACCCAGCGTTTTGCCCACCACTAGCGGAATGGCATCCTCCAGCGTTTTACGGATCTTCTCCCCGCCTGGAATTTCACCCACACCGGTATGGCCGGCATTGTCTTTGATAATGACAATATTGCGGGTAAAGAACGGTGCATGTGCCCCGCTCAGGTTCATCAGCATGCTGTCATGACCCGCGACCGGAATGATTTGCATGGAAGTGACGACAGGGGTCGTAAAAGTACTCATCGTGTAATCCTTTTATCAGTGACGTCCAAAAACAGGGCGCTTACGGTCAAATGTCCAGCCGGGAATAAGGTATTGCATCGGGCCTGCGTCATTACGCGCACCGCACGGTAGCTTTTTATACGCCTCGTGGGCTTTATGAAGCTGATCCCAGTCAAGCTCCACGCCCAGGCCCGGCGCATCGGGTACAGCAATCTTGCCATTTTTGATTTCCAGCGGATTTTTCGTCAGGCGGGCTTCGCCTTCCTGCCAAATCCAGTGGGTGTCGATAGCGGTCGGGTTTCCCGGTGCCGCGGCGCCAACGTGGGTGAACATCGCCAGCGAAATGTCGAAGTGATTGTTGGAGTGGCAGCCCCAGGTCAGTCCCCAGTCATCGCACAGTTGCGCCACACGCACCGCGCCGGAGAGCGTCCAGAAGTGCGGGTCCGCCAGCGGAATATCGACGGCGTTCAGCATCACCGCATGACCCATTTCGCGCCAGTTAGCGGCAATCATATTGGTGGCGACCGGTAAGCCCGTGGCACGTCGGAATTCGGCCATGACTTCACGGCCAGAGAAGCCCTGCTCCGCGCCACACGGGTCTTCTGCGTAGGTCAGCACGTCTCCCAGACCTTTGCACAGGCTGATGGCTTCCTCCAGCAGCCAGGCGCCGTTAGGGTCAACGGTGATACGCGCCTCCGGGAAACGTTTTTTCAACGCCCGGGCGGTTTCAATCTCCTGCTCACCGGGCAGCACGCCACCCTTGAGCTTGAAATCTTTGAAGCCGTAGCGATCCTGAGCCGCCTCGGCCAGGCGGACCACCGCGTCGCGGGTAAGGGCTTGCTGGTGGCGCAGCTGATACCAGTCGTGGTTACCCGGTGATTGCGCCAGATAGGGGAGATCGGTTTTCGTGCGATCGCCCACGTAGAACAGATAGCCCAGCACGGTGACGGCATCACGCTGTTTGCCCGGCCCCAGCAGCTCGCAGACCGGGACATTCAGCGCCTTACCCAGTAAATCAAGCAGGGCGGCCTCCAGCGCGGCCACCGCGTTGACGCGCAGCTCAAACGTCCAGGCTCCTTTACCGAAGGTATCAAAATCTGCCGACTGATTGCCCTTATGCACCCGTTGAACCACCTTGTTCAGGCGGGCAACCTCCTGGCCCACCACCTGCGGAATTGCATCGACCAGGGTCTGGTAGATCACCTCCCCGCCAGGCGCCTCACCCACGCCAGTATTTCCTGCGCTATCAGTCAACACCACGATATTGCGGGTAAACCACGCATTGTGCGCGCCGCCAATATTGAGCAGCATGCTGTCCTGCCCGGCCACGGGAATAACGTTCATTTCAGTCACGATGGGGCTTGATTGCGTTGTCATCAGCCACGCTCCACTACGGGTTTGAGTTCAATACGTTTGATATCCCCCACCAGCACCAGGTAACTCAGGACTGCCACCAGCGCATGCACGCCGACGTAGATCAGTGCACCGTTGAATGAGCCCGTCGTACCAACGATGTAGCCAATCGCGATTGGCGTAACAATCCCGGAAATGTTGCCAAACATGTTGAAAAGACCGCCGCTCAGGCCGCTGATCTCTTTTGGCGCGGTATCCGCCATCACCGCCCAGCCCAGCGCGCCAATGCCTTTGCCGAAGAAGGCCATCGCCATAAAGCCGATAACCATCCACTCGGCGCTGACGTAGTTGCAGAACACCATAGTCATGGAGAGCAGCATGCCGAGCACAATCGGCGTTTTACGCGCGATGTTCAGCGATCCGGTGCGGCGCATCAGCCAGTCGGATATCACCCCGCCGAGCACGCCACCGATAAAGCCGCAGATCGCCGGGACCGAAGCAACAAATCCCGCTTTCAGGATCGACATCCCTCGCGCCTGCACCAGATACACCGGGAACCAGGTGATGAAAAAGTAGGTTAGCGCGTTGATACAGTACTGGCCCAGATAGATGCCGATCATCATCCGCGTACCGACAAGCTGTTTGATCTGCGCCCATTTCTGGCTGAACGGGACTTTTACTTTCCCGGACTTCTGATCCATGTTGATCAGCGCACCACCTTCCGCAATGTACTCCAGCTCTTTCTTGTTTACGCCAGGATGCTGATTCGGTTCGTGGATCACTTTCAGCCAGACGAAGCTAATGATGATCCCTAGCCCGCCCATAAAGAAGAAGACGTGCGACCAGCCCACTTCGTGCGTCAGCCAGCCCATAATGGGCGCGAAGATCACCGTGGCGAAATATTGGGCGGAGTTAAAAATCGCCACCGCCGTTCCCCTCTCCTGCGCCGGGAACCAGGCCGCGACAATACGACTGTTCCCCGGGAAGGAAGGCGCTTCTGCCAGACCTACCAGGAAGCGCAGCGTAAAGAGCGCGACGATAATGCCAAAACCGTTGAAAACATCGACAAAGCCCTGCAAAAGGGTAAATGCAGACCAGATAAAGATGGACCAGAAATAGACACGTTTAGAGCCAAAACGGTCCAGAAGCCATCCGCCTGGAATTTGCCCGATGACGTAGGCCCATGAGAATGCGGAGAAAACGTAACCCATGCCCACCGGATCAAGGCCGATATCTTTTGCCATTTCAGAGCCGGCAATCGACAGCGTGGCGCGGTCACCATAGTTAAAGGATGTGACGATAAACAGCATCACCACTATCCAGTAGCGGGCATTCGTGCGCTTCTCAGCGCTGCTCGCTGCGTGGCTTAATGTACTCATTGTTGCACTCCTGAAACATAGCTTTCGCCTGGTTCATTCTGTACAGCACCGGTAGGGTAATCAGAATGAGATGTGTTTTGTCGTTTTGGTACGGCCTGAAGCCGTTTTATAAGTGACCGGAAAAGTATATGAAGGAGTGGCACGTTCTCTCACCGTGCAAAAACACAGTATTAAAGGGTGTGCGAGCGGTTGTTTATGGCATAAGCCCAGGCAAGTGGAAGGTGGTTCACGGAATTGAGGTTTGGTGCGGGGTGTATTGCCGGGTGGCGGCTTCGCCTGACCCGGCCTGGAAAACTATTTCAGGAGCGTAGCCCACTGCTCGACCCACGGGTTCGATTCGCTTTCCGGTTCAGGATGCTCACCGGCATCAATCAGAAGCATCTCGCCGACGCGCTGGGCGCTCTGTTCCTGCAGGAGCGCATCAAACTGCTTGCCGCCGCCGCAGAAGTTTGCGTAAGAGCTGTCGCCCAGGGCAATGATGCCGTAGCGAACGTCCGGCTGATAGCCAAGCTGGTCTTTAATGCCCTGGAAAAGTGGCACGATGCTGTCCGGCAGATCGCCCTGCCCGGTAGTGGACGTCACCACCAGAATGTATTTATCTTTGTACTTTTCCCAGTCTGCCAGTTCCGGGTCTTCATAGACCGTGGCTTTATGGCCCTGGCTTGCCAGAATCGCCTCAGCCTCTTCCGCTACCAGCAGTGAGTTGCCGTACATAGTGCCGACAAAAATGCCTACTTCAGCCATGATATTTTTCCCTATGAATGCGTTTACTGTTCATCCTGAACGTTGCCAGATACAAACTCAACCCTTTCATTTTCGGGGAGTTGCCCCAGCCAGCCAAACTGTGACAGCGCCTGCATCCAGACATCGTCCAGCCCTGCACGGATATTCAGCGGTTCGCCGGTAAACGGGTGGGTCAGGCTAAGCTCGCTGGCGTGTAACATCAGTCGGTTACAGCCAAAATGCTCGGCCGCGCTGCGATTCTGGCGCAGATCGCCGTGCTTGCTGTCGCCAATAATCGGGTGGCGCAGGTGCGCAAGATGGCGTCGCAGCTGGTGTTTACGCCCGGTTTTGGGCAAAAGCTCAACCAGGCTGTAGCGCGTAGTGGGGAATTTGCTGGTTGCCACCGGCATTTCCGTGGTCGCCATGCCGCGATAATCCGTCACGGCAGGCTGCGGGCCTTTGTCATCGCGGGCAAATTTATCGGCGATTTTATCCAGCTCCTCTACCAGCGGATAGTCGAGCGTGGCGGCGTCCGTCAGCCAGCCGCGCACGATCGCGTGGTAGCGTTTCTGGATCTGGTGCTGTTCGAACTGCTGAGACAGCAGACGTCCCGCCTCGCTGGAAAGCCCCATCAGCAGCACGCCGGAGGTCGGTCTGTCGAGACGATGGGCGGTAAAAACATGCTGACCAATCTGGTCGCGTACGGTCTGCATCACGACCACTTTCTCGTCGCGATCCAGCCAGCTGCGGTGCACCAGCCAGCCAGACGGTTTATTCACCGCCACCAGCCACTCGTCCTGATAGAGGATCTCAAGCGTCATGCATCTTCACCGGCAAACAGGGCATCCAGTTTTTCCAGCTCAACCAGCATGACCGAGCGCGCAGGGTGCGTCGCCTCAAGGGCCATTTCATAATAGGGAGACACCGCAAACGCCTGCGGCAGCGGATGACCGCCTTCCAGCAGCGCGTGCATGCGCGGAATTAACACCCACTGGAGCCACTCGAACGGGGCCAGGGTATCCAGACAAAATGGCTGGGTGCTGGCGAACGCTTCCGGCTGCGGCGCGGTCTCTTGCCACAGCTGATGTTGGCGCAAAAGGGCTTCGATGGCGTGCAACTGAGCACGAATGCTATCGTGTTGCGTCATGGTAACCTCAACTGAAAAAGTGAACGGCGCGCAGCATAGCATTGCGGGAGGCAGAAATAAAAAAAGGGAGCACTGTAAAAACAGTGCTCCCGGTTCGTTCCGCAGCATTCCAGCTACAATTCGTGCTCCCTGCTCATCCGTGACAACTTTTCCTGATGCCCGAAGGGCTGGTCATCCGTCTACCTTTCGCATCCTGCACACATCTTCCTGACGTGCTTGTTTCATCCTGAAACGTCCTGGCCTTCCTGACCCACCGACCGTCCTGTTCGGCTCTCGTTCTCCTTCCTGGAGGTGTCCCTTACGCGTCCTGCGTTATCCCTTTGCTTCATCCAGAAGCCTTCATGCAGCGTCATCCTGACGTGTCCTGAGTAAGAAACGCCATCATCCTGATGTTCGTTTCTCGTGTCGGCGTCCTGTCGACAGAGATAGAATCCGCTATTCCGCTTCGTCTTACAACCCACCAGGGGAGCGTTGTAAGACGTAAGAAAGCCCTATAAAAGCTGCGATAAACAGCTAATCCATTGAAAAACAGCGTGATATTAATCTTAATTAAATGAGGTAATACTGAATGTTCCAGCGATCTCTCACAAACCTTGTAAGAGATCTCTCACACGCGCTGTAGCATTATGGATTACAGAAGAGGCTCAAGTCGGGTAAGGAAATCCGCAAGTGAAGGGGCGAGGGTCTCGCGATTGCGGGTGCCGATGGTCTCTTTAATCACTTTGCCAGACAGGTTACAGACGGAAATCACATCCAGGTCACTGTCGAGCGTAGCAATAAAGAGCGTCGGAGAAAGCTTAAGGCGTTTTTGCGTGACCAGATGACCAATCAGGTTTTCCTGAACACGCTGCAGATCGTCTTCGCTCCAGGTCTGCAACAGCGTCAGCGTCAAATCACCCAAGCGAGCGGGCATATCCCCTGCAAATTGCGTGACATAAAACGCGTGAACCGCTGGTTGTACCACAATCTCCATAGCCCGTTCAACCGCATTTACATTTTGCCCGGCGTTACTCGGCTTCGGCTGCCAGATAACATAATCATCCTGAGAAGAGATAATGCACGGTGACGGTACGCCATATAATTCAGCACTTTGCGGCCACGTTCCATGCTTTTCATGCCACGCATCGCAATAGCGGGTCGTGAAGGTAGTAAGGGCATTTGCAGTTTCGATGTCCACCGATTTCTCTCTTCTTGTAAGACAGGATAAACTCAGCCCATAAGTGTACCTGTAAAGTGGCTATGAAACATGTCTTACGAAAATCATCAGGCGTTAACCGGCTTAACGCTGGGTAAATCGACCGATTACCGCGATACCTACGATGCAAGCCTGCTGCAGGGTGTTCCGCGCAGCCTGAACCGCGATCCTCTGGGATTGCACGCGGACGCGCTGCCGTTCGTGGGCGGCGATATCTGGACGCTGTATGAAATCTCCTGGCTCAACGCGCGCGGCCTGCCGCAAGTGGCGGTCGGACACGTTGAGCTGGATTACGCCAGCCAGAATCTGGTGGAATCCAAGAGCTTTAAGCTCTATCTCAACAGTTTCAACCAGACCAAATTTAATCACTGGGATGAGGTTCAGCAGACGCTGGAACGCGATTTAACCGCCTGTGCTCAGGGTCATGTCAGCGTTTCGCTATATCGCCTGCACGAACTGGAAGGGCAGCCGATCGCCCACTTCAACGGAACCTGCATTGACGATCAGGATATCGAGGTGGAGAATTATGAATTCAGCGCCGATTACCTCGAAAACGCGGCGAGCGGCAAGGTGGTTGAAGAGACGCTGGTCAGCCATCTGCTGAAATCCAACTGTCTGATTACCCACCAGCCGGACTGGGGTTCGGTGCAGATCCAGTATCGCGGCCCGAAAATCGATCGCGAAAAGCTGCTGCGCTATCTGGTGTCGTTCCGCCATCACAACGAATTCCACGAGCAGTGCGTGGAGCGAATCTTTAGTGATATCCAGCGTTTCTGCCAGCCAGAGAAGTTGAGCGTTTACGCGCGCTATACCCGACGTGGTGGGCTGGACATTAACCCGTGGCGCACCAACACTGATTTTGTGCCAGCGACGGGTCGCCTGGTACGTCAATAATATAAATTTTTTCACAATATGCGGGCGGTATTCCGCCCGAAGTGTTGTGAAACCTCACACGCCAGGGCTATTGTAATCAAAGGGAATGACGATATTCGTCCCATAAGGAGCTCACTTGATTACACATATTAGCCCGCTTGGCTCAATGGATATGTTGTCGCAGCTGGAAGTGGACATGCTTAAACGCACGGCCAGCAGCGATTTGTATCAATTGTTTCGTAACTGTTCACTTGCCGTACTGAACTCCGGAAGCCTGACAGATAACAGTAAAGAACTGCTGTCCCGCTTCGAAAGCTTTGATATCAACGTGCTGCGCCGCGAGCGCGGCGTGAAACTGGAAGTGATCAACCCGCCAGAAGAGGCCTTTGTTGACGGGCGTATCATTCGTTCCCTTCAGGCCAACCTGTTTGCCGTACTGCGTGACATCCTGTTTGTTAACGGGCAGATCCACAACGCAGGCCGTTTCCAGCATCTCGATCTGGAAAGCTCGGTCCATATTACCAACCTGGTATTCTCTATTCTGCGCAACGCACGTGCCCTGCACGTTGGCGAAGCCCCGAACATGGTGGTCTGCTGGGGCGGTCACTCGATTAACGAAACCGAATATCTCTATGCCCGCCGGGTAGGAACGCAGCTTGGCCTGCGTGAGCTGAATATCTGTACCGGCTGTGGTCCTGGGGCAATGGAAGCGCCAATGAAAGGTGCCGCGGTGGGTCATGCGCAGCAGCGTTACAAAGAGGGTCGGTTTATCGGCATGACCGAGCCGTCAATCATTGCCGCTGAGCCGCCTAACCCACTGGTGAACGAGCTGATTATCATGCCGGATATCGAGAAACGCCTGGAGGCGTTTGTCCGTATCGCGCACGGTATTATCATCTTCCCGGGCGGCGTGGGCACGGCGGAAGAGCTGCTCTATCTGCTGGGTATTCTGATGAACCCGGCCAACAAAGATCAGGTTCTGCCGCTGATCCTGACCGGGCCAAAAGAGAGCGCAGACTACTTCCGCGTGCTGGACGAGTTTATCGTGCATACGCTGGGAGAAACCGCGCGTCGTCACTACCGCATCATCATCGATGACGCGGCGGAAGTGGCGCGTCAGATGAAAAAAGCGATGCCGCTGGTGAAAGAGAATCGTCGTGATACCGGCGATGCTTACAGCTTCAACTGGTCAATTCGTATTGCGCCCGATCTGCAGATCCCGTTTGAGCCTACCCATGAAAATATGGCGAACCTCAAACTCTACCCGGACCAGCCGGTGGAAGTGCTGGCTGCCGATCTGCGTCGCGCCTTCTCCGGGATTGTCGCGGGGAACGTGAAAGAGATGGGCATTCGCGCGATTGAGCAGTATGGTCCGTACAAGATCCACGGTGACCGGGAGATGATGCGTCGCATGGATGACATGCTTCAGGGCTTTGTGGCCCAACACCGTATGAAGTTGCCGGGCTCAGCCTATATTCCGTGCTACGAAATCTGCACGTAACGGTTGGTCTGTTGTCGTTAAAGCCGGGACGCCCTGTTGTGCGTCCCGGCTTTTTTATTACCGAATCAATTCATAGATATCACTTATGTCTTTAACAAACTCGCCGCAAACGCAAACGATTACCTCGCATTAGCAACCGCAAATTATCAGCCTTAATCTAAATTACCCGCCAGAAAATCCTAAAAAGCCATTTCTTTACAGCAAAAGACACCTATCTCGCGGGCCGCCCTTTTAGCTTACATGTCGTTGGTGATAGCCTGCGCGCGCGTAAATTCTCTTTGATGTTTTTTTAACAGATAAATGGTCTAAAGATGCCCACTTCATAAGTGGATTATTGCATTTGGGATCAGGATCACTGATAGATTCATAACGAGAATGTATCTTTCCGCCCGCCAATAGTTACGGGCGAAAATTATTAAAAAACCGTCACTGAACGAATTTCATATTACCGTCAGGCACTTTTTCATCGGATTTGACTAGAAACCTGACAATTTGCTTCCTCCAGGAGATATAGATGGAAACCACTCAAACCAGCACCGTTGCTTCGATTGAATCCCGAAGTGGTTGGCGCAAAACGGATACCATGTGGATGCTTGGCCTTTACGGCACAGCAATCGGCGCTGGTGTACTGTTTCTTCCTATCAACGCAGGCGTCGGCGGTCTGATTCCGCTGATCATCATGGCCATCATCGCCTTCCCGATGACCTACTTCGCACACCGCGGTCTGACCCGCTTCGTGCTGTCCGGTAAAAACCCGGGCGAAGACATCACTGAAGTTGTTGAAGAACACTTCGGCGTGGGTGCAGGTAAACTGATTACCCTGCTCTACTTCTTCGCGATTTATCCCATCCTGCTGGTTTACAGCGTGGCCATCACCAACACCGTTGAAAGCTTCATGTTGCACCAGCTGCACATGACGCCACCACCGCGTGCCATCCTGTCTCTGATCCTGATTGTCGGCATGATGACCATCGTGCGCTTCGGTGAGCAGATGATTGTGAAAGCCATGAGCGTGCTGGTATTCCCGTTTGTCGCTGCACTGATGCTGCTGGCCTGCTACCTGATCCCACAGTGGAACGGTGCCGCACTGGAAACGCTGTCCCTGAGCAGCGCGTCTGCAACCGGTAACGGCCTGCTGATGACCCTGTGGCTGGCAATCCCGGTCATGGTCTTCTCCTTCAACCACTCCCCGATCATCTCCTCTTTCGCGGTGGCGAAACGTGAAGAGTACGGTAATGGCGCTGAGAAGAAGTGCTCCAGCATCCTGGCTCGCGCTCACATCATGATGGTGCTGACCGTGATGTTCTTCGTCTTCAGCTGCGTACTGAGCCTCTCCCCGGCAGACCTGGCGGCAGCGAAAGATCAGAACATCTCTATTCTGTCTTACCTGGCGAACCACTTTAACGCACCGCTGATTGCGTGGATGGCACCGATCATCGCGATGATCGCCATCACCAAATCCTTCCTGGGCCACTACCTGGGCGCACGCGAAGGCTTCAACGGTATGGTGATTAAATCTCTGCGTGGTAAAGGCAAGAGCATTGAAATCAGCAAGCTGAATAAAATCACTGCGCTGTTCATGCTGCTCACCACCTGGGCGGTAGCGACCCTGAACCCAAGCATCCTGGGTATGATTGAAACGCTGGGTGGCCCGGTCATCGCGATGATTCTGTTCCTGATGCCGATGTATGCGATTCAGAAAGTGCCAGCCATGCGTAAGTACAGCGGCCATGTGAGTAATGTCTTCGTGGTTATCATGGGTCTTATCGCTATCTCTGCGATCTTCTACTCCCTGTACACCATGTTCTGATTGTCACCCGCGCCGTCTTCGGACGGCGCACTCCTCCCTCTCTGACTGAAAGCAATGGACGCATCATGATTAGCGTATTCGATATCTTCAAAATCGGTATTGGTCCTTCCAGCTCTCACACCGTCGGACCAATGAAAGCCGGTAAGCAGTTCACGGACGACTTGATTGCACGCGGCATCTTGCACGACGTTACCCGCGTGGTTGTCGATGTTTACGGTTCTCTTTCTCTGACCGGGAAAGGCCACCATACCGATATCGCCATTATCATGGGCCTGGCGGGGAACCTGCCGGATACCGTTGATATTGATGCGATCCCTGGCTTCATCCAGGATGTGAACACCCACGGTCGTTTGCTGCTGGCGAACGGTGAGCATGAGGTTGAATTCCCGGTTGACCATTGCATGAATTTCCATGCGGACAACCTGTCGCTGCACGAAAACGGCATGCGCATTACCGCGTTGGCCGGCGACAAAGCGGTTTACAGCCAGACGTATTACTCTATCGGCGGCGGTTTTATCGTCGACGAAGACCACTTTGGTCAAACCAGTACCTCTTCTGTTGAAGTGCCGTATCCGTACAAAACGGCGGCGGATCTTCAGCGTCATTGCCAGGAAACGGGGCTTTCCCTCTCTGGCCTGATGATGAAAAACGAGCTGGCCCTTCACAGCAAAGAGGAACTCGAGCAGCACTTCACCAGCGTCTGGGAAGTGATGCGCGGCGGTATTGAGCGCGGGATCACTACCGAAGGCGTTCTGCCTGGCAAGCTTCGCGTACCGCGTCGTGCGGCGGCGCTGCGCCGTATGCTGGTGAGCACCGACAAGACGACTACCGACCCCATGGCCGTCGTGGACTGGATTAACATGTTCGCCCTGGCGGTGAATGAAGAGAACGCCGCAGGGGGCCGCGTGGTCACCGCGCCGACCAACGGCGCATGCGGTATCGTTCCGGCTGTGCTGGCGTACTACGACAAGTTTATCCGTGAGGTCAACGCCAACTCTCTGGCGCGCTACCTGCTGGTCGCCAGCGCGATTGGTTCTCTGTATAAGATGAACGCGTCGATTTCCGGTGCGGAAGTGGGCTGCCAGGGTGAAGTCGGCGTGGCCTGCTCCATGGCGGCGGCGGGTCTGGCTGAACTGTTGGGCGCGAGCCCGGCTCAGGTGTGCATTGCGGCGGAAATCGGCATGGAGCATAACCTGGGTCTGACCTGTGACCCGGTTGCCGGGCAGGTACAGGTACCGTGCATCGAGCGTAACGCGATCGCCTCCGTGAAGGCGGTGAACGCGGCACGTATGGCCCTGCGCCGCACCAGCGAACCGCGCGTCTGTCTCGATAAAGTTATCGAAACCATGTACGAAACCGGCAAAGATATGAACGCCAAATACCGCGAAACCTCTCGCGGCGGCCTGGCGATGAAGATCGTGACCTGCGATTAAACCTCTCAGGAAGCCTCGTTTTGCGAGGCTTCTTCCTGTTTTCCCTCACGCTATTCGTTTCAACCCGCTGACAGTGATACCCTTTACCCATTAGCTTTAAGGGAGATTATCTGTGGCTGTTCATTTACTTATCGTCGACGCGCTCAACCTGATTCGCCGTATCCATGCGGTACAGGGCACGCCCTGTAAGGACACTTGCCTGCACGCGCTGGAGCAGCTTATTCGCCATAGCGAACCTACCCATGCAGTGGCAGTGTTTGATGACGAAGCGCGGAACAGCGGCTGGCGACACCAGCGTCTCCCTGACTACAAGGCCGGACGCGCGCCGATGCCGGACGACCTGCATGCCGAAATGCCCGTTATTCGCGCGGCCTTTGAACAACGCGGCGTTCCCTGCTGGGGCGCACACGGCAACGAAGCGGACGATCTGGCCGCGACGCTTGCGGTCAAGGTAGCGAGTGCCGGACATCAGGCCACTATCGTTTCAACGGACAAAGGCTACTGCCAGCTTCTCTCTCCCACCATCCGCATCCGCGATTACTTCCAGAAACGCTGGCTGGACGCGCCATTTATTGCCAGCGAGTTTGGCGTCTCACCAGAACAACTGCCTGACTACTGGGGACTGGCGGGGATAAGCAGCTCGAAGGTACCGGGTGTCGCGGGCATCGGGCCGAAGAGCGCCGCCCAGCTGCTGACAGATTTTCAGAGTCTGGAGGGGATATACGCCAGGCTGGATGACGTGCCGGAAAAATGGCGTAAAAAGCTGGAGGCGCACAAAGAGATGGCGTTTATCTGTCGGGATGTGGCGACGTTACAGACGGATTTACAGCTGGACGGGAATTTGCAGCAGTTGCGGTTAGAGCGTTAAACGGTTCACGGTTTTGTTGGCCCGGCAAGCACAGCGCCACCGGGCAAAACAAAGCGCGCGCTATCGCTCGTCGCGACGCCCGCCTACGGCCGCCCACCAGCGACGAATATGTACCGTCACCTCTTCGCGATCGTGATACAGCTGACGCGCCTGGATCTCCACGTTAATACCGTGCTCATCCAGTTGCGCCTGGATGTAGGCCAGGTTCTGAGAGACCTCCTCGTAGCGCTTTTTCATCGGCAGCTTAAGGTTGAAAATGGTCTCGCGGCACCAGCCGTTCACCAGCCAGGAGGCCATCAGCGCGGCCACTTTTGCTGGCTTCTCAACCATGTCGCACACCATCCAGGAGATGTTGTTACGGGTCGGACGATAGCGGAAACCGTCTTCACGCAGCCAGGTTACCTGCCCGGTGTCCATCAGGCTTTGCGCCATTGGGCCGTTATCGACAGACGATACCCACATATTGCGTTTCACCAGCTGATAGGTCCAGCCGCCCGGGCACGCGCCAAGATCGACGGCATACATACCGTTAGCCAGACGCTCGTCCCACTCATCGGCCGGGATAAAGACGTGGAAGGCCTCTTCCAGCTTCAGGGTTGAGCGGCTCGGTGCATCCGACGGGAACTTCAGACGCGGGATCCCCATATAGAATGGCGAATTATTGTTGGTATACGAATAGCCGGCATAACAACAGCCCGGAGCGATAAAGAAGATGTGTACTACCGGACGCTTCGGCGTTTCGTAGTTCGTTAGCACGCCCGCATCACGCAGCGCCGCGCGTAGCGGCACGGTAAATTTGCGGCAGAATTTCATCAGCTCTTTACTTTCGTTAGTATCCGCCACTTCCACGCGCAGATCGCCGCCCTTCTCCACTACGCCCTGCAGCATGCCGACAATTGGCGTGATGCGGTCTTCCGGGGGAAGGTCTTTCAACAGCTCACCCGCCACAAACATCTGACGAGCGAAGATCAACGAGCTAAACGGCAGTTCGCGCGCCAGCTTATCCGCATCTTCGGGCTGATAGCATTCAAAGACCACATAGCCCGCATTCTCTTTCACGCGGGCAAAGCCGAAGACGTCGCGCTTCGCCGCTTTATCGGTAATTTCCGCGGCGCACTCTTTCTCAAACCCCGGGCGACAATATAAAACAACTTTATTCATGAACAACGCCCTTGCGTTTCAGACGGATAGCTCCGATAAACATTAATACCCACCCCACCAGGAAGCTGACGCCGCCGACGGGTGTAACAAACGCCCACAGGCGCAGATGTGAAAGTGCCAGACAGTAGAGGCTGCCGCTGAACAGCACAGTACCCAGCGCCAGAAAAACGCTGCTCCAGTAAAACCAGATGCTGATCCGACGCTGCATCGCCACCGCCAGTCCGAAAATAGCCAGCGTATGGAACGCCTGGTATTCAAGGCCGGTCTGGATCCAGCCCATCTCGACAGCACCCAACGACTTGCTCAATACATGTGCGCCAAAGGCGCCCAGTGCAACAAAAATAAAGCCACTCACCGCGGCAAAAATAAGCATGAATCGGCTGGTCATGTTTAAGTCCTGAATTAATGCGTGCCCGGCACACAAACGTTATTGTTCATACCTGAAGCGGAATTTCTCTTGCTCGCTTGCCGCCTTTGCCAGTATCCACTGCCGGAAGGCGGCTATTTTACCCAGTTCTGCCTGACTGTCATGACAAACCAGATAAAATGCATTTTTGCTGACCAGTACGTCATTAAATGGGCAAACCAGACGGCCTGCCTCAATTTCGGACTGCGCCATCACGTTGTTAGCCAACGCCACGCCCTGCCCGTGAATGGCAGCCTGTAGCACCATCGCACTGTGGCTAAAAATGGGCCCCTGCTGCACGTTTATATGACTTAGACCTAATTGACGGGTATACGTTTGCCAGTCGCGGCGAGAGGCATCATGTAAAAGCGTATGCTGCGCCAGGTCAGCGGGGGTCTTCAGCGCTTTGTCGCCCGTTAACAGCAGAGGCGAGCAGACCGGCAGCAGATATTCTGCGTATAATTTCTCGACACGCAAGCCCGGCCAGTTACCTCGACCGTAAAAAATGGCGACATCCACATCATCGGCCAGCTTGTCTTCCTGACGATCCACCGCCTGGATTCGAACGTCGATCCCCGGATAAGCTGAGTTAAAGCTTGAGAGTCTTGGCACCAGCCACTGAATGGCAAAACTGGGCAATAAACTGACAGTCAGGGCACCTTTTGCACTGCGGGCCTGCAGCTTGCGCGTGGCTTCCGTGAGCTGGGAAAAAATCTCTTTAATATCCTGAAAATAGCTCTGCCCCTCTTCAGTCAACAGCAATGAACGATTGCGTCGACGAAATAGCTTAAGGCCCAGGAAATCCTCCAGAGACTTGATTTGGTGACTTACTGCGGCCTGTGTCACAAAAAGCTCATCTGCCGCACGGGTGAAGCTGAGGTGACGTGCTGCTGCATCAAAAACGCGTAATGCATTAAGGGGTGGCAATCGCTTTGACATGGTTATCTGGCTTAGATGTTAACTGAATTTAACAAATAGGAAACAACGTTTAACCTATTAGTTTTTTTTATCTGAGCCATTATAATTTGTCCGTTGAGGAACTACCAGCAAATACCTATAGTGGCGGCACTTCCTGAGCCGGAACGAAGAGCTTTTTTCGGAATGCGTGTTCTGAAGGGCTTTTGGCTTACGGTTGTGATGTTGTGTTGTTGTGTTTGCAATTGGTCTGCGATTCAGACCACGGTAGCAACGCTACCAATTTTTCACTTCCTGTACATTTACCCTGTCTGTCCATAGTGATTAATGTAGCACCGCCAACTTGCGGTGCTTTTTTTTCGCCTGCGATCGGTTAATGCTCGATCTCTTTCATCTCTTTCACGTCCGTGCGGTTGATCTGCTGCTTGTTCCCGTTCGCATCTTTATACGAAATCATCCCGGTATCGTTATCGGTTGTCGGTTTCCCTTCCGAAACGATGGAACGACCATCGTTGGTATGCATCACGTAGTTGTTACCAGAACAGGCGCTCAGGGCAAAAGTAAACGCACAGGCAGAAATGATTGCAGCTGTCTTATTCATGATTATTCTCCTTTAGCAATTAATGCTATTCAAACCTCGATTTATAACAGGCTAAAACATCCGCCTAACACTATTTAGCATAACCTGCTTTTACGAGGTCGCCAGGATAAGCAGACGAATCTGATAGATATCAACCTCCTTGCCCTGCCGCTGAAATTGCGCGACGATCGCGTTATTGATATGAGGAGTCCCATGAACGCTTTCAGTCCTGCGCAGTTTCGCGCACAGTTTCCGGCGCTGGCCGATGCCGGTGTTTACCTTGATAGCGCCGCCACCGCTTTGAAGCCCCAGGCGGTGATTGACGCGACGCAGCAGTTCTACAGCCTGAGCGCCGGGAACGTGCATCGCAGTCAGTTTGCCGAAGCGCAGCGCTTAACCGCGCGCTACGAAGCCGCACGCGATCAGGTTGCACGCCTGATCAATGCTGAAAGCGGAAAAAGTATCGTCTGGACGCGCGGCACGACCGAAGCCATTAATATGGTGGCTCAGTGCTATGCCCGCCCACGGCTGCAGGCAGGAGATGAAATCATCGTCAGCGAGGCGGAACACCACGCTAACCTGGTGCCGTGGCTGATGGTGGCCGAGCAAACGGGGGCGCAGATTGTCAAACTTCCGTTGGGTGCAGACTTCCTGCCTGATGTGGCACGTTTGCCCGAGCTGATTACCCCACGCAGCCGCATCCTGGCGTTGGGGCAGATGTCCAACGTCACCGGTGGCTGCCCGGATCTGGCCCGCGCTATTGAGATTGCCCATGCCAGCGGTATGGTGGTGATGGTCGACGGGGCGCAGGGGGTAGTGCATTTCCCGGCTGATGTGCAGGCGCTTGATATCGACTTCTATGCCTTCTCCGGACATAAGCTCTACGGGCCAACCGGCATTGGCGCACTCTACGGCAAGCCGGAACGGCTGACGCAAATGACGCCGTGGCTCGGGGGCGGCAAAATGATTACCGAGGTGACATTCGACGGCTTCAAAACGCAGGATGTACCTTATCGTCTGGAAGCCGGTACGCCAAACGTGGCGGGCGTGATTGGCTTAAGCGCTGCGCTGGAGTGGCTGACTGAAACAGACATTGTTCAGGCGGAGAGCTGGAGCCGCGGCCTGGCGACGCTGGCAGAAGAAGAACTTAAAAAACGCCCCGGTTTCCGCTCGTTCCGCGTACAAGACTCGAGCCTGCTCGCCTTTGATTTCGCAGGCGTTCATCATAGCGACATGGTGACGCTGCTGGCCGGGTACGGCATTGCCCTGCGGGCAGGACAGCACTGCGCCCAGCCGCTTCTGGCAGCGCTCGGCGTGAGCGGCACCCTGCGCGCCTCGTTTGCGCCGTATAATACTCAAAGCGATGTCGAGGCACTGATTAGCGCCGTTGACCGCGCCCTTGAAATACTGGTGGATTAATGACTCAAGCAGCGTTAGCCGGACATCCGTTCGGCACGGTCATCACAGAAGAGACCTTAAAACAGACCTTCGCTCCCCTCACGCAGTGGGAGGACAAATATCGTCAGCTGATCCTGCTGGGCAAGCAGCTCCCCACGCTTTCAGACGATCTTAAAGCGCAGGCGAAAGAGATCGCTGGCTGCGAGAACCGCGTCTGGCTCGGGTTTAGCGTATCCGGGGAGAAGCTTCACTTCTTCGGCGACAGCGAAGGCCGTATCGTGCGCGGGCTGCTGGCGGTTCTGTTAACCGCGGTGGAAGGGAAAAGCGCGGCAGAATTGTTAGCACATTCGCCGCTAATGTTCTTCGATGAGCTCGGGCTGCGCGCGCAGCTCAGCGCCTCACGCGGTCAGGGTCTGATCGCGCTCAGCGACGCGGTACTGGACGCAGCACGTCAGGCTCAGGCCTGACGTTCCGCCTTCGCCATCATCTTTTTCAGGGCGTGAGAAACCGCCACAAAGCCAAAGGAAGCGGTTACCATGGTGGCCGCCCCAAACCCTGAGGCGCAATCCATACGTTTGGGTCCTTCCGCCGTACTTTTCATTGCGCAGACCGACCCGTCCGCCTGGGGATAGACCAGCGCTTCGGTCGAGAACACGCAATCAACGCCCAGCTTGCCTTTGCTGCTCTTCACCACGTTAAAGTCGCTTTTCAGGCGTTCACGCAGCTTTGCCGCCAGCGGATCCTGAATGGTTTTCGCCAGGTCGGCGACCTGGATTTGCGTCGGATCGATTTGCCCGCCCGCGCCGCCCGTCGTGACCAGTGGCACCTTGTAGCGACGGCAGTAGGCGATCAGCGCCGCTTTGGGACGCACGCTGTCGATAGCGTCAATCACATAGCTATAGCCTTTGCTCATGTACTCCGCGACGTTATCTGCCGTGACAAAGTCGTCGATCACCGTCACGCGACATTCCGGATTAATGAGACGAATGCGTTCCGCCATCACTTCAGACTTTGCCAGGCCGACGTTATCACGAAGGGCATGGATTTGACGGTTGGTATTGGTGACGCAAACGTCATCCATATCAATCAGCGTGATTGCGCCAATACCGGTTCTCGCCAGCGCCTCTGCCGCCCACGACCCCACACCACCGATGCCCACGACGCAGACATGCGCATCCGCAAACAGCTGCAGGGCTTTTTCACCATAGAGACGTGCCGTGCCGCCAAAACGCTGACGCCAGGCATCGCTGATTACCACAGACATAAAACCTCAGATGTAAAAAGGGTGAGGTTCTTCCTCACCCTGAACAAGTAATCCGTATTGCGCTCAGAATACCACAATCAACCGCTGAATACGTTTCCGGTACCCGGTGCGGCCTTCAGCACCCACACGCGTCCGTAATGGTTATACCAGCCCGCACGGTGGCCAGCATCCGGACCAATGCCCTGATAAATATCGAAGTGCTGGCCTTTAATCGCCCCGCCCACATCCAGCGCCACCATCAGACGCAGCTCATACTGACCGTTGAATTTACCGTTGTTGTCCAGCAGCGGGACTTCCGCCAGCAGCGTGGTACCCGCAGGAATAATAGAACGATCCGATGCCACCGACGCACGGCCAATCAGCGGAACGGCACTCGCCCCCTTCACCGGTGCGAAGTTTTGCGGTTTAAAGAAGACGAACGACGGGTTCTGCTCCAGCAGTTCACGCACCTCGGCTTCACTGTGCTTTTCACCCCACTCGCGGATCGCCTGCATCGACATATCTTCCTTCTTCACTTCACCGCGGTCGATCAGCACCTTACCAATACTGCGATAGGCGTGGCCGTTTTTACCGGAATAGCTGAAGAAGTTAAGCGGCGAACCGTCACCAAAATCGATGTAGCCACTGCCCTGAACGTCCATGATGAAGTTATCCATCAGGGAGTTGCTGTAAGCCAGAACGTAGTTTTCGCTCAGCGCACCCGCGTAGATCTCTGCACGAGAAGGCAGACGACCGCGTTTTGGCGGCATACGGTAGATAGGATACTGGAACTCACCCTGGCGCGTGTGTCGCGCCTGAATCACGGGCGTGTAATACCCTGTGAACTGGACGTTACCGTAGTTATCCGCCCCTTCCATCTGCCAGGCGTCAATACCAAACTGGCGCATGTTGCGCGTATCACCGCCTGCTTTCAGCCAGTCCTGGACGGCGTTGTACACGCTACTCTGAGTGCCATACAGACGCGGCGACGCATTGCGGATCTGGTAAACCTGCTCGGAGAAATCGCCGGCGTTGATCGGAGCACCGACAGCATCAGGCTGATTAACTAAAGAGAAAGGCTGGGATAACTTCCCGTCTTTATACTGTTGACCGCGATCGGTCGGTTTGGAAGAGCAGGCCGCAAGAATCGCTACCATTGCGCCTGCCATCAGATACTTCGCCCAACGTCCTTTCATTATATCTCGTCTTTAAGTTGCCCATTTCCGCGTGATGAAGATAACAAACCGCCAGGGCTAATGAAATGCGTTCGCATGCCCTTTGGCAAATTTTGCGCAAAAAATAGTCCATACAGCGCCATGTCGTTCAATTTGCATACAAAATCATGATTTATGTAAAAAAGGGGTTGCATCACAAACCTATCCGAGTATAGTGCGCATCCACGGACGCGGGGTGGAGCAGCCTGGTAGCTCGTCGGGCTCATAACCCGAAGGTCGTCGGTTCAAATCCGGCCCCCGCAACCAATTAAAATTTGAT
>NZ_KI973206.1:202400-202609 GCF_000534515.1 Enterobacter sp. MGH 37
AGTAGAAAGACGGACGCGGGGTGGAGCAGCCTGGTAGCTCGTCGGGCTCATAACCCGAAGGTCGTCGGTTCAAATCCGGCCCCCGCAACCAATCAAATTTGAAGAAGTAAGTTTCTACAAGAGTAGAAAGACGGACGCGGGGTGGAGCAGCCTGGTAGCTCGTCGGGCTCATAACCCGAAGGTCGTCGGTTCAAATCCGGCCCCCGCAA
>NZ_KI973206.1:202709-327974 GCF_000534515.1 Enterobacter sp. MGH 37
AAGAGTAGAAAGACGGACGCGGGGTGGAGCAGCCTGGTAGCTCGTCGGGCTCATAACCCGAAGGTCGTCGGTTCAAATCCGGCCCCCGCAACCAACACTTCTAAAAACAATAAACACCCTGAAGGGTGTTTTTTTTGTATCTGTCGTTTGTGAATGTGCCGGGCGTTTCACCCGGCTGAATGCGCTATCCGCGTCGCGCCAGCGTCGCCCCGTCTGAGAAATACGCCCGAATCCCCGCCAGAATCGACTCCGCCACCTCCTGCTGGAATTTTGCCGTCTTGAGCTTACGCTCCTCTTCAACGTTACTGATAAACGCCGTTTCGACCAGTATGGAGGGAATATCCGGCGCTTTAAGCACCGCAAACCCGGCCTGCTCAACGCTGTTTTTATGCAGCTTATTGATGTTACCCAGCTTGCCCAGCACTGCTTTACCAAACTTCAGGCTGTCGTTAATGGTCAGGGACTGCACCATATCGAACATCGTGTGGTCGACGTAGCGGTCACCGCTTTTGCTCACGCCACCGATCAGATCCGAGGCGTTCTGAGTGTCGGCCAGGTAACGCGCCGCGGTACTGGTCGCGCCTTTGGTTGAGAGCGCAAACACTGACGATCCACTCGGCTGACGGCTGGTAAAGGCATCTGCGTGGATCGAGACGAAGAGATCCGCACGCTGCTTCTGCGCTTTCGCCACGCGAACTTTCAGGGGGATAAAGACATCTTCATTGCGCGTCATGTAGGCGCGCATATTGCCCTCTTTATCAATCAACGCCTTCAGACGACGGGCAATTTGCAGCACCACGTCTTTCTCCCGCGTATGATATTTCCCCACCGCACCCGAGTCTTCGCCGCCGTGGCCAGGATCGAGCATGATCACAATCGGGCGATCGCGCCCCGCTTTGCCCGGCTGCGGACCACTTTGCGCAGGCGGAACCTGACGTTGCAGATCGCCTTTGTTGTAATCCTCCAGCAGGGCCAGAAGCGGATCCTGAATATCCGTTGCATTGGCTGGGTAGAGATCCATTACCAGACGCTCTTTAAACGTCGCCACAGGGGCGAGAGCGAACAGCTGCGGCTTCACGTTCTGTTTGAGCTCAAACACCATACGCACGGTTTGCGGATCAAACTGCCCGACGCGCGCCGATTTAATAAACGGATCGTCACCGCGGATCTGCGCCGCCATCCCCTTCAGCACGGAGTTAAGGTTCACGCCTTCGAGATCCACTACCACACGTTCAGGATTGCTGAGGGCAAATTGCTTATATTTCAGCACACGATTGGATTCGACCGTCACGCGCGTGTACGTCGACGACGGCCAGACGCGCACCGCCACCACCTGACTCGTGGCGGCAAGGCCGACCTGGCTGACGCTAAGCAACCACATTGCCCCGGCCCCTTTTAACAAACGGCGGCGGCTTATTGCTGAATTGGATCCCGACATGCTTCTCCCGAGCAAGAAAACGAACTGATATACAAAAGTCCAGATTGACCGAAAACTTTAACGAATGACGCATAAACTGTCATCTATAAAAGGGTAAACAATTCGCTGCTAACGCACGGATTACTTATTCATTTCTGTGGGTCGCAGAAAATTTGCACTTGCACACGCGGCCACAATCGAATAAAAATACAGAAATTACGAATAAACATTCATTAAGGGTTGTGCCATGGTGAAGGAACGTAGAACCGAACTGGTCCAGGGATTCCGCCATTCTGTTCCCTATATCAACGCCCACCGGGGAAAAACGTTTGTCATCATGCTTGGTGGCGAAGCCATTGAACATGAAAATTTTTCAAGCATCGTCAATGACATAGGCCTGCTGCACAGTCTCGGGATCCGCCTGGTGGTGGTCTACGGCGCGCGCCCGCAGATCGATGCCAACCTGGCCGCTCACCACCACGAGCCGATTTACCACAAACATACCCGCGTCACAGATGCAAAAACCCTGGAACTGGTGAAACAGGCGGCGGGGCTGCTGCAGCTGGATATTACGGCTCGCCTGTCGATGAGTCTGAACAACACACCGCTGCAGGGGGCGCATATCAACGTCGTGAGCGGCAACTTTATCATCGCCCAACCGCTCGGCGTGGACGATGGCGTGGATTACTGCCACAGCGGCCGCATTCGTCGTATTGATGAAGAGGCCATTCACCGCCAGCTGGACAGCGGTGCCATCGTGCTCATGGGCCCGGTGGCGGTATCCGTGACCGGCGAAAGCTTCAACCTCACGTCAGAAGAGATTGCCACCCAGCTGGCTATCAAGCTGAAGGCGGAAAAAATGATTGGGTTTTGCTCCTCACAGGGCGTCGTTAACGATGAAGGGGTGATTGTGCCGGAACTCTTCCCGAATGAAGCCCAGGCGCGCGTGGAAGCGCTGGAGGCCGAAGGAGATTACCACTCCGGCACCGTGCGTTTTCTGCGTGGTGCGGTGAAGGCCTGCCGTAGCGGCGTGCGCCGTAGCCACCTGATCAGCTATCAGGAAGACGGGGCCTTACTGCAGGAGCTGTTCTCCCGGGATGGCATCGGTACTCAGATTGTCATGGAGAGTGCGGAGCAGATACGCCGCGCGACCATCAACGATATCGGCGGTATTCTGGAACTGATCCGCCCGCTGGAGCAGCAGGGTATTCTGGTGCGTCGTTCCCGTGAACAGCTGGAGATGGAGATCGACAAATTCACCATTATTCAGCGCGATAACCTGACCATTGCCTGCGCCGCGCTCTATCCGTTCCCGGAAGAGAAGATCGGTGAAATGGCCTGTGTGGCTGTGCATCCTGACTACCGGAGCTCTTCTCGCGGAGAAATGCTGCTAGATCGCGTGGCGGCGCAGGCGCGCCAGATGGGATTGAGCAAGCTGTTCGTCCTGACCACGCGCAGCATTCACTGGTTCCAGGAACGCGGGTTCACGCCGGTGGATATCGATTCCCTGCCGGAAACGAAGAAAGAGATGTACAACTATCAGCGCCGTTCAAAAGTGCTGATGGCCGACCTGGGATAATACACCACTTGCCGGGAAGCGCTGCGCTTACCCGGCCTGCATTTCGTCCCCCATTCAGAGAGACTCAAAGATTGCGCCCAGCCCGCTTCGGCGTTCCGTGCGGGTGGCGATGGCCTGCATCAGCACGCGTTCATCGGTATACAGCGACAGGCGCTGACGCGCACGCGTGATGGCGGTATAGATCAACTCGCGGGTAACGACAGGTGAAAGCTGCGTCGGCAGGATCAACGCCGCATGGTTAAACTCAGAGCCCTGCGATTTATGCACCGTCATCGCCCACGCAGTTTCATGCTCGGGCAAACGGCTGGGCTGGAAGGACTTCACGCTACCATCCGGCATCTGGAACCAGACGCGCAATCCCTGCCCGCGATCGAGTGCAATGCCGATATCGCCATTAAACAACCCCAGCGCACTGTCGTTGCGGGAAATCATCACCGGGCGTCCTTCATACCAGCGCGAGTGCAGGGTACGGTTGATTTTACGTTTCTGCGCCAGCAGCTGTTCCAGCCTGTCATTCAGGCCGCTGACGCCAAACGGCCCCTCCCTCAACGCGCAGAGCAACTGATATTCGCCAAACGCGGCAATCACCTGCTCCGGCGGACGTTGCTGTTGTACGCCGGTGAGAAAATGTTGATACCCCAGCAGGGCATCATCCAGCATCGCCTGATACTCTTCCCCACTTTGCAGCGATTTTTTCTCAATGTCGGTAAAGGTACCGTCAAACACCGCACAGGTCGTGTGCCGGTCTCCCCGGTTCACCGCCGACGCAAGCTGCCCGATGCCGGAGTCGCTGCCGAAACGGTAGCTTTTTTGCAGCAGGCACAAGCTGTCGCGCAGCGGGCCCGCGATTGAGTGCTGTTCCGCCGCAAGGGAACACCCTGTCAGGCGGGCCAACTCCTCCGCGCGTTCCGCGGTATAACCCAGACTGGCATAGGTGCAGATATCACCCAGCACGGCCCCGGCTTCCACGGACGCTAGCTGGTCACGGTCGCCGAGGAAAATGACCCGCGCATGAGGCGGCAAAGCATCGATCAGCCGCGACATCATCGTCAGGTCAATCATCGACGCTTCATCCACCACCAGCACATCCAGGTGTAGCGGGTTACCGGCATGGTAGCGCAGACGCTGGCTACCCGGCTGCGCGCCAAGTAACCGATGCAACGTGCTGGCTTCATTGGGAAAAAGCGCAAGCTGTTCCCCTGTGAGCGGCAATTTTTGCAGGGCACCGCCTAATGACTCCGTCAGACGTGCCGCGGCTTTACCGGTGGGAGCCGCCAGACGAATACGACACTTTTGCTCACCGGATAACTGAATCAGCGCGGCAAGCAGTTTTGCCACCGTCGTTGTTTTCCCGGTGCCCGGGCCGCCCGAAATCACCGAGATCCGCCGCGTTAACGCCACGGCGGCCGCCACTTTCTGCCAGTCAGTCGCGTCGTCAGAGGTAAACAGCGTATCCAGCACTTGCCGGAGCTGCGCTTCATCGCAGGGAAGCGGGGCGTTGGTCTCGCTGAAGAAGCGCGCCACCGTCAGTTCGTTACGCCAGAGTCGGTTCAGATACAAACGCTCGCCGGTCAAAATCAGTGGCGTCCCGGTATCGGTCGCGCTGACGGCAGGCGAGCGGAGTAATATCGCCTGCCAGTCCACTGCCTCACCGAGCAGCGCGAAACACGACTGCAGCGCCGGAGGCATTTTCTCATCCACAGCCAGACGCGACAGCGGAAGGCACACATGCCCCTCGCCTGCGTCCTTACTCAGAATGGCGGCAGCGAGCATAACGGCTGGCTCCTCGCCCGCCACCATCATGGCAAACTGCACGTCCAGGTGGCGCAATAATCGTTGTTCTACCGCCTCCAGCAATAGCGCCTGCATCGTCATACCACCTCCTCTGTGCGTGCAGCAAACAGGTTATCCATTTTTTCAATCAGCTCCACGGCCGGACGGGTGCTGAAAACGCCCGACTGCGGGTCGTTAGCATCCACGCCGCGCAGGAACAGGTAAATAACGCCGCCAAAATGGTCTTCGTAACGGTAATCGGCCATGCGATGGCGCAGGTACCGGTGCAACGCCAGGGTATAGAGCTGATACTGCAGGTCGTAGCGATGCATTTGCATCGCTGAGGCCATCGCCTGTTGGGTATAGGCTTCGCTGTTCTCACCCAGCCAGTTCGATTTGTAATCCAGCAGGTAGTAGCGCCCTTCGTGGCGGAAAACCAGGTCGATGAACCCTTTTAACATCCCCTGAACCTGGCGGAAGTTGAGCGGTGGGCACCCGGCGGATAACGGATCGTACTCACGGATCAACGCGTCAAGCGCGTCGGCCCTGAGCGGGCTGGCGATGGGGAGATAAAACTCCATTTCGACCTGTTTATCTTTGGCGGTCAGCTGGCTGAGGGAAATCCCCTGTGTCGTGAGCGGCGCGTGCAAAACAGCGCGGAGCCAGTCGGTGAGAACCGGCTGCCATTGGGCGTCGTAGCCGCCGCTCTGGAGCATCTTCAGCACCCATTCTTCAGAGACCGGCTGGGTAAAATCCAGCTCTTCAAACAGGCTGTGTAAAAACGTGCCCGGCGAGGCCCCACGCGGGAACTGATGCGGCGTGAGCACCGGTTCAGCGGGCGCGCTTCCTGCGCCTGCGGCATCTACGTCCAGTTTAGGCATCAAATCCTGAGCAACGCTTTGCCCGTGCTGCTGTAAACCGGAGTAACTGGTAACGCGCCAGTCGTCGGCAATCGTGCGGGCAACCTGGCGGGCATGCAGCTCTGACGCTCTCTGTTCCGGCGTCTGCCAGCGGCTGTTGTCGGGCTGAGACGGAATATGCAGGGCAACATGCTCTGAGCAAAGAGATTCGATGCACTGGCGCAGACCGGCAGCATCTTTGGGTTCGCCTCGCTGGATAAGCCTTCCCAGCGCACTCAGATGAAAATCACTCTCGCCGCTCTTATCGCCCCGGCGACGAAACAGCGGCGCAACGCCCAGGCTGCAGTGCCAGACCGAGCGGGTCAGCGCCACATAAAGCAGACGCAGATCTTCTGCCAGACGCTCGGCTTCGGCCAGCTCAACGCTTGACTCTGCGTTGCTGAGATCGAGTACCGCTTCAAACGACTCGCGATCGTGGTAAAAAGCCTGATCCTGAACGCGGTAATTGGCGATAAAGGGCAGCCAGACCAGCGGATATTCCAGGCCTTTCGATTTGTGAATGGTGACGATTTGCACCAGGTGTTTATCACTCTCAAGGCGCATCTGCTGGCTGGACGAATTACTGTTCGGGTCGGCAATCTGCTGCGCCAGCCAGCGCACCAGGGCATGCTCGCTCTCCAGCTGTGTCCCCGCTTCCTGCAGCAATTCGCTGATATGCAGAATATCGGTCAGACGGCGCTCACCGCCCGCGGTTGCGAGCATGTTCTCCGCAATGTGACGCTCTGCCATGAGCTCGCGCACCATCGCCATCACGCCGCGCTTTTGCCATTTTTCGCGGTAGCGAACAAACTCTTCTACCACGGCATCCCACGCGGCTTCGTCATTGTTGAGCACATCAATATCACGCGCATTCAGCCCGAGCATCGCACTCGCCAGTGCACTGCGCAGCGCACTCTCACGCTCTGGCGCCAGCACGGCCTGCAGCAGCCAAAGCATCTCCTGGGCTTCCAGCGTTTCAAAAACGCTGTCGCGGTTGGAAAGATAGACGGACGGAATATTCAGTAGCGTCAGGGCGTCGCGAATAAGCGCGGCCTCCTGGCGGCTTCGCACCAGCACCGTGATATCGGATGCTTTTACCGGCGCGGGTTTATCGCCCTTCCACAGCAGCGCATCTCCCCGCGCGCCTGCGCTGAGCCAGTCCCTAATCTGCGCCGCACAGTACTGGGCCATGGCATTTTGATAGTCGGCGACGCCACAGCCTTCGCCGTCCAGCAGCCAGAAGTGCATGGCGGGCTGCGTCTCACCGTTGAATTCGAAGCGCAACGAATCGTTTTTCGGGGCAAATTTGACCGGCAGAAACGGGATTTCCCGGAACATAAACGCCATATCCATGCGACTGAACAGCGCGTTAACGCTTTCCACCATGCCGGGAGAGGATCGCCAGTTGGTATCGAGCGTATAGTGCGCATCAACCTCACTGCGGGCTTTCATGTAGGTGAAAATATCCGCACCGCGGAAAGCGTAAATGGCCTGCTTCGGATCGCCGATTAACAGCAGTGCGGTGCCGGGCTGATGGCGCCAGATACGGCGGAAAATACGGTACTGCTGAGGGTCGGTATCCTGAAACTCGTCAATCATTGCGACCGGGAAGCGAGTACGAATCGCCTCTGCAAGCGCTTCGCCATTTTCGCTGCACAACGCCGCATCAAGGCGACTCAGCATGTCATCAAACCCCAGCTCGCCCCGCCGGCGCTTTTCGCGCGCCACGGCATCGCGAATTTCCGTCATCGCACGGGTGATCATCAGATCGTTAAGCGTCAGGGGCTCCGCCAGCAGAGTTTCAATTGCCACAAACAGGGGATGTTCAGGCACAATGCCGTCGGCTTTGGTCCGCTCAACCAGGAAACGCTGTGAGAATTTCTCCAGCGCGTCCGGAAGCTGATAACCGCGCGTCTCTTCCTGCGCCCATGCGCTGATCTTCTCGATCCATTTCCCCTGGTTGCCACGGTTGAACTTGCGTCTGTCGATCCCGGAACTCTCGATGATCGCCTCAATCTCGCCGACTGATTCATTCCATTTTTGCTTGATGTCTGCGATTCGCGCGATGATTTTTTCATGGCGTGAGGCCAGGGTTTCATCCGCTGGCGGCGGCGATTTGATGACCGGCGCTTCCCCCTGAAGATAACGATCGATGGCGCGCAGCAGTGCCTCTGGCCCTTTCCACAAGGCATGTACCGCTTCGGCGATATCGCGCGGTAACGGGTAGCAGTGGCGACGCCAGAAATCCGCACAGGCCTGATAGCGCAGCACGGATTCATCTTCAATGAGTTGTTGTTCAAACAGCATGCCGGATTCGAACGCATTCAGGCTCAGCATGCGCTGGCAAAACCCGTGAATGGTGAAGACGGACGCTTCGTCCATCTGTCGTTCCGCAAGGAGCAGCCACTGGGCGGCCTGCTGCTTATCAGCAATTTCTTCCAGAAGGCTCGCGTAGAGAGGGTTATCCGTACTCTGGCGCAGGCAGGCGATGCGCAGTTCGTGAATATTGGTACGAATACGGCCGCGCAACTCAGCGGTGGCGGCCTCGGTAAAGGTCACGACCAACAGCTCTTCAACGCTCAAAGGGCGCGGAAAAGCAGCGTTACCGCCAAGCCCTAACAGCAGGCGCAGATAGAGCGCGGCAATTGTGAACGTTTTTCCCGTTCCCGCTGAGGCTTCAATCAATCGTTCACCCTGTAGAGGTAAACGTAAGGGATCAAGGGACTCAGCGGTATCGGTCATTCTTTCTTACTCCAGGGCATTGATTGCTGCAGCGCGCTGACGCTCTTCCAGACTTTCCAGCCTTGTGGGTTCACGTACTCCGTTTTCCCGTTCTGGCTACCGGAAACCTGAGACAGAATGGTGATGCCCTGCGGCTTAATCACGGCCTGATGGAAGAAGTCCGCAACCTTCTGCGGCGTCAGCTGTTTTATCTCGGCCACTACTTTATCACGCGAATCAAATTTCATATTACCGCGATCAAAATCTTTGCTCAGCTGCGATGCCTCTTCGCCCAGCGTCTGCGGCGGCTGCATCACCTGCGCAATGACGGCCTGCTGGATCTGGGAAAATTCTTCCGGCTTCATGGCCCGCAGCTTTGCTTCTACCTGCGGGAAGAACGCCTGATAGCGCTGCCAGAGATAGGCCGGTTGTTTATCGCTGCTTTGCAGCAGGAAGCCCAGCCCCCACTGACGGCCAACGTTCATCGAGAAAGCAAATACCGCGTAGCCAAGCTGCTCTTCCGTACGCAGTTGGTTATAGAACCACGGCTGAATAATCTGCCCCAGCACCGCGCTCTGTGCTGACCCGGAGAATTCGTCATAGCCCGTGGGCACAAACACTGCAGCCAGCGCGGAATCGGTACTGCTACCCGCTTTTTCAAAAATCACATTCTGTTTTTTCTCAACCAGCACGTCCTGGTTACGGCACCACTCGTCGCCTTTCGAACCCAGCTGAGTGCGGACATTCTCTGCCAGCGTTTTAGCCTGTTCCTCACTCATGTTACCGACGATAAGGAACTCAGGACGCGTGTTAGTTTTCAGCGCATCACGGTAAGCCAGCACCTCTTTTAATGAGATAGATGGCAGCAATGCCCGGCGTTCTTCACGCTGGAAATACGGGATTTGCGACAGCATTTGCGCTGGCATCAGCGCCTGATCGTAGGCTTTGCCCTTTTCCGCAGAATCCATCATCTGCGCATACCAGGACTTGGCCTGCTCAAGCTGCTCTTCCGTCGGTGTATAGCTAAAATAGCCCTCCAGCAGTGCCTGGAACAGCTGAGGCAAACGCTGGGTATAGCCATTTGCATTCAGCATCAACCCATTGTTGGCATTGGTGGAGAAGCTGATCCCGCCAACGGCTGCCTGGTTGCTAAGCTGATCGAGCGCGATACCCGCGAGATAGTCATTAAGCGCGAACATCACCTGATTTTTGGCACTATTCATCGCTTTCGGATTACGCAGCACCACGCTGACATCCACCTTTGGCTCGCTCGCGAAATAACGGCTTGGGGTATACACCACGCGCAGCGTCGGCTCATCGACAATGAGCTGGGGGTGCGGATAATCCTTAGTGGTTTTGATAAGCGTAAAATCATCCGGAATGTAAGGGTTCAGTTCCGGCAACGTCAACGCAATCTCTCCAGCCTTCTTTTGCCAGGCAGCGAAGGTCTGGTCGCCGATCTTGTCTACCTGATAAGGTGCATCGACAAAGTAGGCCGTTTTGTTATGCGGTTCGTTCGGGCTGATGTACCAGATACGGGCATTCTGCGGGGTCATCATCGCCAGGCGCGCTTTTAACGCCGCCGCATCATAGCGATCGGCAATATTGACCGCATCGAGAGTGTGTTCCACCGGCACGCGGATCATGGTATCCGCCAGCCACTCCACATAATCCATGTCGCGGGTGATGGACGGGTAACGGAAATCGAGATCCAGCACATGAGCGAGTTCATCAAAATAGCGCTTATCGACGCCTTTCTCACGCAGCAAAGAGAGGTAGCTGAAGATAGCGGCAACCACTTCATCACGGTTCGCCTGCCCTTTGTCGGTCAGGGTAGCGGAAATTGCCAGCACGCCGCTGTTGCCGTTTACAACAGGATCCGAATCGGCGCGAATCCCTTCCACCAGCCCCTGTTTTTGCAGCCAGTCGGATAATGTTCCCGGACTGCGGTTACCAATCAGGTAGGTCACCAGCTCGTCGGTTTTGCTGCGAAACTGTGCGGTGTTGTTATCAATGCGGAACTCAACGCGCAGCACCTTGCGGGGCATGGCAGGAACGTAGTGGATGACGATCCCTTTTTGCGCGTCCGTGACAACCGGCACGTCAATCTTTGGCAGGTCGATATTTTTATTTGGCACCCGGCCAAACGTTTTTGCCGCCAAACCAGCCAGTTCAGGCAGCGGTTTGTTGCTGTAAATAACCGCTTTCATCAGGTTGGCTGAGTAGTATTTGTCGCGAAACGCATGCAGAGCATCAATGACCGGGCTGCCGGGTTTATCGCTGAGCGTCTCCAGATTGCCGCCCGAGAAGCGTGCACCTGGGTGCGCCGGGTTGATCGTCTCAGCGCTGACCTGCGCCATACGCATACCGTCTCGGGTACGGGCCATCGTCAGTTCGGCATTCACCGCATTGCGTTCGCGATCGGCGTATTTTTTATCCAGCAGCGGCGCGGCGATAGCATCCGCAAGACGATCAACCGCCCCGTCCAGCGCGTCATTTTCGACTTCGAGATAAAAGGCCGTGCGGTAAGGTGCCGTGCTGGCATTGTGGCTGCCGCCATGCATTTTTAGAAATTCGGACAGGCTATCCGGCTGCGGATACTTCTTTGACCCCATTAACGTCATGTGTTCGAGGTAATGCGCCAGCCCCGGATGAGCCTCAGGATCTTCCAGCGATCCAATCGGCACGACCAATGCCGAGAGGGATTTCACCGCCTGCGGATCGGAAACCAGCAGCACGGTCATGCCGTTATCAAGCCGGATCGCCTGATACTGCCGGGTGTCTTTTTCGCTCTTACGGATAGTGTCCTGAACGGGTTGCCAACCGGAGTCTGCCTGAGTGAAGGGAGCCCAAAGGGCGATAAACAAAACAAACGCTTTGAACACGGTGCTGCCTGGCATTACGACCTCTTTATCACGGCTATCCCCGTCATACTTCAAGTTGCATGTGCGTTGGCTGCGTGCGTTCACCCCAGTCACTTACTTATGTAAGCTCCAGGGGATTCACACCCTTGCCGCCTTCCTGCAACTCGAATTATTTAGGGTAAACATCATTAACACACTGCGTGCTGGACACGCCAACATCTCTTTATTGGGGGTACATCAGTCCGTGATAAGAAGTGCATCATAAATGAACACCCCATGCTGCGCAATTTTCATACAGCGCTCAGGACTGATTAAATTTAAACAACGGTAACAGGTAGCGCTTTGCCTCTTCCGTGATAGCCTCAAAGTACTCTGGTTCGAGCGTGCGCCATAAGCGCTGATACCAGACATCTTCCCCCTCGCCGCGCACCATCATGTTCCCTTCATAGGCCTGCATAAATTTACTGCGTGCTTTCTGCAGAGAAGCCTCATCCGTTAACATCGCATCATTCTGTGCGTCGTAACAGGCTTTTATCCACGCACCACCACTTTCAGGCAATAACAGCAGGGGTTTGTTCATTCCCTGGAGATAGCCTTCAATGTACAAAGAGAGGTAGCGAAACGCCTGCTCTGCCTCCATTGGCGGAAAGCGCCACTCGCCCTCTTTGCGCACGAAAATCCGGCTTTCGCCTTTATGGCCCAACGCACTGTAGACAAGATGTTCCAGCCAGAGTTGCAATCCCTGTGAAACGCTGAGCAGTGAAGGCCGCCAGCGCAGCAGCCCATCAGGCTGAACCTGAGTGAGCCAGCCGGTGAGCTGGATGCCATTGCAGCTGAGATCGATTTCAAGACTTTGTCCGGGCTGACGGTGCTCCCTTACGCGCTCCGCCAGAGCGTTCATTTCCTGGCATTGCGCCTCCCAGACGATCTCCCCAAACGCGCCATAAGGCAGTTGTCCTGCCGCACGATAGCGGCGATAAAGCTTGTCAGCATCTTCCTCGTCAACCAGTGCATTCAGCAGTTGCAGATTTAACTGATAGCGCTCCAGCCCTTCCAGCGTAAAAGGCTCTGCATCCGGAATTTCGCTCTCTTCAGAACGGAAGTTGACCTGCAATCGCTGCTGGAAGAAGGCGCGAACAGGATGCGCCCAAAAGCGTTGAAGCTGTTCAAAAGTCAGGGTGTTAATGGGCAGCGGGTCAAGTGTCTGAATGAAATCCGTATGTGCTCTCCCCTCCTTTTTCGCGGCCGGTAGCCACTCGCGGGCATAGCTCTGCTGTTCGCTAACAACGTAGTTCATCGGGTCAAACGGCATACGGCTGTGGACACAGGTGATATGCGCCTTGACCCGCTGTTCGCTTTCATCACAGTTAAGGGCTTCATCACCCGCCAGATAGTGGCTCTGGCCGATATAATCCACTAACTCCTGCACCAGAACGGAGGGGAAGCGCTCGCTGTTATCCTGAATGGAGCGGCCGATATAGCTGATATAGAGCTTACTCTGGGCAGAGATGAGCGCTTCGAGGAAAAGATAGCGGTCATCATCACGACGACTACGGTCACCCCGCTTTGGATTTGCGCTCATTAAATCGAACCCCAGCGGCGCCAGGGCGCGAGGATAAACGCCGTCATTCATGCCGAGCAAACAGACCACCTTAAAGGGGATTGAACGCATTGGCATCAGCGTGCAGATATTGATTGGGCCCGCCAGGAAACGCTGACTGATTCGCTCCTGGTCAAGACGCTGCGTCAATTCGTCCCTCAGCAGCGACAATGGAATCGCCTCGTGATAGTGGGAATTCACGCCCTCGTCGACGATAGCCTGCCACTGCGTTTCAATGAGCGCCATCGCCGCTTCGGTGTCACTGTCTGGCAGGAAGAAATCATTGAGCAACGCCCTGCAAACCGGAAGCCACTCTTCAAGCGGACGCGGCTGCATTAACTCACGACGCCAGCGGTTAAGCTGCATCAGCAGAGACGCTAAATGCCCCACCAGTTCAGCAATCAAACCGCTGGACTCATCGTATGGCAGCACCTCATTCCACTCGCCCTGGCTGCTTTCCATGGCGTAGCCCAGCAGCATACGCGTCAGGCCAAACCGCCAGGTATGTTGCCCGGTCGGAGGAAGCTCGAACTCCTGGACGTTGTCGTCATCAATCCCCCAGCGCACGCCAGATTCATTCACCCACTGGCGAAGGTAGCGCAGCCCTTCCTCATTGATGTTGAAGCGTGCGGCCAGCACGGGAACATCCAGTAACGCCAGGACATCTTCCGAGATGAAGCGGCTATCCGGCAGTGAAAGCAGGGTAACAAAGGCCTGCAAGGCGGGATGCGACTGACGAGCGCGACGGTCAGAGATAGCGTAAGGCAAGTATCGCTCCCCTGTCGCACTGCCGAAAACAGCCTGAATAAAGGGGCTGTAGCTATCGATGTCTGCCACCATCACCACGATGTCACGCGGCGTGAGTTCGGGATCGTCCTGCAGCATCGCCAGCAACTGGTCGTGAAGCACTTCGACCTCACGCTGCGGGCTATGGCACACATGGATCGTGATACTACGATCGTCAGCATCCAGCTTCCGTTTGCTGTCGCTGCGTTCAAACTCTTTCGCCGTCACGCCCATAACGGCACGGTTTTCCAGATCAAGAATATCGAGCTGAATGTTATGCAGCAGGTTATCCGGGGCGATCTCGACAAAAGCATCCACATCGCCTTCACCCGATGAAGTGATATCAGAGAGCATGTGAATGTAATCACGTCCCAGCTTCCCCCATGAGGCAAGCAGCGGATTGGGCAGGTTCTGAATACCGTCTTCATCGAAAAGCTGCGCGGCGGTGGAGTCGTCTTTAAACAAAGGGACGGATCGCTCTTCAAAAAGGCGCTTTCTTTGGCGGGTTACCAGCCGCGAAAGCCAGCGTTCATCGAGGATATCCCCCCAATAGTGCCGGCAGGGGTTGGTAAACAAAATATGAATATCAATATGTTTACCCAGCGCATTCAGCGCCTTCAGATAGACAGGGGGTAATGCGGATATCCCACAGATAAAGACGCGTGACGGCAGACGGGCCGGGCGCTCCGACGCATTTTCGAGTATCGAGATAAACCGATCGTACAAATTGGCACGGTGCCACTTAGGCTGGCCCAGTTTCTCCGTATGTTCAACCAGCGCTTTCCACAGCGGCGCCTGCCAGATTTGCGCCTCCGGTAGCCCTTCAACCCGCTCACCCGCTTCCCAGCGAATTAACCAGTCAGCACGGTAAACCAGATATTGGTCGTAGAGATCGGCGGTACGGGACGCCAGCTGGAACAGCTTGCGCTTATCGGTATCGTCATTGAGATAGTGACGCAGCATGGCGAATTCATCGTGCTGCAGCATTTCCGGCAGCAGCGCCATCAGCTTCCAGCTCATGCTCTGCTTGTTGAAGGCGCTCTGCTCGGGAATGTCTGGCAATACGCGAACAAACATTTCCCAGATAAAGCTCGCCGGCAGCGGAAAATCAATATTCGCGGCAATGCCAAATTTACGGGAAAGCGACATTTGCAGCCACTGCGCCATACCGGTGCTTTGCACCAGCACCATTTCAGGCTCAAAAGGGTCGTCCAGCCGCTCGCGCTCAACGATAAATTCCATCAGCGCTTCCAGCACATCCAGACGATTTGAGTGGTAGACCCTTAACATAGACGCTCCCGACTACTGGCTAACAGGGCAATGCAGACGCGTTATCTCACCGCGCCGCCCCAGAGGCGAAAAAAGTGTAACCGTGATGCTGACACATCCTGAGTGCGTTGTCTGCACCCGACTCACCTGCCAGCCTGCGGGCAGCGCAGTCGTTGAGAGCTGAGCCTGGTTCCAGGCATAATGCCAGAGCTGGCGGTACTGGTTAAACAGGGTAAACCGCGCCGCCAGTGCCCTGTGATAACCGGCCAGTGCGGTTACGATCATCACCAGCAGCATCATCGCCAGCAGAACCTCAACCATGCTAAATCCTTTCTCTTTGTTTACGGTAGCTGGCATAACGCGCGCTCCTTAAGGGGACAAAAATCACTCCAGCCGTGGGGTGAAAAGTGAATTTTACCGTCGATTATCTCTCCTGAGCGCCAGAGCAGCAGGTCATTGCCTCCGGCAATCAGCAGCACACTCGTCTCACTCAGCCGCCGTAAACACACTCGCCACGCTGATGCCTGTTTGCACTGCGCCAGAGGCTCCGATGACCAACGCTGAACGCGTCCCCACTCAAGCGCAGATTGCACCGCGGCCTGCTGCTGAAATGAACGGCTTTCTCCGCCAACGAGCGCACTAAACGTAGTGAGTTGCTGGTTGAGACCGGTGAGGATCAGGGTACCAAGCACCAGTAAAAGCAGAACCAGCGCAAGGGAAGACATTCCACGTTGACGGTTCACAAGTTGTACCCCGTGACCGTATACACCGCCTGATAAGGCTTCCCCTGCTCGCCCTTGCGGATAGCGGCCAGTTCGATAGTGAACTCAGGCGCAAACCTGGCGTGTTCAACTTTTCTCACCATAAAGTGCGTGATCACCAGCCTGTCCGGATCCGTGAGCTTTTCCCATCCTTTGCCTTCACACGAGGTTGCACCACGCAGGGTTTCCAGTGCACCCGACTCCAGACGAAAACCGGTGCTGTCGTTTTCTGATGCACTGTTATCCCAGCTGCCGTTACTGTTGGCATCCCATCGCACAATGACACAGCTACCTTGCCTGCCCGTTAACAACCCTTGTCCCTGGCAGTTACCCGCACAGTAGCCTGCCCGCTGGAGCTGTTTGCCGAGGGAAAACAGTCTCTGCCAGACCTCCTCTTCCTGTTCTCGCTGGCCGGATTGCAGTAACACCGCTCGCTGCAAACCGGGTAAAAAGCGCGATGCGCCGATCAATAACAGGCTGCTGATGGCCGTAGCAATCAGAACTTCAGTAAGGGAAAATCCCTGCTGACGCTTCAACATTGCCCCCCCTGCGAGACCTGACACATCCTGATGCGCCCTCCATCTGAGACAATAATCAGCCATTCTCCTGCACGGCTTTGCACTCTTATCCGACCTGCCCATGCCGTATCCCTCAATCCATAGAACCCGAGTGACGGCGTTACCTCGCTGACCGCGACTTCTGGCCAGAGTGGAATCAGTGCAAAGGGGCTGCCCTGCTCACAGCCTTTTACGGCAGAACTCACCAGGCATGCCCTTTCCCCCACCTGCTGCAAGGTAATGCGGTGCTCGCGGTTGTACCGGTTGGCATGGTTGCGCAGAAACACCAGGTAGTCGCGCACCTGGCTGGCGGTTTGCCACAGCCGCTGCTGCCCCTGCCAACTGCTCCAGCCGTACAGGCCTGAGGCACTGAGAATGACGACCAGCGACACAGCCACCAGCGTTTCGATAAGCGTAAAACCGTTCTCTTTTTTCATACGGGGAGTGTGGCGATGCGCCGATAAAGTGGCGAGCAGCGAATTAACGTTTTACGAGGCGTTATCCAGGGGATTAAGCGAGTTGCAGCGCGTTGCACGCTTTCTGGATAACGCCTCGGGAAACGGGATAAAGACGAAAAAAAACCGGCGCTAAATAGCACCGGTTGTGTCACGCTTTACCGCATCAGATAGCGACGGGCGCTTTGATGCCAGGGTGCGGGTCGTAGCCCTCAATCTCAAAATCATCGAAGCGGTAGTCAAAGATTGACGCCGGTTTGCGCTTGATGATGAGCTTCGGCAGCGCGCGCGGTTCGCGGGTCAGCTGGAGATGGGTCTGCTCCATATGGTTGCTGTAGAGATGGGTGTCCCCACCGGTCCAGACAAAATCCCCCACTTCCAGGTCACACTGCTGCGCCATCATATGGACTAACAGCGCATAGCTGGCAATGTTAAACGGCAGGCCGAGGAACACGTCACAGGAACGCTGGTAGAGCTGGCAGGAGAGCTTTCCGTCAGCGACGTAGAACTGGAAGAACGCGTGGCACGGAGCCAGCGCCATTTTGTCCAGCTCGCCCACGTTCCAGGCGGAAACAATGATTCGGCGCGAGTCCGGATCGTTTTTCAGCTGGTTCATCACGGTGGTGATCTGGTCAATATGGCGGCCATCAGGCGTTGGCCATGCGCGCCACTGCTTGCCGTAAACCGGGCCCAGGTTGCCGTTTTCATCTGCCCATTCGTCCCAGATGGAGACGTTGTTTTCGTGCAGATACGCAACGTTGGTATCGCCTTGCAGGAACCAGAGCAGTTCATGAATGATCGAGCGCAGATGGCAGCGCTTGGTCGTCACCAGAGGGAAGCCTTCCTGTAAATTGAAGCGCATCTGGTGGCCAAAAATGGAGAGCGTACCGGTGCCGGTACGGTCGTTTTTCGGCGTGCCCTCATCGAGCACTTTTTTCATCAATTCAAGATACTGTTTCATGGTTCCTCAGGAAAGTTGTTGCTGTGGACGACGACGATACGCCCAAATCATCATAATGGCACCCGCGACAATCATCGGAATGGAGAGGATCTGCCCCATGCTGATGTACTGTACCCATTCACCGGTGAACTGTGCATCCGGCTGGCGGAAGAATTCAACAATGATGCGGAATGCGCCGTAGCCAATCAGGAACAGGCCGGAGACAGACCCCATCGGGCGCGGTTTGCGAATAAACAGGTTCAGGATGATGAACAGCACGACGCCTTCCAGCGCCAGCTCATAAAGCTGGGACATATGACGCGGCAGCACGCCGTAGGTATCGAAAATGGATTGCCACTCTGGATGCGACGGCAGCAACGCCATGTCTTCTGCACGCGAGCCGGGGAACAGCATGGTGAAAGAGACGCTCGGGTCAACACGCCCCCACAGCTCACCGTTGATAAAGTTGCCCAGACGGCCAGCCCCCAGCCCAAATGGGATCAGTGGTGCGATAAAATCTGATACCTGGAAGAAGTTGCGTTTGGTGCGTTTGGCAAAAATTACCATCACCAGGATCACCCCAATCAGGCCGCCGTGGAAGGACATGCCGCCGTCCCAGACGCGGAACAGGTAGAGGGGATCGTTCAGGAATACCGGGAGGTTATAGAACAGCACATACCCAATACGGCCACCGAGGAACACGCCGAGGAAGCCCGCGTACAGCAGGTTTTCCACTTCGTTTTTGGTCCAGCCGCTGCCAGGACGGCTGGCGCGACGACCAGCAAGCCACATGGCAAAAATGAAGCCCACCAGGTACATCAAACCGTACCAGTGAAGCGAAACAGGTCCTACTGAGAAAATGACCGGATCAAATTCCGGAAAATGCAGATAACCACTGTTCATCTGTCACCACAAGATGTTGTTATTCCGCTGAAAGTGGACAGCGGTAGAAATGCGATTCTGCCTTAAGCAGAGGCTCCAAAGTTGCGAATCATAGCATAAGGCGGGCGTGGAGGATGCGCCAGAGATGTAAAAGATGTGTATAGGGTTTTATCCGCACTGGTGCCCTCTCACCACAGGGAGAGGGAATAAGAGGATTAGCGGCCGCCGCGAATCAGGCCACCCATACCGCGTCGTTCCATAAACGCCGCCACCTGGTGCCGTACCTCCGCGGACAGCTGCGCTTCAAGACTGCGCTCAGCCAGCTCGCGAGCATCATTGATGTCGATATGTCGCAACAAATACTTCACGCGTGCGACGGCACGGCCGTTCATCGACAGGTGGCGATACCCCAGACCAATCAGGATCGCGACGCACATTGAATCCCCGGCCATTTCGCCGCACAGGCGTAAATCAATGCCGTACTGCTCCGCCTCACGGGCAATCATCGCTAACGCGCGAATGATCGCCGGATGCAGACTGTCGTAAATACTGGCGACGCGGGTGTTGTTACGATCGACGGCCAGAATATATTGCGTCAGGTCGTTCGTACCGACAGAGATAAAATCAACGCGGTTAGCCAGCTGCGGCAACATAAAGACCATCGACGGCACTTCGAGCATGACACCGATCCGTGGTTTAGGGATCGCATAGCCAATCATCTCTTCCACTTCCCGGCCAGCACGTTCGATCAGGCGCCGCGCTTCGTCGATCTCATCAATACTGGTCACCATCGGCAGTAAGATGCTGAGATTCCCCGTCGCCGCGTTGGCGCGCAGCATGGCGCGCACCTGGATCAGAAAGATCTCCGGCTGATCGAGCGTAATGCGGATCCCGCGCCAGCCCAGGCATGGGTTCTCTTCGCTGATCGGCATATACGGCAGCTGTTTATCCGCCCCGACATCCAGGGTACGCAGGGTGACGGGCTTGTCGTTAAACATCTGCAACATGCCCTGATACTGCGCCACCTGCTCCTCTTCGGAGGGGAAACCACTTTGCAACATAAACGGGATTTCAGTGCGGTATAAACCGATGCCGTCGATGCGGCTGCCAAGCTTCTCCTCGTGTTCCGGGCTTAAGCCCGCGTTGAGCATGACTTTGATCCGCTCTCCGCTTTTGAGTTGCGCAGGCAGGTTAACGTCATCTTCCGCCAGCTTGCTTAATTCATTCTCTTCGCTGATGAGACGCTGATATTCCTGAAGCAGAACCGGCTCAGGATCGACCAGCAGTTCACCGCGGTAACCATCAACCACCAGCGTGCGTCGGTGCAGTACCGACGGCTGGATATCCGCCCCCATAACGGTAGGAATACCCAGCGCACGTACCATAATGGCGGCATGTGAGTTGGCGGCACCATCGCGCACCACGACGCCGGCTAGCCGGTCCTGAGGCAGTTCAGCCAGCGTGGTTGCCGAGAGTTCATCGGCAACCAGGACAAACCGTTTTGGCCAGGCATTTGGCCCTTGAATGGTGTCATCCAGATGGAACAGCAGACGTTGGCCCAGCGCGCGTAAATCTCCGGCGCGCTCCTTCAGATAACCGTCAGTTAATACTGCAAACTGTTCAGCAAACTTTTCGATAACCTTTTTAACGGCCCATTCTGCTACCGAACCTTTATCCACCTCGGCAAAAAGCTCACGACGCAAACGCGCGTCTGAGAGCAGGTGCGAATAGAGGTCAAAGATAGCCGCCGTCTCTTTTTGCGCACCCGCCGCAAAGCGTTTGCTGTAGCGACGAAATTCATTCGCCGCCTCTTCCAGGGCGGCGGTAAGACGCTCGCGCTCCAGCGCTTCATCAAGCGTGGAGGCTTCGTACACCTGCTCCATTAACGGCAGCGTGGCGTCCATCCAGCCTTCAGCAATCGCCACGCCTGGCGAGGCCGGAAGAGCACGGATACGCGTATGACGATACTGACCAAAAAGCGCAGCAAGCTGAGACTGTGAGAGGATCGCCGCCATCTGTGTGGCAAGCGTAACGAGGAATGACTCTTCGCTTTCATCGTACTGACGCAGCTCACGCTGCTGGACGACCAGAACGCCGAGCAGCTGACGACGCTGGATAATTGGCACACCAAGGAAAGCGCGGAAGCGCTCTTCTTTTACGGAAGGAATGTATTTAAAACTGGGGTGTTTTTGCGCATCGGCAAGGTTGATGGGTTCCGCCAGCCGTCCAACCAGACCGACAATCCCTTCATCGAATGCGAGCGTTACGGTTCGTCCCCGTGGTTTTTTCAAACCACGGGTCGCCATCAGGTAATAGCAGCGCCGATCGTGGTCGGCCAGATACACCGAACAGACCTCGGTCTCCATCGCAAGACAGATGTCAGTAACCAGAATATTCAACGCCTCGTTCAGACGCGGAGCACTGGCCACCTTCTGGACTATTTCTCGCAAGCGGGTGAGCATGATTTGCGTAGCTTAACCTCTTTTACGTCGCCAGGCAGGTGCGCTTTGCGGCTTAGGCGGGATCTCCTGAAGCTGCATAACCACACTTGCAAACTCTTTCATCACCCTACGGTAAACATCGCGTTTAAATGACACGACCTGACGAACAGGATACCAATAGCTTACCCAGCGCCAGCCATCGAACTCCGGCGTACTGCTGGTTTGCATATTGATGTCTGAATCGTTGCCCACCAACTGCAGAAGAAACCACTTCTGTTTCTGGCCGATACAAACCGGCTTTGTGTCCCAACGCACCAAACGTTTCGGTAACTTGTAACGCAACCAGTTGCGGGTCGAGGCCAGGATGCGAACATCTTTACGGCTTAAACCGACCTCTTCAAAAAGCTCCCGGTACATCGCTTGTTCTGGGGACTCTCCCGGATTAATCCCACCTTGCGGGAACTGCCAGGAGTGCTGACCATATCGCCTTGCCCACATGACCTGGCCCTGACGATTACAAATTACTATTCCTACGTTCGGGCGGTAGCCATCGTCATCAATCACCGGACTACCCCAATCTAAACCTTATATATGAATGATTGTTTCACACTACAGGGAGGCGGTAAACCACTCTCTTACAGGCCTGCAACCTAATAACATTTGAATAACTCACAAATAAGGGCAGAGTTATAAACAGAAGTGCAGCTGCGAAGGGAATTTTATTCACCTTTTCTGTGGATATAGTTGTGAAGAAGTGTCTGATTACCCATGAACAACCTGAATCACCGTCAGGCTCCCTTTTTTAATGAAATTATATAAGATTATTATTTTCATATAGTTAAGCATGAAACCATCAACAAAAAAGAGAATAGCGTGACGATCATCACATCAGGGATCATCGTGCTGATGAAAGATCGAACAGCGTCGGTTTTATCCACAGATTGTGCCAATAAGTTAAACACAATTTGTCTGAAATTTGGATTTTCGTCGCACGTCAAGGCTGTAAATTGAAACAGTAGTCAGGGTTATGCCCAGTTATCCCACTTTTCTGTGGATAACATGGTGTAAGATCCTGTTTATTGTCAGTGACAAGATTTGAACAACCCATTTTACGTTTCAGATCTGGTGCTAAATTTTCGATAAAAAAACCTATAAATCATAGACATGGAATATTGGTACAGAAAAAGTTAAACTCTATCCACAAGGGACAATTTCTTCGTTTATTTTTTAATCAAAAGGTTACCTTCATGCATCCGCTTACCCCCTTGCTCACACCGCCGTCAAGCGAGCGTCAGTTGCTGCAGCAGGCTCAGCGTCTGGCGGGTTTCTCGCTGGGCGAACTGGCGGCGATGGCAGGGCTTCCGATCCCGAAGGATCTGAAACGAGATAAAGGCTGGATCGGCATGCTGCTGGAACTGTGGCTGGGTGCCAGCGCCGGGAGCAAACCAGAGCAAGATTTTGCCGCCCTTGGCGTAGAGTTAAAAACCATTCCCATCGACAGCCAGGGCAAGCCTCTGGAGACCACGTTTGTCTGCGTTGCGCCTTTGACCGGTAATACCGGCGTGACGTGGGAGACCAGCCACGTGCGCCATAAGCTGAAGCGCGTGCTGTGGGTTCCGGTTGAAGGTGAACGTCAGATCCCACTGGCTGAGCGTCGCGTTGGCGCGCCGCTGCTCTGGAGCCCGGATGAAGAGGAAGAGCATCAGCTGCGTCTGGACTGGGAAGAGCTGATGGACATGATCGTGCTCGGGCAGGTGGAGCGCATCACCGCCCGACACGGAGAAGTGTTACAGCTGCGCCCAAAGGCGGCTAACAGCAAAGCGCTGACCGAGGCGATCGGCGCAATGGGCGAGCCGATACTGACGTTGCCGCGCGGTTTTTATCTCAAAAAGAATTTCACCGGCGCACTGCTTGCTCGTCATTTCTTACTAAAAACATAGTTTTTTACTTATTTTGCGAGCTAACAAACATAATCGCCTGGTTTTTAAGATTTTACTGCTTCTCCCTGTTTTCATAACGGGTTAATACTACACTATGATTTGATACGAGCCAGATGAGGACGATAACGATGAAAAAATGGGCGGTGTTAATTTCAGCAGTCGGGTTGGCGTTTGCTGTATCGGGCTGTAGCAGCGATTACGTTATGGCGACAAAAGATGGCCGGATGATCCTGACCGACGGCAAACCCGAAGTCGACGACGATACCGGTCTGGTCAGCTACCACGACCAGGCAGGCAATAAAATGCAGATCAATCGCGACGAAGTTTCGCAAATTATTGAGCGATAACAGTCAGAGGTCAGTAGCGTACTGGCCTTTTTGATTTTTTTCTTCCCCTTTTGCTTCCCCTCTGCCATGTTTATATTCCTTTGTCGGGAGGTTCCTGACGCGGTCTACATGTCTATTGAAGGAAGCCGGCTATGCATTATCACCGTATCCCCCACAGCGCTCTGGAGATAAGTCAACTGGGGTTGGGCACGATGACATTTGGTGAACAAAACAGCGAAGCCGATGCCCATGCACAACTCGATTATGCCGTCAGCCAGGGCATTAACCTGATTGATGTCGCAGAGATGTACCCTGTGCCGCCACGCCCTGAAACCCAGGGACTTACCGAAACCTACGTCGGTAACTGGCTGGCAAAACGCGGCAACCGTGAAAAGCTGGTTATCGCCTCGAAAGTCAGCGGCCCCTCGCGCAATAACGATGCCGGGATCCGCCCAAACCAAATCCTCGATCGCAAAAATATCCGCGCCGCGCTGGATGCCAGCCTGAAGCGCCTGCAAACCGACTATCTTGATCTGTACCAGGTCCACTGGCCACAGCGTCCAACCAACTGTTTCGGTAAGCTTGGCTACAGCTGGAATGAGAGCGCTCCCGCCGTTACGCTGCTGGAAACGCTGGAAGCGCTGACCGAATGCCAGCGCGCGGGGAAAATCCGCTACATTGGCGTGTCTAACGAAACGGCCTTTGGCGTGATGCGCTATCTGCACCTGGCGGATAAACACGATCTGCCGCGCATCGTCACCATTCAAAACCCCTACAGCATGCTTAACCGCAGCTACGAAGTTGGCCTGGCGGAAGTGACACAATATGAAGAGGTGGAACTGCTCGCCTATTCCTGCCTCGGTTTTGGCACGCTGACGGGGAAATACCTGAACGGCGCAAAACCGGCTGGGGCGCGTAATACCCTCTTTAGCCGCTTTACCCGCTACAGCGGCGAGCAGACACAGAAAGCCGTTGCGGCCTATGTGGATATCGCAAAGCGTCACGGTCTTGACCCCGCACAGATGGCGCTGGCCTTCGTGCGCCGTCAGCCGTTTGTGGCCAGTACTCTGCTGGGGGCTACCTCTCTGGAACAGCTGAAAACCAATATTGAGAGTTTCCATCTGGACCTGAGTGAAGAGGTATTAGCGGAGATTGAAGCGGTGCATCAGGTTTATACGTATCCTGCACCGTAATAAATGCAAAACGGCAACGCACGTTGCCGTTTTTAGTGTTCGCACCCTCTCCCGTGGGAGAGGGCCGGGGTGAGGGCATCAGACCGCATAAATCAACGGCGACGCTGCCAAAGCCATAATGCGGCAATCGCCAGCGCAAACAGCGCACCAAACCCGACGCCAATTCCCACCACTGGCACACCGACTTTCACCGCCAGCGAGTAGAGCCCCAGCATTAACAGCATCGCCAGGTTTTCACCCAGATTTTGCACCGCAATGGCATTTCCCGCCCCAACAGTCTGCTTGCCGCGCTCCTGCAGTAACGCGTTGAGCGGTACCACGAAGAAACCACCCAGAATACCAATCAGGATCAGTAGAGCATAAGCAGGCAATAACGCATGCTGTAGCGAGAAAAGGAGCACCGCGACGCCAATGAGGATCCCCGCAGGCATGCAGCGTGCCACCGTTTCGAGCGTCACCAGCTTCGCCGCCGCGCCCGCGCCAACAACAATGCCGATCGCCACCATCGCGTTAAGATAGGTCGGCGTCGCATTGTCGGTAATGCCCAGCGCCACCGGCACCCACAGCACCAGCAGGAAGCGCAGCGTGACGCCTGCGCCCCAGAACATACTAGTGCCCATCAGAGAGAAACGTGTTTCACCGTTACGCCAGAGCACGCGGCAGGCATTAAAGAAACTGCCGGTCATCGGTTTGAAGCGCCAGGATTGTCCCGGACGGGCTACCGGCAGCTTTGGAATGAACAGGTTAGCCACGACCGCACCGCCATACACCACCGCACAAACGCCCAGCGCCGCCAGGACATGCCAGTCGGCCAGTACACCGCCCGCGACGGAGCCGAGCAGGATAGCGGCGATAGTAGACGACTCCATCAGGCCGTTGGCTTTCACCAGCTTATCACCCGTGGTCAGCTCTCCGAGGATGCCATATTTCGCCGGTGAGTAGGCGGCAGCACCAATGCCCACCAGCGTGTAGCCAATAAACGGATTGAAACCAAAGCAAATGCTGGCGGCCCCCAGCAGCTTCAGACCGTTAGCAAACATCATCACCCGGCCTTTCGGGAAACTGTCCGCCACCTGCCCCACAAACGGCGCGAAGATAATGTAAGCGCCCACAAACACCATCTGCAGGATCGGCTGGCTCCAGTCAGGGTAAAACTCGGCCTTCAGCAGCGCCAGGGTGGCAAACAACAGCGCGTTATCGCCGAACGCAGAGAGAAACTGCGCAGCAATCACTGCCATCATGCCTTTTGACCTAAGCGATGTGTTAGTGTGCACTGACTCACGCATTTTGCTGTTCCGCCTCTTCAACCATGCCTTTCAGGGTCACAAAGTCAGGCTTACCGCTACCCAATACCGGAAGGTGTTTCAGGTAACGAATATCGCGCGGTACCGCCAGCTCGGGAATGCCATGCTCACGCGCATGGCTAAGTAACCTGTCGCGCTTCAGCTCACTGTCGGTGGTAAACAGGACCAGCGCCTCGCCTTTGCTGGCATCACTCTTCACCACCGTCGCGTGCATCTTATCCGCGGACACCGCCGTCGCCAGCTGTTCAACCATCTCCAGAGAGACCATTTCACCGGCGATTTTGGCGAAGCGTTTTGCACGCCCCTGAATCTGCACAAAGCCCTGCTCGTCGAAGCGAACGATATCACCGGTGTCGTACCAGCCGGTTTCAACCTCACCGTTCACGTTTTCCGCCGTTGGCGCTTCCAGCACGCCCGGGTTTTCCACGCGCAGGTAACCATTCATCACGTTTGGTCCTTTCAGCTGCAGGCGGCCACCGTCCTCAATGCCCGGTACCGCCAGCAGACGCGCATCCATTCCCGGCAGAATTCGGCCAACCGTACCCGGCTTCGCCGCCATCGGCACGTTGATGGAGACGACGGGTGCGCACTCCGTAACGCCATAGCCTTCAAGAATGCGCAGGCCAAACTTGTCCTGCCAGATCTGACGCGTGCTCTCCTGCAGTTTTTCCGCCCCCGCCACCACATAACGCACACGATAGAAATCATATGGATTAGCGAAACGCGCATAGTTACCCAGGAAGGTTGAGGTCCCAAACAGGACGGTGCAGTTACGGTCATACACCAGCTCCGGCACAATGCGGTAATGCAGCGGGCTGGGATAGAGGAACACTTCTGCGCCGGTCAGCAGCGGCGTAAACAGCCCCACCGTCAGACCAAAGGAGTGGAACAGCGGCAGCGCAGACATAAAACGGTCACTGGCGGTAAAGTCAGCAATGCTTTTGATCTGTTCAACGTTCGCGAGAATACTCTTGTGGCTGTGGACGACGCCTTTCGGGTTGCCTTCCGAACCGGAGGTAAAGAGGATAATCGCGTCATCTTCCGGCTGCTGTTTAACCTGTGCCAGATGGGGCATCAGCAGGTGAGCGAAAATCCACAGCTTGTCGCCCGTCGTCACGTCCGCCTTCAGATCTTCCAGGAAGACCCAGCGAACCTGAGTCAGCTGCTCCGGCAGATGCCACAGCTTGCCTTTATCCAGGAACTGGCGAGAGGTAAAAACGGTGTTGATTTGGGCCGCAGTGATGGCACTGGTCAGCCCTTTTACACCCGCCGTGTAGTTCATCATTGCCGGAATACGGCCGCGGGACACCGCACCAAAAATCACCGCTGCGCTGATGCCCGCGTTAGGCAGCATCAGGCCAATCTTTTCACCCTTCTTACTGTATTTTTCAAGAATGCGGCCCACAAACAGGGTCTTGGTCAGCAGTTTGCGATATGTGTCAGGCGTGAAATTGATGTCTTCAATACAGTTTTTCCTGGCACCATAGCGATACTGTGCCGAAAGCAGAGATTCATACAGCGTTTCGCGCGGACGAACGGCCATTCGCGCTTCCATCATAATCTGGTGCAGCATTTCTCCGGCAATTTTACGGCGATCGCGGGCACGCGGTGCATCGGGCATCGGTAACGACGTTGGCGGCAGAATATGCAGGGTAATTTTTGGGAACAGACGCTGCTTCACCAGCCCTTTCAGGCGGCTGAAGTGGCTCAGCTCTGCGCCTTCGATACGCAGTGGCACCACGGTCGCTTTTGACTTCGCCGCGACAAATCCCGCGCCGTCATAGATTTTCATTAGCGAGCCGGTCACTGAAATGCGCCCTTCCGGGAAAATGACCACCGGACGCCCCTGCTCAACCAGACGTACCAGATGTTTAATCATCATCGGTTTGGTGGGGTCGAGCGGCACGAAGTCAATCAGCGGCGTGAGCCAGCGCATATACCACTGCTGGCTGATGGAGGTATACACCGCAAACACCGGACGCACGGGCAAAAACAGCGCCAGCAGGATGCCATCGATAAAGGAAACATGATTTGGTGTGATGAGAACGCGTTCGCCGCGAAGCGCCTGGGCATCGCCAGTGACGCGGATGCGAAAAAGAATACGGAAAAGTGTACGGAAGAACCCAAATAGCATCTCAACTCCCTTTGCCAGACAGTGTGGAGGGTTGACAGTAAATGGTGGCAGATTACACGAGAAGTGGTATGGGAGCGACAGCAAAAGTGGGGGCAAAAAAAAACCTGCGCATCCGCGCAGGTTGGTGCAAGAGATGAGTACGAAAACGTACTAAGAATTCTCACCAATCAATACCTCTGGGATCTTGATTGTGGCCGTTGCCCCTGCGCTTCGCCAGCAGGAAAACGCAAGGGAATGAGCCGAAGTGCAACCAGGTGTGAATATTCTCTTTTGCTGTTACAGGTTGAACTATCAGGCAAAAAAAAACCTGCGTAAAAACGCAGGCTGGTGTAAGTCGTGTTAATCAACCGGAGTTGATTCCACCTATCAATACCTCTGGGATCTCGACTCTATCAACCTCTTTAACGTCATCGCCACCGGACAATCGCAACAGCCTGAGGCAAAGTGTAACCAAAGGTTCAGATTCACCGTCTTCAGACATGACTGCGCGTGTAACGATTACACGATCAGGGGTGTTCTGCGTCACGTTTGTAGTGAGGGGAAATCGGTGCCCCTTGAATGCACGCCACTTTTCCGCAACACTATTTGGTGTGTAAACGCTTACCCCTAATAAGAAGGTTATAAATGGCGACAATAAAGGATGTGGCTCGTCTGGCCGGTGTTTCGGTTGCCACCGTCTCCCGCGTGATTAATGATTCCCCCAAAGCCAGCGACGCATCACGCCAGGCGGTACAAAGCGCCATGGAAACCCTGAACTACCACCCCAACGCCAATGCTCGCGCGCTCGCCCAGCAGTCCACTGAAACCATTGGTCTGGTGGTGGGTGATGTATCCGACCCCTTTTTCGGCGCCATGGTGAAGGCGGTTGAACAGGTCTCTTATCAGACGGGTAACTTTTTACTGATCGGCAATGGCTATCATAATGAGCAAAAAGAGCGCCAGGCGATCGAACAGTTGATCCGCCACCGCTGCGCAGCTCTGGTGGTTCACGCCAAAATGATCCCGGATGCCGAACTGATTCACCTGATGAAGCAGATGCCCGGCATGGTCATCATCAACCGCATTATTCCTGGATTTGAAAAACGCTGCGTGGCTCTCGACGACCGCTACGGCGCCTGGCTTGCGACCCGTCATCTGATTCAACAGGGACATACGCGGATTGGCTATCTCTGTTCCAACCACCCTATTTCTGACGCAGAAGATCGTCTTCAGGGCTACTACGATGCCCTGCGCGAAAACGGTCTACCCTGTAATGACCGTCTGGTGGCCTATGGTGAACCGGATGAGAGCGGTGGCGAACAGGCTATGACGGAACTGCTGGGCCGCGGACGGAACTTCACGGCAGTGGCAAGCTATAACGACTCGATGGCCGCTGGCGCAATGGGGGTATTGAATGATAACGGAATTGAGGTCCCGGCAGAAATCTCGCTGATTGGCTTTGATGATGTGCTGGTCTCTCGCTATGTGCGCCCGCGCCTGACCACCGTGCGTTACCCTATCATCACGATGGCCACACAGGCTGCCGAGCTGGCGTTAGCGCTGGCCGAGCAACGCCAGCCACCGGAAATTACCCATCTCTTCAGCCCAACCTTAGTGCGCCGTCACTCCGTTGCGTCGCCTGCTGAAGCGCAAAGCGAATAACGGTACAGATGTACCGTTTTATCGGGATACTCCAGCCCATCGCCAATGTACTGCCAGCCGTAACGTTCATAGAAGTCACGGCAGGCAGACCAGAGATGGAGTTCGTCGTATCCGGCCTGTGCGGCAAAGGCGATAACGTGTTGCTGTAACTTACCTGCCAGTCCCTTACCGCGCGCCGCCTCATCAACGTAGAGCGCCGCCAGCCACGGACAGAGATCCTGTCGGGTAATCAAATCGCAACGCCAGAGGCCCACCGTGCCGAGAAGCTGTTGGTCTTCTAAAGCGATAAACGTCAACGGCAGTGCCCCCGGCGCCTGGCTGTGCTCAACGATGCTGTGGAAAAATGCCCGTGGGAGCCCCTCGCCAAACGCCTGCCATATCCAGTCGGTAACCTGCTCCGCATACTGCGGGGCTTCATAAAGCGGGAGGATGACACTCTTTTTCACGTTTCACCTGGGTGTTCTTATTAATGGGCTAGCCTGACGCCTCCAGCCCGGTTTGTCGATTATTTTACCAGAGTCAGACTATTACGTTTTACTTCTGAGGGGCCAGGCGAATCGTTACCAAAAAGCGTGATCGTGGCAGAAGTTTTGCCCTTCCCGCATCGCTTATACGCCGTCAGGTCTGTGTTAAACTGCAGGGCATTACGTGGAAGCAGGAATGTAGAATGGCAACAATGCTGGATGTCTCACTGCGTGCGGGCGTGTCGAAGGCTACCGTCTCGCGCGTGCTGAACGGCACGGGTCAGGTTAAAGAGAGTACGCGTCAGCAGGTCTTTGCTGCGATGGAAGAGCTGGGCTACCGCCCCAACTTTCTCGCGCGCTCACTGGCTAACCAGACCAGCAACAGCATTGGTCTGGTCGTCTCCACCTTCGACGGCTTTTATTTTGGGCGCCTTCTGCAGCAGGCGTCGCGGCAGACCGAAACCCACGGCAAACAGTTGATCGTCACCGACGGTCACGACGCGCCGGAACAGGAAGAACAGGCAGTGCAAATGCTGGCCGATCGTCAGTGTGATGCCATTGTGCTTTACACGCGCTATATGAGCGAAAAGGCGATCATCAAACTGATGAATACCGTGCAAACGCCGCTGGTGGTCATCAACCGTGAAGTCAGTCAGGCTCCGGATCGCTGCGTGTTCTTCGAACAGCAGGATGCCGCATTTAAGGCGGTGGATTACCTGATCAATCAGGGCCATCGGGAGATCGCCTGTATTACCGTCCCTATCCACACGCCCACGGGTAAAGCGCGGCTGATGGGCTATCGCAAAGCGCTGGAAAAGCACGGTATTCGCCTGGACGAGCGTCGAATTAAGTACGGTGATGCCGGAATGACGAGAGGCTATGAGCTGTGCAAGGAGCTGATTGCCGACGGCGTGCCGTTTAGCGCCCTGTTTGCCTGTAACGATGATATGGCACTGGGTGCGTCCAAAGCGTTGCACCAGGCAGGACTCAAGATCCCGCAGGATATCTCCCTGTTCGGTTTTGACGATGCCCCAAGCGCGAAGTGGCTGGAGCCTGCGCTTTCATCGGTTTATCTGCCAATAGATAACATGATTATTACGGCCATCGATCAGGCGATCCGGCTGGCAAAAAACCAGCCGGTCGATGCGATCCCGCCGTTTACCGGCACGCTGGTATTACGCGATTCGGTCACTACCGGGCCGTACTTTACTCAGATGAGTTCTAAAGCCAGCAGTTCCTGAATGGTCTGACGACGACGGATCAACTGCGCTTTGCCGTTATCAAACAGTACTTCCGGCAGCAGCGGGCGGCTGTTGTAGTTCGAGGACATCGACGCCCCGTACGCCCCGGTGTCGTGCAGCACCAGGTAATCGCCCGGCTTCACCTCTGGCAGCGCGCGGGTTTCCACTTTTCCACCTTCCTGCTGAGTGAAGACGTCCCCCGATTCACACAGCGGGCCTGCGACAACCGTCTCGCGGCGCGGCGCATGCGTTAAATCGCGGCCATCAGCGGCCAGCGCGGTAATGTGATGATAGCTGCCGTACATCGATGGACGCATCAGGTCGTTAAAGCCCGCGTCAATCAATACGAAGTGGCGGGAGCCCATCTCTTTGACGCTGCGTACCTGCGCCACCAGCACACCGGCTTCGGCCACCAGGAAACGACCCGGCTCAATTTCCAGCTTCACGGCATGACCGAGATGGGCGGCGATTTGGTCACGCGCGGCGCTCCACAGGCCGTAATAGTGATCGGTGTCGATCGCCTCCTCTCCTTCGCGGTAAGGAATGGAAAGCCCGCCCCCGGCGGAGATCGCCTCAAGATCCTGGCCAAAATCGACAACCTGGCGCACCATCGCTCCGCAAACCTGCTCCAGATGGCCGTAATCCACGCCAGAGCCAATGTGCATGTGAATACCCACCAGCTTCAGGTTGTAACGCTGCAACACGTCAAGCGCGGCTGGCATGTCGGCATACCAGATGCCGTGCTTGCTGTTTTCGCCGCCGGTGTTCGTTTTTTGGCTATGACCGTGACCGAAACCCGGATTCACACGCAGCCAGACGCGATGACCTGGTGAAACCTGACCCAGCTGCTCCAGCATATCCACCGAACCGGCATTTACCGGCACCTGCAGTTCATGCACGCGCGCCAGCGTGGCGTCGTCAATCAGATCCGCAGTAAAGACAATCGCGTCTGGATCGGTTTTCGGATCAAATCCGGCCGCCAGCGCACGTTCGATTTCACCCAGCGAGACAGAGTCAACCTTGACCCCCTGCTCACGCATCAGGCGCAGGATGTGAATATTGGAGCAGGCCTTCTGGGCAAAACGCACCACGTCAAACTGATGCAGGGCCGCGATCTTCTCGCGAACGATCTGCGCGTCGTAGACCCATACCGGGCAACCAAACTCGGCGGGCAGGCGCAGCAGATTTTCGGCATTTAAATCGGTATCAGTTTGATTGAGCGGGCGTGGCATGGTCTTCTCCGGATAAATTCATTTTTCATGATTACGCCACAGCGGAAGGAGAATAAAAAATATCGTTTTATCGTGAGTCTATGCAAAAATGATATGGACAGTTCTCTGCTTTCAGGTGCCCTATGCCCGCTGTGAATTTACGCCATATAGAGATTTTTCACGCTGTGATGACCACCGGCAATCTCACCGAAGCCGCGCAGATGCTGCATACGTCGCAGCCGACGGTCAGCCGCGAGCTGGCGCGCTTCGAAAAGGTACTGGAACTGAAACTGTTCGAGCGCACCCGGGGCAGACTTCACCCGACGGTGCAGGGGTTGCGCCTGTTTGAGGAAGTCCAGCGCTCCTGGTACGGGCTGGACAGAATTGTCAGTGCGGCGGAAAGTCTGCGCGAGTTTCGTCAGGGCGAGCTGTCGATTGTCTGTCTTCCGGTTTTCTCTCAGTCTTTTTTACCGACCCTGCTTCAGCCTTTTCTGGCCCGCTATCCGGAGGTCAATCTCACCATCGTGCCGCAGGAGTCCCCCCTGCTTGAAGAGTGGCTTTCAGCACAGCGTCATGATTTGGGCCTGACCGAAACGCTCTCCACGCCTGCGGGAACGGCACGCACGGAGTTACTTTCTTTAGATGAAGTGTGCGTTTTGCCCGCCGGGCACCGGCTCGCCGGTAAGACAGTGATTGCACCAGAGGATTTCCACGGGGAGAACTACATTAGCCTGTCGCAAACCGACAGCTACCGGCAGCTGCTGGATACGCTTTTTGCTGAGCATCAGGTGAAACGGCGGATGGTAGTGGAAACGCACAGCGCGGCGTCAATATGTGCAATGGTGCGGGCGGGCGTCGGCGTCGCGGTCGTTAACCCGCTCACGGCGCTGGATTACGCCGGGAGCGATATCGTGATTCGCCCGTTTAGCCTATCCGTTCCGTTCACCGTGAGCCTGATCCGCCCGCTACACCGTCCGGCCTCCGCGCTGGTGGACGCATTCACCGAACACTTAATGGAGCACGCCCGCCAGGTGGCGCTTCGCTTACCTGAACGGCAAAACCCATTATGAGAGCATAAACTCCACGGCATCGGCAGCGTGAATGGCGGCGGTATCAAAGACCGGGACCGGGCTTCGCTCTGCAGGCACCAGCAGGCCGATCTCCGTGCAGCCGAAGATCACCCCTTCAGCCCCCTGCTGCGCCAGCTTTTCAATCACGCTGACGTAATACGCCCGGGAAGGCTCGCTGAAGGTACCCAGGCACAGTTCTTCGAAGATAATCTGATTGAGGCGTGCCCGGTCTTTCTCATCCGGTATCAGGCTTTCGATGCCGAACTCGCTGTGCACACGCCCGCGATAGAAATCCTGCTCCATGGTGTAGCGCGTGCCGAGCAATGCCACGCGCGACATCCCCGACGAGCGAATCGCACGTCCTGTGGCATCGGCGATGTGCAGGAATGGCAGCGAACAGCGTGCTTCAATGTGCGATGCAACTTTGTGCATCGTATTGGTACACAGCAGAATGCCCTGCGCCCCCGCACGCTCCAGCCCCAGCGCGGCATCCGCCAGTATTTCACCGGCTTTATCCCACTCTCCGCTCGACTGACAGGCTTCAATTTCATGGAAATCAACGCTGTGCAGCAGCAGACTCGCAGAATGCAGTCCGCCCAGACGCTGCTTTACCCCTTCGTTAATCAGGCGGTAATAAGGGATTGTCGATTCCCAGCTCATCCCACCTATCAGGCCGATCGTTTTCATTATCTCTCCTTATCTCTGGTATCTCTTTTAACACAACCGACGCCCATAAAAAAAGGCGCTGTATTCAGCGCCTTTTTAAACCCTGCGTTTATTGTGTCAACGGCTCTGACAGCGGATGACGGGAGAGCATCGCTTCACGCAGCAACACGCTACCGCAGGCAAAGAGCCCGCCCAGGAGTGCCGCCAGAATTACAATCAGAGGTTTGCCCGGACCGTCTTTTTTCACCGGCAAAGACGGAGAAAGCTGATACCTGAAGGGTTCAAGCTTAACGTCTGCAAAGGAGAGATTTTTCAGCTGCGCCAGATAGTATTCCCGGTTCTGGAAGTCCGCGTTCAGCTCCGTCACATCTTTGAGATTTTTTTCAATCTGCAGCTTTTGCGCGATTCCGTCAGCACCGAGCGCAACGGAGTAATCCGGGTCATCTTTTACCGCCTGCCCGCTGCTGTAGACTGGCTTCTTAATGCCCGCAGCATTTGCCACTTCCAGCGAATAATTCAGCCGCTGCAGGTTAGTATTGTGAATATTGGTCAGACGCACACGGTCGAGCTTAAGCTGCTGCTCTACCTCATTCGTCCTGAGGGCGATCTGGTTACGGATATTTTGCACCGTCTCTTTTTCAACAACCGCCGCGATATAATTGATATACCCCTCCAGTACGGTTTGCGCATCACTGGCTTTCGGTGCCGTGAAGCTCAGAGTCCAGGAGACATAAGGCACTTTATCCGCATCTTTTACCTGTGCGTCATTCACCGCTTTCATTCTTTCCGCAATATTGACGACCGCACGGTGCAGTTCAAGCGCGTCAACCTCAACCTCTTCAAGCTGTGACATGACGTAAGGGGAAGAGGTCAAATACTCTTTGAGCAATGACTGCGACTGGAATTTTTTGATAAACAGGTCAAAGATTTCCGAACGTGTCACCTGCGCCTTAACGTCAAGAACCTGCAGCGCAACCATCATCTGGCGCAGCGGGTTCCACTGCGTCTGCTCTGCCGGGGTGATCACCGCTTTACTGGTCCATTTTTGCGGCAACAGAAACGCAATAGCCAGGCCTGCCAGCGCAAAGATAAAGACGATGGTGACGATGCGTTTTTTCGCGGCCAGCAGAACATCTAACAGACCCAGAAGGTCGATCTCTTTTGGAGAGATTGCGGGGGTAGCATATGAAGGAAAATCGAGATCCGTATTTTTTTTGAAATCCATTGCTGACATAGCCGTTCTTCTATTGCGATTGCAGTAAAGTTCTGCCTGGTGAGTTCAGTTTTCAGATAATACTAGGAAATGAGAATAATCTGAACGCAAGAATCGGCTATGTGTGCGCTTGCTATCAAAGTTGGTAGTTATTTACAACATGGCTCTTGTTAAACATCGATCTAGAAAAAAGCCGGGTGGCGCTAGCGCTTACCCGGCCTACATTTTGCCCACGCAGGCCCAGTAAACGTAGGGCCCCCGGTATTCACATTACACGCCGATATTACGCAGTTTTTCCCCGGCCATCAGTTTGCGTTCAATATGTTCCAGCGTCACACCTTTTGTTTCCGGAATCAGCCAGAAGGTCACGCCAATAAACGCCACGTTCAGCACCGTGTAGAGCCAGAAGGTTCCCGCAGCGCCAATGGCATCCAGCAGCGTCAGGAAGGTCGCACCAATGATCATGTTCGACACCCAGTTGGTGGTGGTGGAACAGGTGATCCCAAAGTCACGGCATTTGAGCGGCTGAATTTCGGAGCACAGGATCCACACCACAGGTGCGGCGCTCATCGCGTAACCGGCAATACACATCATGGTCATCCCGACAGAAAGCCAGGAAAGACCGCTTGAGGCCGTGCCGTTATCAAACTGCATCAGGCAGTAGCCGAGGATCAGCGTACCGAGAGCCATCACGCTAAAGCCAATTTTCAGCGCCGGTTTACGCCCGGCTTTATCGACGGTGAATACCGCAATAAAGGTGGCGAACATAAAGGTGAGCCCCACCACCAGCGTGGCAATCATCTGCTGCTCAGTGGTGGTAAAACCGGCCATTTTGAAGATGCGTGGCGCGTAGTACATGATGATGTTCATCCCGGTGAACTGCTGCATCGCCTGCAGCAACATGCCGAGGAACACCGCGCGGCGCACGTTGCGGTTGATCTTAAACAGCGCCCAGCCCCCCTGCTTCAGCTTCAGGCTTTCGCGGATTTCGTTCAGCTCTTCACGCGCTTTTTCAGAAGTATCGCGCAGCATCCGCAGCACCTCTTCCGCCTCGACGTGACGCCCTTTTTGCGCCAGCCAGCGCGGGCTATTGGGCAGGAAGATCACTAGTACAATCAGCACCACCGCAGGCAACGCCAGCACGCCGAGCATTGCGCGCCAGTTGCCGCTGTAGCTGAAGTACGTATCGGACAGGAACGCCAGCACGATGCCCAGCGTCACCATCAGCTGATACATACTGATCATCCTGCCGCGCACATTCTCACTTGCCATCTCAGAGAGATAAAGCGGTGCCGTGTAGGAGGCGATCCCCACTGCCACGCCGAGCAGCACGCGGGAAAGCAGCAGCACCTCTACGTTGGTCGCAAATGCAGAGCCAATCGACCCCGCAACAAACAGGACGGCGCCGACCATCAGGCTGTATTTGCGCCCGAGGCGGAACGAAAGCCAGCCGTTAAACAGCGCACCGATAGCCGCACCAAGCATCATGCTGCTCACCACCCACTCCTGCAGGCGATTACTCAACGTAAAATGATCGGTAATAAACGGCAGCGCCCCGGCGATGACGCCGATATCCAGGCCGAACAGCAAACCTGCTACAGCTGCGGCAATGGAGACAAACTGGTTCATGCGTCGGGTATCGCGCAGCGCAGCGGGCATCAGGGTAGAGTCATTGATAGATGTCATATTTTTCCTGCCTCAACAGCAAAATTTGTTAAGTGAAATTACGAGAAAGCGCGGAAAAGTGTCAGGCTGGAATTCGCGAAGATATGGATGATTTCGCTATGGCATAGCGATCTGTGATGGACATTACAATTTCAACTAATCCTGATTAATCACAATATTTTACTAATGCGTTAATTTTTCAGGAATAAAAGTGTGATAGCGGTCATTTATCATTTTTCGGTATGGATTTTTCGTGTTTATCGATATGGATTTTGACAATTTTCAAGCAAAAAAAACCTCCGCTGAAGGGCAGAGGTTTTTGTCAGACGCGACGTTATCGTGCCAGCCAGCCGCCATCCACCGCAATGGTATAACCATTGATGTAGTCCGAGGCTGAGGAGGCCAGAAACACAACCGGCCCCATCAGGTCACTCGGCAGACCCCAGCGCCCGGCCGGGATACGCTCCAGAATGGCCGCACTGCGTTCTTCGTCCGCACGCAGCTGCTGGGTGTTATTGGTGGCCATGTAGCCCGGGGCAATCGCGTTGACGTTGATATTGTGCTGCGCCCACTCGTTCGCCAGCAGACGGGTCACGCCCATCACCGCGCTTTTTGACGCCGTATAAGACGGCACGCGGATGCCGCCCTGGAAGGAGAGCATCGAGGCGATGTTAATGATCTTGCCGCCTTTTCCCTGCGCGATGAAGTGCTTTGCCGCCGCCTGAGACATAAAGAATACGCTCTTAATATTCAGATTCATGACGTCGTCCCAGTCAGTCTCGCTGAAGTTAATCGCGTCTTCACGACGGATCAGACCCGCGTTGTTGACCAGAATATCAATATGGCCCCATTCCGCCACCGCGCGCTCAAGCAGTTGCGGAATGCCGTCAATTTTACGCAGGTCGGCGGTCAGGCTGAGAAAACGACGCCCCAGCGCAGTCACGCGCTCAATCGTTTCTGTGGGTTCAACGATATTAATCCCGACGATGTCACAACCCGCTTCCGCCAGACCTAACGCCATCCCCTGACCCAGGCCGGTGTCGCAACCGGAAACCACCGCCACTTTGCCCTGCAGAGAAAATGCATCCAGAATCATGTTAGTTCCTTACTCTTCAGCGCCTGTCACCAACAGGCAGATAGATACTTAACCGCCCGCGACTAGCGCAGATCCTTAACAGCAACGTGGTCCATGTCATCGAAGACCTGATTTTCGCCGACCATACCCCAGATGAAGGTATAGGCTTTGGTCCCTACGCCAGAGTGAATAGACCAGCTTGGTGAAATCACCGCCTGCTCGTTATGCATGACGATATGGCGCGTCTCCTGCGGCTGCCCCATCATGTGGAACACGCAGGCATCGTCGTCCATGTTGAAGTAGAAGTAGACTTCCATGCGGCGTTCATGGGTATGGCACGGCATGGTATTCCACAGGTTGCCCGGAGCCAGTTCAGTCAGCCCCATGCTGAGCTGGCAGGTTTCCAGCACATCCGGAACGAAATATTTATTGATGGTGCGACGGTTGCTGGTGAGGTTATCGCCCAGCGTTACGGGCGCTGCGTCCTCAGGCGTCACTTTTTTGGTCGGGTATGAGGTATGCGCAGGGGCGCAGTTGTAGTAAAACTTCGCGGGCTTACCGCCGTCGATGCTGGCAAAGACCACCTCTTTCGCCCCTTTACCGACGTACAGCGCATCGCGGTGACCAATCTCGAAGCACTGGCCGTCTACGGTAATCGTGCCCGGCCCGCCGATATTAATCACCCCCAGCTCACGACGCTCCAGAAAATAGCTCACGCCCAGCTGTTTACCCACTTCCCCGCCCACGGAGACGGTTTTTGCCACCGGCATAATGCCGCCGACAATAATGCGGTCGATATGGCTGTAGACCATGGTGTACTTGTCGGCCTCGAACACCTGCTCAACTAAAAACTCACTGCGCAGCCCCTGCGTATCCAGCGTTTTGGCGTGCGCACTGTGAATGCTTTGTCTGACGTCCACGGTAACCTCCAGATGTGGTCATGCCCAAAAGAAGAAAATAAACGAAACAACGTTCCGTTTTCATGATGAACACATACTATCGGCATAAAATAGGCTTTTCAATTAAATTCAAAACAACGTTTCATTTTTTATTTTGTTTATAACGAAAATGACACCCGGATCACGGTTAAGAGGTATGGGAATGAAGGGAGGATAAAAAAACCTCCCGGAGGAGGTTTCATTAATCAGGAAAGATTAGCGTTCGATGGCCAGCGCCACCCCTTGCCCGCCGCCTATACAGAGCGTTGCTATCCCTTTGCGGGCATTGCGTTTTTTCATTTCGTGGACCAGTGAAACCAGTATCCGGCAACCGGACGCCCCGATAGGGTGACCCAGCGCAATGGCTCCACCGTTTACGTTGACCCGCAGCGGATCCCACTCCAGCATTTTGCCGACCGAGATCGCCTGCGCGGCAAACGCTTCGTTCACTTCAATCAGATCCACATCGGAGAGTTGCCACCCTGCGCGATCCAGGCAGCGACGGGTAGCGTAGACGGGTGCGATCCCCATCAGTGCCGGATCAACACCCACGCTGGCAAACGCCTTGATGCGGGCCAGGACAGGGAGATCCAGCTCCAGGGCTTTGCTTTCACTCATCATCATAACGGCTGCGGCGCCGTCGTTAATGGAAGAGGCATTGCCCGCCGTGACCGAGCCCTGGGTTTCAAACGCAGGATTGAGTCTTGCCAGGCCTTCAGCACTGGCGTCAGTGCGCGGCTGTTCGTCAGTATCCACGACAACCACCTCGCCGTTCTGACGCTGCGTGCTGACCGGGACAATCTCGTCGCGAAAACGACCAGAATCAATCGCAGCACGCGCCTTTTGCTGGGAACTGAGCGCGTAAGCATCCTGCAATTCACGGCTGATACCGTACTCGCGCGCCAGGTTTTCCGCCGTCACGCCCATATGATAGTCATTGAACGCATCCCACAGCCCGTCATGCACCAGGCTGTCGAGCAACTGACTGTTACCTAACTGCGCGCCGGTACGACTGTCGGTGAGAACGTGCGGCGCACGGCTCATATTCTCTTGTCCGCCAGCAATAACCACATCCGCTTCACCGCATTGAATGGCTTGTGTAGCGAGATGAAGCGCTTTGAGTCCTGAACCACAGACGTCGTTGATGGTGATGGCGGATACGGTGTTGGGCAGACCGCCTTTCAGGGCCGCCTGGCGCGCAGGGTTTTGCCCGGCTCCGGCAGTGAGAACCTGCCCCAGGATCACCTCATCAATTTCGTGTGCGGCGACCCCGCTACGTTCCACCAGCGCTTTGACCACCACGCTGCCCAGGTCAACCGCCGAGTGACGCGCGAGCGCTCCCTGAAAACAGCCGATAGCTGTACGCAACGCACCCACTATGACGACATCTTTCATCACGACCTCTGTGTTAAATGACATGACGATAGTAGAGGATTGTTACTGGCAATTATCTTAATTGTTTAAAAATAGTGAGTTTAATCACAAGGATTAACGGACATCCTGCAGATACTGCCGCAGCCAGCTTCCGGCAACGCCGGGAGGGGATCGTTTATTCCACAGCAGATCGATGCCGATCGCTCTTGGCCAGCCAGGCACATTGAGCTGAACCAGGGATTTCGCGGCGGCAAATTCATCCACCAGCGCGCACGGCAACACGCACCAGCCGAATCCCTGCACTGCCATACTCAAGAGTAACAGGTAATTCGGTGCTGACCAGACGGGTCCTCGCGCAATTTCAGCCTCGCGTTCCAGATAGGTGCTAAGCCGCAGTTCGCGCCAGCCGTGCAGCTCGTCACTCTGCACTTCGGGTTGGCCCGCCAGGGGATGCGTAGTCGCAACATAAATTGCCATACGGGTCTGCATCGGCAGGCGGGTAACGCCAATGTCGGTGGGGTAACTGTCCCGCGCTTCCGTCAGCCCCACCTGCGCTCGCCCCTTTTGCAGCAGATCGATCACATCCTCTTCCTCGCCAATCAGACATTCGAACGCCGTATGGGGAAAGCGAGCGTCAAACTGCTTCATCATCTCTTCCAGCACGTCCGGGTTCAGGGTATCGGAAAGGACAAATGTCAGACGCGCCTCCGTTTGTGCCGTTAGCGACACCGCCAGTTGATCCAGCCGCGTGCTGGCGGCAAGGATGGCCTGCACATAACCCAGCACCTGTTCACCCTGAGCCGTTAACACCGGCTGGCGTGCCGAGCGGTCAAAGAGCTCAAAACCGAGATCGGCTTCAAGATGGGCAATGGAGGTGCTGATCGTCGACTGACTTTTACGCAGCCGACGTGCGGCAGCAGAGAAAGAGCCAGCCGCAACGGCCTCAACAAACGCGGTAAGGGCTTCAGGTGAATAGCGCATAACCTATCTACTTTATCGATGGATACCATCTTTAATATATCAGCTTTAACGATAAAAATAGGCCGAATCACCGCCCATACCGGCGAATTAATGAGGTCTACACTATGCAACATCAGGATGCACTCCACCGTAAACTGCCGGAGCGGATCTTCCATGCAGTCTGTTTCGAAGGGATTGCCACGGCGATCCTCGCCCCTACGGCCGCGTGGCTCATGCAGCGCTCCGTAGTGGAAATGGGGGGATTGACCGTTATTCTGGCCACTACCGCCATGCTCTGGAACATTATTTATAACTTCGGTTTCGACCGTTTCTGGCCGGTCCAGCGGGTAACACGCACGGCAAAAGTGCGTGCGCTGCACGCCCTGGGGTTCGAATGTGGGTTTATTGTGATTGGCGTGTCGATTGTCGCTGCCGTGCTGGGCGTCACCTTGCTTCAGGCATTCACACTGGAAATAGGTTTCTTCCTGTTCTTCCTGCCCTACACCATGTTCTATAACTGGGCATACGATAACCTGCGTGAGAAATTCCTTAAGCGTCGCCAGCAACGACGCGCCCTGGCAGGCTAAATGCTCTCTGGCCGGACGCCTGTTCCGGCCAAACGCCAACGAAGCAACTGCGCTCTATGAGCATAATTATGGTAAATTGCACGCCATTCTGATGGTTTGATAGTTGAAACGTTGCTCTAATGTCGAAAATTTGGTCAAAAGATGAGACTCTCTGGAGTTTCGCTCTCTATGGCACGGCCGTGGGCGCAGGAACGCTGTTCTTGCCCATTCAGCTGGGCTCTGCAGGCGCTATTGTTCTGTTTATTACCGCCCTTGTGGCCTACCCGTTAACCTACTGGCCGCATCGCGCGCTGGCGCAATTTATTCTCTCTTCAAAAACAAAAGGCAATGAAGGGATCACCGGCGCCGTCTCGCACTATTACGGCAAGAAGATTGGCAATCTGATCACCACACTCTATTTCATCGCCTTCTTTGTGGTGGTGCAGATTTACGCGGTGGCCATCACCAACTCGTTAACCGAGCAACTGGCAAAGCACTTGACGGTGGATACCACCGTGCGCGTGCTGGTCAGTTTAAGTGTGGTGCTCGTGCTGAATCTGATCTTCCTGATGGGACGGCATATCACGATAAAGGTGATGGGCTTCCTGGTATTCCCGCTGATTGCCTATTTCCTGTTTGTCTCGATCTACCTGACCGGGAGCTGGCAACCCTCGCTACTTACCAGCCAGATGGCCGTTGATCGCCATACGCTGCATCAGGTATGGATTTCCATTCCGGTGATGGTGTTTGCCTTCAGCCATACCCCGATTATCTCGACATTTGCCGTGGATCGTCGCGAGAAGTTTGCTGACGCCGCCATGGATAAATGCAGGAAAATCATGAAGGTGGCGTACCTGATTATCTGCCTGAGCGTGCTGTTCTTTGTCTTCAGCTGCCTGCTCTCGATTCCGCCGTCATACATTGTGGCCGCCAAAGAGCAAGGGGTAACCATCCTGTCAGCACTGTCGATGATGCCCTCTTCTCCCGCATGGCTCGGCATTTCCGGGATAATCGTGGCGATTGTTGCGATGTCGAAATCGTTCCTCGGCACCTATTTTGGGGTCATTGAGGGGGCGACGGAGATCGTGAAGTCGTCGCTCAATCAGGTGGGTGTGAAAAAGAGCCGCGCCTTTAACCGCGCGATTTCCATTATGGGTGTGTCGTTAATTACCTTCGCGGTCTGCTGCATAAACCCGAACGCGATATCAATGATTTACGCCATCAGCGGCCCGCTTATCGCCATGATTTTGTTTATCATGCCGACGCTGTCGACGTACCTGATCCCTTCGCTGAAGCCTTACCGCTCCCCTGGCAGCCTACTGACGCTGATCGTCGGCGTGCTGTGCGTGTCGGTGATGTTTGTTGGCTAATGTTCCTGCCATACATTGTGCCGGGTAGCGCTGCGCTTACCCGGCCTACATTCCTACAGAGAATCACGCCCGGATATCGTCATATTCCCGCGTATTATCAAACTCATGTTTCGCAAACGGACACAGCGGAATAATTTTACGGTTCTCACCGCGCATCTTCTCGACCACTTTCGCCACCAGCTGTTTGCCAACGCCCTGCCCTTTCAGGCTCGGATCGACATCAGTATGCTCAATAATGCTCAGGTGCTCGCCGGTCGGCACGAAGACAATCTCCGCCACCTGATTTCCGTCTGCATCATTCACGTAAAACTTGTTATGGCCTTCCAGAATATCCATGGTTCCTCGCTTATTTTTGGCGATACTTCAGCGCACCGCTCGGGCAGGTATCAATTACGCGTACAACCGTTTCGACGTCCACTTCATCAGGAATAATCCACGGTTTACGTTTCAGATTAAACAGCTTTGCGCTCCCACGCACGCAGTTACCTGAGTGTTTGCAGATCCCGGTGTTGAAGTACACGTCAATTTTCTCGCCGGTATAGGCCCTGTAACCCGCATCCAGTAGTTCTTTATCCATGACATTGCCTCTGTAATTATTCTCGTGCTGAATGAAGCATAGCCTTACGGGATCCCGATGGCTATCACGCTGAAAACGAAAAGCCAGCTCACAACTCTTTTCTTACCGGATTGCGTCCACTATTTGCACATGTCAGGCTCCATAAATATCCCCCTTTTCCAAGGCTAGCGCGGGTTGAATGAAACGCAGACTCTCTTTTCAGGTAAAGCTGTTTTTAGCGCTGGTGTGCTTCTCCTGCCTGCTGTTAGTGCTGCTGGGTACGATCCTGTTTCATTTTATTGACCGGCAGCTCCATCACGATCTCGGCCAGCGCGCCCGGGTTCAGGCCAGTGAGATTGCGCTGATGCCGGGTCTGGCGGAAAAGGTGGCGGCCAGAGATATCCCCGGCATCGCCCGGTTAATTCAGCCGCTGCGTGCCGAAAGTGACGCCAGCTATATTGTGATTGGCGATACCCACGAGCAGCATCTTTATCATTCAGAATCCCCGGAGCGCATTAATTTACCGATGATCGGCGGCGATAATGCCGAAGTACTCAAGGGCAAAACCATTATTTCCGTGCGTCAGGGCGGGATTGGGGTTTCGCTGCGCAGCAAAGCGCCCATCTTCAATGCACAGCATCAGGTGATTGGCATTGTCTCGGTCGGCTATCTGACTTCGTATATTGCCAACATTAACGCCCGCATTCTCTGGCAGGCCGGTTTATACGGGATTGCCCTTCTGCTGCTGCTGTTTATTTTCTCCTGGCTGTTTACCCGCAACCTTAAAAAACAGATGTTCAGACTTGAGCCGAAAGATATTGCCCAGCTGGTTTTGCAGCAAAGGGCGCTGTTAGAAGCCATGTATGAAGGGGTATTTGCCGTCAATGAAGAGAAGCAGCTGATTTTAATTAACCGCGCGGCACGAGAAATGCTGGATATTCATCGTAGTGAAAAAGATCTTATCGGCAAGCCGCTGGACGAGGTTCTGCAAACCTCGCCGGGGTTTTTAACACAGCGCTACGCCTCGGTGAGCAGCGGCCGCCACGACCAGATTGCGGTACTTAACCAGCGCGAGGTCATCGTCAACCGCGTGGCGATTGAGGTCGAGCCTGGCGTTGAAAGCGGCTGGGTATACAGCTTTCGCGACAAAAACGACATTAATACCCTCAGCAGCCAGCTCAGCCAGATCAAACGCTATGCCGACAACCTGCGCATTATGCGCCACGAACAGCTGAACTGGACCGCGACGCTGGTGGGGTTGTTGCAGATGAAACACTATGACGAAGCGATCCGCTATATCCAGGTGCAGTCGGAAGGCGCACAGCGCGTGCTGGACTTCGTGTCGGCCCATTTTGCCTCTCCGGCCTTATGCGGGCTGCTGCTCGGGAAATATGTCAGCGCACGGGAAAAAGGGGTTGAGCTACAGTTTGATCCCGCATGCCAGCTCACCCGCATGCCGTCCCGCCTCAGTGAAACGGAGCTGATGTCCATTATTGGTAATTTGCTGGATAACGCCGTGGATGCGACCCTCACCGCACCGGTCCCCGCGCCGGTAGAACTCTATATTTCCGATCGCAACCAGGAGCTGCTGATTGAGGTGGCCGACCGGGGCTGCGGGGTGGATGATGCGCTGAAGCCGCATATCTTTCGACAGGGATTCAGCAGCAAGCCGGACAGTGAAAACGACATTGTGGGTACCGAGCACGGTATCGGCCTGTTTCTGGTGGCAGGCTATATCAACAAAGCGGGCGGCAGCATTGAGATTGCCGACAATACGCCGCAGGGCACGATTTTCTCTGTATTTATTCCGAATGGGCTAAAGCATGACCCAAGCACTTGATGTTGTGATCGTTGAGGATGAGCCGCACCTGGCGGAGCTGCATCGCGAGTATATTGAGCAGAACTTTCATCTGCACGTGGTGGGCATCGCCGCGTCGATTGAGCAGGCATGCAGCCTGATTCGCCAGCATCAGCCGCGGCTTATTCTGCTGGATAACTATCTTCCGGACGGCAAAGGCGTGGAGTTAATCGACACTCCCCTGCTGAAAAGCTATGAGTGCTCGGTGATCTTCATCACCGCCGCCAGCGATATGCAGACCTGCAGCCATGCCATGCGCAGCGGCGCGTTTGATTACCTGATTAAACCGGTCTTTTTCCAGCGCCTGCACGCCTCGCTGGAGCGTTTTATGCGCTTCATCCACACCGTGCAGCAGGTAAAAGTCGTTGACCAGCATGCGCTGGATCGCCTGTTTAACCTGCCTGCTGCTGAATCCCCGCACACGCCGTCGACGAAGGGCATTGAGCCTCAGACCCTGGAGCGGATCAAACGGCTGTTTGCCGATCGTCCCGACAGCGCAATGTCGGTGGAGGAGGTCGTGGAAAACGTCGGGGTCAGCAAAACCACGGGGCGTCGCTATCTTGAATACTGCGTGGAGAGTGGGTTAATCAGCGTCGAAATGCTGTACGGCAATATCGGTCATCCCAGAAGGCTATACCGTAAAGCCCCCGATAAAACGTAATCCGCGAACATTAGCCAGCAAACGTTCGCGGATTCTATGGTGTTAATTGCTGAAACGACGGTGACAATCACACTTCGGAATCATCGCCCGCTTCCCCCTATTGTGGGTGGAGGCCGATAGGCTATGTTGACAATTAGTTCCTCAAATGTAACTAAAAGGTTAACTATAATGTCGAACACATTCCGAATTTCTCTGATTACCGCTACCGTCCTGTTCTCCGCTTCTGCGCTGTCTGCCCTGCCGCAGGGCTATCCGGCTGAGTATCAAAAGGTTGTCGATGCCGCCACGAAAGAGGGCAAAGTTGTCATCTACTCCACCACCGACACCAAAGCCGCCGGGCCGCTGATCGAAGGCTTCGAAAAAACGTATCCAGGCATCAAAGTTGAATATAACGACATGAACAGCACGGAACTGTACAACCGTTTTATCAGCGAACAGGCCTCCGGTGGCGGTAGCGGTGATGTGGTCTGGAGCTCGTCCATGGACACCGGACTGAAGCTCGCCGCTGACTACGCTATGGAGTATAAATCGCCGGAGCAGAGCCAGCTGCCGAAATGGGCGGTCTGGAAAGATAAGGCGTACGGCACCACCTATGAGCCGGTGGTCTTTATCTACAATAAACGCATGATCCCGGCCGGTGACGTGCCGGATTCACACGCCGCGCTGGCGAAGCTGATTGCCAGCCAGACGGATAAATTCAAGAGTAAAGTCACCACCTATGACATTGAGAAATCAGGTCTTGGTTTTATGCTCTCAGTGCAGGATCACAAGGCCGATCCAAATTACTTTAAAACCCTGGCCGACGTTGCCAAAGGTGGCTTAGCGGTGCAGTCGTCTACCGGCACCATGATGGAGAGGGTCTCCTCCGGTGAAAACCTGATCGGCTTCAATATCCTTGGTTCTTACGCTGAAGCGCGTGCGAAGAACGACCCGTCGCTCGGCATATCCTATCCAAAAGATTACACCCTGGTGCTGTCGCGCGTGTCGTTCATCAGCCAGCAGGCGCAAAACAGCAATGCGGCAAAACTGTGGCTGGACTATGTGCTGTCTGAAAAAGGCCAAAGCATCCTGGCAAATCAGGCGGACATTCCATCCATTCGTAACGATATCGAAGGCAAAAACGATATCGACGGCCTGACCAAAATCCTCGGCAATGCGCTGAAGCCGATCCCGGTTGATGAATCGCTGCTGGAGTATCTGCAACCGAAGAAACGCCTGGAGTACATCAAAGAGTGGCGTGCAGCCGCCGCCAAATAAGCGTCCTGGCGCGGCGGCGTGCGCCGTCGCGCGTCTGTTCATCTGACTGAGTTCATTTTTCCGGGCTGCAACACCAGGGATACCCCATGAATACATTACGCAGAAAGTGGCAAAGCCTGCCGCGCGGTATTGTCGTGTTGATAACCGCCCTGGTTATCTATACGCCACTGTCGTTTATCGTGATACAGAGCTTCCTGTCCGCTCCGTTCTTTTCCCCGGCAAAAGAGTGGAGCCTTGAATCATTTGGTTTTATCTTCACCGACCCTGATTTCTACAAGGCCCTGAGAAGCGGCTTTCTTCTCGCGTTCGGGCTGGTCATCATTGCCATTCCGCTGGGTGGCGTGCTGGCGTTTCTGATGGTGCGTACCGATCTGCCAGGCCGACGCCTGATCGAACCGCTGATCCTGGTCCCGATTTTCGTTTCACCGATGGTGCTGGGTTTTGGCTATGTGGTGGCTGCCGGTCCGGTGGGCTTTCTGTCCCTGTGGGCACAGGCGCTGATCGGCTTTGTGCCGTGGAACATCTATGACATGTCGAGCATCGTGGTCATTGCCGGCCTGACGCATGTTCCGCATGCCTATCTCTATATTTCCTCCGCGCTGCGTAGCGTGGGCTCCGATGTGGAAGAAGCCGCGCGCACCGCGGGCGCCTCTCCGCTGCAGGTGATGACCTCCGTCAGCCTGCCGATGGTGCGGCCATCCATCCTGTACGCCATCGTGCTGCTGTTCTTCCTCGGGCTGGAAGTGTTTGGTCTGATGCTGGTACTTGGCGATCCGGAAGGCAACATGGTGCTGGCGACCTATCTGTACCAGCTGACGAACAAGCTCGGAACGCCTTCCTATCATCTGATGGCGGCGGTCGCCGTGGTGCTGATTTGCATCACTATCCCGCTGGTCATGCTCCAGCGTCGCCTGATGCGCACCGCCAACCGCTTTGTCACCATGAAAGGGAAAGCCTCTCAGGCTCGCGCGTTACCACTGGGTAAATGGCGCTGGGTGGCCGGGGCGGTGGTCGCCTTCTGGCTGACTGTCACCATCGGCGTTCCCCTGCTTGGCGTGGTGCTGCGCGCGTTCATCTCCAACTGGGGGGTGGGCGTTTCACTGTGGGATGAGCTTTCGCTGAGTACCTTTCGCACCATCTGGGCGCAGCCTAACCTGCTGCGCGCCATCGTCAACTCGATGTCGATTGGCGTGATTGGCGGCGCACTGGCCGTCGCGTGCTACCTGTTTGTTGGTATTGCCATGCACCGTAAACCGGACAACACCACGCGGTTCCTGGATTACAGCGTGCTGGTGCCGCGCGCCGTGCCGGGATTGCTGGCGGGTCTGGCCTTTTTGTGGGTGTTTCTCTTCCTGCCGATGTGGCTGGATAACGCCCTGAAATCCGGCTGGCTTTCCGGATTCGTCTGGACCGACTGGATGCGCGAAAACGTCATCGTCTGGCTGCGCTCGCTGCGCAGCACCATTTTTAGCGTCTGGCTGGCTTATACCGTGGTGTGGATGGCTTACGGACTGAGGCTCATCTCTTCCACGCTGTTGCAGGTGGGGCCGGAGCTTGAAGAGGCGGCGCGCAGCACCGGCGCGACGCGCGGGCAGATCACCCGCCACGTCACCATTCCGCTCTCCCGCTACGGGCTTATCGGCTCATGGCTGCTGATGTTCCTGATCTTTGAGCGCGAATATTCAACCGGTGTGTACCTGCTCTCCCCCGGCACGGAAACCATCGGCTCGATGCTGGTTTCCCTGTGGGCCGCGGGTGCAATTGATATCGTGGCGGCGCTCTCTTTCATTAATATCCTGCTGGTCGTGGTAGGTCTGGGCATTGCCCTTCGTTTCGGAGTGAAATTACATGATTGAATTAGCGGTTGACGATCTGCACTTAACCTACGGCGACAATCCTGTTTTAAAAGGGGTCTCCATGAACCTGAAACGCGGCGAAGTGGTCTCCCTGCTGGGCCCTTCCGGCAGCGGCAAAACCACCCTGCTGCGCGCCGTCGCGGGTCTGGAAAAACCGACCCAGGGGTCGATTGTCATTGGTCAAAATAAAGTTTACGACGGTACGCCGCGCAGCGAGGTTCCGGCGGAGGAGCGTAACCTGGGGCTGGTGTTCCAGTCCTACGCCTTGTGGCCGCACAAAACCGTATTTGAAAACGTGGCCTATCCGCTCAAGTTGCGTAAAGTCCCGACTAAAGAGATCCAGCAGCGCGTACAGGATGTGCTGGACCAGCTGGGTCTCGGTCATCTTGGTAAACGTCACCCGCACCAGCTCTCCGGCGGGCAGCAGCAGCGCGTGGCGATTGGCCGGGCGCTGGTCTATAACCCGCCGGTGATTTTGCTGGACGAGCCGCTGTCCAACCTCGACGCCAAACTGCGTGAAGAGGCCCGCGTATTTCTGCGCGAGCTGATCATTAAGCTCGGGTTATCCGCGCTGATGGTAACGCACGACCAGAACGAAGCGATGTCGATTTCCGACCGCATCCTGCTGCTCAACAACGGTAAAATTGAGCAACAGGGTACACCACAGGAGATGTACGGTTCACCGAAGACGCTGTTTACGGCCGAGTTTATGGGCAGTAATAACCGCCTGCATGGCAAAATCACCGAGGTACGCGACGGCAAAGCACGCATTGAAGGAAAAGACTGGGTGCTCTGGGGCCAGGCGGGTGAAGGGGTGCAGAGCGGTAATGAGGCTACGGCGGTGATCCGCGTCGAGCGCGTGGCGGTGGTCGAGGGGCCGGGGGAAAATCAGCTTGCGCTGCCGCTCCTCACCAGCATGTATCTTGGCGACCGCTGGGAGTACCTGTTCCGCACGGCGGGGGATGATTATGTGATCCGCGCTTACGGGAATGAGCTTCGCGACCCGCAGCATTGTCATCTATCGCTGCCAGAGAAGCATGTCTGGATATTCCCGAAAAACTAGAGAAATCGGCCTGCCATTCAGTGGCTAAACGGGATGGCAGGCCGACATTCAAAGCGCGAATGCGCTCCTCCATACTTATTTCAATCGTTTACCTGTTTCATCAACGACCTTCTCGCCGTCTTCCTTCGCGAAAGCCGCTTTCTGCGCATCAGGAAGAATATCCAGAACCACTTCTGAAGGACGGCACAGTTTGGTTCCCAGCGGTGTCACGACAATAGGCCGGTTAATCAGGATCGGATGCTGCAGCATAAAGTCGATTAACCGATCGTCAGTAAACTTATCTTCCGCCAGCCCCAGTTCTTCATAAGGCTCGACATTTTTACGCAGCAGTGCCCGTACCGTGATCCCCATATCTGCAATGAGTTTGACCAGTTCATCGCGAGACGGCGGATTCTCCAGGTAATGAATGACGGTCGGCTCATTTCCGCTGTTGCGGATCATCTCCAGCGTATTACGGGACGTACCGCAGGCCGGGTTGTGATAAATAGTGATGTTGCTCATAACAGTATCTCATTACAAAGTGAAAGAGAGACGTAGCGCCAGCGCGGCCAGCGTTACAAATAGCACAGGCAGAGTCATAACGATCCCGGTGCGGAAATAATATCCCCAGGTAATCGTCATGTTCTTCTGTGAAAGGACATGCAGCCAGAGCAGCGTTGCCAGGCTCCCAATAGGGGTGATTTTTGGCCCCAGGTCGCAGCCAATCACGTTGGCGTAGATCATCGCCTCTTTGATAACACCGGTTGCGGTGCTGCCATCAATAGAGAGCGCACCAACCAGCACGGTCGGCATGTTATTCATGATGGAGGACAGGAAAGCCGTCAGGAAACCGGTACCCAGCGTCGCGGCCCACAGTCCTTTATCCGCCAGCACGTTCAGCACACCTGAAAGGTATTCGGTAAGCCCGGCGTTGCGCAGACCGTAGACCACCAGGTACATCCCCAGCGAGAAGATGACGATCTGCCAGGGTGCGCCATGCAGCACTTTGCCCGTGTTAATGGCATGGCCGCGTTTCGCCACAGCAAACAGGATGACGGCCCCCACCGCCGCAATCGCGCTCACCGGAATACCGAGCGGCTCAAGGACGAAAAAACCTACCAGCAACAGAATTAAAACGACCCAGCCGGTACGAAACGTCGCCGGATCTTTAATCGCTTTTGCCGGTGTCTTAAGAAGAGACAGCTCGTAAGTCGGCGGGATATCTTTGCGAAAGAACAGATGCAGCATCACCAGCGTGGCGACAATGGCTGCAATATCGACCGGAACCATCACCGACGCGTATTCGGTGAACCTCAGACCGAAGAAGTCTGCCGAAACAATATTCACCAGGTTTGACACAATAAGCGGCAGGCTGGCGGTATCGGCAATAAACCCGGCGGCCATCACGAATGCCAGCGTGGTGCCTTTGCTGAACCCTAATGCCAGCAGCATGGCAATCACGATCGGTGTCAGAATAAGAGCAGCACCGTCGTTGGCAAACAGTGCAGCCACCGCTGCGCCGAGCAGAACGATATAGGTAAAGAGCAAACGGCCCCGACCGTTTCCCCAACGCGATACATGCAGCGCTGCCCATTCGAAAAAGCCGGATTCATCAAGCAGCAGGCTAATAATAATGACGGCAATAAACGTTGCCGTCGCGTTCCAGACGATATTCCACACCACCGGAATATCGCCTAAATGCACAACGCCTGAAATTAAAGCCAGGGCTGCGCCCAGCGTCGCGCTCCAGCCAATTCCCACCCCCTTCGGCTGCCAGATAACCAAAACAAGGGTCAGGACAAAAATAGCGCCTGCCAGTAACATAAAACCTCCTGACAGGGCGGCTCTGCCGCCCTGTATTAACCAATAAATTAGCGCATCAACGCTCTGAGCTTTTCGATACCGGCAGGCTCTGACGCCAGTAGCGGAACAAGCGCTATACGGTCAGCATGCTGATGCTTAACCGCCTCAATCTGCGGCAATTCCTGCCGGGCGCGCTGGCAAAGCAATGGAGAACGCGTATCCGCAATAGAAAGGCTGTTATTGATAATCCAGCCCCACGGATGAATCCCCGCGCGTTCAAGATCGGCCTGCAAATTCGCTGCCTCCAGCACTGGAGTGGTTTCCGGAAGCGTAACCAGCAGCACCTTGGTTCGCTCCGGGTCCTGAAGCTGCATCATCGGGGTAGTAAAATGGCCTTTGTCGCCCATTTTTTTGGCAATTTCGCGGTGATAAGCCCCGGTTGCATCCAGCAGCAACAGCGTATGCCCCGTGGGAGCCGTATCCATCACCACAAACCGCTTACCTGCTTCGCGGATCACGCGGGAAAATGCCTGGAAGACGGCGATCTCTTCAGTACAGGGGGAACGTAAATCTTCTTCCAGTAGCCGTTTCCCTGCTTCGTCCAGATCTTTTCCCTTCGTCTCAAGGACATGCCGGCGATAGCGTTCGGTTTCCTCGTGTGGGTTGATCCGGCTGACCTGCAGGTTATTCAGGCTACCATTTAGCGTTGTGCTGAGATGTGCGGCGGGATCGGAGGTGGTGAGATGGACATCAAACCCCATGTCTGCCAGCCTGACGGCGACGGCAGCCGCCATCGTGGTTTTACCCACGCCACCTTTGCCCATCAGCATAATCAGGCCGTGTTCGTTACGGGCGATATCCTCGACCAGGCCAGAGAGCGATGCGTTTTCAGGCGTATCCAGGGCGTTTGTTGCAGGGAGCGGTAATGCCTCAGAACGGCTGTCCAGCAGGCCCTTTAATGCCGACACGCCAACCATGTTGACGGGTTGCAGTAATAAGGTATCTGTCGGCAGCCCGGATAAACCGGCAGGAAGATTTGCCAGTGCCTCTTGCTCCCGTTGCCATATCGCAGCAGCCAGTGCGTCATGTTCCGCTTCGGCTGCCGGCAAAACGCCATTAATCACCAGATACTGGTTTTTCAGGCCGATCGCCGCCAGTTCTTCATGAGTGCGGGCGACTTCCTGCAAAGTGGATTTCTGCAGTCGTGCAACCAGAACCAGACGGGTACGCGCAGGGTCGGATAACGCCTCTACCGCGTGTGCGTACTGCTCACGCTGTTTTTCCAGCCCGGCCATCGGGCCGAGACAGGAAGCACCGTCCGGGTTACTTTCAATGAAGTTACTCCATGCACCGGGAAGCTGGAGCAGGCGGATAGTGTGGCCCGTCGGCGCTGTATCAAAAATGATGTGATCGAAGCGGGTCAGCAGGGAAGCGTCTGTCAATAAACCGGTGAACTCATCGAACGCCGCAATCTCAGTCGTACAGGCGCCGGAAAGCTGCTCGCTGATGCTGTTAACGACGTCATCAGGCAAAAGCCCCTTAACAGGATCAACGATTCTGGCGCGATACTGCTGGGCAGCTTCCTGTGGGTCAATCTCCAGAGCGGAAAGCCCGGGAACGGCATTAACAGAGTGGATCGTGTTACCGATAGTTTGATCAAAGACCTGGCCAACATTGGAAGCGGGATCGGTACTCACCAGCAATACCCGCTTACCCCGTCCCGCCAGGCGGATAGCCGTCGCGCAGGAAATGGAGGTTTTGCCCACACCGCCCTTTCCGGTAAAAAACAGGTAAGGCGGGATATTCTGTAAGAATTTCATATGTCCTCCCGACATACTCAGCACCAGGAAGTATTCCCACCACAGCAGCCGGTGGACGCTAAGCCCACTTTTTCCAGCGGGATCCCAAACCAGCGAGCCAGCTCAGCGCGTTTTGGATATCGCCCGGCCATTACCGTTTCACCGTCCAGCAACAGCAGCGGAAGCCCTTCTGCTCCCGAGGCTTCCAGGAAGGCTTTCGCTTTTTCGTTCTGAACGAAGCTCATGGGCTGCTGCGCCAGGTTGTAACGTTCCACCTGTACGCCGCGTCCTTTCAACCACTGCACATCCGCAGAAAAATCAACCAGAACCTGATCGACATCTGAACCACATACGCCGGTACTGCAGCACAATGCCGGGTCAAACACCGTTAACGTTTTCATTCTGAACACCTCACATTTGAAAAATCATATATGTTCAGGCAAATTTTTTTTAGAGACAAATAGCCTTACCGCTACCAGAGCAATTTGCCGTTGCCAGCTTACGGGCGATGGCCTGTACGTCGTCCTGCTGGCTTAACCAGGCTTGCTCAATCACCTGAGCAGCCCATGACGGAATATGCGGGGAAAGACGATAGTGAACCCACTTGCCCTGCTTACGATCCTGCAATAGCCCACTTTCCCGTAGCATTGCCAGATGACGGGAGATCTTGGGCTGCGACTGATCCAGCGCTGTGCAGAGATCGCATACGCACAACTCTCCCATCTCTCTGAGCAGCAGTACGATGCCCAGACGGGTTTCATCGGAGAGGTATTTGAAGAGTTGTAAGGATGTTAGTGACATCAAACCTCCTGAGTATTTACAAACAGGATACTCGGCATGAACGAAAACTCAATACACATTCGGAAAAACACATATGTTTTTAATCATGGGTTTGAATCGCGACGGATGCTTTATGTCTTATAAGAAGAATGAGATTATTAGCACTACTAATACCCGATTAAAATTAGTGACTTGCCCCACCCGATCTCTCCAGTAATAATACCGCCCAGAAACGTTACCAGAGTAATAATCACACAACAAAGCAAAATGAAAGTCTTTTTAGAAATAGTGGCGCTGCCAGTGCTATGGCTCGTCATCGGCTGGATCTTCTGTCGTGCATGGATGCGAGGCTGCAACGGGGAAGATAAATGATCAGATTGTCGCTTGAGGAAGTAGTAGAAGGACTTGAACGTCATAGCTTTATCTTTGAAGACGAACAACAGCATTCTCTGATCGTATTTATACTGACCTGCATTTACGCCCAGGCGTCACAGGGTACAGGAGGCCAGCCAGATCACTGGAATGGCTAATTACCGCACCAGGGAGTACAGTCCTTTATTTTCCGGGATAAGAAATATCAGCAGTGACTAAATGCGTCTCTGATTTATCAGTTTGGATGTGATACGCAAAATTATACCGCTCCCCAGATGTAAACTTATTACTGATCCCATAAACCAGCAAAAAAAATAATCAGCTAAAACAGAAGCTTGTTGTTCAAGGTAAAGGGAAGAGGTTACAAGGCTTTTAAAGGAGTGGAGCGGGCGAAGGGAATCGAACCCTCGTATAGAGCTTGGGAAGCTCTCGTTCTACCATTGAACTACGCCCGCTTTGAGGTGCGTAAGGCATTATAGACCTTACGCCTCTTCATACAAGCCTCTTCACCACTAAGTGGCGATAAAATAATCACTTAGCACTTCGGTTTGCTGCCGGGTGCCGGAAGATAACGCTGCGGATCGATGGCCGTCGCCTTATAACGAATCTGGAAGTGCAGCTTCACCGAATCCGTTCCCGTGCTGCCCATGGTGGCAATCTTCTGCCCTGCTTTGACGTTTTGCCCGTTATTGACCAGCATCGTGTCGTTGTGCGCATAGGCCGTGATGTAGTCTTCGCCATGCTTAATCATGATCAGGTTGCCGTAGCCGCGTAGCTGGTTACCGACATAAACCACCTTACCTGCGCCTGAGGCATAAACCGGCGTACCGCGTGCAGCGGCGATATCAATGCCTTTGTTCCCCCCTTCAGACAGGGAGTACGGCAGCACCACTTTACCGCTGGCTGGCCAAACCCAACAGCGTTGACCCACCGGTGGCCAGGAGGACTGCGGCACCGCATAGGATGGCGTCACTTTAGCGGTTTTGCCTTTCGCAGAAGATTTTTTACCCGAGGTCGAACTGCCGTTAATCTTCAGCTTCTGCCCCACTTCGATGGTATACGGTGGAGAGATGTTATTCAGACGCGCCAGATCCTTCACGCTGGTCCCCGTCGCGCGCGAAATCCGATACAGCGTGTCACCGCGCTTAACGGTGTAGACCGAACCGGAATAGCTGCCCATATCCGAAGATTTACTCCCCGAACAGCCGGCCAGTAATAATGTCAGCGTCAGGCAAAAAATGGCGATGATGGGGTTTCTCGTCAGGCTTCCTGCAAACAAAACAGATCCTCGGTCAGCGTGAATGGCGCCCTATGATACCAGCCCTGGCAGAAATGGGTCAGCCCTTTTCCGCTCTGTGGGTCAAACCGTTCGTATAAGAATGCCGTATAATAGTGCTCTGCTGATGGTGCAGAACCATCCGCATCGTTGGCACTGGAGCACGAATGAGTATTCAAGAACACGTTATTTTGGTAAACGACCAGGGAATGGTGATTGGCACTCAGGAAAAGTACGCCGCACACACCACCCAAACCCCTCTGCATCTGGCCTTCTCCTCCTGGCTGTTTAACGCCGAAGGGGAGTGTCTGGTCACCCGACGCGCGCTAAGCAAAAAAGCCTGGCCGGGCGTCTGGACGAATTCCGTCTGCGGGCACCCTCAAACCGGTGAAAAGACGGAAGAGGCGATTATCCGCCGCTGCCGCTATGAGGTTGGCGCTGAAATCACGGCGATTACCCCCGTGGCCGCCGAGTTTCGCTACCGCGAAACCGATCCTTCCGGGGTTGTGGAAAATGAGATTTGCCCGGTATTCGCGGCACGTATTACCAGCGAACTGCGTATTAATCACGAAGAAGTGATGGAATTTGAATGGGTTGAGCTGGAATCGTTGTTCCAGGCCCTAAACGCCGCGCCCTGGGGGTTCAGCCCATGGATGGTGCTGGAAGCAACGGTCGCACGAGACGCTTTGAGAGCGTTTGCCGCGCAATAAAAAAGCCCCTAACGGGGCTTTTTTTACATCTTAATGCCTTATTTCACCGGACGCATCGCCGGGAACAGGATCACGTCACGGATGGTGTGGCTGTTGGTGAACAGCATGACCATACGGTCAATACCAATACCCAGACCCGCCGTTGGTGGCAGGCCGTGCTCCAGCGCGGTCACGTAGTCTTCGTCGAAGAACATCGCTTCGTCATCGCCCGCTGCTTTCGCATCAACCTGATCCTGGAAGCGCTGCGCCTGATCTTCCGCATCGTTCAGCTCGCTAAAGCCGTTGCCGATTTCACGGCCGCCAATGAAGAATTCGAAACGGTCAGTGATTTCCGGGTTCTCGTCATTACGACGCGCCAGCGGAGACACTTCAGCAGGGTATTCGGTGATGAAGGTCGGCTGAATCAGGTGCGCTTCGGCCACTTCTTCGAAGATCTCGGTCACGATACGGCCCAGACCCCAGCTCTTCTCAACCTTGATACCGATGCTTTCCGCGATCGCTTTCGCAGAGTCGAAGTTATCCAGATCCGCCATGTTGGTTTCAGGACGGTATTTCTTGATCGCTTCGCGCATGGTCAGTTTTTCGAACGGCTTGCCGAAGTCGAACACTTCTTCACCGTAAGGGACCTGGGTGGTGCCCAGAATGTCCTGCGCCAGGGTACGGAACAGGGATTCGGTCAGCTCGATCAGATCTTTGTAATCTGCATACGCCATATAGAGTTCCATCATGGTGAACTCTGGGTTATGACGAACGGAGATACCTTCGTTACGGAAGTTACGGTTGATCTCGAATACGCGATCAAAGCCACCTACCACCAGACGCTTCAGGTACAGTTCCGGCGCGATACGCAGGTACATGTCCAGGTCCAGGGCGTTATGATGAGTGATGAATGGACGGGCAGACGCACCGCCTGGAATCACCTGCATCATCGGGGTTTCCACTTCCATAAAGTCGCGGTTCACCATGAACTGGCGAATACCGGCCATGATCTGGGAGCGAATTTTGAAGGTCTTGCGGGATTCATCGTTAGAGATGAGATCCAGATAACGCTGACGATAGCGCGCTTCCTGATCCTGCAGGCCGTGGAATTTGTCCGGCAGCGGACGCAGTGCTTTGGTCAGCAGACGCAGCTCGGTACAGTGGATAGACAGTTCACCGGTTTTGGTTTTGAACAGTTTACCTTTCGCGCCAAGGATATCGCCCAGATCCCACTTCTTGAACTGCTCGTTGTAGATGCCTTCCGGCAGATCGTCACGGGAAACATACAGCTGAATACGGCCACCCACGTCCTGCAAAGTCACGAAGGAGGCTTTACCCATAATACGACGGGTCATCATACGGCCAGCAACGGCCACTTCGATGTTCAGCGCTTCCAGCTCTTCGTTCTCTTTACCGTCGAAGTCAGCGTGCAGTTGGTCTGAGGTGTGGTCACGACGAAAATCGTTCGGGAACGGCACGCCCTGCTCACGCAGCGCTGCCAGCTTCTCGCGGCGGGTTTTCAGTTCGTTGTTAAGATCGACTACCGCGTCAGCGCCCTGTGCTTGTTGTTCAGACATGTTGGTTCCTCATAACCCTGCTTTCAAACTTGCTTCGATAAATTGGTCCAGGCTGCCGTCCAGCACCGCCTGCGTGTTACGGGTTTCAACCCCGGTACGCAGGTCTTTGATGCGGGAGTCATCAAGGACGTAAGAACGGATCTGGCTGCCCCAACCGATGTCGGACTTGTTATCTTCCATCGCCTGTTTCTCAGCATTTTTCTTCTGCATCTCCAGCTCATAAAGCTTCGCTTTCATCTGCTTCATGGCCTGGTCTTTGTTCTTATGCTGGGAACGGTCGTTCTGGCATTGTGTTACCAGCCCGGTTGGAATGTGGGTAATACGCACCGCCGATTCCGTACGGTTAACGTGCTGACCACCCGCACCGGAGGCGCGATAAACGTCAATACGCAGGTCCGCCGGGTTAATTTCGATATCAATATCTTCGTCAACTTCCGGGTAAACAAACGCCGAGCTGAAGGAGGTATGGCGACGGCCACCGGAGTCGAACGGGCTCTTACGCACCAGACGGTGAACGCCGGTCTCGGTACGCAGCCAGCCGTAGGCGTAGTCGCCAATGATCTTGATGGTGACGGATTTAATACCGGCCACTTCACCTTCAGACTCTTCGATGATTTCGGTTTTGAAGCCGCGCGCTTCTGCCCAACGCAGGTACATACGCGTCAGCATGCTGGCCCAGTCCTGCGCTTCGGTACCGCCAGAACCTGCCTGAATATCGAGGTAACAGTCAGCGCTGTCGTATTCGCCGGAGAACATACGACGGAATTCCAGCTGCGCCAGCTTCTCTTCCAGCACGTCGAGTTCTGCCACGGCTTCGTTAAAGGTTTCTTCGTCGTCGGCTTCGACGGCCAGCTCGAGCAAACCGGAAACATCTTCCAGCCCCTGAGCCATTTGATCCAGCGTATCTACGATAGCTTCGAGAGAGGAACGCTCTTTACCCAACGCCTGTGCGCGTTCAGGTTCGTTCCAGACGTCCGGCTGTTCCAGCTCGGCGTTTACTTCTTCAAGACGCTCTTTCTTGGCATCGTAGTCAAAGATACCCCCTAAGAACGTCAGAGCGCTCCGTGAGGTCCTGAATACGGTTTTTTACCGGATTAATTTCAAACATGGTCTGTTTTCTTTTATGGACTTGTCAAAATGCGGTGATAAGAGCGGGATTGTACCGAATCCACGCCCTTTTTTATAGAGATTACTGCCGCTAAATTGGCCAGATATTGTCGATGATGATCTGAAGGGTGCGGTTTCCGCGAAACTCGTTGATATCCAGTTTGTATGCCAGTTCGACCTCGCGCACGCCGTTGTCCGGCCAGATTGCCGTATCGACGTTGAAGGCGATGCCGTCCAGCAGCGGTCCGCCGCCAACGGGCTCAACCATGACCTTCAGATGACGCTCGCCGACGATACGTTGCTGAAGCAGGCGGAAACGGCCGTCGAACAGCGGTTCAGGGAACATCTGTCCCCACGGACCGGCATCGCGCAGCATCTGCGCCACGTCCATTGTCATCTCATGCGGTGAGAGCTCGCCGTCGGACACCACTTCTCCCTGCAACAAGGCAGGGTCTATCCAGTCGGTGACCAGTTCACCAAATAGCCGCTGAAATTCGTCAAATTTCGCCTCTTCCAGCGACAGACCCGCCGCCATCGCATGGCCGCCAAATTTGATCATCAGGCCCGGATACAGCGTATCCAGACGCTCCAGTGCATCACGCATGTGAAGACCCTGAATCGAACGGCCAGAGCCTTTCAGCGTGCCGTCACCAGCCGGGGCAAACGCGATCACCGGGCGGTGGAAGCGCTCTTTAATGCGCGAGGCCAGAATGCCAACCACACCCTGATGCCACTCAGGATGATACATCGCCAGCCCGCCCGGCAGCGTTTCACCGCTGCGTTCGAGTTTTTCGCAAAGGGTCAGCGCTTCGACCTGCATTCCCTGCTCTATCTCTTTACGGGTCTGGTTCAACGCGTCGAGCTCATTGGCCAGGACGCGCGCTTCGCCGATGTTATCGCACAGCAGCAGCGCCACACCGACGGACATATCGTCCAGCCTTCCGGCAGCGTTCAGACGCGGGCCGAGGGCAAAACCCAAATCACTTGCCGCCAGCTTGAGCGGATCGCGGTTGGCAATTTCCAGCAGCGCCTTAATCCCCGGACGGCACTTGCCCGCGCGAATGCGGCTTAAGCCCTGCCAGGTCAAAATACGGTTATTGGTATCGAGCGGCACGACATCCGCGACGGTACCCAGCGCCACCAGGTCGAGATATTCGGCCAGGTTTGGTATGGCGATACCGCGTGATTCGAACCAGCCCTTATCACGAAGCAGGGTCCGCAGCGCCAGCATCAGATAAAACGCTACCCCCACACCGGCGAGAGATTTTGACGGGAAATCGCAGTCGCGCAGGTTGGGATTGATGATCGCTTCAGCGTCCGGCAATGTTTCACCCGGCAAGTGGTGATCGGTGACCAACACCGGGATCCCCAGCGCGTGCGCATGATCGACACCTGCATGGGAAGAGATCCCGTTATCAACGGTCATGATCATCTGTGCCCCGCGGGCGTGAGCCTGATCGACCACTTCCGGGCTGAGGCCGTAACCGTCTTCAAAGCGGTTCGGCACAAGGTAAGTGACGTTATCGCAGCCCAGCGCGCGCAGACTCAAAACGCTCAAGGCCGTGCTGGTTGCGCCATCTGCATCGAAATCCCCTACCACCACAATACGCGTTCCCTCACGGAGCGCGTTGTAGAGCATTTCGATGGCTTTTTCGATGCCGTTGAGCTGCTGCCAGGGCAGCATCCCTTTGACGCTGCGTTCAAGATCCTCAGCACTGCGCACGCCGCGGCTGGCGTAGAGACGCTTCAGCAGGGGCGGGAGATCGTCTGGCAAATCAACCGGTTCAACCGCCTCGCGGCGGCGCAATTTTATCGGGGCTTTCACGCGGATTATTTACCACCAAACTGTTTCTGGTGCGCGTCGAGGAACTCTTTCATCTCTTTTGGTCCCTGGTAACCCGGCACAACATAGCCATTGCTCAGGACAATCGCTGGCGTACCGCTTACGCCAAACTGCACGCCCAGCGCGTAGTGGTTAGCAATATCGATATCGCAGGACGCAGGCTTAACCTCTTTACCGCTCATCGCATCGTCAAACGCTTTGTTGCGATCTTTCGCACACCAAATCGCTTTCATGTCTTGCTCTGGCTGGCTCTGCACGCCTGCACGCGGGAAGGCCAGGTAACGCACGGTAATGCCCAGCGCGTTATAGTCTTTCATCTGCTCATGGAGCTTGTGGCAGTAGCCACAGGTGATGTCGGTGAAGACGGTAATCACATGTTTTTCCTGCGCCGCTTTATAGACGATCATCTCTTTTTCGAGCGCATTCAGGTTTTTCATCAGCAGCTGGTTGGTGACATTGACCGGCTGCGCGCCGCTCACGTCATACATTGGCCCCTGAATAATATGTTTGCCGTCTTCGGTGACATACAGCACGCCGCTGTTAGTCAGTACCGTTTTCATCCCGGCAACCGGTGCAGACTGGATGTCGCTGCTGGTAACGCCCAGTTTAGCCAGTGACTGTTTAATAGCGGCGTCATCCGCATGGGCGAACCCGGTAAAAGAGGCTGCCAGCAGGGTGAACAGCGCGAAAGACTTTTTCATAGTTGATCCCGTTACAATTTGTCGGCACTCACGCACGAGGGTGGTGCTGTTGGTGTAGCTGCCGCAGGCGTTCCGTCGCGACATGGGTGTAAATTTGCGTCGTAGAAAGATCGCTGTGTCCCAGTAGCATCTGCACCACGCGTAAATCTGCGCCGTGGTTTAACAGATGCGTCGCGAAAGCGTGACGCAATACGTGCGGCGAAAGCTTTTCACTGTCGATACCCGCCAGTGTGGCGTAATGCTTGATGCGATGCCAGAACGTTTGTCGTGTCATCTGCTGTGCGCGCTGGCTCGGAAACAAGACGTCGATAGACACGCCATTGAGCAACCATGGACGGCCATGCTCAAGATACGTTTCCAGCCAGTAAACCGCTTCTTCTCCCAGCGGCACCAGCCTTTCCTTATTTCCTTTACCGATGACGCGCACCACGCCCTGACGCAGGCTGATGTCGCTCATCGTCAGACCAACCAGTTCAGAGACACGCAAACCGGTAGCATACAATAGCTCAAGCATGGCTTTATCGCGTAACTCCAGCGGCAGGTCAACAGCAGGTGACTGTAATAATCTCTCAACTTGTGCTTCGCTGAGATCTTTCGGCAGCCGCTGCGGGAGTTTAGGGGACGCCAGAAGCGCACTCGGATCGTCTTCCCGAATCTTCTCACGGTAGAGATGCTGGAACAGCCGACGCATCGCGCTGAGCAAGCGTGCAGAACTGGTGGCCTTATAGCCCCCTTCAACCCGTTCCGCGAGCAGCGCCTGAAGGTCGTCGCTTTGCGCACTCGCCAGCGATAATTCGCGACGCGCCAGCCACTCCACCAGCATGGTGAGATCGCGCCGATAGGCACTGAGCGTGTTCTCGGCCAGATTTTTCTCCAGCCACAGCGCATCGAGAAACTGTTCAACGAGTGCGAGATCCTTTTCCACATCGGCCCCTTTGATTCTGCAGTCAGGCCATTATGCCTGATTGCGACCGGTTTCTGGTACACTACGCACAAAGTCAAAGCATGAATTGAGATAGTTACGCGATGAATATTGGTCTTTTCTATGGTTCCAGCACCTGCTACACCGAAATGGCGGCAGAGAAAATTCGCGACATCATTGGCCCCGAACTGGTGACGTTGCATAACCTGAAAGATGACGCGGTCGCGCTGATGGAACAGTACGATGTACTGATCCTCGGCATCCCAACCTGGGATTTTGGTGAGATACAGGAAGACTGGGAAGCCATCTGGGATCAGCTCGATTCAGTCAATCTCGACGGCAAAATTATTGCGATGTACGGCATGGGCGATCAGTTGGGCTACGGCGAATGGTTTCTTGATGCACTTGGCATGCTGCATGACAAACTGGTACCGAAAGGGGCGACGTTTATCGGCTACTGGCCAACCGAAGGATACGAGTTCACCAGTCAAAAACCGATCATTGCCGACGGCCAGCTGTTTGTCGGACTCGCGCTGGATGAAACCAATCAGTACGATCTCAGCGACGAGCGCCTGCAGGCCTGGTGCGAACAGATACTTGGCGAAATGGCAGAAAAATTTAGCTAAGTGGATTACTCCTGCGTCGGCTGTTGCAACAACATCCGGCGCAGATCTCGCCATTCTGAAGCATCCATACTGTCAGCCGCCAGCCACAGGTGCTGGCAACGCCCGCCGTCCACATTGCGTAACCGTAACATCATGCCGGAGTTGAGCATCCATGGCATACCCAGAATATCCCACTCTTTTCCCTGCCAGCGCAGGCGGGAATCCATCAGTAACTTGATCTCACCCTGACGAGCATTAATGCGACGCTGGCTGCGTACGCTGTCAAAAACGACAAACGAAAGTAATAGCAGCCACAGCGGTGTATAGCTCAGGGGCCATGGCATGAGTAACACGATGGCCGCAACCAGGCCGTGGAGCATTAACGACATCCACTGCGAGCGCCACGAGACGCGAAGATCAGATTGCCACAGGACCACGTTCCCGATTCCGTGTTTGAATTAATTGCACCATCCGTTGCAACTCGGTGTCGGCGGGTTTGCCGTGGTTCATCAGCCAGTTGAATAAATCTGGATCGTCAGACTCAAGCAGGCGAACAAACAGCCGCTTATCATCATCGCTTAAGCTGTCATACTCATATTCGAAGAAAGGCATGATGGAAATATCAAGTTCACGCATGCCGCGACGGCATGCCCAGTGAATACGGGCCTTGTTGTTAATATCCATGTTCAGTTTCCTGCATTACGTTTGGCACAGTCGGGCCCCCGTTCAGTGTTCTTTATTTCTCTACGGGGACACCAGCTAGTGTAACGTGTTTTTGACCGTTTCATTACTGGAATATTGCGATCAACGAGCAGGCTTCCAGAATAACCCCTACAAAGACAGCGGATTACACTATTTTGCGTAGCGCTACGCATAACCGGTTTATGGCACAAATGGTCTGCTGAAAGCGCTTGCATTGCCAGCAGGCTCTTTTACCATTAGGCATTATCAAAGCGTTAAGCAATTCAGGATATCGTTATGGCATTTACACCATTTTCTCCTCGCCAGCCCGCCGCCTCTGCGCGTCTGCCGCTGACGCTTATTTCTCTTGATGACTGGGCGCTGGCGACGCTCGCCGGCGCCGACGCCGAAAAATACCTCCAGGGCCAGGTCACCGCCGACGTCAGCCAGATGACCGAACACCAGCACCTGCTGGCGGCGCATTGTGACCCCAAAGGCAAAATGTGGAGCAATCTGCGTCTTTTCCGCCGTCAGGACGGTTTTGCCTTTATTGAACGCCGCAGCCTGCGAGATGCGCAGCTCAAAGAGCTGAAAAAGTATGCAGTCTTTTCCAAAGTCACTATCGTCCCGGACGACGAACATGTTCTGCTGGGCGTGGCGGGCTTCCAGGCACGTGCCGCGCTGAAAAATCTGTTTGCTGAGCTGCCGGATGCAGAAAAACAGGTCGTCAGCGAGGGGGCCACCTCCATCCTGTGGTTTGAACATCCGGCGGAGCGCTTCCTGCTTGTCACGGATGCCGCAACCGCCGAACGCGTCATCGAAGCACTGCGCGGCGAAGCGCAGCTCAACAACAGCCAGCAGTGGCTGGCGCTGAATATTGAAGCCGGTCTGCCGGTCATTGACGCCGCCAACAGCGCGCAGTTTATTCCACAAGCCACTAACCTGCAGGCGCTGGGCGGCATCAGCTTTAAAAAAGGCTGTTACACCGGCCAGGAGATGGTGGCGCGTGCAAAATTCCGTGGGGCAAATAAACGTGCACTGTGGACACTGGCAGGTCATGCCAGCCGCGTACCGGAAGCGGGTGAAGATTTAGAGCTGAAAATGGGCGATAACTGGCGCCGTACCGGCACCGTGTTAGCCGCCGTACAGCTGGATGATGGTCGTCTTTTAGTCCAGGCCGTCATGAACAACGACATGGAAGCCGACAGCGTGTTCCGCGTGCGTGATGATGCGAATACGTTGAGTATTGAGCCGTTACCGTATTCGCTGGAAGAGTGATGCTGTATCGCCCGGTGGCGCTGCGCTTACCGGGCCAACCGATCCCGTAGGTCGGGTAAGGCGAAGCCGCCACCCGACAACAAACTACACCTGCCCCACATACAAATAAATTGCCAAAAAATGGCACACGCTGCCGCCCAGTACAAAACCATGCCAGATGGCATGATTGTATGGAATGCGCTTGCAGACGTAGAAAATGACGCCCAGCGAGTACACTACGCCTCCCACTGCCAGCAACGTTACCCCGCCAACCGCCAGCTTAATCGCCAGTTGATACACCACAATCAGCGACAGCCACCCCATGGTCAGATAGGTCACCAGTGACAACACTTTAAACCGGTGTGCAATGGTTAGCTTGAAGAGGATCCCCAGCAGCGCCAGGCTCCAGATGACAATCATCAGTCCGCGCGACAGCGGCGAGTTGAGCCCCACCAGCAGAAAAGGCGTATAGGTTCCTGCAATAAGCAGATAGATAGCACAGTGGTCAAATTTCTTGAGCCATATCTTGGCCCGTTGATGCGGAATCGCGTGATAGAGCGTCGACGCCAGGAATAACAGGATCATGCTTCCGCCATACAGGCTATAGCTGGTAATCGCCATCGCGCTGGCATTGGTATCAACCGCCTGTACCAGCAATAACACTAAACCGACTATCCCAAACACCAGGCCAATGCCATGGCTGATGCTGTTGGCTACTTCCTCCGCCAGTGAATATCCCTGTGCGATTAATGGTCTGCTCGCCATACAAAACTCCGGGAAACTAAAGATGATTATTCATCGCATGACTATGCTAACTGAGAATGATTCCAGTGAACACCTGTTAGCTAAAATATTTTCCATGTGATTTTTTTACAATAAAAATCAAAAACATAGATATATTTTTCACCTGACATTTGTTCACATTAAAATTTATGCTTTACGAATCAATAGCATAAAATTAGATCCTGCCGTCTGGCTGCATGTTATGATGGTTAAACGAGGTCTGAATGAGAGTTTTGCCACTGTGAGTATGTTCACCCACTCCGCCATTGCCAGTCTCAATAACCTGGAGATGATGGTCTACAACTATGTCATTAAAAACCGTGACAAAGTGATGTACATGACCATCCGCGAACTGGCGGATGCGGCGGGCGTCTCAACCACCACCATCCTGCGCTTTTGCCGTAAGCTCAACTGTGAAGGGTATTCTGAGTTTCGCGTGCGCTTTAAGCTCTATCTTGAACAGAACGAACCTCAGCAGGCGAATTTCGGCGCCAGCGAAATTATCAGTTTCTTTAAAAGCGTGAATAATGAAGAGTTCGACGCTTTACTGGATGACGCGGTAAATATCATTCTCTCTTCGGAGCGAATTATATTTGTCGGCGCAGGGACATCAGGATCGCTGGCAAAATACGGTGCCCGTTTCTTTTCGAATATCGGAAAATTCAGCAACCATATTGATGACCCTTATTTCCCGGTCACCAATGATATGGCGAAAAATGCACTGGCAATTGTGCTCTCTGTGTCGGGCGAGACCGAGGAGATCCTGCGCTTCGCCAGCCAGTTCAGCCTGCATCACTGCAAGGTTCTCTCCATTACCAGCCATGAACACTCACGCCTGGCAAAACTGGCGGACTTTAATCTCTCCTGGCACGTTCCCCAGACGCGTATTGCAGGCGTCTACGACATCACCACACAAATCCCCGTTATCTATATTCTGGAATCTCTCGGACGCAAACTGGCGAAGAAACTGGCGGAATAAAACATCCTGTTTTTTTGATGTGACAAATCACAATTTCCGCGAATTGTTATATCGTGACATTCAATTTCGCTTTGCTAGACTCAAAACCAATACGTCATTTATTGAGAATAGCAGCGATGAAAAAATTGACCTTACCGAAAGATTTTCTATGGGGCGGTGCCGTTGCGGCGCATCAGGTTGAAGGCGGCTGGGACAAAGGCGGCAAAGGGCCGAGCATCTGCGACGTACTGACCGGCGGGGCGCACGGCGTGCCGCGCGAAATCACGCAGGACGTAGTGCCGGGTAAATACTACCCAAATCACGAGGCCATCGACTTCCACGGCCACTACAAAGAAGATATCAAGCTGTTTGCCGAGATGGGCTTCAAATGTTTCCGCACCTCGATTGCCTGGACGCGCATCTTCCCGAAAGGTGACGAAACGCAGCCAAACGAGGAAGGGCTGAAGTTCTATGACGACATGTTCGATGAGCTGCTGAAATACAACATCGAGCCGGTGCTCACCCTCTCCCACTTCGAAATGCCGCTGCACCTGGTGCAGGAGTACGGCAGCTGGACCAACCGTAAAGTGGTCGATTTCTTTGTACGCTTCGCGGAAGTGGTTTTTGAGCGCTACAAGCACAAGGTCAAATACTGGATGACCTTCAATGAAATCAACAACCAGCGTAACTGGCGTGCGCCGCTCTTTGGTTATTGCTGCTCAGGCGTGGTCTATACCGAACATGAAAATCCGGAAGAGACCATGTATCAGGTGCTGCACCACCAGTTTGTGGCGAGTGCCCTGGCGGTGAAAGCCGCGCGCCGTATCAATCCGGAGATGAAAGTCGGCTGCATGCTGGCCATGGTGGCGCTCTATCCATTCTCCTGCAAACCGGAAGACGTGATGTTCGCCCAGGAATCCATGCGCGAGCGCTATGTCTTTACCGATGTTCAGCTGCGTGGCTACTATCCGTCTTACGTACTGAATGAATGGGAGCGCCGCGGTTTCTCCATCAAAATGGACGCAGGCGATGAGCAGATCCTCCGCGAAGGTACCTGCGACTACCTGGGCTTCAGCTACTACATGACCAATGCGGTGAAAGCGGAAGGTGGCACCGGTGACGCGATTTCTGGCTTCGAGGGCAGCGTACCTAATCCGCACGTCAAGGCGTCCGACTGGGGCTGGCAGATTGACCCGGTGGGCCTGCGTTATTCCCTGTGCGAACTGTACGAACGCTATCAGAAGCCGTTGTTTATCGTGGAAAACGGCTTCGGTGCCTACGATAAGGTGGAAGAGGATGGCAGCATCAACGATGACTATCGTATCGACTACCTGCGCGCCCACGTTGAAGAGATGATCAAAGCCGTCACCCACGATGGCGTGGATCTGATGGGCTATACGCCATGGGGCTGCATTGACTGCGTGTCATTCACTACCGGCCAGTACAGCAAGCGCTACGGTTTTATCTACGTCAATAAACACGACGACGGCACCGGCGACATGTCGCGTTCCCGTAAGAAAAGCTTCGAATGGTATAAAGGCGTGATTGCCAGCAACGGCGAGCAACTTTAACGCCGTAACGCCGGGCGGCGCTACGCTTGCACCGGCCTACAAAACCTGCGAATCGTAGGCCGGGTAAGGCGAAGCCGCCACCCGGCGTTTATTTCCCGCCCGCCAGTTCAATAAAACTGCCCGTCACGTATGACGCCTTCTCGCTCAGCAGCCAGACTATCGCCTGCGCGACCTCTTCCGGCTGGCCGCCGCGCTGCATCGGCAGTAACGATTTCACGCGATCCACCCGCCCCGGCTCCCCACCAGACGCGTGAATATCGGTATAAATCAGCCCGGGCCGCACGCAGTTTACGCGGATACCCTGCGCCGCGACCTCCAGCGATAATCCGGTAGTCAGGGAATCTACCGCGCCTTTGGAGGCCGCGTAATCGACATACTCCCCCGGCGCGCCCAGACGAGACGCGGCAGAGGAGACATTGACAATCGCGCCACCCTTGCCGCCATGTTTGTGCGACATGCGCTTTACCGCCTCACGGCAGCAGAGAAAATAGCCCGTGACATTGGTGCTCAGCACGCGGTTAATGCGTTCAGCGGACAGATTTTCAATAGTGGATTGCTCAAACAGAATGCCTGCATTATTGACCAGCGCGGTAAGGGGCTCACCTTCGCGATCGAGGCTGTCAAACATGGCCATGACCTGCGCTTCATCGCTAATGTCTGCACGCAGGGCAAATGCTTTTCCACCCGTCTCAACGATCTGATTGATGACGTCCTTTGCGGCTTTGATATTGTGGTGATAGTTCACCGCCACGGTATAACCTTCGCGAGCCAGTTGCAGCGCGGTGGCTTTGCCAATGCCGCGGCTGGCGCCGGTGACCAGTGCAATTGCCATTGTCTTCTCCCAATAAAAAAGCCGGGTGGCGGCTTCGCCTTACCCGGCCTACGTTACTACAGCAAAAAAATTACTGGTATTCGCTCATCGGCACACAGGAGCAGAACAGGTTACGGTCGCCGTATACGTCATCAAGACGCTTCACGGTCGGCCAGTATTTATTCGCCACGCCTGCCGGGAAGACAGCCAGTTCACGGGAATAACCGTGATTCCACTCGGCCACCATCTCGTGCTGGGTGTGCGGAGCGTTAACCAACGGGTTATCTTCCAGCGTCCATTCGCCGTCCTGCACGCGGTCTATCTCCATGCGGATGGCCAGCATCGCGTCAATAAAGCGGTCCAGCTCGGCTTTGCTTTCAGACTCCGTTGGCTCCACCATCAGCGTACCCGCAACCGGGAACGACATGGTTGGTGCGTGGAAGCCGTAGTCGATCAGACGCTTGGCGATATCCAGTTCGCTGATACCCGTCGCTTCTTTCAGCGGACGAATATCGAGGATGCACTCGTGTGCCACACGCCCATCGCGGCCGGTGTAAAGCACCGGGAAAGCCGACTTCAGGCGAGTCGCAATATAGTTAGCATTCAGGATCGCGACCTGGCTTGCCTGTTTCAGCCCTTCCGCGCCCATCATGCGGATGTACATCCAGCTGATTGGCAGGATTGAAGCGCTACCGAACGGTGCAGCAGAGACCGCGCCCTGACGGGTCAGCATACCTTCTATCTGCACGACGCTGTGACCCGGCACGAACGGCGCCAGATGCGCTTTCACGCCGATAGGCCCCATGCCCGGACCGCCACCACCGTGTGGGATACAGAAGGTTTTGTGCAGGTTCAGGTGCGACACGTCCGCGCCGATGAAGCCCGGAGAGGTAATGCCCACCTGAGCATTCATGTTCGCGCCGTCGAGGTACACCTGACCGCCGAACTGATGCACCACTTCACACACTTCGCGGATGGTTTCTTCGTACACGCCGTGAGTCGACGGGTAGGTCACCATGATGCAGGAGAGCTTATCGCCCGCCTGCTCGGCTTTCGCGCGCAGGTCGGCCAGGTCGATGTTACCGTTCTTATCACACGCCACGACCACCACTTCCATGCCCGCCATCTGGGCAGACGCCGGGTTGGTGCCGTGGGCAGAGCTCGGGATCAGGCAGATATCACGGTGGCCTTCGTTACGGCTTTCGTGATAGTGACGGATTGCCAGCAGCCCCGCATATTCACCCTGCGCGCCGGAGTTCGGCTGCATACAGAGCGCGTCATAACCGGTCAGTTTCACCAGCCAGTCGGAAAGCTGGTTGATCATGACATGATACCCTTCCGCCTGCTCTGGCGGGCAGAACGGGTGCAGCTCGGAGAACTCAGGCCAGGTGATAGGGATCATTTCTGCCGCGGCGTTCAGCTTCATGGTACACGAGCCCAGCGGGATCATCGCCTGGTTCAGCGCCAGATCTTTGCGCTCCAGAGAGTGCATATAACGCATCATCTCGGTTTCGCTGTGATAACGGTTGAACACAGGATGCGTCAGGATAGCGTCATTGCGCAGCATGCTCTCCTGAATAGAGCGGCTGTCATGCGCGACCTCTTTGTCCAGCGCATCAATATCCAGACCGTGCGCATCGCCCAGCACGACATTAAACAGGTTGACGATATCGTCGCGCGTGGTGGATTCATCAAGGGTGATGCCCACGGCGTGATGAATGTCGCTGCGCAGGTTAATTTGTGCGGCATCCGCACGTGCCAGCACCGCCGCTTTATCTGCGACGTCAACGCACAGCGTGTCGAAGTAGTGCTCATGACGCAGCTTCAGGCCTTTCTGCTGCAGGCCACAGGCCAGAATATCCGCCAGACGGTGGATGCGGCCGGCAATCCGTTTCAGCCCAACCGGGCCGTGGAAGACGGCGTACAGGCTGGCAATGTTTGCCAGCAGAACCTGAGAAGTACAGATATTAGAGTTCGCTTTCTCGCGGCGGATATGCTGCTCGCGAGTCTGCATCGCCATGCGCAGCGCGGTGTTACCGGCGGCATCTTTCGATACGCCAATAATGCGGCCTGGCATGGAACGTTTAAATTCATCTTTCGCGCCAAAGAATGCCGCGTGCGGTCCGCCGTAGCCCATCGGCACGCCGAAACGCTGGGCCGAGCCGAATACAATATCCGCACCCTGTTTGCCCGGAGCCGTCAGCAGCACCAGCGCCATAAAATCAGCGGCAACGCTGACCACCACTTTGCGGGATTTCAGCTCGGCAATCAGTGCGCTGTAATCATGCACTTCGCCGGTGGTACCCACCTGCTGTAACAGCACACCAAAGACGTCCTGGTGATCCAGCACTTTGTCAGCGTCGTCGACAATCACGTCAAAACCAAAGGTTTCCGCACGGGTACGCACCACGTCCAGCGTCTGCGGATGCACGTCCGCCGCCACGAAGAAGCGGTTGGCATTTTTCAGCTTGCTGACGCGTTTTGCCATCGCCATGGCTTCAGCTGCCGCGGTCGCTTCATCCAGCAACGAGGCGGAAGCGATATCCATCCCGGTCAGGTCGAGCGTCACCTGCTGGAAGTTCAGCAGCGCTTCCAGACGGCCCTGGGACACTTCCGGCTGATAAGGGGTATAGGCGGTGTACCAGCCCGGGTTTTCCAGCATATTACGCAGGATAACCGGCGGTAACTGCACGTTGGTGTAGCCCATGCCAATGTAAGACTTATAGCGCTTGTTAAGGCCAGCGATGGCCTTCAGCTCCGCCAGTGCGGCGAATTCCGTGGTGGCTTCTCCCACCTGAGGCGGCGTGGCAAGCTGGATGTCTTTTGGCACGATCTGGCCGATCAGTGCGTTTAATGAATCCGCGCCAACCGTTTTCAGCATCTCCTGCTGTTGCTGAGCATCCGGCCCAATGTGACGTTCAATGAAAGCGCCACGGTTTTCAAGCTGGCTTAAAGTCTGTGTCATGAGCGATGGTTCCTGAAACGTGCAGTGAATTTAAGTTCCCTCTCCCCTCGGGAGAGGGTTAGGGTGAGGGGAAGATGGGCACCCTCACCCCTGCCCTCTCCCGGAGGGAGAGGGGGATTAACAATTACTCGTCTTCTAACAGGGCTTCGTACGCGGTCGCATCCAGCAGCGCGGCAACCTGAGATTCGTCACTGGCTTTGATCTTGAAGATCCAGCCACCTTCATAAGGCTCGCTGTTCACCAGCTCCGGCGAATCGCTCAGCGCGTCGTTTACGGCCACAATTTCACCGCTTACCGGTGCGTAGATATCGGATGCTGCTTTAACGGACTCCGCCACGGCGCAGTCATCGCCCGCGCTCACGGTTGCGCCCACTTCCGGCAGGTCAACAAACACCATGTCGCCCAGCAGCTCCTGCGCATGCTCGGTGATCCCTACGGTGTAAGTGCCGTCCGCCTCTTTGCGCAGCCACTCGTGTTCTTTGCTGTATTTCAGTTCTGCTGGCACATTGCTCATTGAAGTTCTCCTGATAAAAATAGTTAGGCGACCGGCTTACCGGCGCGAACAAAAATCGGTTTGGTCACGTTGACCGGCATTTCGCGGTTGCGGATTTGCACCACCGCCGTCTCGCCAATGCCCGCCGGCACGCGAGCCAGTGCAATACTGTAGCCCAGCGTCGGGGAGAAGGACCCGCTGGTGATCACGCCTTCGCGCGGATTGCCGTCGGCATCGGTAAAACGCACCGGCAGTTCTCCGCGCAGCACGCCTTTTTCCTTCATCACCAGGCCAACCAGCTGTTCAGTGCCCTTCTCGCGCTGCATTTCCAGCGCTTCGCGGCCAATAAACTCACGGTCAGCGGGTTCCCATGCGATGGTCCAGCCCATGTTGGCCGCCAGCGGAGAGACGCCTTCGTCCATCTCCTGACCGTAGAGGTTCATCCCCGCTTCAAGGCGCAGCGTATCGCGCGCGCCCAGGCCAGCCGGCTTCACGCCCGCTTCCACCAGCGCACGCCAGAAATCAGCTGCTTTCTCGTTTGGCATGGCAATTTCATAGCCCGCTTCACCGGTATAGCCGGTCGTGGCAATAAACAGATCGCCCGCCTGCACGCCAAAGAAGGGCTTCATCCCTTCGGTGGCTTTACGCTGCTCGTCGCTGAACAGAGACGCGGCTTTCGCCTGCGCGTTCGGCCCCTGCACGGCAATCAGCGACAGATCGTCACGGACGGTGATGTCGATGGCATAAGGTTCGGCGTGTTGGGTGATCCAGGAGAGGTCTTTTTCGCGGGTGGCGGAGTTTACAACGAGGCGGAAGAAGTCTTCGGTGAAGTAGTAGACGATAAGGTCATCAATCACGCCACCCGAGGCGTTCAGCATACCGGTATAGAGCGCTTTCCCCGGTGTCTTCAGCTTCGCGACATCGTTCGCCAGCAGATAACGTAGAAACTCCCGGGTGCGGCTACCGCGCAGATCGACAATCGTCATGTGGGACACGTCGAACATACCGGCATCGGTGCGCACCGCGTGGTGCTCATCAATTTGCGAGCCGTAGTGCAGCGGCATCATCCAGCCATGGAAATCCACCATGCGGGCGCCGCATAACACGTGCTGTTCGTACAAAGGAGTCTGTTGAGCCATCTTGTCCTCGTTGAAAAATTCACCGTGAAACCCGGTATCGGCCTCGTTTCCGAATGCCGACGCAAACGTTCTCTTTTACCTGAACTTACCACCGAAACCGGCGGTTAACCATAAGGTAAAACGGGTCATCACATTAGCTTATGACCAAAAAACGCTGAAAAGCCTACAGAGTTATTCACTGGAAAAATGCGATTAACCCCGCACAAAATTAACAATGATCTAACAGGATTTAGCACATGGTGATATTTCATGCGGAAAAACGGGCCGAATTTCCGTCACATAAAAATCATGACATTAGATTATCTAATGCGAAAAATGACGTGGAATTAGAATATTTCAAACGAGGGAATTTTCCCGGCACAGAGGCCGGGAAAAGAAAGTGTGACGGGGGTCTATTTTATTTCAGCCAGTCCGGCAGGTCGTTAAGACCCATCGCCTGACGCAGGAGTTGAGGTTTGACGCCAGGGAGGGTATCGGCGAGCTTGAGCCCAATATCACGCAGCAGTTTTTTCGCCGGATTTGCCCCGGCAAACAGCTCGCGGAAGCCCTGCATGCCTGCAAGCATCATCGCCGCACTGTGCTTGCGGCTGCGCTCGTAGCGACGCAGATACACATGCTGCCCAATATCTTTACCCTCTCGCTGCAGACGACGCAGCTCTTCTACCAGCTCCGCCGCATCCATAAAGCCGAGATTAACGCCCTGCCCGGCCAGCGGATGAATGGTATGGGCCGCGTCGCCCACCAGCGCCAGACGGTGCGCGGCAAACTGACGCGCATAGCGTCCGGTTAAGGGGAAGACCTGACGCTCGCTCTCAAGAGTACAAAGCCCCAGACGGTTATCAAACGCCACGCACAGTGCCTGGTTAAAGGCCTCTGGCGTCGCCTCCTGCATCTGCTGCGCTTTTTCCGGCACCAGAGACCAGACAATTGAGCAGAGATGCGGATCGCTTAACGGCAGGAATGCCAGAATGCCGTCGTTGTGGAAAATCTGGCGCGCCACGCCGCCGTGCGGCTCTTGGGTACGGATCGTCGCCACCATGGCATGATGGCGGTAATCCCAGTAGGTCAGCGGAATATCCGCTTTATTGCGCAGCCAGGAGTTAGCGCCATCGGCACCGACCACCAGACGCGCGGTGAGCATATCGCCACTTTGCAGGGTGATAAACACCTCGTTTTCGCCCCACGCAACCTGCTGGATTTGCGCAGGCGCAACCAGCGTTACGTCGCTGCACTGCTGAGCTTTCTGCCACAGCGCGTGGTGGATCACCGCATTCTCAATGATGTGACCCAGATGGCTATAGCCCATGCTTTCATCATCAAAAGCAATATGACCAAAGCTGTCTTTGTCCCATACCTCCATGCCGTGATAGCAGCTCGCACGCTGGGCTACGATATCTGACCAGACGCCAAGGCGCGTCAGCAGCTTTTCGCTGGCCGCATTTATTGCCGACACGCGGAGTTCCGGCGGGGCATCAGGTGCGACGGGCTGAGGCTGCTTTTGCTCCAGCACGGCCACACGCAGGCCGCTGCCTTGTAATCCGCAGGCCAGGGCCAGTCCAACCATTCCGCCGCCAACGATGGCAACATCAACATTTTGCACAGTGATAACTCCTTAACGCGCGACCCAACCCAGGGTCCGCTGCGCCAGCACGTCGCGTGCCGGAATGAACAGTTCCATCGCCATCAGCCCGAGGTTGCGACCGGCAACCAGCGGCGCCCAGCGATTGGCAAAGAGATGGACTAAACCATCGGTAACGCCGATTGTCGCCTCTTTATCGGCCTGACGTCGCTTCTGGTAATGGCTGAGTACCGGGTATGCGCCGCAATCTTTCTGTTCGCTCCACGCTTGCGAAAGCGTTTCGGCCAGGCTCATCACATCCCGCAGACCCAGATTAAAACCCTGACCCGCGATGGGGTGAAGCGTTTGCGCGGCGTTGCCGACCAGCGCCACGCGGTGCGAAACAGACTGTGATGCGGTAGTTAACGACAGCGGGTATACCGCACGTTTTCCCGCATGGGTAATGCGACCCAGCCGCCAGCCAAACGCTTTCTGCAGTTCACTGCAAAAACGTTCGTCGGACCAGGCCTTAACGTCTTCCGCCTTTTCCTGCGGATGGCACCAGACCAGCGAGCAGCGACCATCCGACATCGGCAGCATCGCCAGCGGACCGTGCTGCGTGAAGCGCTCAAACGCCCGGCCGTTGTGTTCTGCGGCAGTAGAGACGTTCGCAATGACCGCAACCTGCCCGTAAGGCTGCTGCTGCCACTCAACGCCGCACTGGGTTGCGAGCGCCGAGCGCGACCCGTCCGCCGCCACAAGAAGCTGGCCGTCGAGAACGGTGCCATTATCCAGCGTCACGCTGACCGTTTCTTCACTGCGGGTAAAGCTCGCAACGCGTGACGGACAATGCAGGGTCACGCCTGGCGCGTCCTGCAACAGACGAAACAGGCGCAGGCCAACATCATGGAGTTCAACGACCTGACCCAGGGCGTCAATACGATAATCATGGGCATCCAGCGTCACAAACCCGGCATGGCCGCGATCGCTCACATGCACGGTATGAATGGCGGTGGCGCAGTCGGCAATCGCCTGCCAGATGCCAATTCGGGAAAGCTGTTGGCAGGTTCCCTGCGCCAGGGCAATGGCGCGAGAATCAAAGCCGGGGTGATTCTTCGTTTGTGGTGCAACCGCCTCAACGAGATGCACCGGAAGCTGCCCCTTCGTCAAATGCGAGATCGCCAGTGCCAGGGTGGCACCGGTCATGCCGCCGCCAACGATAATCACGCTCATACGCGTGCCGCTGCCATCAGCGCCTCAATATCGTCTGCGTTTTTCACCACGCTCGCGGTCAGGTTTTCGTTACCGGTTTCGGTGATGACGATGTCATCTTCAATACGAATGCCAATTCCGCGGTACGCTTCGGGCACATCGGCATCCGGCGCGATATACAGCCCCGGCTCGACGGTCAGCACCATGCCCGGTTCCAACACGCGTGAACGGTCGGTACCGTACGCCCCCACATCATGCACATCCAGCCCCAGCCAGTGGCTCAGGCCGTGCATAAAGTACGGACGATGCGCATTTTCGGCGATCAGGGTGTCCACGTCGCCTTTCAGGATGCCAAGCTTCACCAGTCCGGTGATCATGATGCGCACAACTTCGCCGGTCACCTCCTGAATGGACGTGCCCGGGCGATACAGCGTGAGCGCCGTTTCAAGTGATTCGAGAACGATGTCATAAATTGCTCGTTGCGCGGGCGAGAACTTACCGTTCACCGGGAAAGTACGGGTGATGTCACCCGCGTAGCCCTGATATTCGCAACCGGCGTCAATCAGCACCAGATCGCCATCGCGCAGCGCACTTTCGTTTTCGGTGTAATGCAGAATGCAGCCGTTCTCCCCGCCGCCGACAATGGTGTTGTATGACGGGAAGCGCGCGCCGTGACGGTTAAATTCGTGGTGAATTTCGCCTTCCAGCTGGTATTCGAACAGACCAGGACGGCATTTTTCCATGGCGCGGGTGTGTGCCAGGGCGCTGATTTCGCCAGCGCGGCGCATCACGTTGAGCTCTTCTTCAGATTTGAACAGGCGCATCTCATGCACCACCGGACGCCAGTCCGTCAGCGTGGCCGGCGCGGACAGATTCTGACGCGAGCCTTTGCGCAGCTTATCCAGAGCGGTGAAAACAATCTCATCGGCGTACGCATATTCGCCCTGCGCGTGATAAAGCACGTCGAGGCCGTTGAGCAACTGATAGAGCTGCTGATTGATTTCGCTAAACGCCAGCGCGCGGTCGACGCCCAGCTTCTCCGGTGCGGCCTCTTGCCCTAAGCGGCGGCCAAACCAGATTTCAGCGGTTAAATCGCGTACGCGGTTAAAAATCACGCTGTGGTTGTGGGTGTCATTACTCTTAATCAGCACCAGGACCGCTTCCGGCTCGTTAAAGCCGGTGAAGTACCAGAAATCGCTATTCTGGCGATAGGGGTATTCGCTGTCGGCACTGCGCGTCACTTCCGGCGCGGCAAAAATCAGCGCCGCACTGCCGGGCTGCATTTTTGCCAGCAGCGCCTGACGACGGCGCAAATACTCTTGTTGCGAGATAACCATGACACCCTCCTGTGCGTTATTTTTCTTAATGTAAGGTTGGCTTACGAACTTCCGGCGCGGTCGGCTGTGAGCGCGTAAAGTTGTCGTGGCACAGCAGCGCCGCCACGCGCACGTACTCAATAATCTCTTCGAGGGACATTTCCAGCTCTTCCTGGTCTTCCTCTTCATCGTAGCCGAGCTGGGCGATGTTACGCAGATCGTCGATCGCTTCACCCGCTTCGCCGGTCACTTTATCAAGCTTAGGCTGGGTTACGCCCAGGCCAAGCAGATAGTGGTTTACCCAACCCGCGAGCGCATCGGCACGATCGAAGACGCTGACGTCATCACCATCAGGCAGATAAAGCTGAAAAAGGAAGCCATCGTCCTCCAGCGAATCACTGGTTGCCGCATGCATTTTACGCAGCGATTCTGCCAGCTCGTGGCCAAACGCCAGCCCTTCGTTCGTGAGGTCGTGGATCAGCGGCTGCCATGAGCTGTCGCTGTTTCCGCCGCACAGTATGCCGCTGATCAGACCGTGCATTTCGGCAGGGGTTAGTCCGACTCCCTGCTGGTTCAGTAACTGGTTTAAATCCTTGTAACCAGGCATTTCGTTCTGTATAGACATACGCATTCGTCATCAAAGGGAGGATATTCATGATATGCTACCACTTTGGACCCTGGTGATACCAGAAAAGGGCTTGTATCTTCACATCAGGGTAGCTATAGTGTCGCCCCTTCGCAGCCCCCGGGGCAGTAAGCGAAGGCAGCGCAGTCAATCAGCAGGAAGGTGGCATGTCTGCACAACCCGTCGATCTCCAGATTTTTGGCCGTTCACTGCGAGTGAATTGTCCGCCTGAACAAAGGGATGCTTTGAATCAGGCTGCGGACGATTTGAATCAGCGGTTGCAAGATCTAAAAGAACGCACTAGAGTCACAAATACTGAGCAGCTGGTTTTCATCGCCGCGTTGAACATCAGCTATGAACTGACTCAGGAAAAAGCGAAGACCCGCGACTACGCGGCTAGCATGGAGCAGCGCATTAAAATGCTCCAGCAGACCATAGAACAGGCATTGCTTGATCAAGGTCGCAATCCCGAAAGACCGGGACCAAAGTTTGAATAACACTTCTCAGTTGACTATGGTAGAGTAACTGTGAAGACAAAATTTCTCTGAGATGTTCGCAAGCGGGCCAGTCCCCTGAGCCGATATTTCATACCACAAGAATGTGGCGCTCCATGGTTGGTGAGCATGCTCGGTCCGTCCGAGAAGCCTTAAAACTATGACGACACATTCACCTTGAACCAAGGGTTCAAGGGTTACAGCCTGCGGCGGCATCTCGGAGATTCCCTCTTTCTTCTTCTACCTACTACCATGATTCAATTCCCTGAAGTTTCTGCCTCACGCCAGGATATCCGTCAACTTATTCGCCAGCGTCGTCGTGCACTTACGGCTGAACAACAGTCGCATTTTGCCCAGCAGGCCGCCGCCCGCATGATGGCGTGGCCCCCGGTGGTAATGGCTAACACGGTCGCTCTGTTCCTGTCGTTTGATGGCGAGCTCGATACCCAACCACTTATCGACCAGCTCTGGCGCGCCGGGAAGAAGGTTTATCTGCCGGTGCTGCATCCTTTTAGCAAAGGCAATCTTCTGTTTCTGCACTACCATCCGCACAGCGAGCTGGTGGTGAATCGTCTGAAAATTACCGAGCCCAAACTCGACGTGCGCGACGTGCTCCCGCTGTCACAGCTGGACGTGCTGATTACGCCGCTGGTGGCGTTTGATGAACAAGGTCAGCGCCTGGGTATGGGCGGCGGTTTTTATGACAGAACGCTGCAAAACTGGCAGCAGTACGGGTTGCAGCCGGTGGGTTACGCGCATGATTGTCAGGGCGTGGAGGCGTTGCCCGTGGAGAAATGGGATGTGCCGTTGTCGGCGGTAGTGACGCCATCGACGTTGTGGGAGTGGTGAAACAGGCGTGCAGCCTGATGCCCTCACCCCAGCCCTCTCCCACAGGGAGAGGGTGAAAACATAAAAAACGGTAACGATAGTTACCGTTTTGCATTTACCTCGCCACCCGACACCATCAGTAAAGCAGACGCGCGCGAATCGTCCCCGGAATCGCTTTCATGCTCTGCAGCGCTTTCTCGGCAACATCTTCATCCGCTTCGATATCAATCACCACGTAACCCATCTGCGAGTTGGTTTGCAGGTACTGGGCGGCAATGTTGACGCTCTGCTCGGCAAAGATTTGGTTGATAGCCGTCAGCACGCCAGGACGGTTTTCGTGGATGTGCAGCAGACGGCGACCACCGTGCAGCGGCAGAGACACTTCCGGGAAGTTGACCGCAGAGAGCGTGGAACCGTTGTCGGAGTATTTGCTCAGCTTACCCGCCACTTCAAGGCCGATATTCTCCTGCGCTTCCTGAGTAGACCCGCCGATGTGTGGCGTCAGGATCACGTTGTCGAATTCGCAGAGCGGAGAGTTAAACGGATCGCTGTTGGTGGCAGGCTCCGTCGGGAACACGTCAATGGCCGCCCCCGCCAGATGCTTACGCTTCAGAGCATCGCACAGCGCAGGGATGTCGACCACCGTACCGCGCGCAGCGTTGATCAGCAGTGAGCCCGGTTTCATCAGCGCCAGCTCTTCTGCACCCATCATGTTTTTGGTGGACGCATTTTCCGGCACATGCAGGCTTACCACGTCGCTCATGTTCAGCAGGTCAGAGAGATGCTGCACCTGCGTCGCATTCCCTAGCGGCAGCTTGCTTTCGATATCGTAAAAGTAGACGTGCATCCCCAGAGATTCCGCCAGAATCCCCAGCTGAGTACCGATGTGGCCATAGCCGATGATACCCAGTTTTTTACCGCGCGCTTCGTATGAGCCCGCAGCCAGTTTGTTCCACACGCCGCGGTGCGCTTTGGCGTTAGCCTCCGGAATACCGCGCAGCAGCAGCAGTAATTCGCCAATCACCAGCTCCGCCACGGAACGGGTGTTGGAGAACGGGGCGTTAAATACCGGGATACCGCGTTTGGCGGCAGCATTCAGATCAACCTGGTTGGTACCGATGCAGAAACAGCCAATCGCAACCAGCTTCTCCGCCGCAGCAATAACGTCTTCCGTCAGTTGAGTACGGGATCGCAGGCCAATGAAATGGGCATCACGGATGGACGCTTTCAGCTCTTCGGTATCGAGCGCGCCCTTGTGAAATTCGATGTTGGTGTAACCCGCCGCACGAAGGCTATCAAGCGCTTTCTGATGCACGCCCTCGACCAGCAGGAATTTAATCTTGTCTTTCTCCAGTGATACCTTTGCCATTTCCCCGACCCTGTTTTTTATCTGAACTGATGTTGTGCTGGATTGAAATCCGCTGTAGCCAACATATCAAAAAAAACTATTGCAGCAATATGAACGTTTGCGTCGGCACTCTGAAGAAAAGTCATACAGGGCAAAATGGCAGAGCAAAATGCTAAGGAAATTAACAAACGTGGCAGGATCGGCAAAAGAGGTGGAAAAACGTGACACAAGTCACCGAATTTAGCTTTTCAAAAATTTTTTAGCGGGGGGAGCGCTCCCCCCGTCAGATCATTTTACGATGGTTTTCACACCGTCAGCGGTGCCGATCAGCGCCACATCCGCGCCACGGTTGGCGAACAGCCCTACGGTGACAACGCCTGGAATACCGTTAATCGCATTTTCCAGGGCAATCGCGTCGAGAATTTCCAGGCCGTGCACGTCGAGGATCACGTTACCGTTATCAGTGACCACACCCTGACGGTATTCCGGACGACCACCCAGCTTCACCAGCTGACGGGCAACCGCACTCCGCGCCATCGGGATCACTTCGACCGGCAGCGGGAAATTACCCAGAATATCGACCTGCTTGGAGGCGTCAGCGATGCAGATAAATTTGTCTGCAACGGAAGCGATGATCTTTTCACGGGTCAGCGCTGCGCCACCGCCTTTGATCATCTGCATGTGGCCGTTGATTTCGTCTGCGCCATCAACGTAAATCCCAAGACGATCCACTTCGTTGAGATCGAAAACGGTAATGCCGAGGCTTTTCAGCTTTTCCGTGGACGCATCAGAGCTCGAAACCGCGCCCTCGATCTGCCCCTTCATCGTGCCCAGCGCATCGATAAAGTGTGCCGCCGTTGACCCCGTACCAACACCGACAATGGTACCTGGCTGTACGTACTGGAGAGCGGCCCATCCTACTGCTTTTTTCAGTTCATCCTGCGTCATGATCGTTTTGCCTGTGGTGTGAAAACTCAGGGCGCATTATAGAACACGTCGAATGGATTTCGTCTGCCACAAAGGGAAAATTGTGTCATAGTGCAGATTAAGCAAAATTTAGGAGCCAGCCAGAGCAATGAAACGTCCGGACTACAGAACACTACAGGCACTTGATGCAGTTATTCGTGAACGCGGTTTTGAGCGCGCAGCGCAAAAGCTGTGTATCACCCAGTCCGCCGTATCACAGCGTATCAAACAGCTTGAAAACATGTTCGGGCAGCCGCTGCTGGTGCGTACCGTGCCGCCTCGCCCAACGGAGCAAGGTCAAAAGCTCCTCGCCCTGCTGCGCCAGGTTGAGCTGCTGGAAGACGAGTGGCTGGGTGACGAACAAACGGGCTCCACGCCGCTACTGCTCTCTCTGGCGGTCAACGCCGACAGTCTGGCAACCTGGTTACTGCCCGCCCTTGCCCCGGTCCTGGCCGACTCCCCTATTCGCCTGAATCTACAGGTTGAAGATGAAACCCGTACCCAGGAACGTCTGCGTCGCGGTGAAGTTGTTGGGGCGGTCAGTATTCAGCCTCAGGCGCTGCCAAGCTGCCTGGTGGATCAACTGGGAGCGCTGGACTACCTGTTTGTGGGTTCAAAAGCCTTTGCGGAGCGCTACTTCCCTAACGGCGTCACCCGCGCCGCGCTGCTGAAGGCGCCTGCCGTGGCGTTTGACCATCTGGACGATATGCATCAGGCGTTCCTGCAGCAAAACTTTGACCTGCCGCCGGGCAGCGTGCCGTGCCATATCGTCAACTCGTCTGAAGCTTTTGTGCAGCTTGCGCGTCAGGGCACTACCTGCTGTATGATCCCACATCTGCAGATTGAGAAAGAGTTGAAAAGCGGTGAGTTGATTGATTTAACACCGGGGCTGTATCAGCGCCGGATGCTCTACTGGCATCGTTTTGCGCCGGAAAGCCGCATGATGCGCAACGTCACCGATGCACTGCTGGCGTATGGGCATAAGGTGTTGAGACAGGATTAAAAAGAAAAAGCCGGGTGGCGGCTACGCCTTACCCGGCCTACAGGTTACTGAGCCGGTTTCGGCTGTGCTGCAACGGGCTCCAGCTGGAACACCACATCCACCTGATCGTCGAACTGAATGGTTGGCTGCTCGTAAGTTTCCTGCGCAGAAACCGGTGCCGCGTCAGCCTTCATCATCCGTACCATCGGGCTTGGCTGATAGTTAGAGACGTGGTAACGCACGCTGTATACCGGGCCAAGCTTGCTCTTGAAGCCGGACGCCAGCTGTTCAGCCTGATGAATAGCATCATCAATCGCCGCTTTACGCGCTTCGTCTTTGTATTTCTCCGGTTGCGCAACGCCCAGCGACACGGAACGGATTTCGTTCAAACCGGCCTTCAGTGCACCATCCAGCAGTGAATTCAGCTTGTCCAGCTGACGCACGGTCACTTCAACCGTACGCACGGCACGGTAGCCTTTCAGGATGCTTTTGCCGTTCTGGTAGTCGTAATCCGGTTGTGTACGCAGGTTAGCAGAGCTGATGTCTTTCTTGGCGACACCGTTCTGTTCCAGGAAGGAGAGATATTGCGCAACGCGGTCGTCCGCCTGTTTTTTGGCAGAGGCGGCATCTTTTGCAGCCACGTTGACTTCAATTGCCAGGGTTGCAACATCCGGTACCGCGTCCACGCTTGCGGTGCCTGACGTGACAATGTGCGGGCCATCCGGCAGTTCACTCGCCTGCGCCGACACCGCACCTAAACTCACTAATGCCGCCAGGGCCATCACTTTAAACTTCACTGTCATTCCTCCATGTTGCGAAGAGTGCCCCAGAAACAGGGCGCATGCCAGCAAGCTTAGCGGGTCTGGCTCAGTTGTCCATAAGACAACGCTTAGTTGAACAAACCCTGAACATGATGAACGCCCTCTTTCGCCAGCTGGAAAGCGATAAACCACATCACCAGACCGACCAGCGTATTAATGATGCGCTGGGCTTTGGCGGTCCGCAGTCGTGGCGCCAGCCACGCCGCCAGAATCGCAAGACCGAAGAACCACAGGAACGACGCGCTGACGGTTCCCAGCGCAAACCAGCGTTTAGGCTCAACGTCTAACTGTCCGCCGAGGCTACCCAGCACCACGAAGGTATCCAGATAGACATGCGGGTTAAGCCAGGTCACCGCCAGCATGGTGACGATAATCTTCCAGCGCCCCTGCTTCATCACTTCAGCGCTTGCCAGTTCGAGGTTACTGCTCATCGCCGTTTTCAACGCACCGAATCCGTACCACAGCAGGAAGGCCACACCGCCCCAGGTCACCAGCGCCAGCAGCCACGGCGACTGCATAAGAAGCGCACTCCCGCCAAAAATCCCGGCGCAGATCAGCAGCAAATCGCTCACCGCGCACAGCAGGGCAATCATCAGATGATACTGGCGGCGAATACCCTGGTTCATCACGAACGCATTCTGGGGGCCGAGGGGAAGGATCATGGCCGCACCTAAAGCAAGCCCTTGAAAATAATAGGATAACATGACGAAATTCTCACAGTAATGTTCTGGATGCAGACTATACTGCGCGAATCACATTAGAGGAAATGGATAATATTAATTGGGGATTAGCGGGGCTTATAAAAGTAAAGCCCGGTGGCGCTGACGCTTACCGGGCCTGGGGGTGACGTTACTCTGCTTCTTTGACTTTTTTGACGTTTACGTCCATCTGCGGATACGGGAAGCTGATGCCGTTGGCGTCAAACTCACGCTTAATACGTTCCAGCACGTCCCAGTATACGTTTTGCAGATCGCTGCTTTTGCTCCAGATACGCACCACGAAGTTGATAGAGGACGCGCCCAGTTCGTTCAGGCGTATAGTCTGCTCTTTATCCTTCAGAATACGATCGTCGGAGGCAATGATGTTGCTAATCAGTGACTTCACCTGATCAATATCAGAGTCGTACGCTACGCTGATAATCAGCTCATTACGACGTACCGGCTCACGGGAGAAGTTGGTGATGTTCCCGTCGATGACCTTCTTGTTCGGCACTATCACGATTTTACCGTCTATCGAACGCAGCGTGGTGGAGAAAATCTGCACATTCAGCACGGTACCCGCCGTGCCGCCCAGATCGACATATTCACCGGCGCGGAACGGACGGAAGGTGACCAGCAGAACGCCAGCCGCCAGGTTAGCGAGCGAGCCCTGAAGTGCCAGACCAACGGCCAGACCGGCGGCGCCCAGCACGGCAATGACGGAGGCGGTCTGAACACCAACACGGCCTAATGCCGCAATGAGGGTAAACGCGATAATGCCATAGCGCACCAGCGCTGACAGGAAATCAGCAACCGTGGCGTCAATGTGGCGAGTGAGCATGACGCGATTGATGGCTCGGGAAACGGTACGGGCAACAATCATCCCCACGACAATAATGGCAATTGCCGCCGCAATATTCACGGCGTAGCTGATGAGCAGCGCCTGATTGCGCACCAGCCAGGAGCCAGCGTTATTGATGCTATCTACAACACCGAGATCTTCCATTTATCTTTCCTTATGCTCTTATAAACAACAAAAACCATCCCATAGCGAGACAGGCAGGTCAGTAAAGGGTAAACAAAAAGTACGCGTATTGCCAAGCAGATCACAAAAACAGGTATTGCAGGATATTGAAAAAGCATAAAAAAAGGCCCGCTATTGCGGGCCTTTTAACGCTTTCAGCAGCTCAAATTACAGAACGTCTACCGCGTTCAGTTCTTTGAATGCCTGCTCCAGACGAGTAATCATTGAAGTCTGTGCAGCGCGCAGCCATACGCGTGGATCGTAGTATTTCTTGTTCGGCTGGTCTTCGCCTTTCGGGTTGCCCAGCTGACCCTGCAGGTAAGCTTCGTTAGCTTTGTAGTACTGCAGGATACCGTCCCAGGTAGCCCACTGGGTGTCGGTATCGATGTTCATTTTCACCACACCGTAGCTGACGGAGTCTTTGATTTCCTGAGCAGAAGAACCGGAACCGCCGTGGAAGACGAAGTTCAGGCTGTTGTGAGGCAGGTTGTGTTTCTTAGAAACGTATTCCTGAGAATCACGCAGGATGGTTGGAGTCAGAACCACGTTACCTGGTTTGTAAACGCCGTGTACGTTACCGAAGGACGCTGCAATGGTGAAGCGTGGGCTGATTTTGCTCAGCTCGGTGTACGCGTAATCAACGTCTTCTGGCTGGGTGTACAGGGCAGAAGCGTCCATGTGGCTGTTGTCCACGCCGTCTTCTTCACCACCGGTGCAACCCAGTTCAATTTCCAGAGTCATGCCCATTTTGGCCATGCGCGCCAGGTACTTAGAGCAGATTTCGATGTTTTCGTGCAGTGACTCTTCAGACAGGTCGATCATGTGAGAAGAGAACAGTGGTTTACCGGTGGCTGCGAAGTGTTTTTCACCCGCGTCCAGCAGACCGTCGATCCACGGCAGCAGTTTCTTCGCGCAGTGGTCGGTGTGCAGGATAACAGGAACACCGTAGTGCTCAGCCATCTGATGTACGTGGTGCGCACCAGAGATAGCGCCCAGGATAGCAGCCCCCTGAGGAATGTCAGTTTTCACGCCTTTGCCCGCGATGAACGCAGCACCACCGTTAGAGAACTGAACGATAACCGGTGCTTTAACTTTGGCAGCGGTTTCCAGTACGGCGTTGATGGAGTCGGTACCTACGCAGTTAACTGCTGGCAGAGCGAAGTTGTTTTCTTTAGCTACCTGGAACACTTTCTGTACGTCATCACCAGTGATCACGCCAGGTTTTACGAAATCAAAAATTTTAGACATGTTGCTTAGTCCTGTATCTTCGGCCGTTAGAAAAGGTGCGAGCTCTGATAAGCGCGCTGAAAATTGGGCAGGTTTCCCTGCCCTTGAATGGCTTACTTCTTAGCGCGCTCTTCGAGCATTGCTACTGCTGGCAGTACTTTGCCTTCCACGAATTCGAGGAATGCACCGCCACCAGTGGAGATGTAGGAGATCTTGTCAGCGATACCGAACAGATCGATAGCTGCCAGGGTGTCACCACCGCCTGCGATAGAGAACGCTTCGCTGTCTGCAATAGCGTTAGCCACGATTTCAGTCCCTTTGCGGAAGTTCGGGAATTCGAACACGCCAACAGGACCGTTCCACAGGATAGTTTTTGCGTTTTTCAGGATATCAGCCAGTTTCTGTGCAGAAACGTCGCCCAGGTCCAGAATCTGCTCTTCATCTTTGATGTCGTTAACAGATTTCAGGGTCGCGGTTGCGGTTTCGGAGAACTCGGTCGCCACGCGAACGTCAGTTGGAACCGGGATGTCACAGGTGCCCAGCAGGCGTTTCGCTTCGTCAACCAGGTCCGCTTCATACAGGGATTTACCCACGTTGTGGCCTTGAGCAGCAACGAAGGTGTTCGCGATACCACCGCCAACGATCAGCTGGTCAGCGATTTTTGACAGGGAATCCAGCACGGTCAGTTTGGTAGACACTTTAGAACCACCAACGATAGCGACCATTGGACGAGCAGGTTCTTTCAGCGCTTTGCCCAGTGCTTCCAGTTCGTCAGCCAGCAGAGGACCCGCACATGCTACGTCTGCAAATTTACCGATACCGTGGGTAGAGGCCTGAGCACGGTGCGCCGTACCAAATGCATCCATCACGAAGACGTCGCACAGTGCAGCGTATTTCTTAGACAGGGTTTCGTCGTCTTTCTTTTCGCCTTTGTTGAAGCGAACGTTTTCCAGAACAACCAGCTCACCAGCAGCCACTTCAACGCCGTCCAGGTAATCTTTTACCAGGCGAACCGGGTTGGACAGTTTGTCTTTCAGGTAATTAACCACTGGCAGCAGAGAGAACTCTTCGTTGTACTCGCCTTCGGTAGGACGACCCAGGTGGGAGGTGACCATCACTTTCGCGCCCTGCTTCAGAGCCAGTTCGATGGTTGGCAGGGATGCACGGATACGCGCGTCGCTGGTCACTTTACCCTCTTTAACCGGTACGTTCAGATCAGCACGGATGAAAACGCGTTTACCAGCCAGATCCAGATCGGTCATCTTAATTACAGACATGGTGAATCCTCTCGTTGATTCTTAAAGTTTTGCAGACGCACGATGCGTCTTACCTGAAACCTTGAGCGGCCATTGCTAACGTGGTGTCGAGCATCCGGTTAGCAAAGCCCCATTCGTTATCACACCAGACCAGCGTCTTGATAAGGTGTGCGCCACTGACCCTCGTTTGCGTGCCATCAACAATAGCGCTGTGCGGGTCGTGGTTAAAATCTACTGAGACCAACGGTAATTCCGTATAGTCAACTATACCATGAAATGCTCCCTGTGCCGCTTTTTGCAGCAACAGGTTGACTTCACAGGCTTTTACCGGTTTTTTCACCGTCACGCTCAGGTCGATTGCGGTGACGTTAATCGTCGGGACACGCACGGCAATCGCTTCAAAACGGTCATTAAACTGCGGGAAAATTCGGGTGATCCCTGCCGCCAGTTTCGTATCTACCGGGATGATTGACTGGCTCGCCGCGCGAGTGCGTCGTAAATCCGGATGGTAGGCATCAATAACCTGCTGGTCGTGCATGGCGGAGTGAATCGTGGTCACGGTGCCGGACTCAATGCCATACGCATCGTCTAACAGTTTGATGACCGGAATAATGCAGTTGGTGGTACAGGAGGCGTTGGAAACGATGAGGTGTTCAGCCTGCAGCTCATGCTGGTTGACGCCAAACACGACGGTCGCGTCGAGGTCGTTACTGCCGGGATGAGAAAACAGGACTTTTTTCGCACCGGCTGCCAGGTGAGCTTCGCCATGTTCGCGATTGCCGTAAACCCCGGTACAGTCGAGCACCACATCCACGCCCAGCTCACGCCACGGTAGCCCTGCGATACTGCTTTCATGCAGCACGCGGATGGCATCGTCACCGACAAACAGCTGCTCTCTTTCCTGGCGAACATCCCAGGCAAAGCGGCCGTGGCTGGTGTCATATTTCAACAAATGCGCCATGCCCGCAGCATCCGCCAGTTCGTTGATTGCCACCACGGTTATTTCCGCACGACGCCCGGATTCATATAAAGCACGAACCACGTTGCGCCCGATGCGACCGAAGCCATTAATCGCTACGCGTACGGTCATAGATCTCCTGCAAAGCTATCCCTGAGTTTGAGGTGGCTGAAAGAGTAATCCAGCTACGCCCGAAGGGGAATCTTTGCTATCACAAACTGCGATTGATTGGTCAATTGTCGAACATTTAATCGACTGAAACGCTTCAGCAAGAATAAGCGAATCGAGGAATAAAAGGAATGGCTGTCCAGATGAATAAGCGTGCTATATGACATGCGTCACATTTTCGGTGGAATAATGCCGGGGAGGTAAAAGCAAAACGGTAACCCAAAGGTTACCGTTTTTAGTGTTTGCACCCTCTCCCTGTGGGAGAGGGCTGGGGTGAGGGCGTCAGCCCGCACCGTACAAGCAATTACAGCAGTTCTTTCGCCTTAGCGACAACGTTATCAACGGTGAAGCCGAACTCTTCGAACAGCAATTCTGCTGGCGCAGACTCACCGAAGGTGGTCATACCGACGATAGCGCCATTCAGGCCCACGTATTTGAACCAGTAGTCAGCGATACCCGCTTCCACTGCCACACGCGCAGAAACCGCTTTAGGCAGAACAGATTCACGGTAAGCCGCATCCTGTTTGTCGAACGCATCGGTAGACGGCATGGAGACCACGCGCGCCTTAACGCCTTCGGCAGTCAGTTTTTCCCATGCTGCAACCGCCAGTTCAACTTCAGAACCGGTCGCGATGAAGATCAGCTCAGGCTGGCCTGCACAGTCTTTCAGCACGTAACCACCGCGAGCGATATTCGCCAGCTGCTCTGGCGTACGCTCCTGCTGTGCCAGGTTCTGACGGGAGAGGATCAGCGCAGTTGGGCCGTCCTGACGCTCAACGCCGTATTTCCACGCTACCGCAGATTCAACCTGGTCACATGGACGCCAGGTGCTCATGTTCGGAGTCACGCGCAGGGAAGCCACCTGCTCTACCGGCTGGTGAGTTGGGCCATCTTCGCCCAGACCGATGGAGTCGTGGGTGTAGACCATCACCTGACGCTGTTTCATCAGCGCAGCCATACGCACGGCGTTACGCGCATACTCTACGAACATCAGGAAGGTAGAGGTGTACGGCAGGAAACCGCCGTGCAGGGAGATACCGTTGGCAATCGCGGTCATACCGAATTCACGTACACCGTAATGGATGTAGTTACCGGCAGTGTCTTCGTTAATTGGCTTAGAACCAGACCACAGAGTCAGGTTAGATGGCGCCAGGTCAGCGGAACCGCCGAGGAATTCAGGCAGCAATGGACCAAATGCTTCGATCGCATTCTGGGACGCTTTACGGCTGGCGATTTTAGATGGGTTCGCCTGCAGCTTAGCGATGAATTCGTTCGCTTTCGCGTCGAAGTCAGACGGCATATCGCCTTTCATACGACGGGTAAACTCAGCCGCTTCCTGAGGGAAGGCTTTCGCATAGGCGGCGAATTTCTCGTTCCAGGCAGCTTCTTTCGCCTGGCCCACTTCTTTTGCATCCCACTGAGCATAGATCTCAGATGGAATTTCGAATGCAGGGTGTTTCCAGCCCAATGCTTCACGGGTCAATGCGATTTCCGCGTCACCCAGCGGTGCGCCGTGGGAGTCATGCGTACCCGCTTTATTCGGAGAACCGAAGCCGATGATGGTTTTGCACATCAGCAGGGACGGTTTATCGGTGACCGCGCGCGCTTCTTCTACTGCACGTTTAATCGAGTCAGCATCGTGGCCATCAACACCACGCACAACGTGCCAGCCGTAGGCTTCGAAACGTGCTGCGGTGTCGTCAGTGAACCAGCCCTCAACGTGACCGTCGATGGAGATGCCGTTGTCATCATAGAACGCAACCAGTTTACCCAGCTTCAAGGTACCTGCCAGGGAGCACACTTCATGAGAAATGCCTTCCATCATGCAGCCGTCGCCCATGAACGCGTAGGTGAAGTGGTCAACAATGTCATGACCAGGACGGTTGAACTGCGCCGCCAGCGTCTTCTCAGCAATCGCCATACCCACTGCGTTAGCAATACCCTGACCCAGTGGGCCGGTGGTGGTTTCTACGCCAGCGGTGTAACCCACTTCCGGGTGACCTGGAGTTTTGGAGTGCAGTTGGCGGAAGTTTTTCAGCTCTTCAATAGGCAGATCGTAGCCGGTGAGGTGCAGCAGGCTGTAGATCAGCATAGAGCCGTGGCCGTTAGACAGCACGAAACGGTCGCGGTCAGCCCATGCCGGGTTCTGCGGGTTGTGGTTAAGGAAATCACGCCACAGGACTTCGGCGATATCTGCCATACCCATAGGGGCACCCGGGTGGCCGGATTTGGCTTTCTGTACTGCATCCATGCTCAGCGCACGAATAGCATTAGCAAGCTCTTTACGTGAGGACATTTTAACTCCAGATCGGACTGTTAAAGGCCATGCCCTTGACGACAGCGCGTTTTGGGCTACGCCGGAAAAAAGTGCCAACAATGTAACCCAAGCCGCAGGGCATGTACATGGACCATTCTTTTGCAGCTTAAGAAATCTCTGGATCATGCTCGCATGTTGCGCAATCTGCTCGCCCGCGCCTGTAGATATTCCTTATACTTATCCCGGCCCCGGCTTCGTTGCGGGTGCACTTTTCGGATTTTATTGAGATTAACAAGTACGGAAGCAACTTCATGAAAATGCGTGCAATAGTGCTGGCCCTGGGTACAACGCTCATGCTGAGCGGCTGTCAGAATATGGATTCTAACGGTCTGATGACGTCAGGCGCAGAAGCCTTTCAGGCCTACTCCCTGAGCGATGCGCAGGTTAAAGCGCTGAGCGATCAGGCCTGTAAAGATATGGACGGAAAAGCCACGATTGCGCCGGCTAACAGTACCTACACACAGCGTCTGAATAAGATTGCTTCCGCGCTCGGCGATAACATCAACGGTCAGCCGGTGAACTATAAGGTTTACATGGCTAAAGACGTCAACGCCTTCGCGATGGCAAACGGCTGCATCCGCGTCTATAGCGGGCTGATGGATATGATGACCGACAACGAAGTGGAAGCGGTTATCGGCCATGAAATGGGTCACGTTGCGCTCGGCCACGTGAAAAAAGGGATGCAGGTTGCCTTAGGCACCAACGCCATCCGTGCGGCGGCTGCCTCTGCGGGCGGTATCGTGGGCAGCCTGTCTCAGTCACAGCTCGGCGATGTCGGAGAAAAGCTGGTCAATTCCCAGTTCTCCCAGCGCCAGGAGTCCGAAGCGGATGACTACTCTTACGATCTGTTGCGCAAACGCGGGATTAATCCGTCAGGTTTAGCCACCAGCTTCGAAAAACTGGCGAAGCTGGAAGCGGGACGCCAGAGCTCCATGTTTGACGATCACCCGGCCTCAGAAGAACGTGCACAACATATTCGCGACCGTATGGCCGCAGATGGAATTAAATAATTCTGGAAGGAGGCAAATTTGCCTCCTTTTTATTTCGCATGAATTGCCAACTTAATCGCACGTATCGGTAACTCCCGCAAAACCCTCTCCATATCCGGCTTTTAGCGCAGAAACGTCTGGACACATAATTATTGCAATCATTAACCATTCGGGTAATTATCCGACCTGCAGTAATTCATTTTAATATATTAAGACAGAGACGTTCCCTCCGTGAAAAAAGAATTATCGTTAATTGCTTTAGGTTTATTCGCCGCATTACCCGCCGCTGCAAGCCAGCAATCCGACAGTCAGGGTTTTATTGACGACAGCCATCTGGACCTGTTTTTACGCAATGCGTATATCAGTCGCGACTATCATCAGGGCCAGCAGGATAAAGCCGAATGGGGCCAGGGTATTATTGCCACCTTCACATCCGGTTATACCGAAGGGCTGGTGGGCTTTGGTGTAGACGGCATTGCACAGTATGGCGTTCGTCTGGACGGTGGCCGTGGAAAAAGCGGTGCGGGCGGTATCGACTTCTTTAAACAGGAAGAGGATGGCCGGGCAAAATCCGATTTAGCGAAATTTGGCGCAACCGCCAAAATGCGTATCTCAAATACCGTGCTGAGCTACGGTAGTCAGCGTCCTGAGTTGCCGATCGTGAATGCCGACAACTCCCGCCTGCTGTTTGAAAGCTACACCGGCACCCTGCTGACCTCAAAAGAGATCGACGGTCTGGAAGTCAACGCCGGTTACTTCACCGACGAGCAGCGCAAAAGTGATGACCGCCACGACAGCGGCCTGAAGAGCCTGACCTTCGGTGGCGCGAGCTACCAGTTTAACGAGCAGTTCAGCGGTGCGGTGTATGCCTCGCATAATGAAGAGGTAATGAACAAGCAGTACCTGGGCCTGAACTTCAAACAACCGTTCAGCACCGGGCAGCAGCTGGTACTCGACTTTAACGGCTATAACTCGCGTCTGGAGCAGGGTTACGCCGACAGCCTCGACACGGGCCGCAGCAACACCATCTGGAGCCTGGCAGCGAGCTATATCTGGGACATTCACACGTTCAAGGTGGCATACCAGCAGAGCAGCGGCAGCACCGGCTACAACTACGGTGGCTACCGCGACCAGGGCGGTGTGGGTGACGGCGGCAACACCATCTGGCTGGCTAACTCCTACTGGTCTGATTTCAACGGCGAAGACGAACGCTCATGGCAGGCATCGTACGGCCTGGACTTTGGCGGACTCGGTCTGCCGGGCCTGAGCTGGACCACCGCCTACGTGCGTGGCGATAACATCAAAACCTCTGAAACCAGCAACGGCAAAGAGCATGAGTGGTTCAACCAGATCCAGTACCAGGTGCAGGATGGTCCGGCGAAAGATCTGAAGCTGAAGCTGCGCTATTCCGTGCTGCGTGTCTCCAGCAACGCCAGCGATTACAACGTGGGTGGGGATGAGATCCGTGCTTACGTGGAATACCCGTTTAACGTGTTCTGATGAAAAAAGCCGGGTGGCGGCTTCGCCTTACCCGGCCTACGGTTTTTTCGCTGTTATTGAGTGAGAAACCGTAGGCCCGGTAAGCGCAGCGCCACCGGGCGATATCCACGATATCAATACAGCGTCTTCTGCGGCGGCCCGGCAAACTTCAGGGCGCCAATCTGCCCCATCCGCACTTCCACTACCGACGGGCCCGGCATCGCCAGCGCTTCTGTCATAACGGCATCAAAATCCTCGGCACGCTCAACGCTCCATGCCTGCAGGCCAATCGCCTGCGCCAGCAGAGTGAAGTCCGGCGTATGCAGCTCGTTGTAATACTGACGCCCGCCGAAATACTTATCCTGAATACCACGCATTACGCCGTACCCCCCGTCGTTCATGATCAGCAGCATCACGTTGGCTTTCTCCTGGGCCAGCGTCGCCAGTTCGCCGAGGTTCAGACTCAGACCACCATCACCCACCAGCCCCACAACCTTGCGCTGCGGGTTAGCTATCGCGGTGCCAATGGCCATCGGCAGCCCCATACCAATGGCTCCGGCCAGCGAGTGAATGTTCATAAGCGGGCCGTTGGCGCGGAACAGGCGGCTGCCCCACAGGCTGCCGGACACGGTGATATCGCGCACCAGCAGGCCGTCCTGCGGAAGCGCTTTCTCGATGGCATCGTTAAGTTTCGCATAGGGGCCGCACTGATCGCGCAGGCCCTGCCCGGCTTGCTCAACCGCCTGTTGAACCAGCGCGTCCCACTGCGCGTTGCCCCACTCACGCCCCTGTACGTTGTCGGCCAGCGCGCTAAGCAACGCGGAACAATCGGCTATCAGCGTGTTATCCATCAGATAATTACGGCTCGCCGCCGCCGGGTCGATATCTACCTGTACCCGTGGAGACGGCAGCGCCAGCGTCCATGAGCGGGTTTCGTTGCTGCGCAGGCGTGAACCGGCGACCAGCGTAAAGTCACACTGCGCGATGAGCGCTTCAACGGATGGCGAGTTGTGAAACGCCCGCAGGCTGCCGCGATGGCTGTCCGGCAGCACGCCGCGCGCGTGGGTGCTGGAGATGACGGTGATGCCTGCATCCGCCAGCTTTTTCACCGCATCAGCGCATCTCAGCGCTCCGCCGCCCAGCCACAGCAACGGCTGTTTTGCCTGCTTCAGCTGCGCCCAGAGTGCGTCAACTATCGCGGGGTCCACGGTGGCGACAGACGTCGGTTTCACCGGTGCGGTCACCAGCGAAAGCGGAATGTTGGCACTCTGAATATCAATCGGGATCTCAACAGAGACCGGCCCGCACGGCGGCGTCTGCGCGTCCTGAATCGCTTTGTGCAGGATAGCTATCGCCTGGTTGGCGTTGCTGATGCGGTACGCCCGTTTGGAGCTGGCCTTCAGGAAGGTCAGCTGGTCGCGGGTTTCATGGATAAATCCGGTATCGGCATCCAGCCAGGCTTTTTCGACCTGTCCGGTTAAATGCAGCAGCGGCGTGCAGGCGTTCATCGCTTCTACCAGCGCGCCTACCGCGTTACCGGCACCCGCACCGGTGCTGGTCAGCGCCACGCCGAGACCGGAAAAACGTCCGTGGGCGTCGGCCATGGTCACGGATCCCGCTTCGCCGCGCGCGGGCACGAAGCGAATGTTGCCGCGCTGCCCGACCGCATCCGCGATCGGCAGGTTGTGAATGGAGATGACGCCGTAGATGGCCTCAACCTGATACTGCTCCAGCGTTCTGGCGATGGCGTCGCCGACGGTTATCATTTCGCTCATTGCTCACCCTTTCTCAGTCGCACCAGTGGTTGACGCTGTTACCCGTCGCCAGATAAATGCTCTTTTGCTGCATCCAGGCTTTCAGCCCCTGAATGCCCTTTTCGCGGCCCAGACCGCTCTCTTTAAAGCCCCCGAACGGGGTTGAAATCGCAAAGACTTTGTAGGTGTTGATCCACACCGTGCCCGCCTCAAGCTGTTCGCTCAGTCGCAGCGCGCGCCCGGCATCGCGCGTCCAGATCCCCGCCGCCAGGCCGTACACCGAGTCGTTGGCCTCGCGGATAAGCGTGGCCTCGTCGCGAAACGGCATCGCCACCAGTACCGGGCCGAAGATCTCCTCCTGACACGCACGGGCGCTGTTGCTCAGCCCTTCGATGAGGGTGGGCAGGAAGAAACTGCCGTTTGCCAGCTCAGGATCGGCCGGGATCTCCCCGCCGCACAGCACGCGGCCCCCTTCGCGCTTCGCCAGCTCGACGTAATCCTGCACGCTCTGACGATGTTTAGGGTTAATCAGCGGCCCGACATGGGTACCGTCAGTAAACGGATGTCCGACGCGCAGCCCGCGCGTGAGCTCAAGCAGCCGCGACATCAGCGGCGCGTAAACACTCTCGTGGATAAACAGTCGTGAACCGGCGATGCACGCCTGCCCTGCCGAGCTAAAAATGCCGTAGCAGATGCCGCGCGCGGCCTGCTCGATGTCTGCGTCTTCCAGCACGATGGTCGGGGATTTTCCGCCCAGCTCCAGCGATGCCGGGATCAGCTTTTCCGCCGCCACGTGTGCAAGATGGCGGCCCGTAGTGGTGCCACCGGTAAAGGAGATTTTGCGCACCTTAGGGTGACGCGCCAGCGCATCGCCAATCACCGAGCCTTTACCGGGTAGCACGCTCAGCAGCCCGGCGGGCAGCCCGGCCTGTTCAAAAATACGCGCCAGCTCCAGCGCCATCAGCGGCGTGGCCTCGGCAGGTTTGAGGATCACCGCATTTCCGGCGGCAATCGCCGGGGCAACCTTTTGCATTTCGCTGGCAATCGGCGAGTTCCATGGCGTGATGGCAGCCACCACGCCGAGCGGTTCATAGCGGCTCAGGGTCAGCAGACCCGGCTGGCGTGGCGTAGGGAGTTCCCCTTCCAGCAGCTCGCAGGCAGCGGCAAAGTAGCGCGCTGTCCCTGCCGCACTCATCACCAGCCCACGCGCCTCCGCGAGCGGCTTGCCGTTATCGCGGCTCTGCATTTTCGCCAGTTCGTCGACGCGGGATTCAATCAGATCCGCGACCTTATGCAGGATCCTCGCGCGCATGTGCGGCAGGCTGCTGCGCCACGCGGGATCGCGCCACGCCCGCTCGCCGGCCTCGATTGCGTCATTCAGATCGTCGAGACTTGCCGCATTCAGCGTCGCATTGATCGACCCGTCTGCCGGGAAATGGCTCTGCATCGGGTTGCCACCACCATGTCGCCAGTGGCCGCCGATAAAAATCTTCAGATCGTCCATCGTCGCTCCTCAGCTCAGGGCCAGCTCGCGGCAGGCGCGTACCGCGCTCAGTGCTGCAAGAGTGGAGGTTTTAGGGTTAGACGCCAGCGGCAGCCCGCTCAGCTCAAGATGGAACTCGCCGAACACGCCTTCGACATGCAGCGTGTGGGTATTGCGCTTCGTTGCCGGGTCGACCATCAGCTGCACGCGCGTCTCGTCCATCCCGACGCCACCGAGCGCCACCGTCGCCGCCACGTTGGCGTTCGCCGGGAACAGGCGCGCCGCCTCGCGGGCGCTGCCTTCAAAGAAAACGCTCGCCTCAGACACCGCGTTAAGGTCGATAAGCTGCTCAGCATAACTGCCGCGCCAGCTGGCCGGGCTTTTGCGCGACTGATAGGTTACGCGTTCCAGCCCGCCCTCTTTCGCCGCCGCCAGCCCGTCAATACCGGCAACCGCGCCGGAGAGCAACGTCAGCTTGCCGCCAGCACTGAGCAAACGCTGCTCCAGCGCGCTGTCCGCCAGCGCGCCGGTGGAGATCACCGCCAGATGCCAGCCGCGACGCAGTATGTCCTCGCCGTACTGCGCCACCGCCTGCTGGCTGGCGCACTCCAGCACCAGATCGGGCGTGTCAGCGCACGCCACCGGCGTACCGAGCGCCATCACTGCATCACCAAACTGTGTGTGAATCGCCGCATGATGAGATTCACGCGCCACGATCCAGCCGATAGCCACGCCCGCGGGTAAACGCTCAATCACCGCCTGCGCCATGGCGCCAAAACCAATTAACATGATCTTTTTCATAATGTGTCCTTACAGGTGGCGGCAGAAGCCGCCGGAAACGTCCAGCGCGGCGCCGGTGGTGAATGACGCCAGCGGCGAGGCGAGGAACAGCAGCGCCTGCGCGGGCTCCTGCGGCTTGCCGAGACGCGCCATCGGGATGCCACGTTTACGCGCGATATCCGCCGTCCACTCCGGCCAGCTCTGACTTTTGTCCGTCCGGCTCTCAAAGCGGCGCTGCCACTGCCCGGACTCCACCATGCCGAGCAAAATGGAATTCACGCGGATACCTTTACCCACCAGCTCTTTTGAGAGCGTCAGCGTCATATTCAGCAGCGCAGCACGGGCGGCAGAAGTGGCGATCATGTGCTCCTCCGGCTGCAGCGCCAGCAGGGAGTTCACGCAGGTAATGGAGGCGATATCGGACCGCTCCAGCAGAGGCTGAAACGCCTGCACCGGGTTGATCACCCCGAACAATTTCAGTTCGGCTTCGTGCAGCCACGCTTCGCGCGGGGTATCGCTGAAATGCGCCACATAGCCCTGCCCGGCGTTGTTAATCAGCATGTCCGCCGCGCCAAAGCGGGCCTGAACGGCATCCGCAAAGCCCTGGACTTCGGCAGCGTTTAGCACGTCGCAGCGGTAGGAGAAAATCTCGCCGTCGGGGTATTCGTTTTGCAGCGTCGCGTGGGCGCTGGCGAGCCGGTCCGGGTCTCGGCCGCAGAAAGCCACTTTTGTCCCCTCGCCCAGCAGCAGGCGCAGCGTTTCAAAGCCAATGCCAGAAGAACCGCCGGTGACTACCGCTACGCGCCCGTCAATTTGTGCATACATCGCGCACCTCTTCGTTAATGCGTAAAAGCTGTTGGTTAAAAAACGCCGCGTTATCGAGATAGCTGGCGTGCCCGGCCTGGGGAATGGCGGTAAACGGCATGCCGTAGCGCAGTGCCAGCCCCTGCACCAGCTCGGGCTGCGTGATCGCATCCTGCTCGCCGCACCAGACCTCAAACGTGCCGGAGTAACGTTTAAGCCAGCCGTGAATATCGTCGTGTGCCAGCATCCACGCGGCGGCAAGGTAGCCTTCAGGACGCAGCTTGCGCATGCCCGACGCGACGGTGGCGATATCTTCCCCGCGGGCGCCGGGGCGCAACAGCTTCGCCGCGCGGGTCTGGGCAAGGATTTCACCGCCCAGCGCCATCTGCTGCTCGCGGCTGCGCCAGACCTGCTCGCGTTGCTCCGGTGCGGCCTGACCGTAGCCCTGCGCGGCATCTGCCAGCACCAGATGCCGCACCCGGTCGGGAAACTTCGCCGCAAAGGCGCTGGCGACCAGAGCCCCGTGAGAATGGCCGACCAGTACCGCCTGCCAGACGCCCGCGCGGTCAAGCATTGCCGCCAGTGCATCGGCGTAATCTCCCGCACTCGCCCGTTCTACGGTCAGCATCGGGCTTTCGCCATAACCGGGCATGTCCCACGCCAGCACGCGAAAACCCTTCAGCGCCATCTGCTTATGCCAGGAGGCAGCACCCGAGCTGATCCCATGCAGCAGCATCAGCGGAATGCCGCTTCCCTGTTCACGAAAACCCGTCATCATGCCCCCTTAGTTCCGCTTCACTTTTGAAAGCGGATGATCGGCGGGATAGGTCGGGATTTCCGGCTTGTTGGTCCCCAGCATGACGCACATCAGCGCCTCTTCTTCCCCGTGGTTAAACAGGCCGCGATAGATACCCGGCGGGACGGAGATCAGGTCACGCTCGCGCAGCACGGTTTCGGTGTAGTGTTCGCCGTCCTGGATCATCAGCGTGATTTGCCCTTTAAGCATGAAGAACACCTCTTCCACGTCGTCATGCAGGTGCAGCGGCCCTTCACACTTCGACGGCAGCACCATGGTGGAGAAGGTGAAATGGTCCGCCTGCACGGTGTTGGTGTCGTTCGCCACGCCCGTTGCGCCGGTGCCGATGTAGCGCATCTGCGCCCGGCGATATTTCGGGTCATAGTCGGCCTGGAACTTCAGCGCGTTCCAGTCGTACTTACGGCCTTCAAAGCGCGCGATGCGCGACTCGACCCACTCTTCCATCGTCAGGTGCTCAGGTTTGATGCCTGATTTATGGGTTACGGTTGAATCAGTCATGACACTCTCCTCAGTAACGTCTCAGCAGCGGCAGTAACAGGACGCAGCCCACCGCCGCCATCACCGCCAGAAAAATCAGCCCGGAATCCATGCTGTGGGTGAAGGCGATAAGCGCCCCCATCACCGCTGGCGACAGTGCGCCCGCGAAGTTTCCCAGCCCGTTGAAAATGCCGCCCGCCGTCGCGCTCACCCGTGGATGAGTGGCCTTCGCCAGCAGGGCAAAAATGTTGGGTGCGCCAGTGCCCCACATAAAGGTGCTGAAGCTCATCGCAGCGATGATGGTCAGCGGGGTGTCGAGGTGCATGACCGCCGCCAGCCCGACAGCCGCGCCCGCCATGGAGATAAAGCAGGCTGCCGCACGCTTATCGACCCGGTCAGAGAGCCACGCGCCAATCACTTCGCCCGCCAGCATGGCGATGAACGGCATCGACGACAGCCAGCCCGCATGCTCCAGGTGAATGCCTTTGCCTTTGATCAGGTAGCCCGGCAGCCAGCCATTGATGCCCCACAGGTAGGTCAGGAAGGCGATGTTAAAGATGCAGATGATCCAGAAGTGCGGGCTGACGAACAGCTCGCGCCGCGCGGCACGCCGCTCATCCTGAGACGCCTGCGTGGTGCCAGGTTTCGCCTCCAGGCGGATACCACGCAGACCGACGCGCACGAAAATCAATACCGGCACGGTAAGCATCGCCATCACGAAGAAGGTGCTCTGCCAGCCGAAGGTGTTCAGCAGCCAGAGGGAGAGCGGAAAACCAATCGCCGCGCCCACCGGCGTGCCAAGCAGCCACAGCATGGTGGCGCGCGCCTGCAGATGCTGCGGGAAGTTGTGACGCACAATGGCGAAGGCCAGCGGGAACAGCGGCCCCTCCGCCACCCCCAGCAGAATGCGCAGCACGATCATCATCGTATAGTTGTGGGTAAAGCCCATCGCCACCATCAGCACGCACCAGATCGCCATCATCCCGGTCAGCAGGCGCAGCGGCGCGATTTTATCCCCCAGCCCGCTGAGAAAGACTGACGAAAAACCGTAGCTCAGCAGAAAGGCGCTCATCAGAATGCCGAGGCGCGTGGTGTCGAAATCGATCCCCATCGCTTGCTGGAAATGGCTGTCAGAAAACAGCGCCGCAATACTGATTTTGTCGAAAAACGCCAGCAGCACGCAGGCCAGCAGCGACAGCGGGATAGCCCAGCGCACTGCTTTTTCAGGCGTGCGGGTTCCCTCACCGCCTGCCTCAACGGGCGCGGTGTTGGTTTCTAATGTGGTCATCTCTCCCCCTACGGGTGCGGGTTAGCTATCGCAATGACATCAGTGAAAAAGTCGGGTCGGCGAGCGGTACGTCCGATAAATCCCGCCCTGCCGCCATCCAGCGTTTCGCCAGCTTGACGGTGCGCGCATCGTTAAACGCCACCAGCTGCGTCAGTCGCCCGTTTTCATCCAGCGAGAAAAAGAGCGAATCTTCACGCGCTATCGTGTTGCTGCCCGGATGCGGAATGCCGAGGATCTGAATATTGTGCTGGTATTGATCCGACCACAGCCACGGCGCGTCGTCGTAGCCTGGCGCATCGGGGTTGAGCATCGCTTTCGCCGTCGCCACCGCCTGATTCTGGGCAAATGCCCACGACTGAATGCACAAGCCGTAGTGGTGATGCTGAGCCACATCGCCAGCCGCAAAGATGAACGGATCCGAGGTACGCCCCTGAGCATCCACCACGATCCCGCGCCCGGTATGAAGCCCCGCATCGCGCGCCAGTTCCAGATTGAGATCGACGCCGATCCCGACCACCACCGCATCAAAGGTTTCGCGCTGGCCATCACAGTGAATAACCGGCAGGCCATTGTTGTCCTCCAGCTCCAGCGCGCCGCAGCCGGTACGAATGTCGACGCCCTGTTCGCGATGGATGGCCGTTAAGCGTTTCGACACTTCTCCGCTCACCGACCGCATGCACAGCGCGGGCTGCTGCTCGAACAGCGTGACCGCCACGCCGTTTTTGCGCGCGGAGGCGGCAATCTCAAGGCCGATCCAGCCGCCGCCCACAATCGCCAGTCTTTTACTCTGCGCCAGACGCCCCTTAAGACGCTGCGCGTCCTGCCAGTGGCGCAGGGTATAAACCTGCGGATGCGCCGCCCACGCCTCGCCCGGCAGACGCGCCCGCCCTCCGGTGGCAATCAAAAGAATGTTGTAACTAAGATGCGTACCGTTGCTTAAACGCACCGTTTTTGTCTGACGGTCGATCTGCTCCGCACGCAGTGGGCGGTACCAGGTCAGATCCAGCGCCTGCTGTGCCTCTTCGGAAAACAGCCGCGGGAGCGCCGCGTCAGGCTCCAGCAGAGACGCCTTCGACAGCGGCGGACGTTCATAGAAATCCCACGCTTCTTCCGCCACCACGCAAATCTCGCCCTCGAAGCCCTCGTCGCGGAGGGTTTTTGCCGCCCAGCCGCCCGCCTGACCGCCGCCGATAATGACAATGCGCGACGTCATACCGCCTCCGGCTTTTTCTGCTGACGGCGCGTGTCGTGGTCGATGCCGCCTTCCACCGCCCATTCGGTGAAGGAGACCAGCGAATGCTCCAGCTCGCGCGGCTGCCAGTTTTCAGTCAGGTAGTCATCATTGGTGTAATACTCAAACGCGCCGCCGGTCGGGCTGTTGACGTACCAGAAATAGGCCGACGACACCGGATGACGGCCCGGCCCAATAAACGTGCTCCAGGCGTTTTTATTCATCGCAATCCCGCCGCCGATCACCTCGTGGATGTCGCGCACCGTAAACGCAACGTGGTTTAGCCCGCGCTTGCGGTTCGGTAATTGCAGCAGGAACAGGTTGTGATGGCCGCCGCGCACGCCGCAGCGCAGGAATACGGCGCGGTTGATGTAGCGGTCAGAGACCTGGAAGCCGAGCACTTCGCGATAGAATGTCTCCACCGCGGCCAGCTCCTCAACGAAAAACACCACGTGCCCGACGTTAATCGGCTGGGCGCGATCGTAGACCGGGCTGGGGGTGTCGATTCGGCGAGCGTCTCCCCACTGGTTAATCGGCTCAACGTTCAGCTCCACGTCGGTCTGCTGGCTGACCTGCACGCGCAGCGTCATGCCGTTCGGATCGCGGCACTCCAGGGCGTCGCCCACTTCACGAAAGCCAGGCTGCCCGGCAAGCTTCGGGCGCAGCGCATCGAGGTCTGCCGGGGTGGCCACCGCCCAGGTCATACGGCGCAGGGTGTTGCCCGCTTCAAAGGCTGGCGGCAGGTCGGGGCTGTCAATCGGATTAAGCTCCACGCGCGCGCCGCTCAGGGTGGTAAAACGCTGGCCGCTGGCATCGCCCGTCAGGCCAAAATCACGCATAAATTTGGCGCAGTGCGTCAGGTCTTCCACGCCAAATTCCAGCTTTTCAATTCCGGTTACACTCATCGTTCGTTGCCTCATCTGGCCCAAATTGGGCGTAAAACATGCCCGACGCACTGAAGCGCCTGACGTTAACTCACTGATTTAACTGGCCTGTGACAGGTACCCTAAGAAGCCAGAAATTTTATCTGCCGCGAGGCGAACCTCGTTCTGGAGCCGCTCGCGGTCGGTCTGCGGGATCTCCTCCGACGGCACCAGAATGCTGACCACCGCCGCCACGCGCTGGCTTCGGTCATACACCGGATAGACGATGGAAGAGATGCCGTGGCGGAAGAAAGACTCGCCAATCACATATCCGCGGGCTTTGTCCTGCTGCACCATCTGCCACAGGGCTTCGCGGTCGTGAAGCTGCCCCGGCGTGTTGCCCGGCAGCCGCTCGTGCGGGAACAGCTGTTCAAAATCGGCGCGGGAAATATCGGTCAATAACATGCGTCCAAGCGAGGTACAGTGCACCGGCAGACGGGTGCCAATGCTGACCTGATTGATACGCGACCCGGCGGCGCTGACGCGGGCAATGTAAATAATGTCGCGTCCGTCGCGGATCGCCAGATGGCTGCTGCACTGGCTGACATCGCGAAGCTGCTCGATCACCGGCTGGCCTACCTGCGCCACATCCAGCGAGGCGATGTACTCAAAGCCCAGGCGCAGCACGTTCATGCCCAGCGAGAAGGTATTGGTGCGCGCATTGCGCTCCATAAAACCCATATACTCCAGCGTCTGCACCACGCGGTAGGCAGTGGCCTTCGGCATATCCACCAGCCGGTGTAGCTCGGCAAAGGTCAGCTCGCGATGCTGCTCGCCGAAGGCCAATAGCAGCTGCAAACCGCGTTCAAGCCCCGGCACCAGATACTTCACTTCCTGATCGTTTGCCATAATCGCCATACCTTAGTTAAAGACAAAACCGCCGTTGACCGGGATCAGCTGCCCGGTGATAAACCGCGACAGATCGCTTAACAGCCAGACCACGCTGCCGGTGACATCCTCCGGCTGCTGCGCGCCCGTTAACGCGCGGCCATTTTCGTAGAGCTGATGGCGTTCGGCGGGCACATATTCGGTGGCCTCGACGCGGGTCAGCCCCGGCGCGATAGCGTTGATTCGAATGCGTTTTTCTCCCAGCTCGCGCGCCATTGAGCGGGTCATCGCAATCACCGCCCCCTTACTGGCCACGTAGGCCATCAGGCGCGGCGCGCCCCACAGCGCGGTATCGGACGCCACGTTCACAATCCCCGCCCCTTCGCACAGCAGCGGCACGGCGGCACGCGTCACCAGCCACGTACCCTTGACGTTGACGCTCATCACCCGATCCCAGAGATCCGGATCGTAATCCAGCATGTTTTTACCGCCCACGCCGGTCGCCATTGCCGCGTTGTTCACCAGGCCGTCAATCTGCCCCAGTTTGCCAATGGCGCTGAATACCTGCTCGATGGACTGCGGATCGGCCAGATCGATAACGTGCGATTCGGTTACATACCCTTGCTCGCTCAGACGGTGGGCGCTTTCGGCCAGCTCGCCTTTGAGGATGTCGCACATCACCACGCAGGCACCTTGCGCAGCGCATGCGCTGGCAAAGTGGTAACCCAGCCCGCGCGCGGCGCCGGTCACGACGATGCGCTTCCCGCTCAGCAGTCCGTTCATCAGGCGGCTCCCTGCTGCGCTTCGCGCATCGCCAGCTGTTCTTTCGCGGCCTTTTGCATCATGCGGCGCAGGCGCGAGAGCCCGACGTCGTGCTGGTAGAGGTATTCATGGTCACGGGCATTTGGCGCCAGGCTTTCCAGCACCACGCGGTCCTGCTCCAGCACTTCCCAGTGCAGTTTTTCCAGACGATTGCGGTACATAAAGCGCCACATATCGCGCTGCCAGCCCTGCACGCGGCGAATGCGCCAGAAGAAAACGCGGCAGTTGTCGTTATCTTCCGGCACCACCATGCCGACGATAAAGAAATGGCCGCCCGGTCCGAAACGCTTCTTATACGGAATGGAGAGACGCATCCAGCAGGTGCCGCTGTTGCCCAATTCCACCCAGTCGAAATTGACGCCGCTCTGCCCCTTTTTCTCGAAGATGAAGCCGGTTTTGGTCGGCTGAAGCACCATGTCGGCCTTGCGATCCCCTTCCGCCATCGAATGTGACGACGAATGCAGATAGGTGCCGTGCATCGGGTCCATGACGTTTTCCAGCGCGTACTGGTAATTGCATTTCCACGCGGCGGTGCAGAGGAAGTTGCTGAAACTGTCCGTGTCGGCGAGCTCATCCGGGAAAGTCAGATCGTCAGGCTGCTGGTCAGCAGTGACGCCGAACCACAGGAAAATGGCGCCGTGCGCCTCCTGCACGTTATAGCTGCGCACGCACTGCTGGCCGACCAGCGGGCATTTGTCCACGGCGGGCACATCTTTCACTTCGCCATTGCCCGCCACTTCCACGCCGTGGTACCAGCAGGCAATACGGTCCCCAAGGTTCCAGCCCATCGACAGGCGTGCGCCGCGGTGCGGACAGCGATCTTCCAGCGCCTGCACCTGGCCGTCTTTATTGCGCCAGACCACAATCTGCTCGCCCAGGCGGGTAATCCCCACCGGCGCGGACTGCACTTCCCAGCTCGCCAGTACCGGATACCAGAGGCCGCGCAGACCTTTATCCAGATAGTTTTGTACGGTAGTCGTCATCGCGTTGTCCTCAGTAGCCGTTAACCTGTAAGAATGCCTGGAAGCTGGCGTCGCTCCAGGGCTCGCCCTGCTGGTCGTGCATGCGCACCGCGTTCAGCCCGTTCACCAGCTCCGGCAAGGTTTCAACGCCCTGCTCGAAGAGATCTTCCAGCGTCGCGATCAGGTTCATCTCCCAGTTTTCCGGCTCGCGGCTGCGGGTTTGCCAGATCAGGTTCTGGTAATCGCCTGGCTTATGAATGGCACCGTTACCGCCTTCTGCAGGCGGAGTAAACTGGCGGCTTTCCGGCAGCGCCGGGTTGTAGTTCAGGGTGTCGCTCATGCCACGCTCTCCTCGACGAAGGTAATCTGGATTTGGTTTTCAAAGACCCGAACCGGGTAGCGGTTAAGGTTGCGACCACCGGGGCCATGCAGGCACTGGCCGGTTTTGACGTCGAACACCGCCTCGTGTAGCGGGCATTCCACCTTGCCATCTTCGACGAAGCCCTGGCTCAGCAGGGCATATGCGTGCGGGCATACGTCTTCCAGCGCGTAATATTCACCGTCAATCAAATAAACGCCGATCTCTTTACCGTCGACGTTGCCGCTAAAAGGGAAATCTTCCTGTACTTGTTCTGCGTCACATACGCCTATCCAGCTCATCACGATCCTCCAGGCTTTTGTTTCATATATGAAACTCTGTTTCTTATTTAATACGGTCAATATAAAAGCGATGAATGTTTCGTCAAGCACGAATGTGACGAATTTGTTAACCAGGAGGTAATTAATTAACTAAGTGTGCAAAGGATCACGAAAAAATGCAGCGATATGAAATTTTCATTATTGCCGCGTGAAAGAATACGATTTTTCGATAGTCTAAAATTTCAAAAAACGGATATTGACTTCTTTTCTTTTTGCTCATTAAAAATAAAAAGGTGGCACGTCATCGTGTTTCACCTGTGAAACTTATTTTTACTTTATTCTTAATAAACAACGAGTTTCACAGGTGAACCATTTTACACCCGTGACAATCACCCTGATAAAAAATATTCACACGCGCAGACATAAGGCAGGCATCATGACGGCAAGATGGCAAGGTACAATTGCACTGTTATTACTCATCATTATTTCCTACATCGACCGTGTGAATATCTCGGTAATGATTTTACACCCGGAATTTGCCGCACATTTTCAGTTAAATGAAAACAGAATGTTACAAGGAATGCTCATGACCTGCTTTCTGCTGGGTTATGGTTTTTCGGCTTTATTATTAACGCCAGTTATTGAAAGCAAACTTCATTATCGGCAGGGATTATTAAGCAGCATTGCGATTTGGGCCGCGGTCTGTGCGATTTCGCCCTTGCTCGGCTCGCTGATGGGGATGCTCATTGCGCGCGTGATTCTGGGGATTGCAGAGGGGCCGCTCTTTTCATTAAAAACGCGCTTTATCAGCGAGCGCTTTGACGCAGAAGAGATCGGCAAACCCAACGCGGTGACCGCGCTGGGCGTCTCGCTCGGGCTGGCGGTAGGCTTTCCACTGATCACCTGGCTGATGGCGCATCTGGGCTGGGCGGGATCGTTCTACGCGTTGGCCGTCATGAATCTTGTGCTGGGTGGCGGGTTAATCTGGCGCTTTCTGCCTGCGCCCCAGAGCCGGGGGAAGATGAAAAAGCCGGGATGGGTGCAGACCTTCACCCTTGCCTGGCAAACGCCGCTGCTGGGCTGGATCCTGTTGGTTGAAATCGCCACGCTGAGCTATCTCTGGGGGAGCAGCGCCTGGCTGCCTGCATGGCTGCGCGATGAACATCACTTCTCACTGCATGCTACGGGCCTGCTTGCAGCCATTCCCTTCCTGCTGAGCCTGGGATCGAAATTTTTGGGCGGCGTGCTGCTCGACAAAATGCGCCCGGAACAGGCACCGGTGCTGTTTGTGGTGGGAGGCGCGTTAACGGCGCTGTCCGTGGTCGCGCTGATGCTCAGCCATCAGCCTGTCTGGCTGGGGATGTTTATGTTGTCCGCCAATGCTTTCTGGGGACTTCAGGGGGCTGCGATCCCTGCGGTGATCCAACATCATGCCGCGCGGGAAGTGGTGGGTAGCGCGTATGGGATCATTAATGGCATCGGGAATATCTGCGCGGCGTTTATTCCGCTGCTGATGGGGGTGGTGATGAAATCGGTCGGGTCGGTCAGCTCTGGCTTTTCGGTCCTGGTCGTGTCGCAGGCGATCACCCTTCTGGCCGGAGGAATGTTGCTGCTGCGCATGCGTCGCGCAGCAGCAATCAGCGCCTAAGGCTTATTCGCCTTTTTTCGCCGCCTGAATGTAGAGCATTTCCAGTGCCAGGGTCGCTGCCGCCAGGGCCGTGATTTCGGACTGATCATAGGCTGGCGCCACTTCCACCACGTCCATCCCGACGATGTTCAGATCCTTCAGGCCGCGCACCAGCTTGATGGCGCGGTCGGACGTCAGGCCACCGATCACCGGCGTACCGGTGCCTGGCGCAAAGGCAGGATCCAGGCAGTCGATGTCGAAGGTCAGGTAGACTGGCATATCGCCGACAATCTGCTTCACCTGCGCGATGATGTCGTCCACGCCGCGATCGTTCACCTGGCAGGCATCCAGCACGGTGAAGCCGTTGTCTTTGTCGAACTCAGTACGAATACCGATCTGCACGGAGTGGTTCGGATCGATCAGGCCTTCGTTCGGTGCAGTGTAGAACATGGTGCCGTGGTCAAACTCGCAGCCGTTCGCGTAGGTGTCGGTATGCGCATCGAAATGGACCAGCGCCATTTTGCCAAAGTGTTTCGCGTGGGCGCGCAGCAGTGGCAGAGTCACAAAGTGGTCGCCACCGAAGGAGAGCATACGCTTACCGGCAGCCAACAGTTTCTCGGCGTGGGCCTGCAGCTTTTCGCTCATCTCACGCGCGTCGCCGAAGGCATACACGAGGTCACCGCAGTCAACCACGTTCAGGCGCTCGCGCATGTCGAAGTTCCACGGGAAGCGGTTATGCTCCCAGGCCAGGTTGGTGGAAACCTGACGGATCGCCGCCGGGCCATGACGTCCACCGGCACGACCCGAGGTTGCCATATCGAACGGCACACCGGTGATCACCCAGTCAGCATCGCTGTCGTAGGGCTGGAAGTTCATCGGAAGGCGTAAAAAACCAAACGCGTTAGATACCAGAGAGTTGTCGTACTGATGACCTAAAGTGCTCATGTCCTGACCTCTTAAAAGTCGTTGCATTAGATACAGATGAAAAAAAATCCCCTCCGCGTCGTTAAACCCGACGAGGAAGGGATTGATGTCCTTACTGCTTTTGCCTAATGCTAGCCTCTGGAACGTGAAGATTCAAGCTCACTTTTCAAAACATAAATCAATTGTGTTGCCAGACTTTTACGGCCCCTAATTATTCACCATACCGATAAAATTCATTTTTAGAATTGATATTATCTTAACCCCCCCATTTCTTCGCATTATTTGCGTTTAAAAGTTTGAAGCAAAACTTAATTCATAAATTTAATAAATATACCATTTTAAAACTAGGAATATATTTAGGCCTGGCCGATAGCGGTGGAGGAGATGACCTCTATACAATAGCCCCCCCAATGAAATGATATGGATATTTTTATGAATAAGTTATCTAAGCTGGCAATCCTGGCCGTTCTTTCAACCGTCGGTACCGCCGCTGCAGCAGAAGATGGCACGATTACTTTTGAAGGTACTATTAGCGACGCAACCTGTACTATTACCGGCGGTGACGCACAGGGCGAATCTGAAAGCCCAGACTTTACCGTTCATTTACCTTCTATTAGTACAACCGCGCTTGCAACGGATGGACAGCGCGCAGGTGATACCCCATTCCACATTACGTTAAGCGGCGCAAACTGCACCAATGGCAAAGTTGCCAGCGTATTCTTCGAACTGGCGCAAAGCACCAATATCGATGCCACCACCGGTAACCTGAAAAATACCGTGGCTAAAGCGTCAGGCGGAGCGGAGAAAGTTCAGGTTGGTTTACTGGATTCTTCAAAAGCAAAACTGAACCTTAATACTGCAAACGATAGCGCTAAAACCGTTACGGTTGCCGGTAATACGGCTCGCTTTGATTACTGGGCACAATATGTGGCGACGGGTGGTGCATCTACTGCCGGTCAAGTCTCAACCGACGTTGTGTACTCCATTAAATATCAGTAATCGCGCGCCCCGCGGGTTTATCCGCTAAGAGTATCACCTAAAGGATTAGGCCAGATGTTAAAAAAACTTGTTATATCTTCTGTATTCATGATGACGCTGGCCTTTTCCTTTGCGGCCAGTGCAACGATTCAAATTATGACGACCCGCGTGGCATTCAACGCCGGGGAGAAAGAACAAACGATTCGTATTAATAACGTCAGCAAAGCGCCTGAACTGGTTCAGGTGTGGCTTTCCAGCACCGATAAGAGTGACGGCATCGCCAAAGAAGATTTGCCTTTCTTTATCACCCCACCGGCGGCCAGAATTAACGGCCAAAAGGGGAAAGTTTTCCGCATATTCCAGACGGAAGGCGCCGCCGCGAAATATCCAAAAGATCGTGAAACGGTTCTGTGGCTCAATGTCCTGGATATTCCGCCTGAAATGGCGGAAGACGTAGATAAAAATCAGCTAAAGATGGCGTTCAGAACGCTGATTAAATTTTTCTATCGCCCGGTTGGTCTGAAAGGTAATCCGATGAAAGCGGCGGATGAATTAACCTGGAAATTGAAAAAAACAGCCAACGGTTATGACGTCGTTGGAACAAATAATTCGCCTTTCCATGTAAGCATGACAAATGTCTGGCTCAGAGATGCTCAGGGTAAAGATGTCATGATTGATGGCGAGATGATCGCGCCATATAGCACGCTGGTATATCACTTCCCGCAGGTTAATGCCGTGCAGGGGAAAGGGACATTCCAATACAATTATATTACCGATCTGGGTGCCTATATTAAGCGCACGTATAACTTCTGATTAGTAATCATATTGACCAGGACGGTGATATGTCGATGTTTTACAAGAAAACTAACATCCTGCGGGTGATTAGTGGCTTTGTCATTTCGATGACCATTGCGCCACTCGCAGTATATGCCAGTGATACCAGTAAGCCGATGACATTTTCTCGTGGGTTTATGAAGTATTACGATAGCGGAATCGATCTGACACAATTTGACGGCGTTGAAAAAATACTGCCGGGGAAATATACGCTTGAGGTTTACAGCAACCTCAAGCCGGTTAATACCTGGACCGTTACCTTTGTGGCTGCAAATAATGAGCAGGGATTCAACGCCTGCATGACGCCCGAAATGGTCGTCCGCTTTGACGTCGACACATCAAAACTTCCCCCCGACTGGAAGCAGAATACCTGCATTATTCTCCCTGAGCTGATTAAAGGCGCGACGGTTAATTATAACGCGGTAGAAGAACAGCTGGATGTCACGATTCCTCAGGCAATGCTGCTTAACACGCCTGCGGGTTACGTAAGCCCGGAGCTATGGGATAACGGCGTACCGGCGCTGATGTCCTCCTATACCCTTAGCGCCACCAGTTCACGTTATCGCCCCGCTCAGGACAACGCGACCTATCTCTACAGCAATTTGCACAATACCCTCGCACTGGGGGCATGGCGTTTTACGACCTACGACAGCCTGAGCTCCGGCAGCGACACGGAAAATACCGGCGTACAGCATATCCAGGCCTATGCCGAGCGGGCCATTGCGCCGCTGCAATCGCAGATAGTGCTGGGCGATCTGAACACCACCGGTGATTTTTTTGACACTACCGCCCTGCGTGGCGTTCGTCTCGCCACGGACGATCGCATGCTTCCCGACTCGGTACGCAACTATGCCCCGGTGGTGCGCGGCATCGCCAACAGCAACGCAACGGTGACTATCAAGCAGGCTGGCAACACCCTGTATGAAAAGGTGGTGCCGCCTGGGGAGTTCGCCATCAGCGATCTCTATGCGACCGGCTATAACGGCGATCTTGAGGTCACCGTAAAAGAGACAAACGGCAAAGAGTCCTACTTCGTGGTCCCCTACTCCAGCGTACCGCAGCTGCTGCGCGAAGGTTACTCCCGCTACTCTGTGGCTGCGGGTGAAATCCGCGATACCTGGCTGAAAGAGGATCCGAAAGCGGTTGAGGGCACGTTTCAGTACGGCTTATTCAATAACTTTACCGGCTACGTTGGCGGACAGAGCGCGTTCGAAGGTGATTATGCGGCGCTGATGACCGGTTTTGCGATTAACACCCGTCTGGGCGCATTAGGCGTAGACGTGACGCGCTCTTTCACCCGCTTCGAGGGGCAGCCGGACACCGCAGGCTGCGGCACGTTCTGCAATATGAGCCTGCGCATTAGCCTGGCGAAGACCCTCCCGACAACCGGGACGAACTTCAGCCTGATTGGCTATCGCTATTCCAGCGCGAATTTCTACTCCCTGAGCGACGCGGTCAGCCTGAAGCGCTCGATTGAAGCCGATGAAGAAGACTTTCTCCCGGAACGCTATCGCGAGCGCCTGGAAGCCAACATCAACCAGACGCTTCCCGCCGGTTGGGGAAGCTTCTACGTCAGCGGGTTTGTGGGCAACGTCTGGAATAACGAGCAGGGCCGGAATGAAAAGTCGAACTTCGTGCTGGGCTACAACAACCAGTTTGGCATCACGACCTGGGGGATCTCCCTTGGACGCACCAATAACGACGATGGCGACCACGAAGATACGCTCTACCTGAACGTGAGCATGCCGCTTGGCCACCACTACGAGAAGCAGGCTCGTCTGGGGGCCAACTTTAGCTATAACAGCGAAGAAGCCAACTTCCGTACCTCGCTGAACGGCTCCGCCGGGGAACGCTCACAGTTTGGCTTTGGCGGCTATTTCAGCCAGTCCAACACGCCGGAAACTAACTTCGGCATGAACCTCTCCTACACGGGCGAGAGCGCCTCGGGCGGGATGACCTACAGCCAGTCCCGAGACTCCTTTATGGGAGGGGTCAACCTGAACGGCGGCGTGGTGGTGCATGAAGGCGGCATCAACTTTGTGCCGACCCTCGCAGACACCATTGGCATCGTGGAAGCAAAAGGCGCAGAAGGCTCTCGCATCTACCCGGATTCCCAGGCCGTCATCAAAGACAACGGCTACGGCATCGTCGGGTATCTGGTGCCTTACAAGTACAACGAGGTGTACGCCGACCCGAAAGGCACCGCGTATACCGTCGAGGTCGACGACACCCGCCGAACCATCGTGCCAACCTCCGGCGCGGCAGTGCTGATCAAAATGGACACCCAGGCCAATCGCCAGAGCTTTGTGCGCTTTATGCAGCCTTCCGGCGAAGTGATCCCATTTGGTGCGTCGGTACTGGACGAATCGCACAACGCCATCGGTATGGTCGGGCAAAACGGCGTGGCGATGGTGGCGCTTAAGGAAGGCCAAAACGTCTTTACCCTCCAGTGGAAGAAAAATAAAAAGCCCGCGCAGTGCGGTGCGCGTTATGTGAAGCAAGGCACTGAGGACCGGCCAACCGAGGAAGAAGCGTTTAAGGCTATTGAAATTACCTGCATCAATAACGGGGCAACACCATGAAACGGATTTTTACGGCTGCGCTGATTCTTTTATCCACGGCGTTTATCTCTTTAACGTGCAACAACGCCTATGCGGCGTTGTGCACCCTCACGTCTCCGTTGGCGACGCTGAATATCATGGACGACATCACGCTTAACGTCATAAAGCAGCGTGAAGTCGGCAAGGTTTTATGGAGCAAAACCTATCAGGTGCCGGACGTCAGCTACACCTGCGACGCGTCCACCCAATCTTCATGGCATTCAAGCTATTCGCGAAGCTATATCCGGTCGCAGATTGATCATGTCTATAACACCGAAATCCCGGGGATAGGCATTCGCATGCGGTGGCCAACGCAGACCGAATCTTCATGGCTGCCGGGTAACTCGGGTTCGCCGACCACGTGCTCCACCGGTTGTGGAGTGAAAAACAGTACGGTTCTGGTGGAAATGGTCCAGACCGGTTCGATGCCTGAAGGGGAATACTTTATTCCAGCGGGTAAGGTGGCCGAAGCACTGGTGATCCCGTCCGCCGATGAAAGCGAAAAACTGCCGATTATGGCCATCAACTTTGGTGTTGCCATTAAGGTGGTTACCGCCTCGTGCTCCATTTACCCCTCAGCGACGAACGTCGATTTAGGCACCTATAACATCGCCGATTTTCAAAACGACGATACTTTTCAGGGTGTTAAAAAAGACTTCAGTATCACCGTGGGCTGCCCTTCTACGGAACAAATTGGCATCACCTTCAACTCCTTAATTAACACCCCTTTAGGCGCGTTGACCGGTGTGATCGGCGTTGAAAGCGGCGATGGCTATGCAAGCAATTTTAGTATTCGCCTTTTTGAGAAGAACTCAACCGCGATCACGCTGGGTAAGGAGAAGGTCTATACCGCCTCCACGCTCACCAAAAACTATCAGGCACAAATCTATGTTGGCGGCGGGGTCGATCGTAAGACGGCCCTCACCCCCGGCAAAGTTGTCGGCGCCGTTCAATACACCGTTGTCATTAAATAACGCTCAGGGAGAGAGTGATGCGTTGTCATTTTAAAATCAAAAACGTCCTGTTTTTACTGCCTTTATTACAGGTGGCCCATGCCGCCATACTGCCCTCAGTTCAGAACAAGCAGGAACTTGACCGCCTGGAGCGGCAGAGTAGCCAGTATCTGATTGAAGAGGCGAAAAGAACGGAAGCGTTGCTGCAACAGCAACGCGCAATTCGCGGCGAAAACGCGGAGACCGGCCTGCCGGCAAATTCATCGTGGAAGTTCAACGTAACCCGGATCGAGATCCTCGACGATCATCTGTTCGACGGATCGCCGCAGCGCGAGGAGATCGTCCAGCGCTATCTGGGTAAGGATCTGGGTAAATCTGACATTTTCACCTTAGTGAAAGAGTTAACGGATTTTTATATTTCCCGTGGCTATGCCACCACTCTTATCAGCATCGACCCCGGCAACATCAAGAGCGGTACGCTTAAGCTTCGCGTGCTGTGGGGAAAGATTAACGATTTTAAGGTGAACGGCCAGACACCGGGCCTGCGTGATAGCACGCGTCTTTTTACCGCCTACCCGTTTGCCAAAGACAAGATCCTCAATATGCAGGATGTCGACCAGATGGTTGAGAACCTGATGCGGGTCTCGGAGAGGGATAATATTAGCGTTGAACCCTCAATCATTAATGGCTATTCCGATCTTAACCTGATTCATCAGCCCTCATTTCCGATTGACGCGGCGGCGGGGTTAAATAACTCCGGGAGCAAATCAGAAGGCTGGCAGCAATATTACGGCAGCCTGACGGCAAAAAATATTGCCGGGTTAAACGACATCTTTAATGCGTATTACTCCTGGAACGATCTGAAAAATAATAATGATAAACAGGACTCCTGGTCATTTAGCTACAGCGTGCCGCTGGGCTATTGGGGTTTTGATACCAGCTATTACAAATCCGAATACGAAAAAGGCATCGACGGCGGCTTCGGCATTTACGATTCCGATGGCACGTCGGAGCGTGCATCCCTGCGTATCAGCCGCATGCTGATGCGTGGCGCAACGGGCAAAACCAGCGCCTGGATGAAAGTCGAACGCCGGGATAACTACAACGGCATCGAAAACGCGCGCATTGACGTTAGCTCAAAAACCTACACCTCGCTGGCGTCGGGCCTGACCTACGTTGGCGCCATGGGCGGTGGCTGGTTCTATGGCGATCTGAGCGTCACCGCGGCGGTGCCGTGGTTTGGTTCAGCCCGCGACGGCGATAAAGACCTTGAGGGTTTCGACGTCGATTATCTGAAATACAACGGCATTGCCTCCTGGACGCGCCCGCTCGCTAAGTTTGGCCGACTCGGCATGACCTACGAGCTGAACAGCGGTTTTCAGTACACGCCGGATGTGCTGGTGAGTGATGCCAAAGTGACTATCGGCGATGAATACACCGTTCGTGGTTTCAAAGACGATAACGTGATGAGCGACAGCGGCGCGTGGATTGCCAATAGCCTGCAGTTTCCTTTCGATATTGGACTGGCCGGTATTTACCAGCTGACGCCCTATATTGGCTACGACGTTGGCTTCACAAAAGATAATTGCCCGAAAGGCGTCAATGTCTGCGACAGCCAATTCATGATGGGCGCATCAGTGGGCGTTAAAGCCACTGGCAGCCATTTCTCTTCCTACGTTATGGCAGGGTGGCCCGTTAAAAAACCAGACTCAATGGAAGAAGAAACCGTCGATAACACGGTGGTTTATTACAAAACGGAAATTAACTTCTAACAAAGGGAAGAATAATGAAAAACAAAAACACACGCAGCGGAAAAATAACCACGCGCAATTTGCATAAACGGCTCTGCCCATTATATCTGTCTTTGGCCGGCATTTTCTCGGCCCCCGTCGATGCGGCAACCACGCCTGATAATCGTCAGTCGAAAGGCCCTACCATGGGCCAGGCGGCCAACGGCACGCCCGTGGTGAATATTGCCGATCCTAATGCGAAAGGCATCTCCATGAATAAATTCAACGAATTTAACGTTGAAAAACAGGGGATGATCTTTAACAACAGCATGCAGGACGGCGTAACGAAAATTGGCGGCTATGCGGTAAAAAATGCCCAACTGCAGCACGAAGCCAGCGCCATTATCAGCGAAGTAACGGGTGCGAAAGCGTCCTACATTAACGGCACGATGGAAGTTTTCGGTAAAAAGGCCGACATCATCATTGCCAACGAAAACGGCATTAGCGTAAACGGCGCAACCACCATCAATGCCAACAGCCTGACCCTCAGCACCGGTAAAGTGCAGGCAAATAACGACGGTTCCTATAAGCTGGCGGTCGAAAAAGGGGCGGTATCCGTCACCGGTCAGGGCATTAATACCGACGGGCTGGGCTACTTTGACATCGTTAGCCGCAGCGCGCAGCTGGAAGGCGAAATTGCTGGTAAAGCAGACATCAAAGTGCTGGCGGGCCAGAACGACTACGACCTTGCGACCCGTAGCCACACCGTGCGTAACAAAGGCGACGGACGGGGTCCGGCCGTGGCTATCGACGGTAGCGCGCTTGGCTCCATGTACGGCGGAAAGATCCAGCTAATCAGCACCGAATCCGGGGCGGGCGTCCGTCATGCCGGCGGCATTATCGCCAGCAGCGATCTCGAGATCAGTGCGGATGGCGACATTACGCTCGCAAGCCTGTCGAGCGAGAAAAATATGTCGCTCTCCGGCAAGAATATCACCCTGAACAAATCCACTTCCGGCGTTCAGGCAAAAAACGACATTATCATGAACGCCCTGGCGGGCATCACGCTGAATAACGACGTGATCGCCTCAACCGGCAAAATCCGCATTGATGCCAGCTCGCTGGTGCAAAATGCCGCCTCGCTGGTAACCAATAACACCACCACCACCGTCCCGGCAATTCAGATTAACGTCGCGGGCCAGTATACCCTGAACGGCAAACTGCAGGCGCTGGACGCCAACGGCAAGGTCATTGCAGACGGCGTCGTGACGCTGAAAAACGGCGATTTCGTTGTGAAGGTCAACGGCGTTGAAGTGCCGTTTGCCTCGCTGATCTCGGATACCCAGGTGATCAGCCACAGCGGTGACGTAGAGATTACCGCAGGCAGCATGAATAACGGCGGCGGCAGCGTCCTGGCGAAAAAAGGCACCCTGCAGTTCACCCTGAAAGAGGCCTTTGTGAACAGCGGCTCCGTCAGCGCCACGGGGGACCTGACGATTGCGTCCGGTTCACTGAAGAACGACGGCGTGCTGTACGCATCCAATAACCAGACGCTCCGCGTCGGCAACCTGGACAACAACGGCCGCATCTTCGCGGAAAAACGGCTGGTGATGAACGCCAGCGCGCTGAACAACCGTGGAAACATCGGTGCGACCACTGACGCACTGCAGGTCACCACGACCGGCAACTTGACCAACAGCGGCACCCTCGTGGGTGATGCGGCAGCCGTCAGCCTGAACGTGGGCGGCGACGTCGACAACAGCGGTAACATCATCAGCAACGAAAAAGATGTCACCCTCGCTGCCAGCGGTAAATCCATCAAGAACCAGGGCAAAATCGAGGGGAAAAACGTTACCCTGACCGCGTCCAACGTCGATGCGACGCTTGAAAACAGCGGCACGCTGAACGCCAGACAAAAAGCGCAGGTGAAAGCGGCGAAGCTGAATAACAACGGCGGAACCCTGAGCGCAGCGGGCGATGTTGCGCTGAACGTCAGTAAGCAATTAAATAACACCCACGGCGGCGAGATCCTGGCGGGCGAAAACCTTACGCTGGACGGCGCGCAGACGACTGCACTGACCAACGACAATAGCCGGATCCAGGGGAAAAACGTTACCCTGACCAACATGTCCACTCTCACCAACACGGGCGACGCCGTTCTGCTCGCGAGTGGGGCGATGGATCTGTCCGGCACAACAACGCTGACCAACTCAGCCTCCGGCATTCAGGCAACGTCCATCCTGCTGGACCACATCGGCACGCTGAATAACATCAGCGATGCCACCCTATACAGCAGCGGCAATCTCACCCTGTCCAACATCGGTACCCTCTCCAACGATGCGTCTCAGCTGGTTGCAGACGGTGCGCTGGCGATGCTGAACATCACAAACGTATCCAACTCCAACAGCGCCGCGATGGTCGGTAGCGGCAGCATAACAATCAGCAATGTGGATACGCTCAACAACAGCAACAGTGCGGTGATCCAGTCTGAGCATGCCCTCAGCATCAACAACGTAGGTACGCTGAACAACAGCACTGACGCGGCGCTCCTCGCCTCGGGCAACATGACCCTGGACGGTGTGAATACGCTGAACAATGCCTCGGTGATCCTCAGCGACGGCAGCATCACGGTGCAGAACGGCGACACGCTGCACAATAACGGCGTCGTGCAGGCGGGCACCGATCTGATTATCCGCAATATCCGAAGCCTGATGAACGACGGGAGCGACCATGTGCTCATGGCCCTGCGGAACCTGACGATCGAGGATGTGGATTCCCTGACCAACTCCAGCCAGGCGGTGATCACGGCCAGCATGAACACGGTGCTGAACGCCGTTGGCGTACTGACTAACCTCTCCGGTGGGGTGATTCAGGCCGTTGATGGGGCGTTAACCGTCGCGGCAAATTCGCTCCTCAACAGCGGCAGTGAAAATGGTTCGAATTCGACTCTGGTGGCGGGCGGCGATGTGACCGTGACGTCAGAGAATGTGACCAACGAGAGTGGCGCGGCCATTGTCTCGACGGATAACAACCTGACGCTGAACGTGAAGAACACCCTTAACAACAGCGATGAAGCCGTGCTCGCAGGGGCAAAAACGACCTCGCTGAATGTTCAGACAGGCAACATCAAAAACACCACTGAAGCAGTCATTGCGGGCACAAATATTGCTGTTGCGACCAAAAACCTGCAAAACGATGCCAACGCCTCCATCACCGCCGACCGGGATCTGCAGCTGACTCTCGCCAGCCTGAACAACACGGCCGGTATTCTTGAGGCCGGACGCGATCTCACGCTTAGCGTCGACAACAGCCTGACCCTCGACGCCAATAACCAGAATATCTACGCCGGACGCGCGATGGCGATCGCCACGCACGGCGACTTTACCAATAGCACCCAGATGGAAGCGATTGGCGATTTGACCGTGAATGCAGACGGTAATTTCACCAACGCCGTCTCTATCGTGACCGGAGGCGATCTCAACGTCACCGCGGGCAATATCACCAACAATGCCGGTAGCCTGCTGTGGACGATGGGCGATATGAGTCTGGAAGCCCGTAACGGTACTTTCTTCAACGGCGTGTCGGGTAACGTGCTCAGCATGGGCGATATGTCGATTATCGCGAAGGAGATCCATAACCAGGCCGGGATCATTCGCGCTGAGAAGGACGTGAATTTAGACGCGGAATCCATCAGAAACGAAAGTAGCTATACCGGCGACGAAATCTCCATGACGGGTTATCAGAACGCCAGTGCGGTATATAGCACCGTTGAGCATCTCGCGACGAAATCTAACACCATGATTAACTTCTCAATGCCGGTTGTGACCTCGGGATTGAGACTGGATCATCAGGCCGAGATCAGCGCGGGCGGCAACATTAATATCAACCAGCGCAATATCTACGACAGAAAACAGATTACAAACAAAGGTGGTCTGATTCAGGCGGCGAAAGATATTACGGTTACCGGTGATATCTACAACTCACCGGAATACGGTGAAATGTCCATTTATGATTATCTGCAGCTGCCGTTAGAGATGCAGGGCGGGCTCACCTATCAGTGGCATTTAGGCGCCTATCATACGTCTACGTGGAACTTTGATACCCTTTACCAGTTCCTCGACTTCGAGTTTGGCAATGGCGCAGCGGCCGGTAAGACAGGCAGTGATGACCCTGAAAAAGCGCTCTGGTACAACGCCGTCGTGATGACCGGCAACGAGTCCACGCTTTTCAACAAAATGATGTCCGACATCTTCGGTGAAACCTGGCAAACCACCGACTACGGTACAATGTGCGGTATCTGGGCGAGCGTAACAGCCTCCAATAATGAGGCATTAAAAAACAATAAAACCTACTTCGTTCCTTCTGAAAAAGGCGAGATCACCGCGGGCGGTAACTTTACGCATAACGGCGGCACGCTGGATAACGGTATTGCGGACGCTGGGGTGATTAACAACCACAGCGACGTAAGCGATATCGACGTGGGTGAATACACCGTGGATACGGTCATTGCCGGTTACGATGTCCAGGTAAATACCAAGAAAATTGACGAGCTGGCGATGGGCATTAGCCCGATGCCAACCATCAAGGATATGGTCTCCATTCCGGGCATGTTTGAAGTCTCAACCGACTTTAAGAAAACCGCCGAAGCGGAAAAAAATGGCACGGCGTATCCGGGGCCAGCCAACAATATCGTTCCGATCTTTGAAACGCGTCCGTCAATGATCGATCAGAGCGCTTACACAGGATCGGATTACTTCTTCGATCAGGTGGGCTATGACCCGCAGAAGCCGGTTAACGTTATTGGTGATAACTACTTCACCTCAGAATTGATCCGCCGTGAGATCAACAGCTCGGTGGGCAGTTTCTTTTCGATCCGTGATGGTCTGGAAGGCGACGCGCTGGTGCAGGCCCTGATGGACAATGCAGGCGTGGCCGCACAGGACAGCGAGCTGGGGCTGGTTGTCGGTCAATCCCTGACCGAGGAGCAGCGCAACGGACTGGACGCCGATATCGTCTGGTTCGTCAATCAGACGGTGAACGGCGTGGACGTGATGGTCCCGGTCGTGTACCTGTGCCCTGAAACGCTTCGTCAGATGGAGAGCGGAGACGTTAACGGCGGCACCGCGACCGTTCATGCCGGTGGCGATATGAACGTCGACGCGAACAGCATCAATAACGCCAACGGTACAATCTCATCCAAAGGCGACATGACGCTGGTCTCTGATGGGGATATCAACAACGTTAGCAACGGCATGAGCGCGGGTATCTCTGCGGGCGGCGACATCAATATGTCCAGCACCAGCGGCAATATCAATAACAACGGCGCGGCGATTAACGCTGAGGGCGACGTGAACATGTCCGCAGCTCAGGGTGACATCACCATGACGGCCAGCGTAGGGCGCGATGAGAGCGGCAAGCAGGTGATCCACGCCTTTGAGGACGGCGTTACCGCAGGCGGCAGCATTAACATGGAGGCTAAATCTATCACCTCCAACGCGTCGGATATTACGGCGGGTCAGGATGTAAGCATGAAGGCCACCGACGGCGACGTCACCTTCAATGACCTGCATGAAATTGACGCCACGCGTATCATTGATAACGACGTCAGAAGCGCGCTCAACTACACGATGTCTGATACCTCAACCACCACGGGCAAAGCCATTGGAGCGAATGTTTCCGCTGGCGGCAACATGAGTATCGAGGCCAAAAACGACGTGGTGATGGAAGGGGGGACCTACAACGCCCAGACCGGCAGCATCACCGCTGAAAATGACGTGACGATCAAAACGTCCCAGGACGTTGCTCACGAAGAACAGCACAGCTCGTCACGCGAGTTTGTCATCAGCGCGGGCGTCAGCGGCGGCGGCCAGTCGGTTAACACCAGCTACGGCACCATGGACGGCGGCAGCACCGAAACGACCTCCGGCGACTATGTCAGCGCAGGATCAGAATCCGACACCTCCGCTATCGGCAAGAAGCCTGGCCGTGCGCCGGTCAATGATACGGCTGGCTTCACGTTTGGCATGAGCACCTCCAGTGACTCGTCCGTCACCGACAGCAAAAAGAACACCAATGCCGCAATCAACTTTGGCCAGTCCGGGACGATTGAAGCCGGTAAGACCGCTGACATCGGTGGAGCGGATCTCAGCGCGGGCGACGCCCTGACCATCAACGCCGAGGACGTCGCGACCACGAAATATGAAGATGAGATGAAAAACACCTCATCCCATAAAGCGACGTCGTTTGGTATCACGGGTGAAGCCCACAGCACCCTTGTAGATACCTTTGATAAAGCCGGTAACCTGATTGAAAAAGGCACCGAAGGCCAGTCTGCCAACGCCGGAACAACGGCTGCGGAAGTGCTGGGCGAGGCCTCTAATCTGCTGCTCAACGATCTGGCTGGCGGTTCCGTTACCATTGGCGGCAGTTCGTCTAAATCGCACTCAACCTCCACCTCCACGGCGGAAAACATTAATCACATCAGCGCCAATAACGTTTCGATCAATACCAAAAAAGACACCACGTTGAACGGAACAGACATTAGCGGCCAGAACGTTGAAATTAACGCAGGCGGCGATGTGAACATGAATGCGGCGAAATCCACATCCAGCTACAGCAACACCACCGAGGAGCACTCGGCGGGCATCTCGGCTGGCGTGGGCGTGGATCTCTCCGGCGTGAGCGGCGGCGCGTCCGTCGACTACAGCGGCAGCAAAGAGACCGGAACAGGCAACAGCACCAGCTACACCAACAGCACCATTACGGCAGGCGACGTCAAAATTAAGTCCGGCGGCGACATGACCATGAGCGGGGCCAACATTGATGCCAATACCGCGGACGTGGATGTTGCAGGGGATATGACCGTGAACTCCCTTCAGGATACGGTTCACACGGACAACGAGCGTGCCAACTGGGGTGCATCCGTCGGTGTAGCCGTGTCGACGAAAGGCGTGATGCCTACCGGGGCCGTTAACGGCGGCGGCGGCTCAGAGGCTTATGACTCGGCAACCACCGCGAAGCAGTCCGGCATTCACACCACGGGTGACGTGCAGGTGAAAACCGGCGGCGACCTCAACATGGCGGGGGCTAATATCGTCTCTGATAATGGCACCGGTAACGTCAACGTTGCGGGCAATATCAACGCCAAAGACCTGCAAGATACCGTTGAGCAGGACGGCCTGTACGGCGGTGGCGGCGTAGGTATCGGTGGTTTGCCTGGTAAAAAAGGCGGCATTCCATCGGCTAACATCTACGTGGATACGGTCGATGAGATCCACCGTAACGAAACGCAGAAATCCACCATTTCCGTGGGTGACACCACCAGCAAAGGTACGACTGGCGAGATCAACACCAACAAGGATGAGATGTCCGTTGTCACCCGTGACGAAAAAGAAGCGGGCAACAATATCTCCTATACCCTTGCGGATCCTGGTATCGGTAAGAAGAAAAAAGGCAGTTACGACGTCGATACGCCGAGCGACCACCGCAATGGCGGGGGCTCGTCGAAGCATTCAGGCGATGGCACGAAGAAGAAAGAGGATACGCCAGCGAAACCTGCGCACAGCGAAGCGGTGCCTGCCGTTACGCCGTCGAAAGCGGATGACCTTAAGCCTGCGCCGAAACCGGCTGACAGCACGACGCCGAAGAAAAAATGGGACGTTCCGAATACGAATTACCCAACGCTTTCGCCGGGTTCTGCAACCGGTAAAACCGGCAAAGATATGCCGAAAACGCCTGAGCACAGAAAGTGGAACGGCGACATGACCAACGGCGTGGCGCCGTCGAGCAACCCGAAAGGCACCGACGTCAAGCTCTCGCCGGGTTCCTCCACCGGTCAGACCGGCATGGACATGCCGAAAACGCCTGAGCACAAGCAGTGGAACGGCGA
>NZ_KI973206.1:328442-737049 GCF_000534515.1 Enterobacter sp. MGH 37
CAGACCGGCATGGACATGCCGAAAACGCCTGAGCACAAGCAGTGGAACGGTGATATGAGCGCAACAGCCCAGCCGAAGCAGTGGCTGCCGCTAATGGCGGAAACGCCAATTAATATCTATGCGAAGGTGACCATTACGTTCCAGGACGAACAGCTGAGTTAACCCCCCTCTCCCCGTCGTTCACCGGCGGGGTTTTCATGTAGCCATAAAAAAGGGTCTGACCACGGTCAGACCCTTTTCATATTCAGCTGGCGGAATAATTACTCGTCTTCGAGATAAGTATACCCGTACAGCCCCGCCTCAAACTCTTCCAGGAACTGCTGCTGCAATGCATCGTCGAGACCGGTGTTTTTCACCTGGTCGCGGAACTGGGTCAGCAGCGTTTTCGGATCGAGCTGAACGTATTCCAGCATGTCTGCCACGGTATCCCCCTCGTCAGACAGCTCAACTTCCACGCTGCCGTCAGGGAAGACAAACACGTCAACCGCTTCGGTATCACCGAACAGGTTGTGCATGTTGCCGAGGATCTCCTGGTACGCCCCGACCATAAAGAAGCCCAGCATCGGCGGGTTCTCCGGGTCATACTCCGGCATTGGCATGGTGGTGGCGATACCGTCGCCGTCAACGTAGTGGTCGATAGCACCGTCGGAGTCACAGGTGATGTCCAGCAGCACCGCGCGACGTTCCGGGGCGTGGTTCAGCCCTTCCAGCGGCAGAACCGGGAACAGCTGGTCGATACCCCATGCATCCGGCATCGACTGGAACAGCGAGAAGTTGACGTAAATTTTATCCGCCATACGTTCCTGCAGCTCGTCGATAATCGGACGGTGCGCGCGGTTGCTCGGATCGAGCTGCTTCTGCACTTCATGGCACATGTTCAGATAAAGCTGCTCCGCCCACGCACGCTCCTGCAGGCTGAAGGTGCCTGAAGAGTAGCCGACGTGAATATCGTGCAGATCCATCTGGCTGTCGTGCAGCCATTCGCGCAGGGAGCGACGCGTGCCCGGCTCGTGCATCTCCTGCCAGGTTTCCCACATGCTTTGCAGGGAACGCGGTGCATCATCCTGCGGCGGCGTCGCTTCGGAAATTTCGCTACGCTCAACGCCGATGATATTAGAGACCAGCACCGTATGGTGCGCGGTCACCGCGCGACCGGATTCGGTGATCACCGTCGGGTGCGGCAGGCCGTGCTCTTCACAGGCATCACCGATCGCCCAGATGATGTTATTGGCGTATTCATTCAGACCATAGTTCACCGAGCAGTCAGACTGCGAGCGGGTCCCTTCGTAGTCCACACCCAGGCCACCGCCCACGTCGAAGCACTGAATATTCACGCCAAGCTTGTGCAGCTCAACGTAAAAACGGGCTGATTCACGCACGCCGGTGGCGATATCGCGAATATTGGCCATCTGCGAACCGAGGTGGAAGTGCAGGAGCTGAATGCTGTCCAGGCGACCGCGCTCGCGCAAAATTTCCACCAGCTGCAGTACCTGGTTCGCCGCGAGGCCGAATTTGGATTTTTCACCGCCGGAGGACTGCCATTTACCGGAACCCTGAGACGCCAGACGCGCACGCACGCCGAGGCGTGGCACCACGTTAAGACGTTCAGCCTCTTCCAGCACGATCGCGATTTCAGTCATCTTCTCGATAACCAGATAGACCTTGTGGCCCATCTTCTCGCCAATCAGCGCCAGACGAATGTACTCACGGTCTTTGTAGCCGTTACAGACAATGACCGAACGGGTCATGCCCGCATGCGCCAGAACCGCCATCAGCTCCGCTTTGGAGCCGGCTTCGAGGCCCAGCGGCTCGCCGGAGTGGATAAGGGACTCAATCACGCGGCGGTGCTGGTTCACCTTAATCGGGTAAACCAGGAAGTAGTCGCCTTTATAGCCGTAGGATTCACGCGCGCGCTTGAAGGCGGCGTTAATAGAACGCAGGCGATGTTGCAGGATCTGCGGGAAGCAGAACAGTGCAGGCAAACGCTGGCCCTGAGCTTCACGGGCTTTCACCAGTTTGGCGAGGTCCACGCGAGCTTCAGGGACGTCCGGATCCGGGCAAACGCTGATGTGGCCCAGTTCGTTGACGTCGTAGTAGTTATTGCCCCACCAGGCAATATTGTATGTGCGCAGCATCTTGCTGGCTTCCTGGGAGCTCATCGCAACCTCCTGCATAGAACGTAGTACACCCTGTTCGCCCGCTGACGAAGGCGAAAAAGAAGACATGTCGTCAGACATAGCGAACCTCAACTCTTTGTATTAAGTGTAAAACAGTTGACTACTATCGCAGCGTTATACGGCGATAACAACCCATAAACGGCTCCGTTTCCCAGCAGAGTATGCTGAAATCCAGACCGTGCGACCGGTTTCTTATTCATATCATTGTAAAACACGTATCCGAACTCTGTATGACAAGGTTCGGCGAAACCACGAGAAAACTCTTGTATTAACAAGAGCGCCCTTGTTCAGTTTTCACACAGCCTGACCGGCCCTGGAATCCTGAGAAGCGCCGAGATGGGTATAACATCGGCAGGTTTGCAGACTAGAAATGCGGGTTGCGGGAATCAAATGCGCGCCAGAACGGCTGCGCTGAATTAGCGGAAAACGATGGTTCATTATCTCGTATCACCTCCACGGCCGCCTCTGCTGAAACGGACCCCAAGCCAAAGCTAAAAGTTCACTGCTTAACCCGGCTGGAAGTGGCGACTCGATGAGTTCATCGAGCGCTTATTTTGTATGAGCCGCGCGCCGCGTTTTATACCGAGAAGGGGGCTAAAAAGCAAAACAAAAATGCGTGGGTTGCCAGCGCCGTCAGGAAAAATTTCCAGCAGACATTTCAACGCCGTGAGAGATGAATCAAAAAAAACTGGAAATCGGGCGAAGAAGTGACCTAAAATAGCCATCCAGATGTTAATCCATCTATACTGATTAACACTCATACTGCCAGTGTCAAAAACCTGCAGGCCTTGGTAGAATTATCTCCTTTGGCTATTCCACACAGCAGCTTGAGCTAACCAAATTCCTCTTAGGTGAAATAAAACATGGCAAAACACCTGTTTACGTCCGAGTCCGTATCAGAAGGACATCCTGATAAAATTGCTGACCAAATCTCCGATGCGGTGCTGGATGCGATCCTGGCGCAGGATCCTAAAGCGCGCGTCGCGTGCGAAACCTATGTCAAAACTGGCATGGTTCTGGTTGGCGGTGAGATCACCACCAGCGCATGGGTTGATATCGAAGAGATCACCCGTAACACGGTGCGTGAAATCGGTTATGTGCATTCTGATATGGGCTTTGATGCCAATTCTTGCGCGGTGCTGAGCGCCATTGGCAAACAGTCTCCAGACATCAACCAGGGCGTTGACCGTGCCGATCCACTGGAACAGGGCGCGGGCGACCAGGGCCTGATGTTTGGCTACGCGACCAACGAAACCGACGTGCTGATGCCAGCCCCGGTCACCTACGCGCACCGTCTGGTACAGCGTCAGGCTGAAGTACGCAAAAACGGCACCCTGCCGTGGCTGCGCCCGGATGCAAAAAGCCAGGTCACCTTCCAGTACGATGACGGCAAAATCGTTGGCATCGATGCGGTGGTACTGTCTACCCAGCATTCCGAAGAGATTGACCAGAAATCCCTGCAAGAAGCCGTGATGGAAGAGATCATCAAGCCGGTTCTGCCGACCGAATGGCTGAGCTCTGCGACCAAATTCTTCATCAACCCAACCGGACGCTTTGTTATCGGCGGCCCAATGGGTGACTGCGGTCTGACCGGACGTAAAATCATCGTTGATACCTACGGCGGCATGGCACGTCACGGCGGCGGTGCGTTCTCTGGTAAAGATCCGTCTAAAGTTGACCGCTCTGCGGCATACGCGGCACGTTATGTTGCGAAAAACATCGTTGCTGCCGGCCTGGCTGACCGCTGTGAGATTCAGGTTTCTTACGCCATCGGCGTGGCTGAGCCAACCTCCATCATGGTTGAAACCTTCGGTACCGAGAAAGTGCCTTCAGAACAGCTGACCCTGCTGGTACGCGAGTTCTTCGACCTGCGTCCATACGGACTGATTCAGATGCTGGATCTGCTGCACCCAATCTACAAAGAAACCGCGGCATACGGTCACTTTGGTCGTGAACATTTCCCATGGGAAAAAACCGACAAAGCCGCCCTGCTGCGTGAAGCTGCCGGTCTGAAATAATCGACTGACAAGAGCGTTAAAAAAGCCAGCCTTTGTGCTGGCTTTTTTTATGTTTGGAACCGCTTACACGCCAGTCCATGTACCTCGCTTTCGGAATAATCTCTTTGCGTGATGGCATTTCTTGTGCTGTTACATTTCCTTTCAGTTAAGTCTGAAATGTATTCTTTCGCGATGCATATCACCTCATTTACCTCTATATTTTCAAAGCTTTAATAATTTTTACGGTTACACACCAGTGTAACCGATTACACCAATGTGATTAATCTCACATATTTTTACGGGTCACTCACCTACCCTTAACATCAATAAAACTGATAACCCAACTGGAGGGCATAATGCCTGACAATAAAAAACAGGGGCGTACGTCCAACAAGGCGATGACATTCTTCGTCTGCTTCCTCGCCGCCCTGGCAGGTTTACTTTTTGGCCTGGATATCGGCGTGATTGCTGGCGCCCTTCCCTTCATCGCAGACGAATTCCAGATTAACGCGCATACCCAGGAATGGGTGGTCAGCTCGATGATGTTTGGCGCAGCGGTTGGTGCTGTCGGCAGCGGCTGGCTCTCCTTCAAGCTCGGACGTAAAAAGAGCCTAATGATTGGTGCCATTCTCTTCGTCGCCGGTTCACTCTTCTCTGCTGCCGCCCCTAACGTTGAAGTGCTTATTCTTTCCCGCGTACTGCTGGGGCTGGCCGTCGGCGTCGCGTCCTACACCGCCCCGCTCTATCTCTCTGAAATTGCGCCAGAGAAAATTCGCGGCAGTATGATTTCGATGTACCAGCTGATGATTACCATCGGTATTCTCGGGGCTTATCTTTCCGATACCGCGTTCAGCTACAGCGGCGCATGGCGCTGGATGCTTGGCGTGATCATCATCCCGGCCATTTTGCTGCTGATTGGCGTCTTCTTCCTGCCGGACAGCCCACGCTGGTTTGCCGCAAAGCGCCGCTTCCACGATGCCGAACGGGTGCTGCTGCGCCTGCGCGACACCAGTGCGGAGGCGAAAAACGAGCTGGAAGAGATCCGCGAAAGCCTGAAGGTGAAGCAGTCTGGCTGGGCGCTGTTTAAAGAGAACAGCAACTTCCGTCGCGCAGTATTCCTCGGCGTGCTGCTGCAGGTGATGCAACAGTTCACCGGGATGAACGTCATCATGTATTACGCGCCAAAAATCTTTGAGCTGGCGGGTTATACCAACACCACCGAGCAGATGTGGGGCACCGTCATCGTCGGCCTGACCAACGTGCTGGCGACCTTTATCGCGATCGGCCTGGTGGACCGCTGGGGACGTAAACCGACCCTGACGCTGGGCTTCCTGGTCATGGCGATCGGTATGGGCGTGCTGGGTACCATGATGCACGTCGGCATCCACTCCCCAACCGCACAGTATTTTGCGGTAGGCATGCTGCTGATGTTTATCGTCGGGTTCGCGATGAGCGCCGGTCCGCTGATTTGGGTACTGTGTTCTGAGATCCAGCCGCTGAAAGGGCGTGATTTTGGTATCACCTGCTCAACTGCAACCAACTGGATTGCCAACATGATCGTCGGCGCGACGTTCCTGACCATGCTCAATACCCTGGGCAATGCCAACACCTTCTGGGTCTACGCCGGTCTGAACATCTTCTTTATTGTGTTGACCATCTGGCTGGTTCCAGAAACCAAACATGTTTCACTGGAACATATTGAACGTAACCTGATGAAAGGTCGTCCACTGCGCGAAATCGGCGCACACGACTAATCCTCTTGCGGGAGGCGCCTCTTGCGCCTCCCCGCTTCGCGCTTTATGCTCTGCCCCTATGAAAGCTCCCCGTCTCCCCATCGCCCTTCAGCAAGCCGTTATGCGCAGCCTGCGGGAAAAACTCGCCCAGGCGAACCTGAAGCTCGATCGGAATTACCCTGAACCGAAGCTCGTCTATCAGCAGCGTGGCACCGCGGCGGGTACTGCCTGGCTGGAATCGTATGAGATCCGCCTGAACCCGGTGTTGATGATGGAAAACCAGCAGGCGTTTATTGAGGAAGTGGTGCCGCATGAGCTGGCTCACCTCCTGGTGTGGAAACATTTTGGTCGCGTCGCGCCGCACGGAAAAGAGTGGAAGTGGATGATGGAGGCAGTACTGGGCGTTCCGGCGCGCAGAACTCATCAGTTCGAGCTGGAATCTGTACGTCGCAATACGTTCCCCTACCGCTGCCAGTGTCAGCAGCATCAGCTTACCGTCCGCCGCCATAATCGCGTGGTCCGCGGCGAAGCGACCTACCGCTGCGTCAAATGCGGCGAACCGCTTATTGCGGAGTAATCATTTGAACATTCAGGAACTTTCCTGATCTGACTGATTGCATACAGGAAAAACATTCGTTACGTTGCGGGCTCGTTTTGACACGGAGTGTAAGATGTCCCGTAATTTTTCTCTCGCGGTCGCCTTTCTGACGACAGCGTTCTCAGGCCATGCTCTGGCCGATGGTATCAACAGTTTTTCCCAGGCCAAGGCAGCAGGCGTGAAGGTGAACGCCGATGTGCCGGGCGATTTCTACTGCGGCTGTAAAATTAACTGGCAGGGTAAAAAAGGGGTCGTGGACCTGGAGTCCTGCGGCTATAAGGTGCGTAAAAACGAAAACCGCGCCAGCCGCATCGAATGGGAGCATGTCGTTCCGGCATGGCAGTTTGGCCACCTGCGCCAGTGCTGGCAGGATGGCGGTCGTAAAAACTGTTCTAAAGATCCTGTCTACCGCCAGATGGAAAGCGATATGCATAACCTGCAGCCTGCCGTGGGTGAAGTGAACGGTGACCGCGGCAACTTTATGTACAGCCAGTGGAACGGTGGCGAAGGCCAATATGGCCAGTGCGGCATGAAGGTGGATTTTAAAGAAAAAGTCGCCGAGCCGCCTGCCCGCGCGCGCGGCAGCATCGCCCGCACCTACTTCTACATGCGTGACCGCTACGACCTCAACCTCTCCCGTCAGCAGACGCAGCTGTTCAATGCGTGGGATAAGCAATATCCGGTGACGGAGTGGGAATGTCAGCGCGACGAACGCATCGCCAGAGTCCAGGGGAATCATAACCCGTACGTCCAGCGGGCTTGCCAGGCGCAAAAGAGCTAACCTACACTACGGCAATTCGCTTATCTCGCATGACATATGGAATTTCTGACTATGCGCATTCCTCGCATTTACCACCCTGAACTGATTACCGCAGGTCGCGAAATCGCCCTGTCTGACGACGCCGCCAACCACGTTGGCCGCGTGCTGCGCATGGGGGCTGGCCAGGCAATACAGCTTTTCGACGGCTCTAATCAGATTTTCGAGGCGGAAATCACCCGGGCGGATAAAAAAAGCGTGCATGTGAATGTGTTGCGCGGTGAAGTGGACGACCGTGAATCGCCGCTGCACATCCACCTGGGCCAGGTGATGTCCCGCGGGGAAAAGATGGAATTCACCATTCAAAAATCCATTGAGCTGGGTGTAAGCCTCATTACGCCACTTTTTTCCGAGCGCTGTGGCGTTAAACTGGATGCGGAACGTCTGAACAAAAAGATCCAGCAGTGGCAGAAAATTGCCATTGCGGCGTGTGAACAGAGCGGCCGCAACCGCATACCGGAGATCCGCCCGGCAATGGACCTGGAGGACTGGTGTGCCGAAGAGGAGAGCGGACTGAAGCTCAATCTTCATCCGCGCGCCAGCGCCAGCATTAATACGCTGCCGCTGCCCGTTGAACGTGTACGCCTGCTGATTGGCCCCGAAGGCGGCCTGTCGGCGGACGAAATTGCGATGACGGCGCGTTACCAGTTTACTGATATTCTGTTGGGACCTCGCGTTCTGCGCACTGAGACAACGGCACTCACGGCCATTACCGCGCTACAGGTACGGTTTGGCGATCTGGGTTGAAGTATAAACGGAGAAGAACATGATTAAGCTCGGCATCGTGATGGACCCCATCGCAAACATTAACATCAAGAAAGATTCCAGCTTCGCTATGTTGCTGGAAGCGCAGCGTCGCGGCTATGAGCTCCACTATATGGAGATGAACGATCTTTACCTGATCAACGGTGAAGCCCGCGCGCGTACCCGCATCGTTAACGTCGAGCAGAACTACGACAAATGGTACGAGTTTGGCACCGAGCAGGATATTGCCCTGGCCGATCTCAACGTTATTCTGATGCGTAAAGATCCGCCGTTCGACACCGAATACATCTACTCCACCTATATCCTTGAGCGTGCCGAAGAGAAAGGGACGCTGATCGTCAATAAGCCGCAGAGCCTGCGCGACTGCAACGAGAAGCTTTATACCGCCTGGTTCTCAGACCTGACGCCTGAAACGCTGGTGACCCGCAGCAAAGCTCAGCTGAAGGAGTTCTGGCAAAAACACGGCGATATCATCATGAAGCCGCTGGACGGCATGGGCGGCGCGTCTATTTTCCGCGTGAAGGAAGGCGACCCGAACATTGGCGTGATTGCCGAAACCCTGACCGAACTGGGTACCCGCTACTGCATGGCCCAGAACTATCTGCCCGCCATTAAAGATGGCGACAAACGCGTTCTGGTCGTGGATGGCGAACCCGTACCTTACTGCCTGGCACGTATCCCACAGGGTGGCGAAACGCGCGGTAACCTGGCGGCCGGTGGACGCGGTGAGCCGCGCCCGTTGACCGAAAGCGACTGGGAAATTGCCCGCCGCGTGGGCCCAACGCTTAAAGCCAAAGGCCTGATCTTTGTTGGCCTGGACATCATTGGCGATCGCCTGACGGAAGTGAACGTCACCAGCCCAACCTGCATTCGCGAAATCGAAGCGGAGTTCCCGATCTCGATCACCGGAATGCTGATGGACGCTATCGAAAAACGTTTACAGAAATAATCTGTGACAGCGCCCGGCTTTATCCCCATACTGGGCGCTGTCGCTTTTTAAACCAGGAAACAGTACCTCTGACAATGAATTTACAGCATCACTTTCTTATTGCCATGCCTGCTCTCCAGGATCCGATTTTTCGCCGCGCCGTGGTTTATATTTGTGAATACAATGAAGACGGCGCGATGGGCATTATCATCAATAAGCCGCTGGAAAACCTGCAGGTTGAAGGGATTCTGGACAAGCTGAAAATCCCGGCTGAAGCGCGACTGCCGGAGATCCGGCTTGATAAACCGGTGATGCTGGGTGGACCACTTGCAGAAGATCGCGGCTTTATCCTGCATACCCCGCCGGTATTCTCTTCCAGTATCCGCATCTCCGATAACACCGTGATCACCACCTCGCGCGACGTGCTCGAAACGCTGGGTACCGCAGAACAGCCTTCCGAAGTGCTGGTGGCGCTGGGTTACTCGTCGTGGGAGAAAGGCCAGCTTGAGCAGGAAATCCTCGATAACGCCTGGCTTACCGCACCAGCGGACATGAATATTCTGTTTAAAACCCCAATAGCCGATCGCTGGCGCGATGCGGCAAAACTGATTGGCATTGATATTCTGACCATGCCTGGTGTCGCGGGGCACGCCTGATGAGCGGAACACTTTTGGCCTTTGATTTTGGTACCAAAAGCATTGGCGTCGCTGTGGGTCAGCGCATCACCGGTACCGCGCGTCCGCTCACGGCCCTGAAGGCCAACGACGGCACGCCTGACTGGAATCTTATCGAACGACTGCTGAAAGAGTGGCAACCGGATGATGTTATCGTTGGGCTGCCGCTGAATATGGACGGCACCGAACAACCCCTTACCGCCCGCGCGCGTAAGTTCGCCAATAAAATCCATGGCCGCTTTGGCGTCTCCGTGAAGCTTCACGACGAGCGTCTTAGCACCGTCGAAGCGCGTGCTGGCCTCTTTGAGCACGGCGGCTTCCGGGCGCTCAACAAAGGCAGCGTAGACTCCGCCTCTGCCGTCATCATCCTCGAAAGCTATTTCGAACAGGGCTATTAATCTCAGGGGCCTATAGCCGCCCCTGCGCCCGTCTCTCCGCCACGCTTTGATCAAAGTTCTGCATTCCCGCCTGCTGGCCTGTTTGAATGATACCGGGCAGTTGCCACGTTTTTCCTTCTCGAATCAGATTTGCCGCCGCCGGGGTATTCACCAGCAGTTCATACAGCGCGACACGCCCACCCTGCAGGTCGGGAAGCAGCCTCTGTGCCAGCACCGCACGCAGGCTACCGGCCAGCTGGTTACGTACCGGGTCTTTCTCCTGCGCCGGGAAGGTGTCCACCAGCCGCTCAATGGCCTGCGAGGCACCCCGCGTATGCAGTGTCGCCAGCACCAGATGCCCGGTCTCCGCCGCCGTCAACGCGAGACGGATCGTCTCTGCATCACGCAGCTCCCCCAGCAAAATCACATCTGGATCCTCGCGTAACGCTCCGCGCAGCGCCTCGACAAAAGACGGGCAGTGCTGACCTATTTCCCGCTGCTGAATCAGGCAGCGTTCGCTCCGGTACAGATACTCCACCGGATCTTCAAGCGTGAGGATATGCCCGTCAGTATGGTGGTTGAGAAAATCGACCATCGCCGCCAGAGTGGTGGATTTGCCGCTGCCGGTCGCCCCCGTCACCAGAATCAACCCGTTGTCACTGGATAACAGTTCCGGAATGGCACGCGGCACGCCCAGCGAAGAGAGTGGCGAACAGGTGCGTGGCAGCAACCGCAGGGCGATGGACACCCCGTTAATCTGCTTAAACGCACTCCCGCGCAGACGCTGGCCTTCTGCCACCGTCACGGCAAAATCGACCTGACCGTGAGCCCACCAGCTTCCCTGCTGCTCATCATTGAGCCACGCTTTTAATAACGCCCCGACATCAGGCGGCGGAAACGGCGCGGGTTCAAGGCGTCCTGACCGGCGCCAGCGGGGTGGCGAATCACTGCACAGGTGTAGATCGGAGACGTTATGCTTTACACTAAGGGCCACCATTTCTCCCACATCCATAGACTACTCCTCGGAAAATGAACGACATTGCGCATAACCTGGCACAGGTCCGGGACAAAATCTCAGCTGCCGCAACGCGTTGCGGCCGTGCTTCAGAAGAAATTACGCTCCTTGCAGTCAGCAAAACCAAGCCTGCGAGCGCCATCGCAGAAGCGATTGATGCAGGCCAGCGCGCATTTGGTGAGAACTACGTGCAGGAAGGCGTGGATAAAATTCGCGACTTCCGGGAAAAGGGGAATACGGATCTTCAGTGGCACTTTATTGGTCCACTGCAGTCGAACAAAAGCCGTCTGGTGGCTGAGCACTTCGACTGGTGCCATACGATTGACCGTCTGCGCATTGCCACACGCCTGAACGAACAACGCCCGGCAGAGATGCCAGCGCTTAACGTGCTGATACAAATCAACATCAGCGACGAAAACAGCAAGTCTGGCATTGCGCTGAGCGAGCTGGATGCGCTGGCCGCAGACGTGGCCGCCCTGCCACGCTTAACCCTGCGTGGGCTGATGGCTATTCCGGCGCCAGAGTCAAGTTATGAAAGGCAGTTTGCCGTGGCACAGCAAATGGCTGTAGCATTTGAGGCGCTTAAAGCGCGCTACAACACGGTAGACACGCTTTCTCTGGGCATGTCGGATGATATGGAAGCCGCCATCGCGGCAGGCAGCACTATGGTGCGCATCGGTACCGCCATTTTCGGTGCGCGCGACTACTCCAAATAATAAGGAAACCTGAGGAACGCCATGAAGACGTTGACTTTCCTGCTCTCAACGGTCATTGAGCTCTATACGATGGCGCTTTTGCTGCGCGTCTGGATGCAGTGGGCCCGTTGTGATTTTTACAATCCGTTCTCCCAGTTTGTCGTGAAAATCACGCAACCTATTGTCGGGCCCCTGCGCCGCATTATACCGGCCATGGGTCCCATCGACAGCGCTTCGCTGCTGGTAGCGTTTATTCTTAGCGTTATCAAAGCCATCGTGCTGTTTATGGTCATCACCTTCCAGCCGATTATCTGGATTGCCGCCGTGCTGATTCTGATCAAAACCGTCGGTCTGCTGATTTTCTGGGTGCTGCTGGTGATGGCCATCATGAGCTGGGTGAGCCAGGGGCGTAGCCCGGTAGAGTATGCCCTAATTCAGCTGGCCGAGCCGCTGCTGCGTCCGATCCGTAACTTACTTCCCTCTATGGGCGGCATCGACTTCTCCCCGATGATTCTGGTTCTGCTGCTCTATGTGATCAACATGGGGATCGCTGAACTGCTGCAGTCTACGGGCGACATGCTGTTGCCGGGGCTGTGGATGGCGCTATGAGTGCCGTAAGCACCTGCGCTGACGGGCTGGTTTTGCGGCTGTATATTCAGCCGAAAGCCAGCCGTGACAGTATTGTTGGACTGCATGGCGACGAGTTAAAAGTCGCCATCACCGCCCCGCCGGTTGACGGTCAGGCAAACGCGCATCTGACCAAATATCTGGCAAAACAGTTTCGCGTGGCCAAAAGCCAGGTCATCATTGAAAAAGGCGAACTGGGGCGGCATAAACAGGTAAAAATCCTCAACCCGCAATCCATCCCGACGGAAGTCGCGGCTTTGACAGAACAGGACTAAACCATGCAGAAAGTTGTTCTCGCGACCGGAAACGCCGGTAAAGTGCGCGAGTTGGCCTCGCTATTAAATGATTTTGGGCTGGATGTGGTCGCTCAGACCGATCTTGGCGTAGATTCTGCCGAAGAGACGGGGCTGACGTTTATTGAAAACGCGATCCTGAAAGCACGCCATGCCGCGCAGATTACCGGTCTGCCCGCCATTGCCGATGACTCCGGTCTGGCCGTCGATTTTCTTGGCGGCGCGCCGGGGATTTACTCTGCTCGTTATTCCGGTGTTGATGCAACCGACCAGCAGAATCTGGAAAAGCTGCTTGTTGCCCTGAAAGACGTACCGGACGAACAGCGGACCGCACAGTTCCACTGCGTGCTGGTCTATCTGCGTCACGCAGAGGACCCGACGCCGATCGTCTGCCACGGTAGCTGGCCGGGCGTGATTACCCGTGAAGCTGCGGGCAACGGCGGTTTTGGCTACGACCCGATTTTCTTTGTCCCGTCCGAGGGCAAAACCGCAGCGGAACTGACCCGCGAAGAGAAAAGCGCGATTTCCCACCGTGGGCGCGCACTGAAACTGTTACTGGAAGCACTGCGTAATGGCTAATTTGCCACCTCTGAGTCTTTATATTCACATCCCGTGGTGCGTGCAGAAATGCCCGTACTGCGATTTCAACTCGCACGCGCTGAAAGGTGAAGTGCCGCACGATGACTACGTTGCGCATCTGCTGGCTGACCTGGACGCCGATGTACCTTACGCACAGGGACGTGAAGTTAAGACCATTTTCATTGGTGGCGGTACGCCGAGCCTGCTGTCAGGCCCGGCGATGCAGACGCTGCTGGACGGCGTGCGTGCGCGCCTGAGCCTGGCCGCGGATGCTGAAATTACGATGGAAGCCAACCCCGGTACCGTTGAGGCCGATCGTTTTGTCGAGTATCAGCGTGCAGGCGTGAACCGTATTTCCATCGGCGTGCAGAGCTTTAGCGAGCCAAAACTGAAGCGCCTGGGGCGCATTCACGGTCCCGAGGAAGCAAAGCGTGCGGCAAACCTGGCGACAGGACTGGGTCTGCGCAGCTTTAACCTCGATTTGATGCACGGCCTGCCGGACCAGTCGCTCGACGAAGCGCTGGACGATCTGCGTCAGGCGATTGAACTTAACCCGCCGCATCTGTCCTGGTATCAGCTCACCATTGAACCCAACACGCTGTTTGGTTCCCGTCCTCCGGTACTGCCGGATGACGACGCGCTGTGGGATATTTTCGAGCAGGGCCACCAGTTGTTAACCGCTGCGGGGTATCAGCAGTACGAGACGTCTGCTTATGCGAAACCGGGGTATCAGTGTCAGCACAACCTTAACTACTGGCGTTTTGGCGACTACCTGGGAATTGGCTGCGGCGCGCACGGTAAGGTGACTTTCCCGGACGGTCGCATTCTGCGTACCGCCAAAACCCGCCACCCGCGAGGGTATATGGAAGGCCGTTATCTCGAGCGCCAGCACGACGTTGAGGCGGCGGATAAACCGTTTGAGTTCTTTATGAACCGCTTCCGCCTGCTGGAAGCCGCGCCGCGCGCGGAATTTGCGCGTTACACCGGTCTGCCGGAGTCAGTGATTCGTCCTCAGATTGACGAGGCGCTGGCGCAGGGGTATCTGACTGAGTGTGAAGATTACTGGCGGATCACCGAGCACGGCAAACTGTTCTTAAATTCCCTTCTTGAGCTGTTCCTCGCCGACGATTCCTGAAGGCTAATTCAGGTTTTTGCATCCCGTTCTGCCAGCTGAGGGAAAGGCTGGCAGAGTGTGGGGATGGAAAACTCAAAACAACTTCGCAAACAAATGACGCCCGAAGAATTTCGCCTCTGGTATTTGCTTAGAGGTCGTCGGTTCTTTGGCTATAAGTTTCGCCGCCAGATGCCGATTGGGCCGTATGTTGCAGATTTTGCCTGTTTTAAGGCGAAATTGATTATTGAGCTCGACGGAGGGCAACATCAAAGCAAAGAGAAATACGATTCACGTCGTACAGAGTTTTTGCATACAAATGGCTGGGAAGTCGTGCGATTCTGGAACAATGAATTTACTTCTCAGGAAGAGGAAGTGCTGACGGTTATACTTCAAAAATTGCAGAGCCTGATGCCCTCACCCTAACCCTCTCCCACAGGGAGAGGGCCGGGGTGAGGGGCCCAGCGCGCAGAGGATTACTTCAACGTCCCCACCAGCGCCTTCCGGCTATCTTCCAGCGACACCACGCGTTTACACACGTCTTTGCCGAACTGCTGGAAATCATCTTCCTGGTTCTTCCACTCGTTCTGAATTGAGGTCTGCAAGCCACCCAGACTGCCCAGCACGCCCTGCAGCGGGTTACCGCCGCCCTTCAGGACCGCTTTAGCCCCCATCTCGTTGATGCTGTCCTGCAGGATGCCGCCCATCGCCTGGTTCACCAGCTGCTGTCCGTCAGCACGGACCTGATCAATCGCCTTGTAGTGGAACGTCAGGCCATCAGAGCGCGTCTCGATAATCCGGTTCATCTGCTCTTTGAGCTGCTTATCGAGCTTCGTCAGGCGGGAGCGCATATTGCTGCTCTCCCCCACCTCTTTGGTAATGATCTTATCCAGTGCAACACGGCTTTTTTCAACGCGCGTCAGGGCACCTTCATTAATCCATGGCAGCGCGGTACGCAAATCGGCCTGATAGTCTTTCGCCTGCTCACGCTGTGCGGCTGTCAGATTGTACTCTTTGCCGTTAAAGGTGACGTTCCCTTGCGGCGTAATCACCAGATTGCCGTTCTCGCCTTTGACCTGCACGGTTTGCGGGCTTAACACCACGTCATCACGCGGGGTGACGCTACATTTATACTCCGCATGGGCGGTGAATCCGGTTGCCATCAAAGCAACAGCCAGCAACGTTTTGCGCATCTTAAACACTCCCTCAGACAAAATGGGCCAGCTAATGCTGGCCCTTGACTGCTTTATTAGTCCCACCAAACGTCGAAAAGTTCGCTGACGCGGACATCTTCCAGCTTGTGGTCTTCAAGCCATTTACGAACCAGCGCCTGATGTTCTTCGGTGCATTTACCCACTTCCTGGGTGCAGATCAGACCTTCCCACGCCAGGTAACCGCTACCGTCGAAGGCCAGCTTGTTGGGCTCAATCACGTCGTTGATGAAGGCATCCACGTCCTGATCGATCTGTTCTACACTGGTGCCTTCCGGGAAACGCCACGCAACGGAGAACCCCACTTCCTGGAATTCTTCGATGTGCATTTTTTTACGCAGACGACGGCTACGATTCTTTGCCATTATTTCACCCTCTCGAACATTAAGTCCCATACACCGTGACCAAGACGATGGCCACGCTGTTCAAATTTCGTTACCGGACGTGAATCCGGACGCGGAACATAGTCGTTGCTTTCAGACTGGTTTTTATACCCGTCCAGAGACGACATCACTTCCAGCATATGTTCCGCATAAGGTTCCCAGTCGGTCGCCATATGGAAGACGCCGCCCAGTTTCAGCTTGCTTTTCACCAGCTCGGCAAACGGTGCCTGAACGATACGGCGTTTATTATGACGTGCTTTGTGCCACGGGTCAGGGAAAAAGAGCTGAACCATGGTTAAAGAATTGTCAGGAATCATTTTGTGCAGCACTTCCACCGCGTCATGACACATTACGCGCAGGTTCTCTACACCCTCTTCATGGGCAGTTGCGAGACACGCGCCGACGCCCGGGGAATGCACTTCAATACCGAGGAAGTTCTGCTCCGGGCGAGCTTGCGCCATGGTCACCAGAGAGGTGCCCATACCAAAACCAATCTCCAGCGTGACTGGCGCTTCGCGGCCAAACAGCCCGGCAAAGTCCAGCGGCTGCTCGCTGAACTCAACGCCCATCACCGGCCAGTAGTTGTCCAGCGCATGTTGCTGCCCTTTTGTCAGGCGGCCCTGACGACGGACAAAGCTGCGAATACGGCGCAGCGGGCGACCGTTTTCATCAAATTCCGGTGAAATGACGTCGTTTTTCATAAAAGAGTTGTCTGCTTGTGAGAATGTTCGGGAAACGGGCATTATCCAAAGTTAAGGCGTCTATGCAAGCATGGGAAAGATCCGGTTTACAGCAGATTGACGCTGTGCTGCAATCTGCGTCCCTGATTATGTGAATCGATGACCATGCAAGCCTCTCAATTTTCAGCCCAGGTGCTGGACTGGTACGACAAATACGGGCGTAAAACCCTGCCCTGGCAAATTGAAAAAACGCCTTACAAAGTATGGCTCTCCGAAGTGATGTTGCAACAAACGCAGGTCGCCACGGTGATCCCATACTTTGAGCGTTTTATGGCACGCTTCCCGACGGTAACAGACCTGGCGAATGCCCCGCTGGACGAGGTATTGCACCTTTGGACAGGCCTGGGCTATTACGCCCGCGCGCGTAATCTGCACAAGGCCGCGCAGCAGGTCGCCACGCGCCACAACGGTAAATTCCCGGAAACTTTCGATGAAGTGGCAGATTTACCCGGCGTCGGGCGTTCAACGGCGGGAGCCATTCTCTCTCTCTCTTTGGGTAAGCATTTCCCGATCCTCGACGGCAACGTGAAGCGCGTGCTGGCACGTTGCTATGCCGTGGACGGCTGGCCCGGTAAAAAAGAGGTTGAGAAACGTCTGTGGGAGATCAGTGAAGCGGTTACCCCGGCCAACGGCGTCGAACGTTTTAACCAGGCGATGATGGATCTGGGTGCGATGGTCTGCACGCGCTCAAAACCCAAGTGCGAACTCTGCCCGCTCAATACTCTCTGCGTGGCCTACGCTAACCATTCGTGGTCGCAATACCCGGGGAAAAAACCGAAGCAGACGCTACCGGAGCGCACCGGTTACATGCTGCTGATGCAGCACGGCGACGAGGTGTTCCTGGCCCAGCGTCCACCGAGCGGCCTGTGGGGCGGTCTATACTGCTTCCCACAGTTTGAAGATGAAGATTTGCTGCGTGAATGGCTTAAACAGCGCGGTATTGCTGCCGATAACCTGACGCAGCTGACCGCGTTTCGCCATACCTTCAGCCATTTCCACCTGGATATTGTGCCGATGTGGCTTCCCGTGTCCTCATTTGCCTCGTGCATGGATGAAGGCACCGCTCTCTGGTATAACTTAGCGCAACCGCCATCAGTCGGGCTGGCGGCTCCCGTGGAGCGCCTGTTACAGCAATTACGTGCCGGTGCAATGGTTTAGCATCGACAAGAAAAAGAGGAATGAGTATGGCCAGAACGATTTTTTGTACTTTCCTGCAGCGTGACGCTGAAGGCCAGGATTTCCAGCTTTATCCGGGTGATCTGGGTAAACGCATTTATAACGAGATCTCCAAAGAAGCCTGGGGACAGTGGCAGAAAAAGCAGACCATGCTGATTAACGAGAAAAAGCTCAGCATGATGAACCCGGAACACCGCAAGCTGCTGGAACAGGAGATGGTGAACTTCCTGTTTGAAGGCAAAGACGTGCATATCGAAGGCTATACGCCTCCAGAAAAATAATATTGAGCGGCTGTTGCCGGGTGGCGCTGCGCTTACCCGGCCTACAAAACCGTAGGCCCGTGCAAGCGAAGCGCCGCCGGGCAATAGCAACGACTAAGCAAACACAACACGCACGCCCGGAATGATGAAAAAACTTTTAGCGCTAGCCCTTGTTGCGCCGTTGCTGGTCTCCTGTTCGTCAAAAAAAGGCGATGATTACAACGAAGCCTGGATCAAGGACACCAACGGTTTTGACATTTTGATGGGGCAGTTTGCCCACAACATCGAGAACATATGGGGATTTAACGAAGTTCTTATTGCCGGACCGAAGGACTACGTTAAGTACACCGACGCCTATCTGACCCGTAGCCACATCAACTTTGATGAGGGTACGATCACCATTGAAACCATCGCGGGTACTGACCCTGCGGCACGACTGCGTCAGGCGATTATCAAAACCCTGCTGATGGGTGACGACCCGGGATCTATCGATCTCTACTCCGATGCCGACGATATCACCATCTCGAAAGAGCCGTTCCTGTACGGTCAGGTTGTCGATCAAACCGGCCAGCCAATCCGCTGGGAAGGTCGCGCCACGAAATTTGCCGACTATCTGCTGCAGACGCGACTGAAGAGCCGCTCTAACGGCCTGAAGATAATTTATAGCGTCACCATCAACCTCGTGCCGAACCACCTCGACAAGCGTGCGCATAAGTATCTTGGCATGGTGCGTCAGGCATCACGTAAGTACGGCGTGGATGAGTCGCTGATCCTGGCGATTATGCAGACCGAATCGTCGTTCAACCCTTACGCAGTTAGCCGTTCCGACGCCCTGGGGCTGATGCAGGTAGTCCAGCACAGCGCCGGTAAAGATGTCTTCCGCGCGCAGGGCAAATCCGGCACGCCGAGCCGTAGCTATCTGTTCGATCCCCAGAGCAACATTGATACCGGCACGGCCTATCTGGCGATGCTGAACAATGTTTATCTCGGCGGCATCGATAACCCGACCTCACGCCGCTATGCCGTAATCACCGCCTATAACGGCGGCGCGGGCAGCGTGCTACGCGTCTTCTCGAACGACAAAGTGCAGGCCGCAAACATCATCAACAGCATGGCGCCGGGGGATGTTTACTCAACCCTCACCACTCGCCACCCATCAGCGGAGTCCCGCCGCTATCTGTATAAGGTCAATACGGCGCAGAAGAACTATCGTCGTCGCTAGAAAACTACCCCTCACCCTAACCCTCTCCCCAAAAGGGAGAGGGGACTTGAACACCCATACGAAAATGTTATTTGCATCACAATCCAAACTGCAAATTAATGTGGATTGCATTTTTTTGCGGGAGGTAACAAAACATATCGTTGCCAACTGATAGAATTGCATCAAATAACAACCCTGAATGTTCCAAAAACAACATATCTCCCGCTCACTTGTGAGGAAAGTAACATGAACCTTAAGCTGCAGCTTAAAATATTGTCGTTTCTGCAGTTCTGCCTGTGGGGTAGCTGGCTGACTACACTCGGCTCCTATATGTTTGTGACGCTCAAGTTCGATGGTGCGTCAATCGGTGCCGTCTACAGCTCGCTGGGTATCGCGGCGGTCTTCATGCCAACACTGCTCGGTATCGTGGCGGATAAATGGTTAAGTGCGAAATGGCTGTACATGCTTTGCCATCTGGTGGGCGCGGGGACGCTGTTTATGGCGGCCGAAGTGACCACGCCAGGGGCAATGTTTATGGTGATCCTGCTTAACTCGCTGGCCTATATGCCAACGCTTGGGCTGATCAACACCATCTCTTACTACCGCCTGAAATCTGCCGGGATGGATATCGTGACCGATTTCCCGCCAATCCGTATCTGGGGCACCATCGGCTTTATCATGGCAATGTGGGGCGTGAGCTTCGCAGGCTTTGAACTGAGCCATATGCAGCTCTACATCGGTGCCGCGCTCTCCGTGCTGCTGGCGATCTTCACCCTGACGCTACCAACCATTCCGGTTTCAAACCAGCAGAAAAACCAGAGCTGGAGCACCATGCTCGGTCTGGACGCGTTCGCGCTGTTTAAAAACAAACGGATGGCGATCTTCTTTATCTTCTCCATGCTGCTGGGCGCAGAGCTGCAGATCACCAACATGTTCGGCAACACCTTCCTGCACAGCTTCGATAACAATCCGCTGTTTGCCGGAAGCTTTATCGTTGAGCATGCGTCGGTGATGATGTCCATCTCTCAGATCTCTGAGACGCTGTTCATCCTGACCATCCCGTTCTTCCTGAGCCGCTACGGCATCAAGAACGTCATGCTGATCAGTATCGCGGCATGGATGTTGCGCTTTGGTCTGTTCGCCTACGGCGACCCGAGCGCATTCGGCACCGTACTGCTGGTGCTGTCGATGATTGTTTACGGCTGTGCCTTCGACTTCTTCAACATTTCCGGTTCCGTATTCGTGGAAAAAGAAGTGAAGCCTGAAATCCGCGCCAGCGCACAGGGCATGTTCCTGATGATGACCAACGGCTTCGGCTGTATTCTGGGCGGCGTGGTGAGCGGTAAAGTGGTAGAGATGTACACCACCAACGGCATCACCAACTGGCAGCCGGTGTGGCTGATCTTCGCCGCATACTCGCTGGTGCTGTTCTTCGCGTTCATCGCGCTGTTCAAGTACAAACACGTGCGTGTGCCGAACGGTGCGCAGCCGATCGCGCATTGATTGTTGTGCCCGGTGGCGCTAACGCTTACCGGGCCTACAAAACCCAACCGTAGGCCGGGTAAGGCGAAGCCGCCACCCGGCTATTTTATTCCAGAAAGCACCCACCCCACCGACAGCAAATCCGCGCTGCCCCCCGGACTCAGATTGCGCTCTATCAATGCGATATCCATTTTAAGCAACGCTTCGCGGTCCCAGCCGTTAGCCAGCAATTCCCGCGCGTAGCCCTGAACGTAGCGCAGCCCTTCCATGCCACCGCGCGACACCAGATTGCTGTCCTGATTGACTGACATCAGGCGTAACAGCAGGCTGTGAAGCGACCGTCCGTTCCACTGTGCCAACGCCTTACGCACCGTGGCAAAGCCGCTTTCCGCCTCACCGCGCGCGCCGGTTAAGCCGTGCTGCTGAAACTGCCGCTCGCCCGCCGTCGCCTGCCCGCTGCGCGCGGCCAACTCTCGCGACACCAGCCCGCGGCAGATGTTACCCACCTCACAACAGAGGCTGTCCGCAGAAAGATTGTTCACACGTCCGGCGGCGAAGCACAGTAAACCCAGGGCAAAAATCCCGCCTTTGTGCGTATTCACGCCGTTCGTCGCGGCGTACATCGCCTGCTCGCAGGCCATCCCCATTGGGCGGATAATCCGTAGCTGTGCGTCAGCGGGCTTATCCGCATGCGCGTTACCAAGTTCAGCAAAGCGCGCAAACCACGGCGTAATCGCCGCAATGCTGCGGGCAAACAGCGCGTGGTCCATATCGCGGTGGGAACCGTTATTGAGCTTGTCCACCAGCCCCGGTTTGGGCGTCAGCTCCAGCTCCTGCCACAGTGCCGCTTCGGCAAGCGCGGGCACGTCCGCAATGCGGGGTTTAGTCGCGAGCAAACCAGTCATCAATCATCTTCTCCACCCGGGAAACCACCTGCTCAACGGGATGGTTCCGCGAGCGGGAACAGGCATGCGCAGGTTCGTCGCAGATCAGGCAGCGTCTGAGATTTGCCCCCAGCGACTGACGCCCGACGTGGCCATGCTGAGGGCAGATAACATCCAGATCCCACAGCCTGCCGAGCGGGTGCGTCTGCTCCAGATCCGCGCAGTGCGCTTTAATTTCCGCTGCCGGATGAGCCACGCACCACAGGGCCTCGGGCCCGGTCGGAAGCCACAGCACCTGACGGTCCAGCACCTGCCAGCGGTTCTCCCATAGCAGCTGGTCGCACGTCTGGAGCGCTACGCCCATGGTGTTGCGATAGCGCAGGCTGTCTTTAATTTCCCCTGGCGTGACCAGCGTGAGGGAAATCACCGGTTGTTGATAGTGCTCAAGCATGTCAGCCTGACGCGCTGCGCGGCGCTCTTTCGCCGCCAGCAGTTCGTCCAGGCTGACACCCGTCCGCACGGGTGTCGCTACTGTCATAATCACTCCTTCACCTGTCGCACGGTGTCGATCACGCTGCCGTCGCGGTAGCGGATCACCCCGACGATTTTGTCGGTAAACTCAATCGGCTTCGGTACGCCCGTCAGCGATATCGCCCGTTCATAGAGCGCGTTGATATCCACAATCTTCAGCCCGGCAGCCATCAGCCGCTCCCGCACCTCCGGGCGCGCAGGGTTGACCGCAATGCCGTGATCGGTGACCAGCACGTCGATGCTCTCACCCGGCGTGAGGCGCGTGGTGACGCGCTTCACGACCGTCGGAATGCGGCTGCGCAGCAGCGGCGCGACGACGATGGTGAGGTTCGCCGCAGCGGCCACGTCGCAGTGTCCGCCGGACGCGCCGCGCATCACGCCGTCGGAGCCGGTGATGACGTTGACGTTGAAATCAACGTCGATTTCGAGGGCGCTGAGGATCACCACGTCGAGCTGGTCGCAGCTTGCCGCCTTGCTGCCGGGATTGGCGTAAACATTGGTGGAGATCTCCACGTGGTTCGGGTTGCGCGCCAGAGACGCCGCCGCCTGGCCGTCAAAGCACTGGGTGTCGAGCAGCTTTTCGATGAGCCCCTTCTCGTGCAAATCCACCAGGCTGCCGGTGATGCCGCCAAGCGCGAAGCGCGCCTTCACGCCGCTGCGCTCCATTTTCTCTTCCATAAAGCGCGTGCAGGCGGTCGCCGCCGCGCCGGAGCCGGTCTGCATTGAGAAGCCCGGGTTAAAGTAGCCGGAATGTTCAATCACGTCCGCCGCATAGCGGGCGATCATCAGCTCGCGCGGGTTGCTGGTGACGCGCGCCGCGCCAACGCTGATTTTCGCCGGGTCACCGACGCTCTCAACCTGCACGATGTAGTCCACCTGGTCCTGCACCAGGCTGGCGGGCATATTGGGGAACGGCACCAGTTCTTCGGTCAGCAGCACCACCTTGCGGGCAAAGTGCGCATCCACCATGGCGTAGCCCAGCGAGCCGCAGCAGGATTTACCGTGGGTGCCGTTGGCGTTGCCAAACTCATCGCTGCACGGCACGCCGAGAAACGCCACGTCGATATTCAGCTCGCCGTCCTGCAAGAGCTTCACGCGCCCGCCGTGGGAGTGAATTTGCACCGGCTCGTCCATCAGCCCGTGGGAGATGGCATCCGCCAGCCTGCCGCGCATTCCGGAGGTGTAAATCCGGGTGATGACGCCGCTTTCAATATGCTCGATCAGCGCGTCATTGCAGGTCATCAGCGAGCTGGAGGCCAGCGTCAGGTTTTTGAAACCCATTCGCGCCAGCAGCGCCACGACGGTGTTGATCACCCGGTCGCCTTCGCGAAACGCGTGGTGGAAAGAGATGGTCATCCCGTCCTGCAGGCCGCAGCGCTTCACCGCCTCTTCAACGGAGGCGCAGAGTTTGCGGCTGTGCTTCGCGTCAGCATCCGCCAGCCACGGCGTCGCGCTGTGGGCGGTATCAAACGGTTTTAAGCCCCGCAGATGGGGGAAATTCATATGGAGAAGTTCAGTCTGGTTCATTCTGTCATCCTTACCGACGCACGCCGGAGGCCGCCGCGCGCTCCAGCACCACCTGCGCGTGGTTAATAATCGGTGCATCCACCATTTTGCCGTTGAGCGACACCACGCCCAGGCCGTTACGCTCGCCCTCTTCTGCCGCCTCAATCACTCGCTTCGCGTGTTCCACCTCTTCCAGCGTCGGGGCGTATGCGTTATGCAGCAGGTCAATCTGGCGCGGGTTAATCAGCGATTTGCCGTTAAAGCCCATCTTGCGGATCAGATCGACCTCGCGCAGGAACCCGGCCTCGTCGTTAACGTCTGACCACACCACGTCGAAGGCGTCGATGCCCGCCGCGCGGGCGGCGTGCAATACGGCGCAGCGGGCGTAGAACAGCTCGGTGCCGTCGCCGCGCTCGGTCTGCATATCCATCACATAATCAAAGGCGGCCAGCGCGATGCCGATGAGGCGCGGGGAGCTGCGGGCAATCGCCACGGCATTTATCACGCCAATGGCCGATTCAATCGCCGCCATGACGCGGGTAGAGCCGACTTCGCGGCCGCACTCGCGTTCAATACGCGCCAGGTGCCCCTCCAGCTCGTAGATATCGTCCGGGGTATCGGTTTTCGGCAGGCGAATCACGTCCACGCCCGCCCGCACGGCGGCTTCCAGATCCAGCAGGCCAAACGGCGTGCTCAGCGGGTTAATGCGCACCACGGTTTCGATATCCTGATACATCGGGTGCTGTAGCGCTTGGAACACCAGCATGCGCGCGGTGTCTTTCTCGCGCAGGGCAACGGCGTCTTCCAGGTCAAACATGATGGAATCAGGCCGGTAGATAAAGGCGGTGGAAAGCATGGCGGCGTTGGCGCCCGGCAGGAACAGCATACTGCGGCGGAGTTTGCTCATTTCAGCGCCCCCCAGTTGATGGTTTGATCATCGGCGGCACGCATCAGCGCGCTTTGCAGGCGGGCGCGAATAACACAGTCCAGCGCCCCTTTATCTTCAATAATGATGAGTCCCTGGTGCACGTTCATGGCGCGCAATGTGTCGTTGACCACCTGGCGAATCTGCTCGCCAAACTGCTTAATCACTTCACTGTGGATGACTATCTCCAGCTCGCCGTGAGCGGGAGCGATTTTCACCATCAGGTCGCTGGACTCCTGCGTGCCGGCCAGCGCCTCCCTTACAATATTCATGATAAATTCCTGGTAGTTATGCGACTTCGGCACTCGCACGGTAATGCGTTTCGAGATGCGCGAAGGTGGAGTCCGGGACAATCTCCCGGATCCGGGAAAACTGCTGTGTCTTGAGTAAACGGCGCACTTCGGACGCGGAAATGGCGTTGCCGGTGGCCTTGATGCGCGGCATTTCCACCACCTCAATATGCGAGGCCAGCAGGTCGTGCAGCGTCTGGTTGTACTGCCGGGTGATGTCGCAAAAGGGCTCCGAGCCGATGAAGCGGTGGGTGATGCCCAGCGCCGGGGCAATAAAGTCCCGGAAAATCAGCACGTCGATTTCACTCCACGCCTGCTGCACTTTGCCGGTCTCCTTCAGGAAGTAGGCCGGGAAGGTGGCGCGGGAGATGATGTACTGCGAGCCTTCATGCACCACCACGTTCGGCAGATGCGCCACGCCCGCCCGCACCATCTCAATGCGCGCGCTAAACGGGAAGAACGACGCATCTTCACGCACCACGAAGAGATGCAGCGCATCGCACTGCTGCGCCGCCTGCTCCACCAGATGGCGATGGCCGAGGGTGAAGGGATTGGCGTTCATCACTATCGCGCCAATGTTCTCCCCGCTTTTGCGCTTCGCGCGCAGGGAACGGCAGTAGCGTTCGATCCCCTGCGGGGTGTTCTCCATCAGCACCGCGTTGTTTCCGCTCTGGGCAATCGGCCAGAAGCCACTGCGGGCAAAGCGCTCCCGGTTGCACGGACGGGTGCAGAGGAAGAGGTGAAAATGGCCGCGCTCCAGCGCCGCATTTTCCACCTCAGCCAGCAGCCGCGCGCTGAGGTTCTCACCGCGAAGCTGCTCGTTGACCGCCACGCATTTGATGACGTTGGCGGCAAGCCCTGCGCAACCCACCAGCTGCGAGCCGGACCAGGCTTCGACAAACAGCGCGATGTCGTTGTCCAGGCCCAGGCCGCTGTCTGCCAGCAGGTAGCGGATCTGGCTTAAGCGTTCCGGATGCTTCGCCACCAGAGTGTGGCGAAAATCGATGGGTTGACTGTTCATGCCGTTTTACTCAGTGTGCTGCCGCAAGCCCGACGGCGGGCGCTTCCACGATCACGTTGCTCAGATGACCGATATGCTCGATCTCCACCTCAATGCGATCGCCCTCTTTCATAAACAGCGGCGGGTTACGCTTTTTACCCACCCCGCCTGGGGATCCGGTGATGATCACATCGCCCGGGCTGAGGCGGGTGAAGGTGCTGATGTACTCGATCAGCTCCGCAACCTTGTGGATCATGCTGCTGGTGTTGTCTTCCTGCACCATGCGGCCGTTCAGCCAGGTGCGGATTGCCAGCTGGTGCGGATCCGGGATCTCATCCGCCGTCGCCATCCAGGGGCCAAACGCGCCGGTCTGACGCCAGTTTTTTCCGGCGGTAAACCAGGTGTGCTGCCAGTCACGGGCGGAGCCGTCCATGTAGCAGCTGTAGCCCGCCACGTGGCGCAGCGCGTCGTCGCGGCTGATGTTCTCCCCACCTTTGCCGATGATCACTGCCAGCTCGCCTTCGTAGTCGAATTCACTGGAGTGGCGCGGCTTCAGCACCGGTTCGTTATGGCCGGTCTGTGAATCCGGGAAGCGGACAAACAGCGTCGGGGCCGGGTTATGCTGGTCAAACTCCTTGCGCTTGTCGGCGTAGTTCATGCCCACGCAGAGAATTTTTTCCGGCTGCTCAATCACCGGTAAGAAGGTGATAGCGTTCATCGGGACGTCCACCGCGTCGTTCAGGTAGCGGGTGGCCTGTGCCAGCCCGTTGCCCTGCAGCAGCGCCTTGAGGTCGCTGTAGCGGTCGCCGAGACGGCGGCCTAAATCAATCACGCCGTCGGCCTGGACGATGCCGTAGCTGCGTTTTCCCTGGTATAAAAAGCTTGCGAGTTTCATTGTTCTTTCCTGAAAACTTAAACGAGGAAGTTGCCCAGAATCAGCAGAGAGATAGAGACGTTAATCGCTCCGCCGATACGGGTAGCAATCTGGGCGAACGGCATCAGGCTCATGCGGTTGCCTGCGGTCAGGATCGCCACGTCGCCGGTACCGCCCTGCCCGCTCTGGCAGCAGGAGACGATGGCGACATCAATCGGATGCATACCGATCTTTTTGCCGACGAAGAAGCCGGTCGCCACCAGCGCAGAAACGGTGCTGACAATCACCAGCAGGTTGCTGACGGTGAACGCCGCCACCAGTTCGTGCCACGGGGTGATAGCCACGCCGACGGCGAAGAGGATGGGGTAGGTCACGGAAGTCTGGAAGAATTTGTAGACGACCTGTGAGCCTTCCAGCAGGCGCGGAGAGGCGCCGTTGCAGAGCTTCACCAGCACCGCCATAAACAGCATGCCGACCGGGGCTGGCAGGCCAATGAGCTTGTGGCCGAGCATGCCCAGCATGTAGAGCAGCACCGCCAGCAGAGCGCCAGAGGCGATTGTGGTCACGTCCGCTTTACCAGAGAACGCAGGCTGAGAGACGGTGGTATCGGCATTGGCGCGGTTAGGCATCAGCTGGCCTTCACCGGTCAGGTGCGGGTAGCGCTTACCAAGCTGGTTCAGGCAACCGGAGATAATGATCGCGGTCAGACCGCCGAGCATCACCATCGGCAGCACGCGGCCGAGCGCTACGCCCTGGTCCATGTGCAGCAGGGTGGCATAACCGATGGAAAGCGGAATTGCGCCTTCCCCGACACCGCCCGCCATAATGGGCAGAATGATAAAGAAGAAGATCTGGAACGGCTCCAGGCCCAGCGCGAGACCAACGCCCATCCCCACCAGCATGCCGACGATTTCACCGCACAGCATCGGGAAGAAGATGCGCAGGAAGCCCTGAATCAGCACCGTGCGGTTCATGCTCATGATGCTGCCGACGATAATGCAGCAGATGTAGAGATAGAGAATATTGGTGGATTTATAGAACTTAGTGGTGGACTCGACCACCACATCCGGCAGCAGGCCGTAATAGACCAGCGCGGAAGGGATAAAGGTTGCGCAAATCGCCGCCGCACCGAGCTTGCCGACAATCGGCAGGCGCTTGCCAAACTCACCGCAGGCAAAGCCGAAGAAGGCCAAGGTCGCTACCATCACCACGATGTCGCTCGGCAGCTTTCCGCCCAGACAATCAATCGCAATCAGTGCGCCCGCCAGAACAAACAGCGGCAGAGGGATAATCCCGATTTTCCAGGTATCCATAATATGCCACCAACGCTCTTTGAGCGAGGGTCGCTGAATTTCCATCGGGTCGTGGGTAACAGAGAAAGAATCGTCAGTTGTGCTCATAATAAGCCCCTTGGTTATTTTGTGCGTTCAGCTTAGAGTCACAAAGGCTTACTTTATGTGAGGGATGACATATTAAAAGCGAAGTTTTAATGGCCACTATGGTTTTAATGGTTTCTTTTATTTAATGTGATTTATGCCTTATTTATTATCGTGGTTTTTATGGTTTCTTTTCTGAATTGAACAAACAAATAACATTTATTCATATAGCCTGAACGAGGTAAGCCCTCAGGATAAATCTTTTACAGCACCCGCTGTGCAAGGGATCACAAGTTTTCGGCAAAGCGCAGGCAGCCACAGAAAAAAAGATGATATATTGGCGATCTTTGTCGCTACCTTGCGTGATAGTTATGAAAGTCTCTTTCCAGATTAAGTTGTTTATTTCGCTGGTTGCCTTTTTCTCAGTGCTTTTTGCGTTGCTGGGCGGATATTATTATGCCGATGTCGGTAAGCAGCTTTATCAGGAAATGAGTGCGCGCGCAAAAATACAGGCGGAGGAGATTGCGCTTATTCCGTCATTACGCAATGAAGTTGAACAAAAAGATATCACCGCGATCCATGATTTTATGCAGAAAATGGCTGCCCATAGCGATGCCAGCTTTATTGTGATTGGAGATAACACGGGAAAGCACCTTTTTCATTCCGTCTTTGCCGACAGAGTGGGCACGACGCTGGTTGGCGGCGACAATGAGGCCGTCCTGCAGGGGAAAAGCACGACAACCATCCGTAAAGGCGGACTGGGTATTTCGCTGCGCAGTAAAGCCCCTATCTTCAACGATGCCGGGCAGGTGGTTGGCATTGTTTCCGTGGGCTATCTCACCAGCTACCTGGATACCATTACCGTCAGTAAAGTGGTCAATATCCTGATTGCCGCCGTGCTGCTGCTTTTGGCCCTCTTTATCTTCTCCTGGTTCTTTACCCGCAGTATAAAGAAGCAGATCTTCTCCCTCGAACCGCGAGAAATCGGCCTGCTGGTACGTCAGCAAAAGGCGATGATGGAATCTATCTACGAAGGGGTGATTGCCATTGATAACGAGCGGCGCATAGAAGTGATCAACCAGGCGGCGCGCAAACTGCTGGGGCTGAGCCAGCCGGCGCGTGAACTGCGCGGACAGTTGATAAGCCAGGTGATCGACCCGGTCCCGTTCTTCGACACGCAGACGATGCTGGCTAAAGATACCCACGATGAGATTTGCCGTTTTAACGATCTCACGGTGATTGCCAGCCGGGTTCACATCATGCTTGAGGGCTCGCTGCAGGGCTGGGTGATCACCTTCCGCGATCGCAACGAAATCGACTCTCTGAGCGCCCAGCTCAGCCAGGTAAAGCGCTATGTCGATAACCTGCGCATTATGCGTCACGAGCAGTTAAACCGGATGACCACCCTCTCCGGCCTGCTGCATATGGGCCGCTATGAGGAGGCGATTGGCTACATACAGGCGCAGTCGGAACATGCCCAGGAGCTGCTGGACTTTATCTCGTCGCGCTTCAGTTCCCCCACCCTGTGTGGCCTGCTGCTGGGAAAAGCCGCCCGCGCGCGGGAAAAAGGCGTCGAGCTGAGTTTCGACCCGGCCTGTCGGCTGGATAAGCCGTTCCTGCCGCTTGGGGAGCAAGAGTTGATTTCGATTATTGGTAACCTGCTGGATAACGCCATCGAAGCAACACAGCGCTCGCCGCTTCCCCATGCGCCGGTGGAAGTGCTGATAAAACTCAGCGAGCAGGAGCTGATTATTGAAGTCGCCGACCAGGGCGTAGGCATTAAACCGGAGATCCGTGAGCGGATCTTTGAACGCGGCATCACCACCAAAACACGCGGCGATCATGGGATTGGTCTGTATCTGATCGAAAGCTACGTTACGCAGGCTGGCGGCGCGATAGAAGTTGCCGATAATACCCCACGCGGCGCCATTTTCTCATTGTTTATCCCGGCCTCGGGAACCGTCCGGCAACTGGAAGACACCGACTATGCAACATGAACTTATCGACGTACTGATTGTTGAAGACGAGAACGAACTGGCACAGCTGCACGCGGAGCTCATCAGCAAACACCCGCGTCTGAGACTGGTGGGGATTGCCTCGTCACTGGCCGACGCGCAGGTTCAGCTTGAGCGTAAACAGCCTCAGCTGATGCTGCTGGATAACTATCTGCCGGACGGCAAAGGCATCACCCTTATCAGTAACCCGATGCTGACCCGCGCCAACTGCTCGGTGATTTTCATCACCGCCGCCAGCGATATGGACACCTGCAGCCAGGCCATCCGCAACGGCGCGTTTGACTATATCCTTAAGCCGGTTTCCTGGAAGCGCCTCAGCCAGTCGCTGGAGCGCTTTGTGCAATTTACCGAACAGCAGCGCGTCTGGAAGATTGTCGATCAGCAAAACGTCGATTCACTGTATCAACTCCAGGCGAAGAACTACCGCCAGGACAACGGCAGCAAAGGGATTGAGGAGAATACGCTGGCCCGGGTGCAGGCGCTGTTCAACGACAAGGCGACGCACTGCTTTACCGTGGATGAGGTGGTGAGCGAAACGGGGTTGAGTAAAACCACTACCCGGCGCTATCTGGAGCACTGCGTGGAGGCGGGGTTTCTGAGCGTGGAGATGCTGTACGGGAAGATTGGGCATCCAAGGAGGATGTACAAGCGTAGTGCGGTTTGATGAAACGTTCCCTCTCCCTGTGGGAGAGGGTTAGGGTGAGGGCAGCAGCCCGCACTACCTCAACACATACCCATACAGCCGTTTAATCCCGTCCGCATCCTTCTCGCTGTATACCCCCTGCAGCTCCGGCGAGAAGCCCGGCAGCAGGTTGATGCCCTCTTCCAGCGCCAGGAAGTAACGCTGTACCGCCCCGCCCCAGACTTCACCCGGCACCACGCACAGCACGCCAGGCGGATAGGGCAGCGCCCCTTCGGCAGCAATGCGCCCTGCGGCATCCCGTATGCGCACCAGCTCCACGTTTCCGCGAATGTAGGCCTGGTTCGCGTCCTGTGGATTCATCACCACCTCAGGCAGGCTTTCTTTGCGGAACATCGCCTTCTGCAGATCTTTTACGTCAAAGCTGACATAAAGATCGTGCATCTCCTGACACAACTGGCGGAGGGTGTAATCCCGGTAGCGCACCGGGTATTTCTGGTAGATGGTCGGCAGTACGTCCGCCAGCGGCGTATCGTCTTCAATATGCTGCTCGAACTGTCCCAGCATTGCCACCAGCTGCGCCAGCTTCTCGCTGCTTTCAGCTGGCGTCAGCAGGAACAGGATTGAGTTGAGATCGCATTTCTCCGGCACGATGCCGTTTTCGCGCAGGTAGTGCGCAAGAATGGTCGCCGGAATGCCGAACCCGGTATATTCCCCGGTTTCCGCATCAATCCCCGGCGTGGTCAGCAGCAGCTTGCACGGGTCGACAAAGTACTGCTCGCGGGCATAACCCGCAAACCCGTGCCATTTCGCCCCCGGCTCGAAGCTGAAGAAGCGGCGCTCGCTGGCAATGGCGTGCGTCGGATGATCCTGCCACGGCCGCCCCGCCACCACCGGCGGGATAAACGGCTTAATCATATGGCAGTTGGCAATGATCGCCTTGCGCGCCTCAATGCCCAGCTCAACACACTCCGCCCACAGCCTGCGCCCACTCTCGCCTTCATGAATTTTGGCATTCACATCCAGCGCTGCAAACAGCGGATAAAACGGACTGGTGGAGGCGTGCAGCATAAACGCATTGTTCAGCCGCTTATGGGGGCAAAAACGCGCCTGGCCACGAATGTGGTTATCCTTTTTATGGATCTGCGACGTTTGCGAGAACCCGGCCTGCTGCTTATGCACCGACTGGGTCACAAAAATGCCAGGATCGTTCTCGTTCAGCTCCAGCAACAGCGGAGACGTTTCCGCCATCATCGGAATAAATTGCTCGTAGCCCACCCAGGCAGAGTCAAACAGGATGTAATCACACAGATGGCCGATCTTGTCGATCACCTGACGGGCGTTGTAGATCGTGCCGTCATAGGTGCCAAGCTGGATGATCGCCAGGCGGAACGGACGCGCCTCGTCGGCTTTCTCCGGCGCAGCCTCGCGGATAAGATCGCGCAGGTACGCGTCATCAAAACAGTGCTCGTCAATCCCGCCAATAAAGCCAAATGGATTACGCGCAGCCTCAAGATACACCGGCGTGGCCCCTGCCTGAATCAGCGCCCCGTGGTGATTGGATTTATGGTTGTTGCGGTCGAACAGCACCAGATCGCCACGCGTCAGCAGCGCGTTGGTCACCACCTTGTTGGCCGCCGACGTGCCGTTCAGCACAAAGTAGGTTTTATCCGCATTGAACACTTTCGCCGCGAACTTTTGCGCATGCTTGGCGGACCCTTCGTGGATCAGTAAATCCCCGAGTTTCACGTCAGCATTGCACATGTCGGCACGAAACACGTTCTCACCGAAGAAATCAAAGAACTGTCGTCCCGCCGGATGCTTTTTGAAAAACGCCCCGTGCTGGTGACCAGGACAGGCGAAGGTGCTGTTACCCATCTCCACGTACTGGCTCAGTGTGTCAAAAAACGGCGGCAGCAGATTCTCTTCGTAACGGCTGGCAGCAGTCTCCAGTTCCAGAAACTCCTGCGCTTTTCCCGAGATGACCGCGGTAGCACCGTCAGGCACGTCCGTGTGCTCCTGCGAGAAAATAAACACCGGTAACTGAAAGCCCGTGCGTTTCAGCAACGCGAGAATACCGCTGCGACTTTCAGCAGTTGTCATGACGACTGCCGCCACATCGGTAAAATCCGTGTTATCCAGCGTCACCTTTTCACGGTGGGTTGAGACAGTGGAGAGCAGCTCGCGGCTGACGGCAATTTTCATGGTTTTCATAGGCGCTAGTTACCCTCACCGAATGGTGAGACAGGGAGGAGAAAATTCGCGCAATAATGTCACCTTTTATTTTGAGGTGCAAGAAGGAATCAATATGCACAAAACCTTCCAAAGCTAAGCGTAATGCCCGCTTTGCGTGTCATAATCATGCAATACCAATGATTAAGTAACAGGAGTTAGCGGTGGTAATTGGACCCTTTATCAACGCCGGCGCAGTGCTGCTGGGCGGCATACTTGGCGGCGTGTTAAGCCAGCGGCTACCGGAGCGTATTCGTACCTCCATGCCGTCTATTTTTGGCCTGGCCTCGCTGGGCATCGGCATCCTTTTAGTCATCAAATGCGCCAACCTGCCCGTCATGGTGCTGGCAACGCTGCTCGGCGCACTGATTGGCGAATTTTGCTATCTGGAAAAGGGCATCAATAACGCGGTAGGCAAAGCCAAAAACCTGATTGCCCGACCCGGTAAGGCGAAAAACGGTTCGCACGAGTCGTTTATTCAGAACTACGTTGCGATCATTATTCTGTTTTGTGCCAGCGGCACCGGGATATTCGGTTCGATGCAGGAAGGGATGACGGGCGACCCGAGTATATTAATTGCGAAAGCGTTTCTCGATTTCTTCACCGCCACCATTTTTGCCACCACGCTCGGTATCGCCGTCGCGGCAATTTGCGTCCCGATGCTGCTGATTCAGCTGGCTCTCGCCACCTGCGCCGCGCTGATACTCCCGCTGACTACGCCGGCAATGATGGCGGACTTTACTGCCGTCGGCGGCCTGCTGTTGCTGGCGACCGGGTTACGCATCTGCGGGATTAAGATGTTTGCCGTGGTGAATATGCTGCCCGCGCTGCTGATCGCCATGCCGCTCTCAGCGCTCTGGACGCGCTTTTTCGCTTAAGAGTGCGGCGAAATGGCGAGAGATTGCGCAGTCCGTAACGAAAACAACATTTTTCGTTGACGGCAGGAAGCAGATCAGGTTTAATGCGCCCCGTTGCCCGGATAGCTCAGTCGGTAGAGCAGGGGATTGAAAATCCCCGTGTCCTTGGTTCGATTCCGAGTCCGGGCACCACTATTTAGAAAACCCAGCCTATGGCTGGGTTTTTGCTTTATGGCTACGGCCGATTTCTGTGCGCTGATAAGCGTGGCTTTAATGCAGGCACGCTTACGCTAATAGCCCGATAAGTTAATACAGGCGGTGGCTCTTTTTTATCACTTAATTTTGCCGGATAAATTGCTGACCTGATTTGAAAGGTTGTCGTTGCTCCGCTTCATGTCATCAAGGCTTCTTTGCAAACGCTCGATCTTACTCTCCTGCTCAGAATTCTTTCTCTCAAGCTGTAAAACCTTCTGAGTTAGCTCATCGACTTTGCGGTTGTCGGACTTCATCTTCCTCAGGCTATCCTGCATCTCCCGTAGGTCCGACTCCCTGAAATCAGAAGGCTCGATTTCATCTGCATCAGAAATTACCGGGATATATCCTCCATTAGCGCTGCTGGGTTTGATACTAACCTGAACTTTATTTAGCCCCGCAGAGTGCGCGTAACCTATTGAAGAAAAATAAAAAAAAGAAACAACACACAGACCAGACAGATATTTATTCATTTCTAACGTCCTTTTAAATTTTTCAATCACTTCCAGGAGTCTCCTTCTGGTATCACCCGCTCAGGATAAAACACATGGCTTAGCCTCTGGCAGTTCATAAACGGGGTTAAAGAGCAGAAGATACTGTTCGTTTTTCATTATAATACGCGTTTCCTCTCCCCCAAAATCCAACCGCCACCCGCTCATTTTCTGCCACCTTATATCCGCCGGTATCGAGATAAACGCGTTACCACGCACCTTATCAAAGGTATCTCCCATGCCCATCAAAGATATAATCCTGCTTAGCCCCTGCCTGTCAGGGCACCTTGTCCGCTACAACGGTACCGATAAATCCTGTTCCTCAGATCTGCTGCAATACCGGCGCGAAGAAGGCCGTCTGGTCACCCACTGCCCGGAACTGGCGGCGTGGCTGGCGTTGAAAACTGCGCAGAGTCAGGGCGGGATTGAAAATCCCCGTGTCCTTGGTTCGATTCCGAGTCCGGTCACCACTGTTTAAAGAACCCGCCCAAAAGGCGGGTTTTTGCTTTTGATCTCTTTTCAATCTAGGGATCGTTCCCAATCACATCCAGCAGTTTATTTTTAAAGATAAACAAACACGCCTCATTGAAGTTCTCCGCCCCCAGCCGTTCCGAAAGCGCCGTTCGTTTGCGGTAGAGGCTTTTCACCGACGTATTCAACTCATCGGCAACGGCTTCCATCGACATCCCTGCCCTCAGCAACCGCAGCATGATCGCCTCGTGCGTGCTAAGCCGTAAGTTAAGCAGCCATTTGGTTGTCAGACGCCTGCCCTTCATGTTGAGCACCAGATTAAACAGCGACGCCATATCCGGCGCGGTGAGCGACGTGTTCATAAACAACTTCATACTGAGTAGATTCTCTTCGCGATGTCGCATATCCAGCATAACGCAGCAGATCGTTTTCCTTGTTCTGGCCGGATGACGTATCAGGTAATCATATAAACGGAGCGGAGAACGACTATCAATCAATACAGAGTATTCGTCGGCACCATTATCAAATATGTTTCTGTCAATCGAGTCGAGCAGGATAATATCTGGAAAAAAAAGCCTCATGCCCCTGACAAGATAGCGATCCTGAGTCACTAACACTATTGAAGTTGCCACTAACCATCCCTTTTAGATTAAAGCAAGAACGCTCCTTCCGAGAGAAGGCCGCCTTCGTTTTATAGCGCTGTTATATTAACGACAAATGTATTCTGGCTTTGAACATCCCTCAATACACACATTGATGAGTAAGACTTCCTGTAGACCATCATTCAATGTCTGACATTAATTATAAATAAAAAACAATCTCAGAAAAGACACTTCGCTAAACATTAAGAATTTTTGTCATGAAACTTCCCAAACATGCACAAGAAAGTACTTTAATTGATGCTTCCATGCCTCATTAAAAATATAAACAAATCTGTCACAATAAAAATAAAACATTTAAATATCATAATGTTATAAATACAGAACCCCTCCAATATAATCATAAAAAACCGCTCACTACAGAATTATCTCAAAACCACCCAGCCTCTATTCACCATATTTATCCGGCAACATATCAGGTGTACATTACCGTTTACCCAATCCATCGAGATAAGGATCCATAATTACCTTTAAGTAAGTACCCCATAACGTTACTGCATTCAGATTTAATGTTCTCATTTATCGCCTTTAACGCACAGTTAAAAGGCAGCCGTGTTATGCAATGGATTCATGATAAACAAATGGCAAATAGATATGGAAAGATCGCTTCGCTTCAATACGTTATTCTTTTATCGCACCCCAGGATTATTGTTACTGTTATTACTCTTTCCTGTTCTGGTTCAGGCAACGGAATCCGTTTATGAACAACAGATTCAACAGGCGCGTAACGGTAATTACACGCCGTTTCTTGATTATCTACAGCATTATCAGCAACAGCACGCCCTGACGCCTGAACAGGTCGCAGACTGGTTACAGGTGGCATCCTGGGCAGGTCATGATGATGAGGTGATTGAGGTCTGGCAGCGTTATGGCATCTATATGCCGCTGCCCGCTCGCGGCGTTGCTGCCGTTGCCCAGGCCAGGAGAAATCAAAAAGCGTGGCAGCCAGCCTTATCGCTCTGGAAAGAGGCGTGCAGCCTTGCGCCGAATAACGATGATTATCGTATCGGCTATATCAAAACCCTGGCCGATGCTCGCATGGATGCACTCGCGCTGCAGGAAGCCCGGCAGTTGGTCACCCAAAACCCCACTCAGGCGCATCTTCAGACGCTCTCGTATGTCTGGTTACGCCAGGGAAAAAGCTGGGATCGGCTTCTGGCGGACACGCGCGCACTGGCTACCGCGCCAGAGAATAATGTCCTGCTCAGCGAGCTTGTCGACGCCCTGACGGATAACCGCGTGAATACCCCCGCGCTCGTACTTTCACAGCGGGTGCCGCTGTCCCCGGCGGAGCGTCGCCGTCTTGAGCGTAACGCCGCCGCCGAAAGGGTTCGCCTTGCCGATGTGCCAGGCAGAACAGAAAAGGAGCGCCTGCAGCTTGCGCAATCTGCGCTGAATCGTTACGACGTTCTGCTTTCTCGCTGGAAAAGCGAGCCGCAGGCGGCGGAAGATGTCATCCTTGCGCGTATAGACCGGCTCGGCGCGCTGTACGCCCATGCTGATTATCCGCGGGTCATCAGCGAGTATCAGGATCTTACGGCAGCGCAGCACCCGGTGCCGGACTGGGCAATCGGCTGGGTTATCTCCGCGTATCTGCAGGAGAAAAACGCCGATGCCGCCTTCTCGCTTCTGCAACGCTATCCGCAATACGCCGCCGATCCGCAGGACGAAGAGCACGCACTTTTCTACGCCTGGCTGGATACCGGGCAGTATCGGGCCGCCCGCCAGTATGTAGAGCGCCAGACCCGTAACGTCCCCTGGACCCGCTACGATTTCGGTTCCCCTACCCCTCAGCCGAACGATCGATGGCTCACCGGGCAGTCTCTCCGTTTTAACTATCTGCTGGCGACCCACGCCCTGCCTGAAGCCGAAAAGCTATCTCAGCGTCTGGCGACAACGGCGCCGGGCAACCAGGGATTGCAGATTGACTACGCCACTTTGCTACAGGCGCGGGGCCTGCCGCGTGCGGCCGAGCAGAAGCTGAAAATGGCGGAGGCACTGGAGCCATCAAATCTGGAGCTTGAGCAGCAGCAGGCTTACGTCGCCATGGATCTACAGGAGTGGCAAGAGATGGATTTACTGGCCGACGACGTGCTTGCTCGCGCACCGGTCGATCGCAGTGCCCGTCGTCTGGACAGGCTCAGAACGGTTCATCATATGTCCGAGCTTCGCCTCAATGCGAGCAAGGGTTTGCACTCCGATAACCCCGTCAGCGGTACGCACGACCTGAACTGGGACGCCACGCTCTATGGCCCGCCAGTTGCGGATAACTGGCGGCTGTTTGCCGGCACCCGCTATGCAGAGGGTAATTTCGATGAAGGCAAAGGCACCAGCCGCCACCTCCTGGGCGGCGTGGAATGGCGGCCTCGTGACCTCCAGCTCGAAGCCGAGCTTTCCAGTAACCGCTATCACGGCGCGAACAAGCCGGGGGCTCGCCTTTCCACAACTTACTTTCTCACCGATAACTGGCAGCTCAGCGGCAGCCTTGAACGCGTAGCTCGCACCACGCCCTTACGGGCATTACGCAACGGGATTAGCGCCAACCGGGGGGAAGGCGGCGTGCGCTGGTATCAAAACGAGCGACGTGAGTATCAGTTTAGCGCCGCCGTCAGCCGCTTCTCAGACCACAACCACCGTCAGGAATACACCCTTACGGGTAAGGAGCGTCTCTGGCAAACCCCGTCCCTGACGCTGGATCTCGAACCGGGGATCGCCGCCAGTAAAAACAGCCTGCGGGACACGCTCTATTACAACCCGGCGCGGGATCTGTCCGTAACGGCCGCTCTGTCCGTCGATCATGAGATGTATCGCCATTACGACACCCTCTGGAGCCAGCAGTTCGTGGCAGGCGGCGGCAGCTCCTGGCAGAAAAATCAGTCCGCCGGGGCCATCACCCTGCTGGGCTACGGACAACGCATCCAGTGGAACAACGTCATCGATACCGGCGTGATGCTGAACTGGGACAAGCGCCCTTACGACGGCAAGCGCGAGAGCAATCTCTCCGTCACGTTTGATGCGACTTTACGCTTTTAAGGATGAATATGCTGAACATACGTTTTTCCGTGAGTGTGATACTCATCGGCTGGTTCTGCCTCAGCGCGAGCATTTGCGCCCAGGCACTCCCGTTTATTGCCCCCAAAGAGAGACCCCAGTTGGAGGCAAGCAAGCCCTGGCCAACGAATCGATTTCTGGTACTGGCCTACCACGACGTTGAAGATGATGCCGCCGATCAGCGCTACCTCTCCGTTCGCACCAGCGCGTTAAACGAGCAAATAAGCTGGCTTTTGCATAACGGCTATCACGCCATCAGCGTGCAGGACATTCTGGACGCCCATGACGGAAAAAGAACGCTGCCGCCGAAAGCCGTTTTGCTCAGTTTTGACGACGGCTACAGCAGCTTTTATACCCGCGTCTGGCCACTGCTTCAGGCCTGGAACGTCCCTGCCATGTGGGCACCGGTAGGCAGTTGGGTGGACACGCCAGCAAATCAAAAGGTCAATTTTGGTGGTCTGATGACGCCCCGCGATCGCTTCGCAACGTGGGACATGGTGCGCGAGCTCAGCCAGTCTCCGCTGATTGAGATCGGCTCACATACCTGGGCCTCCCATTACGGTATCGTGGCTAACCCTCAGGGAAGCCGCGAGCCTGCCATCGCCAATCGCTTTTACGATAAGGCGACGGGCCGCTATGAAACCGATCGGCAGTTCAGCCAGCGGATCGGCGACGACGTGCGTAAAGTGACCGAGAAAATCACGCTGGTGACGGGCAAAGCACCGCGCGCCTGGGTCTGGCCTTACGGTGCCGCCAACGGTACGTCGCTCGCCATCGCCAGACAACAGGGTTACCAGCTGGCCTTTACGCTGGAAGACGGTCTGGGGGACGTAAATGACCCTGGCAACATTCCCCGTCTGCTGATCGCCGGTAATCCTTCGCTAAAAACGTTTGCCAGTACGGTCAGCCAGATCCAGGAACACGATCCCGTTCGCGTCATGCACGTCGACCTCGACTACGTTTACGATCCCGATCCGGCCCAGCAAACCCAAAATATCAACAGGCTGATCCAGCGAGTTTACGACATGAAAATCAGCCATGTTTTCTTGCAGGCGTTTGCCGATCCGCAGGGCGATGGCCGGATCAAAGCGCTCTATTTTCCCAACCGTCGGCTTCCGGTCCGCGCCGATCTGTTCAATTTTGTCTCCTGGCAGCTCCAGACCCGTGCGGGGGTGAAAGTCTTCGCGTGGATGCCGGTGCTCTCGTTCGATCTCGATTCCTCCCTGCCGCGCGTGCAGCGTCGGGATCGTCAAACGGGCCAGCTGCACGAGGCCACTGAACCTTATATCCGGCTCTCCCCGTGGAACCCGCAGGTTCGCCAGCAGGTGACGGACATCTATGAAGATCTGGCCCGCTATAGCACCTTCAATGGGATTTTGTTCCATGACGATGCGGTGCTGACGGACGTTGACGATGCCGGACAAGACGCCGCTCAGGACACAACGCGTCAGAAAAGCCGTCTGCTGATGGGCTTTACCCGTGCGCTGGGCCAGGCGGTGAAGCACATCCGGGGACCGCAGATCAAAACCGCACGCAATATGTTCGTCTTACCCATCCTGGAGCCTGAAAGCGAAGCCTGGTTTGCACAGAATTTTGATGATTTTCTGGCGGCCTATGACTGGACGGTGCCGATGGCCATGCCGCTGATGGAGTCCTTTCCGGCGAACGAAAGCGACGCCTGGCTGACGCGTCTGGTTAACGTGGTCGCCGCTCGTCCCGGCGCGCTCGATAAAACCATTTTCGAACTGCAGGCCAGAGACTGGGAGCAAAAACCGCAGCGTGCCGTTTCCGATAAACAGCTTGTCCAGTGGATGCGCGTTCTCCAGCTGAACGGCGTCAAAAACTACGGCTACTACCCCGACGATTTCATCAACAACCAGCCTGATATCTCCCGCATCAGGCCTGAATTTTCTTCCTACTGGTACCCTGACAATGACTGATCGCATCATCGCTTTTTCTATTTTGTGTCTGGTATTCGGGTTGCCTTTAGGCGTGGCCGCCCTTTTTACTGGCGAACTGATTCTGGATTTTGTGTTCTTCTGGCCGCTGTTCATGTCCGTGCTCTGGGTCACCGGCGGACTCTATTTCTGGTTTCAGCTTGAACGCCACTGGTCGTGGGATAAAGAGACCCCACCACCCTCGCTCGCTGGCGAGCCGCTTATTTCCATTCTGATCCCCTGTTTCAATGAGGAAAGGAACGCCAGAGAGACCATCAGCGCCGCGCTGGATCAGCGGTATAAGAATATAGAGGTTATCGCCATTAACGATGGCTCTTCTGATAACACAGCGGACGTGCTGCAGCAGCTGGCGCAGGAGCAGCCGCGCCTGCGGGTAATTAACCTCGCGGAGAACCAGGGAAAAGCCGTCGCGCTAAAAGCGGGTGCCGCGGCAGCCCGGGGCGATCTGCTGGTCTGCATTGATGGCGACGCCCTGCTCGACCGCGACACTGCGGTTTATCTGGTAGCCCCGCTGATTCAGTATCCTCACGTCGGCGCGGTCACCGGCAATCCGCGCATACGCACGCGATCCTCGCTGATTGGGCGCATTCAGGTGGGCGAGTTCTCGTCCATTATTGGCCTTATCAAACGCACGCAGCGGATCTATGGCCGGGTCTTTACCGTGTCCGGCGTCATCGCCGCCTTTCGCCGCCAGGCGCTGGCGGACGTCGGGTACTGGAGCCCGGATATGATCACGGAAGACATCGACATAAGCTGGAAGCTTCAGCTGCGCCACTGGGATATCTTTTTCGAGCCGCGGGCGCTGTGCTGGATCCTGATGCCGGAGACGCTCAAAGGCCTGTGGAAACAGCGCCTGCGCTGGGCTCAGGGCGGCGCGGAGGTGTTTCTGGTCAACCTTCGCAAGGTTGTGCGCTGGGAGCATCATCGCATGTGGCCCCTGTTTCTGGAGTACGCGCTGTCCACGCTGTGGGCGTTCGCTTACGCGATGACGGTACTGCTGTTCATTATCAGCCAGGTCGCGCCGATTCCCGCCAGGCTGACCGTTGAGACCCTGTTCCCACCCGCGTTCACCGGTCTGCTGTTGGGCGTCATGTGTCTGCTGCAGTTCCTGGTCAGTTTGTTCATCGAGCGGCGATACGAGCGGAAGGTGGCAAGCTCGCTTTTCTGGGTGATTTGGTTCCCGATGGTGTACTGGATGATTGGCCTGTTCACTACCCTCGTCGCGTTTCCGAAAGTCATGCTTAAACGTCAGCGTGCCCGCGCGCGCTGGATCAGTCCGGACCGGGGAAAAGGAAGCATTCAATGAACGAAAATACCTTAATTTTGACTGAACATCGGCTGTTACCACGTCTTTTCGATGCCGCGTTAACTCTGGTGGCGTGGGGAGGATTTCTGTTTTTCCTGTATGCCAGGCTGTGGATGCAGTTAACCGAAGAGAGTGAACACCGGTGGAGCGTCATTATTGCCTCCTTTAATACGGTGTTGATCTATTTGCTGTTCGCCGCGCTTAACGGATGGCTGCTGATTTTGTGGTATCAGTACAACCGCCGCCGCACGCATGTAAGACGGCGTCAGCCGGGCTATTTTCACCAGGAGGAGCTGGCCCGCAGCTTTAATGTCTCACCACAGATCATCTCCGAGATGAGCCAGTACAACCTGCTGACGGTCTATCACGATCGGATTGGCCGTATTATTGATTTAAAGATCAGTCAGCAGGACGAGGAAGAAGAGTGAAGAAACGTCCCCGCAGAATGGTCTGCGGGGAGCTATTTCGAGCGGTTCTGAGTTACTTATCCTTCACCACAATCAGCGGTTCAATATCGCTCTCTTTCTTCACCACCAGCGAGTCATCTCCGCGCAGACAGGTGCCGCCGTAGTTCCCGCCGACGGTAAAGGTGCAGACCTGAATGTATTTGCCGTCGACGTTTGGCAGGCACCACAGCTGCTGGTAAATGTTTTTGCGATCGATAAACTTGCCGCTGGATTTATCCAGCAGTTCGTCCTGGGCGCTAATGAGATCGATATTGCTGCCGCAGCGTCCGGCAATCGGCTTGACGGCATAACCAGTCTGCTTCAGCAGGTCGTTAACCTCAAAATCGGTATCGAGCAGGTAACGGTGGTTCGGGAAAAGCTGCCACAGTACCGGCAGAATGGCTTTGTTACCCGGTATCACCGTCCACAGCGGCTCAAAGACCAGCACTTCCGGACGCAGCAGGACGTCGATCAGGCGCACTTCACCCTCGGGATGTCCGGTCCGAATCGGCACGGCGGCATATTCGGTTTCGCTGACCTCGCGGATTTGCTCTATCGCCGTTTCCCACGCCCAGGTTTTCCACACGCAGTTGACGTGGCGACCTTCGTCGTCAATCAGCTGCCCGGCAGCATCCCAGCTCAGCGCCCCCAGCCCGTGCAGAATTTTGGTTTCAAACCCGGCCTGCAACAGTGAACGCTGAATAAAGAGCGCGTGATAATCCTCTTCGACATCGTTGTCCTGCATGATGTGCACGAACGGACGCGCGTGGCTGTGTTTCCACGCGCCGGTTAGCTCTTCCAGCAACCCTTCTGCCGGGTTATGACCGTGGCCGCGATAACCGTTTTTCACCCACTCTTCGAGAATCAACCCGCCCTCGGTATGGCAGGACGCGGAGTCGGCATTGTACTCGTAGACCTTAATCCCGCGCTCATCCATGCAAAAATCCATACGGCCGGTGATCATATGGTGACGACGCCACTGCCAGGAGAGGCGCAGGCGCGGCCAGAGGATTTTTGGAATGTCGAAAAGCGCCAGCAAATTGTCGTCTTTCAGCACCTTGTCCGTCGCGTGCAGGTACATCAGGTGCAGTTCGTTGGTGGCCTTGATCAGCTCCTGCTCGGCGCTTTCGGTGATGGTGAAGTACTGGCAGGGATCTTTATTGATCACATGACCGTTCGCGCGGATATACGCCTGCTGCAGCGCGTCATTTTCGTTGAGCCATTTTCCGTCGAACTGACGTTTGTTTTTCAGCCGCGCACCGCGAATTTTCAGCAGTTCGCCGTCGATTTCCGGCTGGGGAATGCTGTGTTCCGTGTCGTCGGTCTGGATCATCCAGCCGAGAATTTCCGTGTCGCTGAAGGTGTCATGGATTGTGTAACATCCGTTCTCCACGCTCAGCCGCAGCTCGCGCGTCCACTGCTGCCCGAGCGGCAGCGGGGAGTGCAGGACGTTCTGCTCTGCAATGCGCACCTTGTCGTCCAGAAGCTGGGTGATTACCGCCACGTGGCCGGTCTCATGAAACTCTCCGCCCTTTTGCCAGATCAGCAGCGCCCCGGCGCGCGGCGCGCGCTTCGAGCCGTTGGCAAACGCCTGAAGGGGCAGAATGTTATCGTTCACCACCTGACGCAAAAAGCGCAGGGAGAAGATCTCCCACGCCATGCCGACGTCGGTAAACACGAAACCATAGTTGAGGAACAGGAAACGGCGGGCAAACTCAACACACTGCCATTTGTGGCCCATGTATTCGTTGCCGATATAACTGCGAAAATCCGCATCTTCCGGGTATTTTCGCGGGTCCAGACTGCCGTAATTTGAAGAGTAAATCGCCACGCCACCCGGCGCATAGCCTAACAACGTCCCGAATGGCGCATCACTGCTTAACTTTCCTTTACGCATGTATCCAACCTAAAACAGGCAGGCGGCAATTTTTTGAAGGGTTGTCGTCGTCTGCACGTTGTAATTAACCTGACAGAGGTGGAATTATCATACACCTGCCCTGTCCATTACGCTCGCATCGTTAAACGGTTCCCCTGCCACCTGCTAAACTGCCTCAACACAACACCAAAGAGGCAGACCAACATGTCAGACGAAAACACCTATCAGCCACCGAAAGTGTGGGAATGGAAAAAGAACGGCGGCGGCGCGTTCGCCAATATTAACCGCCCGATTTCGGGCGCGACGCATGAGAAAGATCTCCCCGTGGGCTCCCATCCGCTGCAACTTTATTCGCTGGGAACACCTAACGGCCAGAAAGTGACCATCATGCTTGAAGAGCTGCTGGCGCTGGGCGTGACGGGCGCGGAGTATGACGCCTGGTTGATCCGCATCGGCGAGGGCGATCAGTTCTCCAGCGGGTTCGTTGAAGTGAACCCGAACTCGAAAATACCGGCGCTGCGGGATCACTCCACGACCCCACCAACGCGCGTCTTTGAATCCGGCAATATCCTGCTCTATCTGGCAGAGAAGTTTGGTCACTTCCTGCCGAAAGACCCGGCGGGACGCACCGAAACGCTGAACTGGCTGTTCTGGCTGCAGGGCGCGGCGCCATTCCTGGGCGGCGGTTTTGGTCACTTCTACAACTACGCGCCAGTGAAAATTGAGTACGCGATCGATCGCTTTACCATGGAAGCCAAACGCCTGTTCGACGTGCTGGATAAACAGCTGGCGCGCGGCCGTTACGTGGCGGGCGAGGAGTACACCATCGCGGATATGGCGATCTGGCCATGGTTTGGCTGCGTGGCCCTGGGTAGCGTCTATAACGCCGCCGAGTTCCTGGATGCCGAAAAGTACACCAACGTCCAGCGTTGGGCGAAAGACGTGGCGAACCGCCATGCCGTGAAGCGTGGACGCATCGTTAACCGCACCAGCGGCGAGCTGAACGAGCAACTGCACGAACGTCACGCGGCGAGCGACTTCGATACCAACACGGAAGACAAGCGTCAGGCGTAATGCTTTGCCGGGCGGGTCACCGCCCGGCAGATGAGATCCTTGCCATGGGCATGATTAGCCTAAAGGTTGAGCCGCAATTGCTGGCACTATCTGGCCGTTTTTCTCGCGCAGATGTGAGAAACGACGTATCAACCGACAGCAGTCACAAAGGATCTGTTATGAAACTTATTAAAACAACGCTGGTCATCAGCGCTCTCCTTTTTTCCACCTCGGGAATGGCCATCGACAAAACCGCCGCTGGCGCGGTAGCGGGCGCTGCCATTGGCGCGGCCACAGGCAAAGATCTGAAATCCACCGTCGGCGGTGCCGTTGTTGGCGCAGGTACAGGTGCCATGTTCAAAAACGGCGAAAAAGGTAAAGACGCACGTAAGGGGGGTGCCGTGGGTGCCGTCGTTGGCGCAGGAGCGGCTGCCGTGACGGGCAAGAGTGTGCTGAAAGGAGCGGCCGTGGGTGCGGGCACGGGTGCACTGATTGGCGAAGCGACCCACTGATAAGTATTGCCGGGCAGCGCTGCGTTTGCCCGGCCACAGCGTTGTTCAATAATCCCCCCCTGCCAAATCTCTCGTTTTTGCGATCCGCTTTCTGAAAATTATCTTCCCACTCAGTTATTACAATGCAAACAATTGCCTGTCGTAGCCTGAAGATTACAATGCTTTGCTTATCGTAAACTACAGGCTACAATAATGGCTAACGTTAAACACTACATTACAGCTGATGGATATGATCCTTTTGATGCATATCTGCGAAGTTTGAAAGATCCCATAGCAAAAGCCATGATTGCCACGCGTGTCGCCAGAATGTCGACGGGTAACTATGGCGATTGCAAACCATGCAGAGAGAGTGTGTCAGAGCTCAGAATTGACCGGGGACCCGGCTATCGTGTCTATTTTAGTGAAGTCTCCGATCCGGCAGATGGCGCAGTAAGTCTGGTGCTATTGACTGGAACGAAAAAAAAGCAAAATGCAGACATTGAAAGGGCCGTTGAGTACCTCAACGACTACAAGCGCAGAATATAAGAGGAAATCGCAATGGCTAAATCAGTACTTCATGATGACGCAATGGTACAACTCCTGAAAGATTCTCCGGATTTCGCGCCCGTCTATCTTCACCAGGCTTTCATTGAAATTGACGAGCCAGGAGGCTATGAGGCGTTCATGCTCGCCTTACGGCATGTGATCGAAGCCTCTGGCGGGATGACTGTTATTGCAAAACGTGCTGGCATTTCTCGCGAATCACTTTATAAATCACTCTCACCAAACGGTAACCCCTCATTTAAGCGTATCGCAGAAGTGGCATCTGCAACGGGATATCCGATTTCCCGAATTGCAACAGCAGGGTTAAACGATAATACAAGGCCGCATCAGGCGGCCTTGTAACGTTGTGTTATGCCGTCAGGCGGAACTTCTGCACCGAACGCTGAAGCTCTTCGGTCTGACGTTCCAGCGCGGCGGCTGCCGCGGAAACCTCTTCCACCAGCGAGGCGTTTTGCTGGGTGACGCCGTCCATCTGCGTAATGGCAATCCCGACCTGCGAAATGCCCTTGCTTTGCTCTTCAGAAGCGGAAGCGATTTGCTTCATAATGGTCGTCACTTCCGTCACGTCGCGTAAGATGGCATCCATGGTCGTGCCCGTGTCGCCCACCAGCTGTGCCCCCTGTTCTACGCGATTAACCGAATCAGCAATCAGCCCCTCAATTTCCTTGGCCGCGTTGGCGCTGCGGCTTGCCAGATTACGGACTTCCCCCGCGACGACGGCGAAACCGCGGCCCTGCTCGCCCGCGCGTGCCGCTTCAACGGCTGCGTTGAGCGCCAGGATATTGGTCTGGAAGGCAATACTGTTGATGACGTTGGTGATTTCAGCAATTTTCTTCGAGCTTTCGGAAATACCGCTCATGGTGGTAACCACCTCTTCCACCAGCGAACCGCCGCGGCTGGCAGTGGTTGAAGCCACATCGGCAAGCTGGCTGGCCTGACGCGCGCTTTCCGCGTTCAGTTTCACGGTGGCGGTCAGCTGTTCCATGCTGGCCGCCGTCTCTTCCAGTGCGGCAGCCTGCTCTTCGGTACGCGAAGAGAGATCGTTATTGCCGCTGGAGATTTCCGTCGCCCCGCGCCAGATATTTTCACTGCCCGAGCGAATCGTACTGACGGCTTCACGCAGGCTGTCCTGCATGGCACTCAGCAGGGGAACCAGTTGTCCCACACAGTTGCGGCCGAACGGCGCAATGGGCTGGCTGAGATCGCCCTGGGCAATCTGGCGGAACTGCTGGCGGATACGCTCCAGCGGTTTTACCAGCATCGCCACCAGGTAACGGTCGGTAAAGAGCAGAATCAGCAGACCGATAATCGTGGCGACGATAATCACCGTGCGGGTCATACTGGTCAGGCCGTCCACCACCACGCGGGTACTGTCGAGCGTGTTCGCAGCGGCAGTGTTGAACGCCTCGGCAGCCGCACCGAACGCACGGCTCAACGGTGGCGTGACGTTGTTGGCCTGCTGGCGGTAGCCTTCCAGAGCCCCCTGCTTCGCCTGCGCCATTTGCGGCGTCACGCCCTGGTCGAGCAGCGCTTGCCAGGAGCCGATCACCCGGGATGCGATCGCCTCATCCATCGGGCCGGGTGACATCGCTTTCATCTCGGCCAGTTTCTTGCCCATGTTATCCAGCGCCTGTTGGGCGGAGGACAAATCGGGCGTGCCGCCAGCGGCTTTGACTTCCATTGCGCGGCTCAGGCGGGTCACGAAGCGGAAATACTGATCGTTGCCCTGGCTCAGTACCGTCATCTGTTTCACCAGATGGCGATCAACTTCATTGCCCTCTGAAACGCGTGACAAAGACCAGGTGCTGTACAGCCCAACGCCCGCCCACATTAAACAAAAGATCCCGAGAATCGTCAGCATGACGAAGCGGATCGTGAAATTACGTAGCATATTCATAAGATTTCCTTGCCGTGAGGGTGAATTCGCCCAGAGGCGAGTACTCCTCTCTTTATCGGCAGGCAGCGCGGAAATTATAACCTTTTGTGATTATTTTTAATTAGCGTGGCTTCACAGGTCACACAGCCAGGGTTAATTATTACCTTTCAATATGAAGGGGTTAAACCCTGTCATCGCTTCTGTGAACAATTTATGATTTGATAAACGCAGAATAAAAACGCTGTTTCGAAAATTCATTAAATAAGAAAGGAGACATCATGTCCTGGCACCCTTCCCCTGACCGCTACGAGAACATGCAGTACCGCTATTGTGGAAAGAGCGGCCTGCGCCTGCCAGCGCTGTCGCTGGGTCTGTGGCATAGCTTTGGCCACGTCCAGCCTCTCGATGCCCAGCGCGCACTGCTACGTAAAGCCTTCGATCTCGGCATTACCCATTTCGATCTTGCCAACAACTACGGCCCACCGGCAGGGAGCGCAGAGGAGAACTTTGGCCGCCTGCTGCGAGAGGACTTTGCCGCGTACCGCGACGAGCTCATCATCTCCACTAAAGCCGGTTACGACATGTGGCCGGGGCCGTACGGTTCAGGCGGTTCACGCAAATACCTGCTCGCCAGCCTCGATCAAAGCCTGAAACGCATGGGGGTCGAGTACGTTGATATTTTCTACTCCCACCGCGTGGATGAAAATACGCCGATGGAAGAGACGGCCTCAGCGCTGGCCCACGCCGTGCAGAGCGGTAAAGCGCTGTACGTCGGGATCTCGTCCTACTCAACGGAGCGCACTCAAAAAATGGCCGGGTTACTGCGCGAGTGGAAGATCCCACTGCTCATCCACCAGCCGTCCTATAACCTGCTTAACCGCTGGGTCGATAAGACCGGATTGCTGGATGCGCTGGAAGCAAACGGTACGGGGTGCATTGCCTTTACCCCGCTGGCGCAGGGTCTGCTGACCGGGAAATACCTGAACGGCATTCCGGAAGGTTCACGCATGCAGCGAGAAGGGCATAAGGTGCGCGGGCTGACAGAGAAGATGCTGACCGACGCCAACCTGAGCAGTCTTCGTCTGCTCAATGAGATGGCACAGGCGCGTGGCCAGACCATGGCGCAAATGGCGTTGAGCTGGTTACTGAAAGATGCGCGCGTGACGTCAGTGCTGATTGGTGCCAGCCGTCCGGAACAGCTTGAGGAGAACGTCCGGGCTCTGGATAACCTGCGCTTTACAGAGGACGAGCTCACGCGGATTGACCAGCATGTTGCGGATGGGGAGTTGAATCTGTGGCAGGCGTCGTCGGATAAATAGTGCAGATTGATGCCCTCTCCCCTCTGGGGAGAGGGATATGCATATTACTTCTTACTGATCTTATCCAGATACCCCATCACAAACGCCGACAGCACAAACGTCAGGTGGATAATCACGTACCACATCAGTTTATTATCCGGGACATTCTTCGCGTCCATAAACACGCGCAACAGGTGGATAGAGGAGATCGCCACAATCGACGCTGCCACTTTATTCTTCAGCGACGAGGCATCCATTTTACCCAGCCAGTTGAGCTTCTCCTTGCGCTCGTCGATATCAAGCTGGGAGACAAAATTCTCGTAGCCGGAAAACATCACCATCACCAGCAATCCCCCCACCAGGGTCATATCCACCAGCGACAGCAGAACCAGAATCAGGTCCGCTTCGGCAATGGAAAAAATGTTCGGCAGAACATGCAGGATTTCCTGAAAAAACTTAATCGTCAGCGCGATAAGTGCCAGCGAAAGGCCAAAATAGACGGGAGCCAGTATCCAGCGGGAGGCGTACATGGCATTTTCAAAGAAGCGTTCCATAAAGTCCTGTTTGCAAAAGAAACCAGCGCCCAGTATATCTCAACGGCGCTGGCTATTTGCAAGAACTCAACTGTTCATGACTTAGACGTTGTCCGGATTAACCTCCGGACGCGCATACTCCGGCCAGACCAGCACCACAAGTTCGGGGTAGGCTTCCAGACTGAACTCGCGAAAACACTGGCGAAGGTTTAATACGTCCAGGTCTGAATACGAGACCTTCTCTCCGTTAAGACAGCGCTTTTTGATATTGTCGTAATATTTATAAACCGCTGAATTCAGGTCGCTGCAACGACGCTGCGCCTCAAACAGACCGGGCGTGTCATTAATTTCGGACATTTTCATACGCTTAATTGTCGCGTGTAAAAAGTCGATATATTCGTGATTTACCCGCCAGTACCAGACAGGCGTAACAGAGTTCATCAAAACAGAGAAATGGTCTTCACCTTCCTCTTTTGTCATCAGTTCAGGCTGTGGAGGTTCACTGGTGTCTTTCGACACTTTCGTTTTATTGAACTCCTGCATCAATAAAAGCACACCAGCGGTCAGTAATAGTAATGTGATGACCGTAAAAAAGATGCTGTTCATGGGTTGGCTCCATTTTTTTTGATTTTAAAATTGCCTCATGATATTGTCAACGAATCTCACGCCTTTACCAACCCCACCCTGTTGAAAATAAAGGAAATTAAAAAATGCTGCCCGACTATCTCGTCCCGGCTAAGTACCACATTACGCCTGTGGAACAGCAACCGACGGAAGAAGAAAAAAAGGCCAGTTTCACTCAGGGGAAAAGAAAGCTCTCCGATTTCGAGCCTGATATATTAATTGGTGTTTCCCGCACTGGCAAATCCCGTAATATGTTGCTGGAGGAGCACGATCGCCATATAAAAGACCGCTTATTTCGCGCTATAAAAATTGAGGCCTTCGTCCACCTGCTGAATGACCTCCAGGCTGAAGGCGAAATAGATGCCCAGAAACTAAGTCAAATAATGGCTGAAAAAACAAAAGAAATAAATGAAGCGGGCAATGAAATTTGGCTTAATCTAATTACGCGTGAAAAAAACAACCCTATTTTTTATACCCTTGGGGAAGATTAACGTGAAAGAAGTTAAAGACAACGACGTTTATTTGACTTTAGATGATAAAAAAAGTGATGAATTTATCTTAAAGCAAAATCTCGACGCCCTGAGAAACACAAAAAATATCGAGATGACGCGTATTACGCAAGACCTGGTATCGATTCCGGCGACGCTGGTGCGGCTGAAATGGCAGAATCGCCGCGAGATTTACCCGCTACAGGTCAAAGAAGAGATTTACGGTGCGGTGATAAATAGCCTCATCGAGCAGCAACCCGAGCTGAAAGAGAAGCTGCTGGGCCGGCTCGAGGCCAACTATCAGTATCTGCTTGCCAGAGAAGTCGCCACCCTGCGCCTGACGCGCAAGCTGTCAGCCGGTGAGTACCGTACCTCAAACGTCACCTGCGTTGCGCTCGACGAAGACACGCTGGCAACCTCCTCTGCCGCGCAGACGGATAATAAAAACGCATAAACCGACAGACATAAAAAAAGCCGGCTTTCGCCAGCTTCTTTACTATTTTTTGGCCGCTTTCTCTTCGCCGACCAGCCCAATCTTCAGATAACCCGCCTGATGCAGCGTGTCCATCACCTTCATCATGGTTTCGTAGTCGACGGTTTTGTCCGCACGGAAGAAGACGGTGGTGTCTTTCTTGCCGCCGGTTAGCTGATCCAGCGCCGGAATAACCGAAGCATCCGTTACCGGGTCGTTACCCAGGAACATCGATTTATCCGCTTTCACAGAAAGATAGATGGGCTTTTCCGGGCGCGGCTGCGGCTGGCTGGACGAGGCCGGCAGATTCACCTTCACGTCCACCGTCGCCAGCGGCGCAGCGACCATAAAGATAATCAGCAGAACCAGCATGACGTCGATAAACGGCGTCACGTTGATCTCATGCATTTCACCGTTATCGTCCAGATTTTCGTTTAGACGCATCGCCATAATATCAACCTACGCGCAGTTTAGACGCCGTATGCACCGGTTTCACGGCGCTGGCATTCAGGTCGAGATCGCGGCTTTGTAGCAGCAGAACCTGAGCGGCAACGTCACCGAGCGTGGCTTTGTAGCTGCCAATCATACGCGCGAAAATGTTATAGATAACGACTGCCGGAATCGCCGCGACCAGACCAATCGCCGTCGCCAGCAGCGCTTCTGCGATACCGGGCGCAACAACCGCCAGGTTGGTGGTTTGAGTCTGAGCGATACCGATAAAGCTGTTCATGATGCCCCAGACCGTACCGAAAAGACCGACGAACGGCGAAATTGCGCCGATGGTAGCCAGATAACCATTACCACGTCCCATGTGTCGGCCAACGGCCGCAACGCGACGCTCCAGACGGAAACCGGTACGCTCTTTAATGCCTTCGTTATCTTCACTGCCAGCGGAGAGTTCCAGCTCGTTCTGCGCTTCGTTCACTAACAGGGTGGTCAGGCTTTTTGCGTGGAAGGATGAGGTCATTTCAGACGCCTGATCCAGAGAGCGGGCTTCTGCCAGCTGCTGCTGTTCCCGCTTGAGGCGACGCTTCTGCGAAAGCAGCTCGGCGCTTTTGCTGAAGAAGATAGCCCAGGTGACAACGGACGCCAGAATCAGGCCGATCATCACAATCTTAACCACGATGTCAGCATGTTGATACATGCCCCAAACGGAGAGATCCGTCTGCATCAAATTATTACCCACTCTGTATCTCCAGGACGCAAATCACAAAATCTGAACGTAATAATATCAAAACGTCGTCGAATTGATAGTAGTTCTCATTAGTATTTGCATGGTGCCGTAATTTTCGCTCACTTTCCTTGCGCTTACGCAGTAAAAATTCCTTATGCGGTTTTTTGCTAATATTTTCTGCTTATTCGATAAGCATGCGGGTGCAGTTTTTCACAATCGTGGTAGTCTGGACGTCCAGACGTATAAAAACAGGGTTAGCGAACATGACTAAGAAGCATCTTGATACCACGCTGGTACAGGCCGGACGCAGCAAAAAATATACGCAGGGTTCGGTTAACAGCGTGATTCAACGCGCCTCCTCCCTGGTGTTTGACACCGTTGAGGAGAAAAAAATCGCCACGCGTAACCGCGCAAAAGGCGGGCTGTTTTATGGCCGTCGCGGAACGCTAACCCATTTTTCTCTGCAGGAAGCGATGTGCGAGCTGGAAGGCGGTGCGGGCTGCGCGCTGTTCCCGTGCGGTGCGGCTGCGGTCGCCAATACCATTTTGGCGTTTGTGGAACAGGGCGACCATATCCTGATGACCAACACCGCCTATGAACCCAGCCAGGACTTTTGCACCAAAATCCTCAGTAAACTCGGCGTCACTACCGGGTGGTTCGATCCGCTGATTGGCGCAGGCATTGCCGAACTTATTCAGCCAAACACGCGCATCGTGTTCCTGGAGTCTCCCGGTTCAATCACCATGGAAGTGCACGACGTACCGGCTATCGTGAAGGCCGTGCGCAGCAAAGCGCCGGAGGCGATCATCATGATCGACAACACCTGGGCGGCGGGCGTGCTGTTTAAAGCGCTGGAATTCGACATTGATATCTCGATTCAGGCGGCGACGAAATACCTGATTGGCCATTCAGACGGGATGATTGGCACAGCAGTATCTAACGCGCGCTGCTGGGATCAGCTGCGTGAAAATGCCTACCTGATGGGCCAGATGGTCGATGCAGATACGGCCTACATGACCAGCCGCGGTATCCGCACGCTGGGGGTTCGCCTGCGTCAACACCATGAAAGCAGCCTGAAAGTGGCAGAGTGGCTGGCTCAGCATCCACAGGTTGAGCGCGTTAATCATCCTGCGCTTGCGGGCAGTAAAGGCCATGAATTCTGGCAACGTGACTTTACGGGCAGCAGCGGGTTGTTCTCGTTTGTGCTTAAAAAACGGCTAGATAATGACGAACTGGCAAACTATCTGGATCACTTTACCCTCTTCAGCATGGCCTACTCCTGGGGCGGTTTTGAGTCCCTGATCCTGCCTAATCAGCCGGAGCAAATCGCGGCTCTGCGCCCTGGCGGCGAAGTGGACTTCAGCGGCACCCTGATTCGCCTGCACATCGGTTTAGAAAATGTGGACGATTTAATTGCGGATTTATCAGCAGGGTTTGAACGTATCGTGTAGAGTGCTCGCTGAAAATGTACTCCCCGGACGCTTTTCTTAACACTGCAAGCAGAAAAGTCTGCATGAGTTGCGCCTGCGATCAATCCCGGCAGGTATAATTGGGAGTACAATAGCGTTATCTCTGCTGTTCCACAGGAAAGTCCATGGCTGTTATTCAAGATATTATCGCGGCGCTCTGGCAACATGATTTTGCCGCACTGGCGGATCCGCACGTTATAGGCGTCGTCTATTTCGTGATGTTCGCAACGCTGTTTCTGGAAAATGGATTACTGCCAGCCTCGTTTTTACCCGGTGACAGTTTGCTTTTGCTTGCCGGGGCATTGATCGGTAAAGGCGTTATGGACTTTACGCCAACGATGGTTATCCTCACCTCTGCCGCGAGCCTGGGCTGCTGGCTGAGCTATCTGCAGGGCCGCTGGCTGGGGAACACGCGCGTCGTAAAAGGCTGGCTGGCGCAGTTACCGCATAAATACCATCAGCGGGCGACCTGTATGTTTGACCGACACGGCCTGCTGGCGCTGCTGGCCGGACGTTTTCTGGCTTTTATTCGCACTCTGCTGCCCACCATGGCGGGTATTTCCGGCCTGTCGAACCGCCGTTTTCAGTTCTTCAACTGGCTGAGCGGCCTGCTGTGGGTGGGGGTCGTGACCACGTTAGGCTACGCGCTGAATATGATCCCCTTTGTGAAACACCACGAAGATCAGGTCATGACCTTCCTGATGGTGCTGCCGATTTTCCTGCTGGTAGCCGGGCTGGTGGGAACCATTGCGGTGGTGATTAAGAAAAAGTACTGCAGCGCATAAACAAAAGCCGGGTGGCGGCTACGCCTTACCCGGCCTACGTTTCTCGTCAGGCGCCCTGCATCGTTCGTATACGCGACGCATCTTCTCCCGGCGTGACGCCGAAATAGCGCTTAAACTCCCGACTAAACTGCGACGCACTCTCATAGCCCACCCGCATTGCCGCCGCGCTGGCCTTCATGCCGTCGTGGATCATCAGCATCCGCGCCTTATGCAGCCGGTATGTCTTGAGGTATTGCAGCGGCGAGGTGCTGGTCACCGATTTAAAGTTATGGTGAAACGCCGAGACACTCATGTTCGCTTCCGCGGCGAGCTGATCGACGCTGAGGTTTTCCGTGTACTGGCTCTCAATACGCTTGAGCACGCGGCTTATCAGACTGAAGTGGGTCTGTCGGCTCACCAGCGCCAGCAACGCTCCCCCGCCGGGGCCCAGCAGCACATGATAGAGAATTTCGCGAATGATCTGCTTGCCCAGGATACGCGCGTCCAGCGGCCGCTCCATGACGTCCAGCAGACGCTCGATGGCGCACAGGATCTCTTCAGACAGCGTGGCCGAGTTAATCCCGCTTGAAGCCATCGACGGCTGGAAGAGTTCATCTTCGCCTATCTCCATCAGCAGTTCCTGCAACTGAAGGATATCGACATTAACGCGAATACCCGCCAGCGGGACCTCCTCTGTCGCGAAAGTTTCACATTCAAAGGGTAAAGGTACTGTCAGAAGCAGATATTCATTGGTGTCGTAGCGGAACACGCGGTCATTGATATAACCAATTTTATGGCCCGAAAAGAGAAAAACGATGCCCGGCTGGTACATCACTGGCGTGCGCGTCCCGGGCTGCGTGCCATAGAGCAGACGAATATCAGGCAACGGATCGCTGACACTATTTTCATTATCTATCAGTCTCTTAATCTGCGCGGTAAGCTGATGGCAGATCGCTTCACGGTTCATTTTTCGTTACTCCGGGTACGTTTTCCGACTTTCACAGTTTGCGCACTTTCCCGAGGTTTCTCCAGCGCTCTGTAGAAATGGGCAAGACATTGGCAGGAATGTGCATTGAGAGCATAGCCCCGGACCGCCACAATGTGCATCATCAGGCAGGCATCAGTGCCGCCACGGTTTTTCACCCACTAAAGGGAACGAGCAATGAACAATTTTAATCTCCATACCCCAACCCGCATTCTGTTTGGCAAAGACGCAATCGCTGACCTGCGTGCGCAGATCCCCGCTGATGCGCGTGTCCTGATCACCTACGGTGGCGGCAGCGTGAAAAAAACCGGCGTGCTGGATCAGGTTTACAGCGCCCTGGACGGTCTGGACGTGCGTGAGTTCGGCGGCATCGAGCCAAACCCGTCTTACGAAACGCTGATGAATGCGGTAAAAATCGCCCGTGAAGAAAACATTACTTTCCTGCTGGCGGTCGGTGGCGGTTCCGTTCTGGATGGCACGAAGTTCATCGCGGCGGCAGCGCACTACGCTGACGGCGTTGACCCGTGGCACATTCTGGAAACCCGCGGCAGCGACATTAAAAGCGCAATCCCGATGGGCTCCGTGCTGACACTGCCAGCCACCGGTTCCGAATCCAACAAAGGCGCAGTGATCTCCCGTAAAACCACCGGTGACAAACAGGCCTTTATGAACGAGCACGTGCAGCCTGTCTTCGCGATCCTCGACCCGGTTTACACCTATACCCTGCCTGCACGTCAGGTAGCGAACGGTGTGGTTGATGCCTTTGTTCACACCGTTGAGCAGTACGTGACCTACCCGGTGAATGCCAAAATTCAGGATCGTTTCGCGGAAGGCATTCTGCTGACGCTGGTTGAAGAAGGTCCGAAAGCGCTGAAAGAGCCGGAAAACTATGACGTTCGTGCCAACGTCATGTGGGCGGCAACGCAGGCGCTGAACGGTCTGATCGGCGCTGGCGTGCCGCAGGACTGGGCGACCCACATGCTGGGTCACGAACTGACGGCGATGCACGGTCTCGATCACGCTCAGACGCTGGCGGTGGTTCTGCCTGCGCTGTGGAACGAAAAACGGGATACCAAACGCGCCAAACTGCTGCAGTACGCAGAGCGCGTGTGGAACATCACCGAGGGTTCTGACGATGCGCGTATTGACGCGGCCATCGAAGCGACACGCAACTTCTTCGAAAGCCTGGGCGTACCAACGCGCCTGTCTGGCTACGGCCTGGATGGCAGTTCTATCCCTGCTCTGCTGGAGAAACTCGACGCGCACGGCATGACCCAACTGGGCGAGCACGGTGACATTACGCTGGACGTCAGCCGCCGTATCTACGAAGCGGCACGCTAAGCGTTTTTGTCCTCCCGACTTTCGTTTTTTGACATTTCGTCCAGACTTAATGCACACCCCATCGCCGGAGCCCCCCTCCGGCGATGCGCACCTGAAGGAGGAAAAATGGCAAACCAAACCGTAATCAAGCTGCAGGATGGCAACGTGATGCCCCAGTTGGGGCTAGGTGTATGGAAAGCCGGTAACGACGAGGTCGTCTCCGCCATTCATAAAGCCCTGGAAGTCGGCTATCGGTCAATTGATACCGCCGCCGCCTACAAAAACGAGGACGGCGTAGGCACTGCACTGGCCAGCGCCGGCGTCCCCCGCGATGAATTATTCATTACCACGAAACTGTGGAATGACGATCAAAAACGCCCTCACGAAGCCCTGCAGGAGAGTCTGGAGAAACTTCAGCTCGATTTCGTCGATCTGTATCTGATGCACTGGCCGGTTCCCGCCATCGACCATTATGTTGATGCCTGGAAAGGGATGATTGAACTGCAAAAAGAGGGGTTGGTGAAAAGCATCGGCGTCTGTAACTTCCAGGTTCATCACCTGCAGCGCCTGATTGATGAGACAGGCATCGCACCGGTGATTAACCAGATCGAGCTGCACCCGCTGATGCAGCAGCGCCAGCTTCACGCCTGGAATGCGACCCACAAGATCCAGACCGAATCCTGGAGCCCCCTGGCGCAGGGTGGCGAGGGGGTCTTCGATCAGAAAATCATCCGCGACCTGGCGGATAAATACGGCAAAACGCCCGCACAGATCGTCATTCGCTGGCATCTGGACAACGGCCTGGTCGTTATTCCGAAATCAGTCACGCCATCACGTATTGCCGAGAACTTCGACGTCTGGGATTTCCGCCTGGACAAAGATGAGCTGGGTGAGATTGCGAAGCTGGAGAAGGGCAAACGCTTAGGGCCGGACCCGGATCAGTTTGGCGGTTAAAAAAAGCCGGGTGGCGGCTTCGCCTTACCCGGCCTACGTGTCTACATAAAAAACCCCGGCTTGCCGGGGTTTTTTATTTACGCTTTGCGCTTCACGGGCTTCTTCGCATTCGAATTACCGTTCGAACGCTGATGCACAATCGGCGTGTGCTTGGTCAGCGCCGGGCGCGTATTGCGGTTCTGGCGACGCGCTTCGCGCATCTCATCCAGCGTCGGGGCCGGTACCAGACAGTCGCGGCGTGAACCGATCAGGTGTTTTTTACCCATCTCTTCCAGCGCCTGGCGGATCAGCGGCCAGTTTTTCGGGTCATGATAACGCAGCAGCGCTTTATGCAGACGACGCTGTTTATCCCCTTTTGGCACCACCACCTCTTCACTCTTGTAGCCAATCTTACTCAGCGGGTTCTTGCCGGTGTAATACATGGTCGTCGAGTTGGCGAGCGGTGACGGGTAGAAGTTCTGCACCTGATCCAGACGGAAGCGACGCTGCTTCAGCCACAGTGCCAGGTTCACCATATCCTCATCACGCGTGCCGGGGTGCGCGGAGATAAAGTACGGGATCAGGTACTGCTCTTTGCCCGCCTGCTTTGAATACGTGTCGAACAGCTCTTTAAAGCGGTCATAGCTGCCCATACCCGGCTTCATCATCTTCGACAGCGGACCTTCTTCGGTGTGCTCCGGCGCAATCTTCAGGTAGCCGCCCACATGGTGGGTCGCCAGCTCTTTGATGTAGCGCGGATCTTCCACGGCGATGTCGTAACGCACCCCGGAGGCAATCAGGATCTTCTTGATGCCCTTCAGGTCGCGCGCGCGACGATAGAGATTGATCGTCGGCTCGTGGTTGGTATCCATATGCTCGCAAATGCTCGGATAGACGCAGGAGAGACGACGGCAGGTTTGCTCCGCGCGCGGCGACTTACAGCGCAGCATATACATGTTCGCGGTTGGGCCGCCAAGGTCGGAGATCACACCGGTGAAGCCTGGCACCGTGTCGCGAATCGCTTCGATCTCATTGATGATCGAATCTTCAGAGCGGCTCTGAATAATACGGCCTTCGTGCTCGGTAATAGAGCAGAGCGAGCACCCTATAATTCTGATCATTTAGAAATTTTTTTGCGTTTAAAATCAATGAATTGAAAGATTTCATTTTTCTAAGTCTGATAAAACAGATGAAAACCCAACTGACTATACTCATAAAACTCAATCTTTGCGCTGCTGTACGATACCAGTAATTACAGGTGCCGAGTTTAACATCATGAAAAGTAGCCCAATAATGAATGACGCAACGCCAGCTGCGGTGCCTAACTTCTGACTGAACACCATTGAAACAAAGTACATATTTGGGATAAAAACGGACATAGCAATCACGAAAAGTAACTTATTCAGATAATTATTTATTCGGGTCTTAACCTCAACTCTATCATAAAAAGCCATCGAAACGTAAGCAGTTATCAGTGAATAAAAAGACCATGTCATATAGTTAACCGATTCATTAAATGCCTCTCGCAAAAGCAAAGCACTTTCTGTCATTCCCTACCTCATTAAATCAATAGAAAATAAATCTGAATAATTTATTTTTAAAAGAAAAGAACACAACATAACTTCAGTAGTTATGATTAATCCCTGAATGATTATTTCTTAGCAAGATATAACATGCTTAATGTATATCAGGCAATAAAAAAACTCCCAAAGACCACCGCTGTGGTCTTCAGGTATAGGATTTAAAGAACGAACTCAGTCCGGAAACGTATCACTATCTTCTGTAACGTCCGCTTTCTCTGGTAACATTCTGTTTTTAATATACTGTGAATTCCTGCAGATGAGAGGAAAAATCTCCGAGTTATTCATTATACAACTCGTTGCCGTACGGGCGTCCTCCGGAGACCATGATGAAAATGAAAACGTCTGACGGTCAAGCCATTGAGACAATAATACATTATCAACAGAAGCGCTAAACAGCGCCGCAATAGCCCTGCGTTCAACGGCCTTCTCAGGTTCAATAAACGACAACTCATTATGAAAACGGGTAATAATCGCAATACGGCTGTCAATACGAATATGTCTTTCAAGTAAGACATCGTGCAACTCATCAAGTACAGTCTCTCTCTGGGTATCGTCGAGGCAAGACCACAGAAAATGAATGTTCTCGGCATTTGTGACAACGTCTGGCTCTGCATCACGGAACCATGATGCAAAGATACCCACACTACCTTCCATCCGGATATGCTGCCCCTGAAGTTGCATTTGTTCAAGGATAAAGCGCATGTTCACAGGAAGAACCGTAAAACACTCAATAAGCCTTTCAGAAGAACTAAATACTCCACATGCCAGGGCGTTCAGCTTTTTCTTCAAAATATCAAACTGCTCACCTGACTGATATACGTCATGGAGAAATACTGGACCCATAGCATTCACATCAGACTCAATTATTTTCTCTGACAGTGCTTTTTGACGCTCTCGCACAAATATTAAAAGAGAGGTTGCATTTGTAGCTTCTTTGATGACGTCATACTGACCTTTAACAAAGCTCAGGACAGGTATATTCACCAGAAGACCTAAATCAACAATCCTGCCAACAGCATTTTTGATGTACGGCAGAACATTTTTATCCTTAAGTGCTATAAAGATACTCTCGGCAGTACGTAGATAACGAAGATATGCAGCCAAAGCCAGGTCAAACCGTTCCTCACCAATATGTTCACTGTACGACTCGATACCGGCATAGTTACCATGGAGCACCATGTGAGCAACAGCCTGTGCAGCAAATTCCGCAGGGAAGAGATTCCTCGTCGCCGTATTATTAAGATAATATTGATTTAAAACATTATTATTCCAGTCCGGGCTCAGAACAATTTTTCTGAAATGGATAACGTCCTCAACAACCTGACGATTTTTAAGCGTCATTATTGCAGAGCTAACCTGAGCCCCACCTGTACCATCATTCTTTCCAATTACGTTCTGTACCGCCTTCGATGCAATATTGATATGCCGGATAATTCCCGGATTAAAAAGGTCTATCTGAGGTTGCTCAGCTCCATAGCGTAACATCTCCTCCCGACCGTGATTTCCGATATCTAGTGTGCCAATTTTCAGGTTTGACAAGGTCTCTTCATTATTGACAAGGTATTCCACATAAAATACGCCATCTACAAAATTCTCCATTTTATTCAGTAGTGATTCACCGGCCAGAACAGAGTATGAATCAGCTTCCTGCAGCAACGTCTTCGTGGATTCAGCCTCCAATTTTTCTGAATCCTGAATTTCATCAAGTTTACTCACAATAAACGATATTTGCCTTTCGACGAAAGGCTCTAGGCTTATCCGCCCGTCAGCCATCAGTTTCTGCAGACTCAATACGAAACCTTCATCATTCTTTTCTCTGAGTGAAACAGCATAACTCTGATTCAGCATTTGCACTGCGACTTTGAGTTGCGGTTCGGCGAGAGCCTGACACTTCTCATCCATCCGGCTATAAGAAACCAGCCAGTCTCGCATCTGAATATGTGGTGCCACTCGCTGCCATGCTTCAGCGAAACCCCACAAGGCCGTCAGCTCTTCAAGCCGTGGGATATTTATAGCACCAATCGCGTCTTTAAGAGGCGTATCAAGCAACTCGCTCCTGGCAAGCTCCACCGTGGACTGATAGTGGATGCTCATCAGAAATTCGCTCCATCTTTCTGTATCGTTATTAAAAATTCGGGATATTTGTTGATAAGTTAGCGAGAGCATCTCGTCAAAATCATCCGGAGCAATACCGGGTTCGGTCTGACTAGCTTTGGGATCGCGAAGTAATACTTTAATATCTCGCTCCCCGTATCTGACCACCAGTAAGTAGAGAGCAATAAGAATATGGCGATGATCTTCTGTTGCAGGAACGGTAAGGTTCAGAATATGAATATCATTAACAAACTTCTTCATTAATCGCGGTGTGATACGAGGATACTCAGAGGGTTTCCAGCGCTCAAGCAACACCGTTGCTTCCCGGCACGCTATCCCTGCATCCTCATTTACTGTTTCTTTCCAGTACTGCCTTAACGCTTCCTGCCATCCTGCCGAAATAAGAGGAGGAACCTGAAAACTTACAGGAATCCGCTTTGCAATAAACTCACGCCCGCTGAAACCCGCCACAGAAAGTGAGGCTGAAACCTGTCTTGCCGAATAGGGCACCACTATCCTGAAGTGTTCATGAGTGGCTCCGGCAATAAGCTCCATATCACTCCAGAGCTCTTTCACTTTGTCTGCACTGATTCGGTCCAGATTATCAATGATAAGGATGAAGCGATCTCCATGGGAAATGACCTCTTTGGAGGTAAATCCCTGCAGAGCTTCAGCCAGCTCAATAGCTCCGACCTCCTTATTAACTAGCCAAGTCTCTTCAATCCTGTCAGTACTGTTGCGTTTGAACAAATCACCAATACTCGAATACCCTTTCTTTCTGTACCATTCCATGTTCTGCAGGCATGCCAGTCCTGCGACCATAATGGCAGGAGAAAGAAACGCGGCCACCTCAACATAAAAAAGCCACCCTAATAATGACTCCTTGTTAGTAAAATATTGATTAAGGTCTGTTAGCACATAACGAAGCATCTGCACGGAAAGCAATGACAGTAAAATAAAAACGACGGTCAACCAGCTTAGCCTGCTGCTGACCCTCTTGTCGTATTCAACGATGTTACCCAGAGCCAGATTTTTATACTTATCCAACACATCCCGGGAGCCCGGACATTGTAGGCTGACCCCGTGGTGGATGACATCGATAAGCGCTTTTTTAGTTGAGCCATGATGGTAACGTTCTGCATCAAAGTTAATGAACGTAAAATCATCTTTAAGCTTTTTCTGCAGGAACTTCAATATTGTTGACTTACCTGAACCCAGCTCACCTTCCAGACCAATAATATTGACATCAGGTGTCCTGATGATCTGAGCCACATTCTCTGCAACTTTTTCATGACTGCTGCCTCTAAACATATCCTGGTCAGCGGGTGATTCCGTCTGCAATCGTAGAGTCATTCAGCAATTTCCTTCGTTATAACGTAAGATTCTTTCACTATTAGACACAGTACAGAGCCCACAGCAACCAAATGACTGCAGCCGGGGCAGTTTAGTTTTAAGCGGCTTTGTTGAATAAATCAGATTTCGGGTAAGTCTCCCCCGTAGCGGGTTGTGTTTTCAGGCAATACGCACGCTTTCAGGCATACCTGCTTTCGTCATTTTGTTCAGCGCTCGTACCAGGGCCATAGCCTCTGCAACCTGACCATCGTAGTCACGCAGTGTCAGTGAACCTCCGAACAGCTGTTTTACCCGGTACATCGCCGTTTCCGCTATCGAGCGACGGTTATAATCTGTTGTCCATTTCCACCGCGCATTACTCCCGGTCAGCCGCTGATTCGCAACAGCACGGTTACGGTCTGCATATTCACCGGGCCAGTAACCCGCGCCTTTTCGGGGCGGGATAAGCGCGCTGATTTTCTTACGCCGCAGTTCATCGTGACAGAGCCGGGTGTCGTAAGCGCCGTCTGCCGATGCTGCCCTGATTTTTCTGTGAGTCTGCCGGATAAGACCCGGGAAGGCTTCTGAGTCCGTCACATTGTTCAGCGACAGGTCTGCACAGATGATTTCATGTGTGTTGCTGTCAACTGCCAGATGCAACTTTCGCCAGATACGGCGGCGTTCCTGGCCATGTTTTTTGACTTTCCATTCGCCTTCACCAAAGACCTTCAGCCCGGTGGAATCAATCACCAGATGCGCGATTTCACCCCGGGTGGGCGTTTTGAAACTGACATTAACCGACTTTGCGCGCTTGCTGACACTGGTGTAATCCGGGCAGCGCAACGGAACATTCATCAGTGTAAAAATGGAATCAATAAAACCCTGTGCAGCCCGCAGGGTCAACCTGAACACGCGTTTAATGACCAGAACGGTGGTGATGGCGAGATCAGAATAGCGCTGAGGTCTTCCCCGTGATGAAGGCGTTGCCGACTCATACCAGGCCTGAATAGCTTCATCATCCAGCCAGAAAGTTATGGAGCCACGGTTGATGAGGGCTTTATTGTAGGTGGGCCAGTTGGTGATTTTGAACTTTTGCTTTGCCACGGAACGGTCTGCGTTGTCGGGAAGATGCGTGATCTGATCCTTCAACTCAGCAAAAGTTCGATTTATTCAACAAAGCCGTTTTAAGCATGCATAAGCCGATTTCGATGGAATCCCTTTCACACAATAATATTGAATTGAAGCAATGAAAACATTAATGTGTTTGTTGTGACTAGCTGCAGGGGCCTGGAAGAAATTCCAAAGCCTGACAAACCGGAACAGGGCTTGCTCTGCTCCGGTTTTATCCAGTTCATCTTGAAGCCCTTGTTTTTGTTACATATCCCTGCTCACTCTTTCAGCCATTGTTAAGCTTCTTGTGTGTAATCTGCGAATAATACGGATGCAAAATTGATGCAATGGATTATACATACCTACAGCGCACGTTACGCTGAGCTGAATCGAATTTCAGAGAACGTTCTTCGCTATTACCCTGCCCAGCCAGTTGAACACATTTTATCATCCGGCCCCGAGAGTGACATGTTCTCTGCCTGGTACAGCCTTCATCAGAGTCAAACTAGACGTTATTTACAGGCAAAAGAAGACAGCTACAGAGCTTAAGTCTGACATTATTCGTGGCTGTGTCTGCCTTCGGAGTTTTCAGCTTATCCCGATAACAGCGGTTTTGAAAAATTGACGTTTTTTACACCGGTACATTGCCCGAACGCAATCTCCCCCGTAGCGAAATACCGCCCCGCAGAAAATCGTCCATGCTCGGCATGCCCCTGGAACATCAGCATCTTTTCAATAAAGGTTTTACAGCCTATAGTCTGTATAACACAAAATACACCTTACCTGCTGTATTACAGGGCGGTACTCCCTACTCAGTCTGCGAGGCAGGTCACTTATGAATAATCAGTTCCCGATAAAAACGCTGAACCAGCTCAGACCTGTGCTAATCGGGTTTCGCAAAATCAAGGGCTTCACGCAAAAAGATGTGTCTGAGAGGCTTGGCGTAACGCAGCAAACCTATGCCCGCCTGGAAGCAAACCCTGCTAGCGCCAGTATTGATCGTCTGTACAAGGTATTCAGTATTCTGGGCGTAGAAATAACGCTGTCATCTATTTCCCCTTCACCCTTCATTTCCCACACAGAGATGAGGGGGGCATTTGACAGCACTCCCGCCAGACGGGAGAAATGGTGACTATTAGAAGTTTGCTAGTTTTGTCGAATGACGCCAACTACATGTCCGCATCCATCGAGTAGTGGCTTCAAGCCACGATTGTCACTGCCTCCGCTGCCTTTTTCCAGTAACTCTCTCCTTTTAATTCTAATATTTAGGGGTGTCAACGCAAAGCAGAAACGGCACCTTCTTTGCGAGACAGAAATGACCTGTGATTGCCTGGCCGATTTATGGCAGCTAAGTGCGAGAAGCGGATATAGCGAATTCGCCATTGTACGGGATTAGCAGGTTTACTGAAGCAACCTGCGATGGCGTTATGGCAATAGTCAGTCCCCTGTCCAGTCGGCATAGGTGGCCACCTCGTCACCGCCGGGGATAAACTGATTGAAGCCTCCGCGCAAAATCACTTATTCTTTTCCGTTAATAAAATGCAGGAGCAAAGTCATGACTGGCGAAATTCGTGGGCGAGGCAGGCCACGAAAAACAGAGAGTACCTATACAGGGTAAGGGTGCCAACTTACTGATTTAGTGTATGATGGTGTTTTTGAGGTGCTCCAGTGGCTTCTGTTTCTATCAGCTGTCCCTCCTGTTCAGCTACTGAAGGCGTGGTGCGTAACGGTAAAAGTACTGCCGGACATCAGCGCTATCTCTGCTCTCACTGCCGTAAAACATGGCAGCTACAGTTCACTTACATCGCCTCTCAGCCCGGTACACACCAGAAAATTATTGATATGGCCATGAATGGCGTCGGATGTCGCGCCAGTGCACGCATTATGGGCGTTGGCCTCAACACGATTTTACGACACTTAAAAAACTCAGGCCGCAGTCGGTAAACTCACGCATACAACCGGGCAGTGACGTTATTGTTTGCGCGGAAATGGACGAACAGTGGGGTTACGTCGGCGCTAAATCACGCCAGCGCTGGTTGTTTTACGCGTATGACAGGATACGGAGGACGGTTGTGGCGCACGTATTCGGTGAACGCACGTTGGTCACGCTGGAGCGTCTTCTGGGCCTGCTGTCGGCCTTTGAGGTCGTGGTATGGATGACGGATGGCTGGCCGCTTTATGAATCACGCCTGAAGGGAGAACTGCACGTTATCAGCAAGCGATATACGCAGCGCATTGAGCGGCATAACCTGAATCTGAGGCAGCATCTGGCAAGGCTGGGCAGGAAGTCACTGTCTTTCTCAAAATCGGTGGAGCTGCATGACAAAGTCATCGGGCATTATCTGAACATAAAACACTATCAGTAAGTTGGAGTCATTACCGGTGCTCTGATATATTTATTATACTATAGTGGGGTATGTGTTGATCTTAATGTAATACTCCCCTATAGTATAAGAAATACAGAGCAGTGAGGTAAGCAATGCCCAGTACTCCTGAAGAGAAAAAAAAGGTCCTAACCCGGGTTCGCCGTATCCGGGGTCAGATTGATGCTCTGGAAAGAGCACTTGAAAGTGGCGCTGAATGCCGTTCCGTTCTCCAGCAAATCGCCGCCGTCCGGGGCGCCGCTAACGGACTGATGGCAGAGGTGCTGGAGAGCCACATACGGGAAACCTTTGACCAGAATGACAGCTACAGTCATGAAGTCAGTAAATCAGTTGACGATACGATTGAGCTGGTTCGTGCCTATCTTAAATAGGTGAGGCCATTATTACATTGAGGATATATTACGTATGAAATCACGTGCCGCTGTTGCATTTGCACCAGGGAAGCCCCTGGAGATTGTTGAAATTGATGTTGCTCCGCCTAAAAAAGGCGAGGTGCTGATTAAAAACACCCACACAGGTGTCTGCCATACCGATGCCTTTACCCTCTCAGGGAATGACCCTGAGGGCGTTTTCCCGGTGGTTCTCGGCCACGAGGGAGCCGGTATCGTCGTTGAAGTTGGTGAAGGCGTCACCAGTGTGAAGCCGGGTGACCATGTTATTCCGCTCTACACCGCTGAATGCGGGGAGTGTGAATTCTGCCAGTCCGGTAAAACGAACCTCTGTGTATCGGTTCGCGAGACTCAGGGCAAAGGACTGATGCCTGACGGGACCACTCGCTTTTCATACAACGGTCAGCCTCTTTACCACTACATGGGATGTTCCACATTCAGTGAATACACCGTTGTGGCCGAGGTTTCTCTGGCAAAAATTAACCCGGAGGCGAACCATGAACACGTCTGCCTGTTGGGTTGTGGCGTGACTACCGGTATTGGCGCCGTCCATAACACGGCTAAAGTGCAGCCGGGCGATTCAGTTGCCATTTTTGGTCTGGGGGCAATTGGTCTGGCTGCGGTACAGGGGGCCCGTCAGGCAAAAGCGGGACGTATTATCGCTATCGATACTAATCCGACAAAATTTGACCTGGCCCGTCAGTTCGGGGCCACTGACTGCATTAACCCGAATGATTATGACAAACCGATTAAAGATGTTCTGCTGGATATCAACAAGTGGGGTATTGACCATACCTTTGAATGTATCGGTAACGTTAACGTCATGCGTGCAGCGCTGGAAAGTGCTCACCGTGGGTGGGGGCAGTCCGTTGTCATTGGTGTCGCAGGGGCCGGACAGGAGATTTCCACCCGTCCTTTCCAGCTGGTCACCGGGCGCGTATGGAAAGGTTCCGCGTTTGGCGGAGTAAAAGGCCGCACTCAGCTCCCCGGTATGGTCGAGGATGCCATGAAGGGGGATATTGACCTTGAGCCATTTGTAACCCATACGATGACACTGGATGAAATCAATGACGCCTTCGAGCTTATGCATGAAGGCAAATCTATCCGGACAGTGATTCATTACTGATCCCATCAGAATTTTAATCAACTCAAACTGAAGGAAGTGGAAAATGACAACTCCGGTAATTTCTGGTGACGGCATCTTTTCTCATGTGTTCATTGGCGCAGCCGATGTCGAGAAATCCTCCGCATTTTACGATGTCGTCCTGGGCACGCTTGGTATCAATAACCTCGGCCCGTTTGGCAACGGCTGGGTACTCTATGGCCGCGAAAAGCCGGCATTTATCATTGCCCGTCCGGGCAACGGTGAAGCACCTTCCGCTAACGGGGTGACTGTCGGCTTCGCTGCTGCCACCCCGGAAGAGGTTGATGCTTTCCATGCTGCCGGCCTTGCCGCCGGTGGAGCTGATGAAGGTCAACCTGGCCCGCGTGGTCACCTTCCCGGGGCCTATGCTGCCTACCTGCGGGATCCGGCGGGTAACAAAATCACGGCGTATACGTTTATCTGACGTCCGGATTTAAAGATACTTCCCCTGGCTTCGGTCAGGGGAAATAACCATGAGATAACGGCTGATGGAACTCATTGAGCAGCATGCCAGCTCTGGCGGCTGGCAAAACGTGTACCGGCATTATTCACAATCCCTTAATTGTGAAATGAATTTCGGTGTGTATCTTCCTCCCAAAGCAGTAACAGAAAAACTGCCGGTACTATACTGGTTGTCGGGCCTGACCTGTACTGAGCAGAATTTCATCACCAAATCAGGTATGCAGCATTATGCAGCCCGGCATAACGTCATCGTTGTTGTCCCGGATACCAGTCCCCGGGGTAATAATGTCCCGGATGCCGACAGTTACGATCTTGGCCAGGGGGCCGGTTTTTATCTGAACGCGACGGAACAGCCGTGGAATGTTCATTACAGGATGTATGACTATATTCTCAGAGAGCTTCCGGATGTCGTCATGAATCATTTTCCTGCAACGGCAAGAAAATCTATATCCGGTCATTCTATGGGAGGGCTGGGTGCTCTGGTGCTGGCTCTGCGAAATCCTGGTGAATATGTGAGCGTATCAGCATTTTCCCCGATAGTATCGCCTTCTCAGGTGCCATGGGGGCAACAGGCATTTAGCGCTTACCTGGGTGAAAACAGAAAAACGTGGGAAGCCTACGATCCAGTCAGCCTCATTTTACAGGGTGAAAAATTACCAGAAATCTTCATTGATCAGGGGCTGAGTGACGCCTTTTATGAAGAGCAACTGCGCACCAAAATCCTTGAGAGAGTATGCAATGAGATGAACCTCAATGCGTCGTTCCGATATCATACTGGATACGACCACAGCTATTATTTCATTTCCAGCTTTATTGGTGAGCACATTGCTTACCATGCCAACAGGCTCAGGCTGTCAGCATGAGTTGATTTCCAGCCTCAGAAAATGTGCTTAATTTTCAGGCCTGAACAGGGCCTGAACCCTGCAGACCTGAGATGTACTGTAACTGGTGGCTTCAGCAGTTTCTCTTATGCTCAGTTTCTTGACCTGTCGGTAATACAGAACTTTCTTATGTCGTTCCTGATCGGCCTGTTTGCCCCGGTGAATAGCCACGGATAATCTAGACACTTCCGAGCCGTTGATGGACTGACCCCGCCCCGGTAGACGATCCTGCCCTATAGTTTGGACTGACCCCACGCCTGTAGACAAATCCTGTCCTCACGACGAGGCCTGTTCGAAGGCCTCCGGACTGACGCCGCCGAGGTGGCTGTGGCGCCGGGACCGGTTATAGAAGACTTCAATGTAATCGAAGATCCGCCCGGGCCAGATCCCTGGTTTTATATATGCGTTTTCTGATCCGTTCTTTTTTCAGCGAACTGAAGAACGATTCGGCCACCGCATTATCCCAGCAGTTGCCACGCCGGCTCATGCTCGGCGCCAGGTTATTGGCCCGGTAGAAGCGCTGCCAGTCGTCACTGCCGTACTGGCTGCCCTGGACGCCCTTCTAAGAGTCAAGCTGTTATCGGGATACTGTTGATCCGCCTGTTTTGATTGCGCAGTAACGTGTAAACTTCGCGGGAGATATATCGCTTTAGACAGCGTATCGCTTCCATTTTTGTATGTCCTTCGGCTACACGCCTGGCGACATATTCCTTTGTTTTTGCGTCAGTTCGTAAGCGTCCGATGGCGATGATGTGAAGTGCACTATTTGCAGCACGATCTCCACCACGATTAAGTCGGTAACGGTTCGTTTTTCCAGAAGAAACGGGGACCGGGCTGACACCACACAGTGCCGCAAATCCTGATTCTGATCTTAACCGTTGAGGATTGTCTCCGGCAGTGATCAGCAACTGTGAAGCGCTTTCGTATCCGATAGCATTACGTTTAATCAGCTCAGGTGCCAACTCGTCGACAATTGCCGCAATCATGACATCCAGATCAGCGATTTCGTCATGTAACTCGAGATAGCGTCGGGCAAGGGACTTTAATGAAATGCGATAAACGTTGGTTACATTGCGGTATTCACTGGCATCAGGTCTCCAGGAACCCAGGGTCCTGATGAGCTGCATGCGCGTCATATTTCTGAGCTGTTCACGTAATTCATCCGGGGCAGAGATAATATTTGAATGGATAATCTGGAGAGCGACTCTGCGGGCTGATATTGCTGTTTTTCGGCAAGTTTTTAATACCCGCAGGGACTCAATCATGCCATCACGCGTTTTGGGAGTAACTGTCCTGATGCCTGAGAATGCTGCATGAGCGGCACATTCAGCATCAATTGTGTCACTTTTACCCCGTTTGCGTCGCTCCATCCGGTCTGGAGCAGTCACCTCAAGAACTTCTAACCCGGCGTTCTGAAAATAACGAAGCAAACCGGAACCATAGGTACCTGTGCACTCAACACCAATTCGCTTTAATGTCCCAAACGAGGTCATCCATGCCAGCATCTGCCGGTAACCTTGTCGTGTTGTGGAGAAATACTGAGTCCCAAGGACTTTATTGTTCTGATCTACGACAGCGGCAACGTGCAAATCTTTATGTGTATCCACGCCACCCACAACGGCAGCTTCGGTAACTTTATCAACCATGACAGAGCTCCTGTGAGGAAACAGAGTTGAATCTCCAGACAGATAACCTGGACAGGACAGTAACGAGACAAGCCGTCAGGCCCTTCTTGAGTCACGCGCATCGGTGAGGAGATGCCTCGCATGAAGGCGCTTCCGGCAACCGACGGGTCCAGGGCAGGACACAAAAGGTCGATCGCTGTGTGAGTCAGGATGCGGGAAGGTCTTCACTGCATCAGTAATCACACCAATCTGGTTAAACGGCAAACTAAGTGGTGGTAAAGACTGACATCGGCATTATTACTATCGCTGTGGAACATCACCCCGACGGGCTTACCACGGGTTTCCCATGCCATTTCCAGTGCTTTCATGGTGAGCCTGCTGTCCGGCGAGAACGACATGGCCCAGCCCACTGGTTTTCTTGCGAACAGGTCGAGAACAACGGCGAGGTACGCCCAGCGCTTACCCGTCCAGATATAGGTCACATCACCGCACCACACCTGATTTGGTTCCGTTACGGCGAACTGTCGCTCAAGATGATTCGGGATAGCAACGTGCTCATGACCGCCACGCTTATACCGGTGAGTCGGCTGCTGGCAACTGACCAGCCCCAGCTCTTTCATGAGTCTGCCAGCAAGCCAGCGCCCCATCTGGTAACCTCTCTGGGTTGCCATTGTGGCGATGCTTCTTGCTCCGGCAGAGCCGTGGCTGATGCCATGCAGTTCAAGTACCTGACTGCGTAATACAGCCCGTCTGCCGTCTGGCTTTTCAGGACGGTTTTTCCAGTATTTGTAGCTGCTGCGATGAACCCCGAACACATGGCAGAGAGTGGCCACAGGATAACGCGCCCTGAGTTTCCCGATTATCGAGAACTGTTCAGGGAGTCTGACATCAAGAGCGCGGTAGCCTTTTTTAATATTTCATTTTCCATTTCAATACGTTGTAGCTTTTTCCTGAGCTCACGGATTTCAATTTGTTCCGGGGTAATGGGGGAGGCTTTTGGTGTTTTGCCCTGCCGTTCATCACGTAATTGTTTCACCCATCGCGTCATTGTGGAAAGGCCGACATCCATAGCGCTGGCTGCATCTGCCACGGTGTAGTTCTGGTCAACGACCAGTTGAGCGGATTCGCGTTTAAACTCTGCGCTGAAATTTCTTTTTTTCATTATGACACCTGTGTTGTTCTGAGGTGAGCATATCACCTCTGTTCAGGTGGCCAAATTCAGTAAACCACTTCATATCAGCCTGGAGCCTGTGTTGCCCGGTTGGCGCGGGATAATGGAATTAATGACAATCTGCTGTTTACCTGGCGCCAGCGTTACAGACATCTTCTGCCCGATGAAATACAACGGTCAATCAGAGAGCAAGACTCTGTTATCCCCGTTGTCCTGCCTGATATGGTCCTGTCACACCATGCTGAGCCGCACTATGAACCCGCCGCTCCAGCCTGCCGCGAGGCCATGACATGCGAGGTGACTGTCGGCGGTGCCAGCCTGCGTCTGTCCGGGGATTTATCACCTGCACTTCTGAAAACGCTGATCCGCGAGCTGAGCGGGAGGAGCCGATGATACCCTTACCGTCAGGCACTCGTATCTGGCTGGTTGCCGGGGTCACCGATATGCGTAAGTCCTTCAATGGTCTGGGCGAACTGGTCCAGCATGTTCTTGATGACAATCCGTTCTCCGGCCACCTGTTTATCTTCCGTGGTCGTAAAGGTGACACCGTGAGGATCCTCTGGGCTGATGCTGACGGTCTGTGTCTGTTTACCAAACGTCTGGAAGAGGGACAGTTCGTCTGGCCTGCTGTACGCGACGGCAAAATCGCCATCACCCGCTCACAACTCGCCATGCTCCTCGATAAGCTGGACTGGCGGAAACCTAAAACTGCACGCCTTAACTCACTGACGATGTTGTAAAAAGCGCATGACCGCATTATAAATGGGGTCATGAGTCAGGACTATCTCGCCCGTATCGCTGCGCTGGAAGACGCGCTTCGCCAGAAAGACAGCCAGCTCAGTCTCGTTGCTGAGACTGAGTCGTTCCTGCGTTCAGCGCTGGCCCGCGCAGAAGAGAAAATAGAGAACGAAGAGCGTGAAATAGAACATCTGCGGGCTCAGATAGAAAAACTGCGCCGAATGCTGTTCGGTACCCGTTCAGAAAAGCTACGCCGGCAGGTCGAAGAAGCCGAAGCCCTGCTGAAACAGCAGGAGCAGCAAAGCGATCGTTACAACGGCCGGGACAATGATCAGCAGGTTCCGCGTCAGTTGCGCCAGTCCCGTCATCGTCGCCCGTTACCGGAACATCTTCCCCGCGAAATAAACAGACTGGAGCCAGCTGAAACCAGCTGTCCTGGTTGCGGTAGTGATATGGCCTATCTCAGCGAAGTCAGCGCGGAGCAACTGGAGCTGGTCTCCAGCGCCCTGAAAGTGATCCGCACGGTCAGGGTGAAAAAGGCCTGTACCCGATGCGACTGCGTCGTTGAAGCGCCAGCGCCCTCACGTCCTATCGACCGGGGCATCGCCGGGCCGGGTCTGCTGGCCCGCGTGTTAACGGCCAAATACTGTGAACACCTGCCGCTGTATCGCCAGTGCGAAATCTTTGCCCGTCAGGGTGTGGATCTGAGTCGTGCGCTGCTCTCCAACTGGGTGGATGCGTGCTGCCGGTTAATGGCCCCGCTGGATGAAGCCCTCTACCACTACGTGATGGACTGCCGCAAACTGCATACGGATGACACTCCGGTGCCCGTGCTGGCGCCGGGCAGAAAGAAGACGAAAACCGGGCGTATCTGGACATATGTCCGTGATAACAGAAGCGCGGGTTCATCAGATCCGCCAGCGGCATGGTTCGCCTTCTCACCGGACCGACAGGGGAAACACCCTCAGCAACATCTTCGGCACTATCATGGCGTGCTGCAGGCAGATGCCTTCGCAGGGTACGACAGGTTGTTCAGCGCAGAGCGTGAAGGTGGCCCGTTGACAGAAGCGGCATGCTGGGCTCATGCGCGGCGCAAAATCCATGACGTCTATATCAGCACCCGGACGGCCACAGCAGAGGAGGCTCTGAAGCGCATCAGTGAGTTATACGCGATAGAAGAGGAAATACGCGGCCTTCCGGCATCTCAGCGGCTGGCCGCCAGACGGTCCCGAAGTTAACCGTTGCTGATATCCCTGCATGACTGGTTGGTGGAGAAAAGTGCCACTCTGTCGAAAAAATCCCGGTTAGGCGAGGCGTTCGCTTATGCACTGAACCAGTGGGATGCCCTGTGTTACTACTGCGATGATGGTCTGGCAGAGCCGGATAATAACGCTGCTGAGCGCGCGCTACGAGCGGTCTGTCTGGGCAAGAAAAACTACATCTTCTTCGGCAGTGATCATGGTGGTGAACGTGGTGCCCTGCTGTATGGTCTGATCGGAACGTGCAGGCTGAACGGTATCGATCCAGAGGGTTACCTTCGCCATATCCTGAGCGTATTGCCGGAGTGGCCCATCAACAAAGTGGCCGAACTGCTGCCATGGAACGTAGATCTCACCAATAAATAGCCGTCAATACGGCGCTCACTTAACGCTTACGTTCACCTGAGGTGTTTTTGTAGTTATCTGGCGTTACGTGACAGTGTTGGTCAGATACTTCCACCTCTTCAGAGTTAAAGTTTGATATATGGGAAAAAAACGCTCCCGGACGGGAGCGTAAGCCAGTGACTTCGGCGTCAAATGAGGGTCTGACAAGTGGAGCTGCGGGTTAATTCTGGGTGATCTGGCTGCGATGCTTTTCAGCCTGCTGCTGATGAATAACGGAAGATAGACCATTATTCGCCTTCTCATGCACAACAGCGGCTTTCTCATGCTCGTTCATTTCGGAAAATGGCTTAGCAGTTTCTTGGGTGTTCTCAGGTTTGGATTTCATCATTTTTTTATGCATTTCAGCCATGTCCTGATGGGCAGCAGAATTGCCGTTTTGCATCATTTCATGGGACATTGCGGCCTGATCGTGACCGCTCATATCCATCATTTTCATGCTCTCCCCGGCTTTGTTGAATAAATCAGATTTCGGGTAAGTCTCCCCCGTAGCGGGTTGTGTTTTCAGGCAATACGCACGCTTTCAGGCATACCTGCTTTCGTCATTTTGTTCAGCGCTCGTACCAGGGCCATAGCCTCTGCAACCTGACCATCGTAGTCACGCAGTGTCAGTGAACCTCCGAACAGCTGTTTTACCCGGTACATCGCCGTTTCCGCTATCGAGCGACGGTTATAATCTGTTGTCCATTTCCACCGCGCATTACTCCCGGTCAGCCGCTGATTCGCAACAGCACGGTTACGGTCTGCATATTCACCGGGCCAGTAACCCGCGCCTTTTCGGGGCGGGATAAGCGCGCTGATTTTCTTACGCCGCAGTTCATCGTGACAGAGCCGGGTGTCGTAAGCGCCGTCTGCCGATGCTGCCCTGATTTTTCTGTGAGTCTGCCGGATAAGACCCGGGAAGGCTTCTGAGTCCGTCACATTGTTCAGCGACAGGTCTGCACAGATGATTTCATGTGTGTTGCTGTCAACTGCCAGATGCAACTTTCGCCAGATACGGCGGCGTTCCTGGCCATGTTTTTTGACTTTCCATTCGCCTTCACCAAAGACCTTCAGCCCGGTGGAATCAATCACCAGATGCGCGATTTCACCCCGGGTGGGCGTTTTGAAACTGACATTAACCGACTTTGCGCGCTTGCTGACACTGGTGTAATCCGGGCAGCGCAACGGAACATTCATCAGTGTAAAAATGGAATCAATAAAACCCTGTGCAGCCCGCAGGGTCAACCTGAACACGCGTTTAATGACCAGAACGGTGGTGATGGCGAGATCAGAATAGCGCTGAGGTCTTCCCCGTGATGAAGGCGTTGCCGACTCATACCAGGCCTGAATAGCTTCATCATCCAGCCAGAAAGTTATGGAGCCACGGTTGATGAGGGCTTTATTGTAGGTGGGCCAGTTGGTGATTTTGAACTTTTGCTTTGCCACGGAACGGTCTGCGTTGTCGGGAAGATGCGTGATCTGATCCTTCAACTCAGCAAAAGTTCGATTTATTCAACAAAGCCCCTCCCCGCCCTAAAGGGCGGGGAGGATGTCAATAATAGCAGACCACATCATGATGTCATTCTGACCGACAGATGCCAGAAGCAGAGGATCCATCCCATTTTATACCTACCTTATAACACTTAGAAAAACAACATGTTAAAAATGTTTATTGGAAACAATTTTATTTCCAATTGTAATGATAACCATTCTCATATTAATATGGCTACGTGATAATTAACTTTTGATGCACTCCGCATGTCTGACCGTGCCACTTCCACAGCTTCCTTAACGTTCGAGTCGCTTTATGGCACCCATCACGGCTGGTTGAAAAGTTGGCTGACGCGCAAACTCCAGTCTGCCTTTGATGCAGATGACATTGCCCAGGACACTTTTTTGCGGGTAATGAGCAGCGAAACGCTCTCGACGATCCGCGATCCTCGCTCTTTCCTGTGCACTATCGCCAAACGCGTGATGGTGGACCTGTTTCGCCGAAACGCGCTGGAAAAAGCGTATCTGGAGATGCTGGCGCTTATGCCGGAGGGGGTAGCGCCTTCACCTGAGGAACGCGAAAGCCAGCTCGAGACCCTACAACTCGTCGACAGCATGCTGGACGGGCTAAACGGAAAAACACGTGAAGCGTTTCTGCTTTCGCAACTGGATGGCCTGACATACAGCGAGATTGCGCACAAACTCGGTGTTTCCGTCAGCTCCGTGAAAAAATACGTGGCGAAAGCCGTCGAGCACTGCCTGCTGTTTCGTCTGGAGCATGGGTTATGAATCCTTCGTTAACCGATTCCCGCCGTCAGGCGCTGCGTTCAGCTTCCCACTGGTATGCCGTGCTAAGCGGCGAGCGCGTCAGCCCACAACAGGAAGCGCGCTGGCAACAGTGGTATGAACAGGATCAGGATAACCAGTGGGCCTGGCAGCAGGTTGAAAACCTGCGCAACCAGCTTGGCGGTGTGCCTGGCGACGTTGCCAGCCGGGCGCTGCACGATACCCGCCTCACCCGCCGTCACGTGATGAAAGGATTACTGCTGTTGCTCGGCGCTGGCGGAGGCTGGCAACTCTGGCAGTCGGAAACCGGCGAAGGTCTGCGGGCAGATTACCGCACCGCCAAAGGCGCAGTCAGCCGTCAGCAACTGGAAGATGACTCCCTGCTCACGCTGAATACCCAAAGCGCGGCGGATGTGCGTTTTGATGCGCATCAGCGCACCGTCCGGCTCTGGTACGGTGAAATCGCCATTACTACCGCGAAAGATGCGCAGCAACGCCCCTTCCGCGTCCTGACCCGTCAGGGCCAACTCACCGCTTTAGGGACAGAATTTACCGTCCGCCAGCAGGATAATTTCACGCAGCTTGACGTGCAGCAGCACGCCGTGGAAGTGCTTCTCGCCAGTGCCCCCGCGCAAAAACGCATCGTGAACGCTGGTGAAAGCCTGCAGTTCAGCGCCTCTGAGTTTGGCGCAGTGAAACCGCTGGATGACGAGAGTACAAGCTGGACGAAGGGCATCCTGAGCTTCAGCGATAAACCGCTGGGTGAGGTGATAGCCACGCTAAGCCGTTACCGCAACGGCGTGCTGCGCTGCGATCCCGCCGTTGCCGGGCTGCGCCTGAGCGGGACGTTCCCGCTGAAAAATACCGATGCGATCCTGAACGTTATCGCTCAAACGCTTCCCGTTAAAATTCAGTCTATTACGCGGTACTGGATAAACATTTCACCGCTGTAAGAAAAATAATTCTCATTTCGATTGTCCTTTTTACCCTTCTCGTTCGACTCATAGCTGAACACAACAAAAATGATGATGGAGAAGGTATGACGCCGTTACGCGTTTTTCGTAAAACAACACCTTTGGTTAACGCCATTCGCCTGAGCCTGCTGCCGCTGGCCGGTCTCTCGTTTTCCGCTTTTGCTGCACAGGTTGATATCGCACCGGGATCGCTCGACAAAGCGCTCAATCAGTATGCCGCACACAGCGGAATTACCCTCTCGGTTGACGCCAGCCTGACGCGCGGCAAGCAGAGCAACGGCCTGCACGGAGATTACGACGTCGAGAGCGGCCTGCAACAACTGCTGGACGGCAGCGGACTGCAGGTAAAACCGCTGAGAAATAACAGCTGGACGCTGGAGACCGCGCCCGCGCCAAAAGAAGATGCCCTGACCGTGGTCGGCGACTGGCTGGGCGATGCGCGTGAAAACGACGTATTTGAACATGCTGGCGCGCGTGACGTGATCCGCCGTGAGGATTTCGCCAAAACCGGCGCAACCACCATGCGTGAGGTGCTTAACCGCATCCCTGGCGTCAGCGCGCCGGAAAACAACGGCACCGGCAGCCACGACCTGGCGATGAACTTTGGCATCCGGGGCCTGAACCCACGCCTCGCCAGCCGCTCGACCGTCCTGATGGACGGCATCCCCGTCCCCTTTGCCCCTTACGGTCAGCCGCAGCTTTCACTGGCTCCCGTTTCGCTCGGCAACATGGATGCCATTGACGTGGTGCGCGGTGGTGGTGCGGTGCGTTACGGACCGCAGAGCGTGGGCGGCGTGGTGAACTTTGTTACCCGCGCCATTCCGCAGGACTTTGGTATCGAGGCGGGGGTGGAAGGTCAGCTCAGCCCAACCTCTTCACAAAACAACCCGAAAGAGACGCACAACCTGATGGTGGGCGGCACAGCGGACAACGGTTTTGGCACCGCGCTGCTCTACTCCGGCACGCGCGGCAGTGACTGGCGCGAGCACAGCGCCACCCGCATCGACGACCTGATGCTGAAAAGCAAATATGCGCCGAATGAGGTGCACACCTTCAACAGCCTGCTGCAATATTACGATGGTGAAGCCGACATGCCCGGCGGCCTGTCCCGCGCGGATTACGACGCCGATCGCTGGCAATCCACCCGCCCGTATGACCGCTTCTGGGGCCGTCGCAAGCTGGCGAGCCTGGGCTACCAGTTCCAGCCGGACAGCCAGCATAAATTCAACATTCAGGGGTTCTACACCCAAACCCTGCGCAGCGGCTACCTGGAGCAAGGCAAACGCATCACCCTCTCGCCGCGTATCTACTGGGTGCGCGGTATTGAGCCACGCTACAGCCAGAGCTTTATGATCGGCCCTTCCGCGCACGAAGTGGGCGTGGGCTATCGCTATGTGAATGAATCAACGCATGAAATGCGTTACTACACCGCCACCAGCAGCGGGCAGTTGCCGTCCGGCTCAAGCCCTTACGACCGCGACACGCGTTCCGGCACCGAGGCGCACGCCTGGTATCTGGATGACAAAATCGACATCGGCAACTGGACCATCACGCCGGGTATGCGTTTCGAACATATCGAGTCATACCAGAACAACGCCATCAAAGGCACGCACGAAGAGGTGAGCTATAACGCACCGCTTCCGGCGTTGAACGTGCTCTATCACCTGACTGATAGCTGGAATCTTTATGCAAACACTGAAGGCTCGTTCGGCACCGTACAGTACAGCCAGATTGGCAAGGCTGTGCAAAGCGGCAATGTGGAACCGGAAAAAGCGCGAACCTGGGAACTCGGTACCCGCTACGATGACGGCGCGCTGACGGCGGAAATGGGGCTGTTCCTGATTAACTTTAACAATCAGTACGACTCCAACCAGACCAACGACACCGTCACTGCACGTGGCAAAACGCGCCATACCGGGCTGGAAACGCAGGCACGTTACGACCTGGGTACGCTAACGCCAACGCTTGATAACGTTTCCGTCTACGCCAGCTATGCGTATGTGAACGCGGAAATCCGCGAGAAAGGCGACACCTATGGCAATCAGGTGCCATTCTCCCCGAAACATAAAGGCACGCTGGGCGTGGACTACAAGCCGGGCAACTGGACGTTCAATCTGAACAGCGATTTCCAGTCCAGCCAGTTTGCGGATAACGCCAATACGGTGAAAGAGAGCGCCGACGGCAGTACCGGCCGCATTCCCGGCTTCATGCTCTGGGGCGCACGCGTGGCGTATGACTTTGGCCCGCAGATGGCAGATCTGAACCTGGCGTTCGGTGTGAAAAACATCTTCGACCAGGACTACTTCATCCGCTCTTATGACGACAACAACAAAGGCATCTACGCAGGCCAGCCGCGCACGCTGTATATGCAGGGGTCGTTGAAGTTCTGATGTGTTAACGCCCGGCTTGCCGGGCTTTTAGCTGGAATGTGACTATGTTGGCATTTATCCGTTTTCTTTTTGCAGGCCTGCTGCTGGTGATCGGCCACGCCTTTGCCGCCACGGTTCAGGACGAACACGGCACGTTTACACTCGATAAAACGCCACAACGGATTGTGGTGCTGGAACTCTCGTTCGCCGATGCGCTGGCCGCCGTGGACGTCAGCCCGATCGGTATTGCCGACGATAACGATGCAAAACGCATCCTGCCCGAAGTGCGTGCGCACCTGAAACCGTGGCAGTCCGTCGGAACGCGCGCGCAGCCGAGCCTGGAAGCCATTGCTGCCCTGAAACCAGACCTGATCATTGCCGACAGCAGTCGCCATGCGGGGATTTACACTGCCTTGCAGCAAATCGCGCCGGTACTGCTGCTTAAGTCCCGCAACGAAACCTACGCTGAAAATTTGCACTCAGCGGCTATCATCGGCGAAGTGGTAGGTAAAAAACGAGAGATGCAGGCGCGTCTGGAACAACATAAAGAGAAGATGGCGCAGTGGTCCAGCCAGCTTCCCACAGGGACACGCGTGGCCTTTGGCACATCACGCGAACAGCTATTCAACCTGCATACCCAGGAGACCTGGACCGGCAGCGTGCTGGCTTCTCTGGGGCTGAACGTTCCCGCTGCGATGGCGGGCGCGTCCATGCCGTCCATCGGCCTGGAGCAACTGCTGGCGGTCAATCCTGCCTGGCTGCTGGTTGCCCACTATCGCGAAGAGAGCATTGTTAAACGCTGGCAACAAGATCCGCTCTGGCAGATATTAACCGCCGCGCAGAAGCAGCAGGTTGCTTCAGTCGACAGTAACGCCTGGGCGCGGATGCGCGGTATTTTTGCCGCAGAGCGTATTGCCGCTGACACGGTAAAAATCTTCCACCATCAGCCGCTTACCGATGTGAAATGACCGCGCTAAAACACCCGGTGCTGCTGTGGGGGCTTCCCGTTGCAGTACTTATTATTATTTTCTGGCTGAGTCTGTTTTGCTACTCGGCCATTCCTGTTTCCGGAGCAGACGCAATCCGCGCCCTGCTGCCTGGACACACGCCAACGCTACCAGAAGCGCTGGTGCAAAACCTTCGTTTGCCGCGAAGCCTGGTCGCCGTTCTGATCGGCGCAAGCCTGGCGCTCGCGGGCACGCTGCTGCAAACCCTGACCCACAACCCAATGGCCTCTCCTTCACTGCTCGGCATTAACAGCGGCGCGGCGCTGGCTATGGCGCTTACCAGCGCGCTGAGTCCGACGCCGGTTGCAGGCTATTCCCTGTCGTTCATCGCGGCATGCGGGGGCGGCGTGAGCTGGCTGCTGGTCATGACCGCAGGAGGCGGGTTTCGTCATACCCAGGACAGAAACAAACTGATCCTCGCGGGTATCGCGCTGTCGGCCTTTTGTATGGCCCTGACCCGCATCACCCTGCTGCTGGCCGAAGATCATGCTTACGGCATCTTTTACTGGCTGGCAGGCGGAGTGTCCCACGCCCACTGGCAGGATGTCTGGCAGCTCTTGCCGGTGGTGGTCACTGCAGTCCCTGTCGTGTTGCTGCTGGCGAATCAACTGAACCTGCTCAACGTCAGCGACAGTACCGCCCATACGCTGGGAGTGAACCTGCCGAGACTACGTTTGATCATCAATATGTTAGTGCTGCTTCTGGTTGGCGCGTGCGTCAGTGTGGCAGGTCCGGTGGCGTTTATCGGCCTGCTGGTGCCACATCTGGCGCGCTTCTGGGCAGGCTTCGATCAGCGCAACGTACTGCCGGTGAGCATGCTGCTGGGGGCCACGCTGATGCTGATGGCAGATGTACTCGCACGCGCGCTGGCCTTCCCCGGCGATCTGCCCGCAGGCGCAGTGCTGGCGCTGATTGGCAGTCCTTGCTTTGTCTGGCTGGTGAGGAGGCGAGGATGAAAATTGCGCTGGTCATTTTCATCACCCTTGCCCTGGCAGGTTGTGCGCTGTTATCACTCCATATGGGGGTGATCCCCGTGCCGTGGCGCGCGCTGCTGACCGACTGGCAGGACGGACGCGAGCATTATTATGTATTGATGGAGTACCGACTGCCGCGCTTGCTGCTGGCACTGTTTGTCGGTGCAGCCCTCGCCGTGGCGGGCGTGCTGGTACAGGGGATTGTGCGTAACCCGCTAGCATCACCGGATATTCTCGGCATTAACCATGCCGCCAGCCTTGCCTCTGTGGGAGCACTGCTTCTTATGCCATCACTATCCGTGATGGTGCTGCCGCTGCTGGCCTTTGCGGGCGGTATGGCGGGGTTGATCTTGCTGAAGATGCTGGCAAAGACCCACCAGCCGATGAAGCTGGCGCTCACCGGCGTGGCGCTTTCCGCCTGCTGGGCGAGCCTGACGGATTACCTGATGCTCCTGCACCCGCAGGATGTAAACAGTGCCCTGCTGTGGCTGACGGGTAGCTTATGGGGGCGCGACTGGCACTTTGTGAAGATTGCCGTGCCGTTGCTCATTCTGTTTTTGCCGCTGAGCCTGCGCTTTTGTCGCGATCTCGACCTGCTGGCGCTGGGCGATGCACGAGCAGCCACGCTCGGCGTGTCGGTTCAGCGCACCCGGTTCCAGGGGCTGATGCTGGCTGTCGCGATGACAGCAACCGGCGTGGCCGTCTGTGGTCCGATAAGTTTTATTGGTCTCGTCGTGCCGCACATGGTGCGCAGGATCGCCGGCGGGCGTCACCGCTGGCTGATGCCCGTTTCGGCCCTGACGGGCGCGTTGTTGCTGGTCATTGCCGATCTGCTGGCACGAATCATTCATCCGCCGCTGGAGCTTCCGGCAGGCGTGCTGACCGCCATTATCGGCGCACCGTGGTTTGTCTGGCTGCTTGTGAGAATGCGATAAATGAGATTACGTACTGAAAATCTGACCGTCAGCTATGGCGCACAAACCGTGCTGGATGGACTTTCTCTCGCCCTGCCTGCCGGAAAAATCACGGCCCTGCTCGGCCCTAACGGTTGCGGGAAATCGACGCTGTTGAACTGTTTTTCTCGCCTGTTAACACCAGACTCTGGCGAGATATTGCTTGATGAAAAACCCATAGCCGGTTTTTCCGCCCGCCAGCTGGCTCGCCGCCTGGCTTTACTGCCGCAACACCATTTATCCCCCGAGGGGATCACTGTACGGGAACTGGTTTCCTACGGCCGCAGCCCGTGGCTGTCGTTGTGGGGGCGACTCTCCGCGGAAGACAACGAGCGGGTCAACGTGGCAATGAGTCAGACCCGGACGCGCAATCTGGCTGACCGCAGGTTAACCCAGCTTTCCGGCGGCCAGCGCCAGCGTGCGTTTCTGGCGATGGTGCTGGCACAGGATACCCCACTCATTCTTCTTGATGAGCCTACGACCTACCTCGATATCAATCATCAGGTTGAACTGATGCGCCTGATGGTTGAACTCAAAAGGCAGGGGAAAACCGTAGTGACGGTACTCCACGATCTGAATCAGGCCAGCCGCTATTGCGATCATCTGGTGGTACTGGCAAGCGGTCGCGTGATGGCGCAAGGTGCTCCGGAAGCAGTGATGAAACCAGAGCTTCTAAAGACGGTGTTCAGCGTAGAAGCGGAAATCCATCCCGAACCGGTATCTGGCAGACCCATGTGTGTGGTGAAGTAGTCTGGCGAAGTCATAAGGATCATCACAGGACAGATAAAGGAAGTGATAACCACCTGCCAACAGGCACCAAAATCTGGCTGGTTGCCGGTATCACCGACATGCGCAACGGCTTCAATGGTCTCGCCGCAAAGGTGCAGACGATGCTGAAAGATGACCCGATATCCGGCCATGTCTTCATCTTCCGGGGCCGCAGCGGCAGTAAGGTCAAACTGCTGTGGTCCACCGGCGACGGGCTGTGCCTGCTGACCAAACGGCTGGAACGCGGCCGCTTCGCCTGGCCCTCTGCCCGCGATGGCAAAGTGTTCCTGACCCCGGCGCAGCTGGCAATGCTTCTGGAAGGCATCGACTGGCGGTAGCCTAAAAGACTGCTTACGTCCCTGACCATGTTGTAGGCCTCTTTATCCTGGTTGTCGTTGAATAAGCCTGGTAAAATGCGGGCTTATGAACAACACCTCCCCCTGACGACATCCTTCTGCTGAAACAGCGCCTGTCCGAACAGGAAGCGCTGAACCGCGCCCTGCTGGAAAAGCAGGCCGACCGGGAGCGCGAAATAGACCATCTGCAGGCGCAGCTGGATAAGATTCGCCGGATGAACTTCGGCAGTCGTTCTGAATAAATCTCCCGCCGCATCGCGCAGATAGAAGCCGACCTGAACCGGCTTCAGACAGAAAGCGATACGCTGACGGGTCGGGTTGCCGATACGGGCCGGGCCCCGTATCGTTTTAACCCTGAATATTCATCGCAGATATTGTTTCGGGTTTTCCGATATACCAGCCCTGAACTAGGTAACCGGGGCCAAGAGAACGGACGAATTCAAACTGTCCTGGCGTTTCCACCCCTTCAAACACCAGTGGTTTGCCAGTACCACGTAACCCTTTCACCACAGAAACAAGTAGCGCTCGCTTCACCGGGTCATCAATATTGGCAATAAAAATACGGTCTATTTTTATCTCATCGAAATCCAGTACCGTCAGCCATTCAATATGGGGGCCGCTTGGCAAACGGAATCTATGGTCACTCCCGTTTTTGCAACACCGATTTTGACGACAAGTTGGCTTGCTTGAATCTATCCGGCGTCTGAATGGGATTTTATTCCCGCGCCTTGATGAGTTCCGCGCCTGATGAACCTCCAGAAAATATACGGCTTCAATGAGCCTTTCCGTTTTACAGGTTCCTCAACAGGCCGGTGGGCCGTTAGTATCATCAATATCAGTATTCGCAAAACCAGATCAGTAATTCTTTAAACCGGTGTATTTCTGCCGTTATGCTACATAAGTTTGCTGTCGTGCCGTTAGGGCCCAGGCTATTCTGGCCAGCTTGTTTGCCAGAGCACAAGTGACGACAAAGTTGCTTTTCCGGCACAGTAAATCCCTGACCCAATCGGCCAATTTGCCAGACTGGTGTTCCAGTTTTTGTATGAATACCCTGGCACATTGAACCAACAAAGTTCGGATCTTTTTATTACCTCGCTTACTAATTCCCAGCAATGTCGTCCTACCTCCCGTGCTGTACTGCCGAGGTACAAGCCCTGTTGCCGCCGCAAAGTCACGGCTGCTGGCGTACTGCTTCCCGTCGCCAATCTCAGTTGAAATAGTACTCGCTGTCAGTGTTCCGACGCAGGGAATGCTCAGCAAGCGCTGTCCAACCTCATCTTCGTCCAACTTTCGTTTCAACTGGGATTCCAAATCTTTAATCTGCTCAACAAGATAGTGATAATGCTGTTGTAATTTCAGCAATAACTGGCTGAGGTAAAGAGGCAAACTATTATCCTCAAGAATGGTACTCAGTCGGCTAATAACGGCAGCTCCTCGGGGAACGCTAATGCCAAATTCCAGCAGAAAAGCATGCATTTGATTGGTTGTTTTTACCTTATCCTGAACCAGGGATTCACGGACACGATGCAGAGCCCGCATTGCCTGCTGAGATTCCGTTCTGGGCTGCACAAAACGCATAGACGGACGCGATGCAGCTTCACAAATAGCTTCGGCGTCGACAAAGTCGTTTTTATTGCTTTTAACGAACGGGCGGACAAATTGTGGTGATATCAGCTTTGGGGAATGCCCCAACTCTTCCAACTTGCGTGCCATAAAGTGAGAACCGCCACAGGCTTCCATTGCGATGGTTGTAGCGGGGCATGTCGCCAAAAATTCGATCAACTTTGGCCGGGTAAATTTTTTACGGTAAACAGCCTTCCCGCGACGATCCTGGCAATGAATATGGAAAGAGTTTTTACCCAGATCGATACCAATGAGCGCAATGTTTTCCATGATAGTTCTCCGAATGAAAGCCTGTCCTCAGCATAATACCGGGAAGGAGGGAGTGACCATCTCATTAAATATCCTACGTTAAGCCTGTTTCTTTAGCTGGCATTACAAAAAGCGAGCGTCTGCATGGTACAGACAGACACCCGAATACGATAAAAATGAGACGAAAAAAACGGTAATGCTGTCAACCTGTTGATGACTATTTTAATCTGTAGTCATTCAATCCTTGTAACATCAGGATGATCCTGGTGTCAGTGAAAATACGAAATCAACACGTTGGTATCATTACCCACCTGTGAACTGACGTCGGCATTTTGAATCTCACTTCGGCGTGCCCCCTCCGAATGGCGCAAAACATTTCGTGGTATGGCATGATAGCACCCGAAGAGAGTCAATTCAGGGTGGTAAATGTGAAACCAGTAACGCTATACGATGTCGCAGAGTATGCCGGTGTCTCTTATCAGACCGTTTCCCGCGTGGTGAACCAGGCCAGCCACGTCTCTGCGAAAACGCGGGAAAAGGTGGAAGCGGCGATGGCGCAGCTGAACTACATTCCCAACCGCGTGGCACAACAACTGGCGGGGAAACAGTCGTTGCTGATTGGCGTTGCTACCTCCAGTCTGGCCCTGCACGCGCCGTCGCAAATTGTCGCGGCGATTAAATCTCGCGCCGATCAACTGGGTGCCAGCGTGGTGGTGTCGATGGTAGAACGAAGCGGCGTCGAAGCCTGTAAAGCGGCGGTGCACAATCTTCTCGCGCAACGCGTCAGTGGGCTGATCATTAACTATCCGCTGGATGACCAGGATGCCATTGCTGTGGAAGCTGCCTGCGCTAATGTTCCGGCGTTATTTCTTGATGTCTCTGACCAGACTCCCATCAACAGTATTATTTTCTCCCATGAAGACGGTACGCGACTGGGCGTGGAGCATCTGGTCGCATTGGGTCACCAGCAAATCGCGCTGTTAGCGGGCCCATTAAGTTCTGTCTCGGCGCGTCTGCGTCTGGCGGGCTGGCATAAATATCTCACTCGCAATCAAATTCATCCGATAGCGGAACGGGAAGGCGACTGGAGTGCCATGTCCGGTTTTCAACAAACCATGCAAATGCTAAATGAGGGCATCGTTCCCACTGCGATGCTGGTTGCCAACGATCAGATGGCGCTGGGCGCAATGCGCGCCATTACCGAGTCCGGGTTGCGCGTTGGTGCGGATATCTCGGTAGTGGGATACGACGATACCGAAGACAGCTCGTGTTATATCCCGCCGTTAACCACCATCAAACAGGATTTTCGCCTGCTGGGGCAAACCAGCGTGGACCGCTTGCTGAAACTCTCTCAGGGCCAGGCGGTGAAGAGCAATCAGCTGTTGCCCGTCTCACTGGTGAAAAGAAAAACCACCCTGGCGCCCAATACGCAAACCACCTCTCCCCGCACGTTGGCAGATTCCTTAATGCAGCTGGCACGACAAGTTTCCCGACTTGAAAGCGGGCAGTGAGCGCAACGCAATTAATGTGAGTCAGCTCACTCATTAGGCACCCCAGGCTTTACACTCTATGTGTCCGGCTCGTATGTTATGCGAAAATGTGAGCGGATAACAATTCACGCAGGATACAACTATGACAATGATTACGGATTCACTGGCCGTCGTATTACAACGTCGTGACTGGGAAAACCCTGGCGTTACCCAACTTAATCGCCTTGCGGCACATCCCCCTTTCGCCAGCTGGCGTAATAGCGAAGAGGCTCGCACCGATCGCCCTTCCCAAGAGTCGCGCAGCCTGAATGGTGAATGGCGCTTTGCCTGGTTTCCGGCACCAGAAGCGGTACCAGAAAGCTGGCTGGAGCGCGATCTTCCTGACGCCGATACTGTCATCGTCCCCTCAAACTGGCAGATGCACGGTTACGATGCGCCTATCTACACCAACGTGACCTATCCCATTGCGGTCAATCCGCCGTATGTTCCCACGGAGAATCCGACGGGTTGTTACTCGCTCACATTTAATGTTGATGAAAGCTGGCTACAGGAAGGCCAGACGCGAATTATTTTTGATGGTGTTAACTCGGCGTTTCATTTGTGGTGCAACGGGCGCTGGGTCGGTTACGGACAGGACAGTCGTTTGCCGTCTGAATTTGACCTGAGCGCATTTTTACACGCCGGAGAAAACCGCCTCGCGGTGATGGTGCTGCGCTGGAGTGACGGCAGTTATCTGGAAGATCAGGATATGTGGCGGATGAGCGGCATTTTCCGTGACGTCTCGTTGCTGCATAAACCGAGCACGCAAATCAGCGATTTCCATGTAGCCACTCACTTTAATGATGATTTCAGCCGCGCTGTACTGGAGGCAGACGTTCAGATGTACGGCGAGCTGCGCGATGAGCTGCGGGTGACGGTTTCTTTGTGGCAGGGTGAAACGCAGGTCGCCAGCGGCACCGCGCCTTTCGGCGGTGAAATTATCGATGAGCGTGGTGGTTATGCCGATCACGTCACCCTACGTCTGAACGTCGAAAACCCGAAACTGTGGAGCGCCGAAATCCCGAATCTCTATCGTGCGGTGGTTGAACTGCACACCGCCGACGGCACGCTGATTGAAGCAGAAGCCTGCGATGTCGGTTTCCGCGAGGTGCGGATTGAAAATGGTCTGCTGCTGCTGAACGGCAAGCCGTTGCTGATTCGCGGCGTTAACCGTCACGAGCATCATCCTCTGCATGGTCAGGTCATGGATGAGCAGACGATGGTGCAGGATATCCTGCTGATGAAGCAGAACAACTTTAACGCCGTGCGCTGTTCGCATTATCCGAACCATCCGCTGTGGTACACGCTGTGCGACCACTACGGCCTGTATGTGGTGGATGAAGCCAACATTGAAACCCACGGCATGGTGCCAATGAATCGTCTGACCGATGATCCGCGCTGGCTACCCGCGATGAGCGAACGCGTAACGCGAATGGTGCAGCGCGATCGTAATCACCCGAGTGTGATCATCTGGTCGCTGGGGAATGAATCAGGCCACGGCGCTAATCACGACGCACTCTATCGCTGGATCAAATCTGTCGATCCTTCCCGCCCGGTACAGTATGAAGGCGGCGGAGCCGACACCTTCGCAACCGATATTATTTGCCCGATGTACGCGCGCGTGGATGAAGACCAGCCCTTCCCGGCTGTGCCGAAATGGTCCATCAAAAAATGGCTTTCGTTGCCTGGAGAGACGCGCCCGCTGATCCTTTGCGAATACGCCCACGCGATGGGTAACAGTCTTGGCGGCTTCGCTAAATACTGGCAGGCGTTTCGTCAGTACCCCCGTTTACAGGGCGGCTTCGTCTGGGACTGGGTGGATCAGTCGCTGATTAAATATGATGAAAATGGCAATCCGTGGTCGGCTTACGGCGGTGATTTTGGCGATACGCCGAATGATCGCCAGTTCTGCATGAACGGTCTGGTCTTTGCAGACCGCACGCCGCATCCGGCGCTGACGGAAGCAAAACACCAGCAGCAGTTTTTCCAGTTCAGTTTATCCGGGCGAACCATCGAAGTGACCAGCGAATACCTGTTCCGTCATAGCGATAACGAGCTCCTGCACTGGATGGTGGCGCTGGATGGCAAGCCGCTGGCAAGCGGTGAAGTGCCTCTGGATGTCGCTCCACAAGGTAAACAGTTGATTGAACTGCCTGAACTACCGCAGCCGGAGAGCGCCGGACAACTCTGGCTAACGGTTCACGTAGTGCAACCGAACGCGACCACATGGTCAGCAGCCGGACACATCAGCGCCTGGCAGCAGTGGCGTCTGGCGGAAAACCTCAGCGTGACACTCCCCTCCGCGCCCCACGCCATCCCGCAACTGACCACCAGCGAAACGGATTTTTGCATCGAGCTGGATAATAAGCGTTGGCAATTTAACCGCCAGTCAGGCTTTCTTTCACAGATGTGGATTGGCGATAAAAAACAACTGCTGACGCCGCTGCGCGATCAGTTCACCCGCGCACCGCTGGATAACGACATTGGCGTAAGTGAAGCGACCCGCATTGACCCTAACGCCTGGGTCGAACGCTGGAAGGCGGCGGGCCATTACCAGGCCGAAGCAGCGTTGTTGCAGTGCACGGCAGATACGCTTGCCGACGCGGTGCTGATTACCACGGTCCACGCGTGGCAGCATCAGGGGAAAACCTTATTTATCAGCCGGAAAACCTACCGGATTGATGGAAGTGGTCAAATGGCGATTACCGTTGATGTTGAAGTGGCGAGCAATACGCCACATCCGGCGCGGATTGGCCTGACCTGCCAGCTGGCGCAGGTAGCAGAGCGGGTAAACTGGCTCGGATTAGGGCCGCAAGAAAACTATCCCGACCGCCTTACTGCGGCCTGTTTTGACCGCTGGGATCTGCCATTGTCAGACATGTATACCCCGTACGTCTTCCCGAGCGAAAACGGTCTGCGCTGCGGGACGCGCGAATTGAATTATGGCCCACACCAGTGGCGCGGCGACTTCCAGTTCAACATCAGCCGCTACAGTCAACAGCAACTGATGGAAACCAGCCATCGCCATCTGCTGCACGCGGAAGAAGGCACATGGCTGAATATCGACGGTTTCCATATGGGGATTGGTGGCGACGACTCCTGGAGCCCGTCAGTGTCGGCGGAATTCCACCTTAGCGCCGGTAGCTACCATTACCAGTTGCTCTGGTGTCAAAAATAATAATAACCGGGCAGGCCATGTCTGCCCGTATTTCGCGTAAGGAAATCCATTATGTACTATTTAAAAAACACAAACTTTTGGATGTTCGGTTTATTCTTTTTCTTTTACTTTTTTATCATGGGAGCCTACTTCCCGTTTTTCCCGATTTGGCTACATGACATCAACCATATCAGCAAAAGTGATACGGGTATTATTTTTGCCGCTATTTCTCTGTTCTCGCTATTATTCCAACCGCTGTTTGGTCTGCTTTCTGACAAACTCGGGCTGCGCAAATACCTGCTGTGGATTATTACCGGCATGTTAGTGATGTTTGCGCCGTTCTTTATTTTTATCTTCGGGCCACTGTTACAATACAACATTTTAGTAGGATCGATTGTTGGTGGTATTTATCTAGGCTTTTGTTTTAACGCCGGTGCGCCAGCAGTAGAGGCATTTATCGAGAAAGTCAGCCGTCGCAGTAATTTCGAATATGGTCGCGCGCGGATGTTTGGCTGTGTTGGCTGGGCGCTGTGTGCCTCGATTGTCGGCATCATGTTCACCATCAATAATCAGTTTGTTTTCTGGCTGGGTTCTGGCTGTGCATTCATCCTCGCCGTTTTACTCTTTTTCGCCAAAACGGATGCGCCCTCTTCTGCCACGGTTGCCAATGCGGTAGGTGCCAACCATTCGGCATTTAGCCTTAAGCTGGCGCTGGAACTGTTCAGACAGCCAAAACTGTGGTTTTTGTCACTGTATGTTATTGGCGTTTCCTGCACCTACGATGTTTTTGACCAACAGTTTGCTAATTTCTTTACTTCGTTCTTTGCTACCGGTGAACAGGGTACGCGGGTATTTGGCTACGTAACGACAATGGGCGAATTACTTAACGCCTCGATTATGTTTTTTGCGCCACTGATCATTAATCGCATCGGTGGGAAAAACGCCCTGCTGCTGGCTGGCACTATTATGTCAGTACGTATTATTGGCTCATCGTTCGCTACCTCAGCACTGGAAGTGGTTATTCTGAAAACGCTGCATATGTTTGAAGTACCGTTCCTGCTGGTGGGCTGCTTTAAATATATTACCAGCCAGTTTGAAGTGCGTTTTTCAGCGACGATTTATCTGGTCTGTTTCTGCTTCTTTAAGCAACTGGCGATGATTTTTATGTCTATTCTGGCAGGCAATATGTATGAAAGCATCGGTTTCCAGGGCGCTTACCTGGTGCTGGGTCTGGTGGCGCTGGGCTTCACCTTAATTTCCGTGTTCACGCTTAGCGGCCCCGGCCCACTTTCTCTGCTGCGTCGCCAGGTGAATGAAGTCGCTTAAGAAATTAATGTCGGATACGGCGCGAGCGCCTTATCCGACCAACTTATCAGGACGGAATGTTAAAAATGAACATGTCGATGACAGAAAAAATAAAAGCAGGCAAGCTATTTACCGATATGTGCGAAGGCTTACCTGAAAAAAGACTTCGTGGGAAAACATTAATGTATGAGTTCAATCACTCGCATCCATCAGAAGTTGAAAAAAGGGTAATGACTCCAACTTATTGATAGTGTTTTATGTTCAGATAATGCCCGATGACTTTGTCATGCAGCTCCACCGATTTTGTGAGCGACAGCGACTTCCGTCCCAGCCGTGCCAGGTGCTGCCTCAGATTCAGGTTATGCCGCTCAATTCGCTGCGTATATCGCTTGCTGATTACGTGCAGCTTTCCCTTCAGGCGGGATTCATACAGCGGCCAGCCATCCGTCATCCATATCACCACGTCAAAGGGTGACAGCAGGCTCATAAGACGCCCCAGCGTCGCCATAGTGCGTTCACCGAATACGTGCGCAAACCGTCTTCCGGAGCCTGTCATACGCGTAAAACAGCCAGCGCTGGCGCGATTTAGCCCCGACGTATCCCCACTGTTCGTCCATTTCCGCGCAGACGATGACGTCACTGCCCGGCTGTATGCGCGAGGTTACCGACTGCGGCCTGAGTTTTTTAAGTGACGTAAAATCGTGTTGAGGCCAACGCCCATAATGCGGGCGGTTGCCCGGCATCCAACGCCATTCATGGCCATATCAATGATTTTCTGGTGCGTACCGGGTTGAGAAGCGGTGTAAGTGAACTGCAGTTGCCATGTTTTACGGCAGTGAGAGCAGAGATAGCGCTGATGTCCGGCGGTGCTTTTGCCGTTACGCACCACCCCGTCAGTAGCTGAACAGGAGGGACAGCTGATAGAAACAGAAGCCACTGGAGCACCTCAAAAACACCATCATACACTAAATCAGTAAGTTGGCAGCATCACCTGGCAGCTGAAAGTATGAATAATAACGCCCTGACAGGATATTTTATTGCACCCTGTCAAAAGTCATACATTCTTTCCCGGTTTTTGCTTTCTCATACCGGATAACTCTATTTAAGGCTTAAGGATAACCTTCGTCCATCCTTCATCCCGCTCATCGAAGTGCTTATATCCGGCAGGAGCCTCTTCAAGCGAAAGACGATGAGAAATTATTTTGCCCGGACTGGCTTTATCGTGATGGATGAGGCGAGACAGCTGACGGTTATAGGCCTTAACGTTCGCCTGGCCGGTACGGATTGCCTGTCCTTTAAACCAGAAACTCCCAAAATCAAATGGCATCTTACCCTCTCTGGCAAGCTCCGATTCAGCCCCCGGATCCTGAGGAATAAAGACGCCAACCACACCAATTCCCCCGGTTGCTTTCGTCGACGCAACAAGACTGTTCATGGTGACAGAGTTATCTTCATGGCCATGTTTGTTACAGCACTGATAGCCAACACATTCGCAGCCACAATCCGTACCGCGTCCATCCGTCAGGTCGAGAATTTTTTGTACAGCTTCATCGCCAGTAGCATTGATGCCCGTCGCCCCCATTTTTTCAGCCAGAGCCAACCGGTCTGTGTGCGTATCAACCACAAACACCTGTGAAGCACCTTTAATGATCGCCGAATGAGCTGCCATCAAACCGACCGGCCCCGCGCCATAAATGGCCACGCTTTCACCAGGCTTCAATCCGGCAAGTTCTGTTGCATGCCAGCCGGTAGGAAAAATGTCAGAGAGCATCACATAATCATCTTCTTTTTCTGCCGCATCAGGGGGAAGAACAAGGCAGTTAAAGTCGGCAAATGGCACCCGAAGCAGTTCCGCCTGCCCCCCCTCCCAGGGACCCATTTCAGCAAAACCATAAGCTGCGCCTGCCGAACCCGGATTGGTAGTGAGACAAAAGCCGGTCAGACCTTTTTCACAGTTTTCGCAAAAACCACATCCCACGTTAAACGGCAGACAAACATAGTCGCCCACCTTAATACGTTCAACGCCTGAGCCAATTTCGACCACTTCACCCAGGTTTTCGTGACCCAGAATCCGTCCCTGTTCAAAGCTGGTCCGGCCCTCATACATGTGCAAGTCCGACCCACAAATGTTGGTGGTGGTGATGCGGACGAGTACATCCGTGGGGCGGACAATTTTCGCATCCGGTACGTCTTTTACTTTTACATCATAAGGACCGTTGTAAATTACTGCTTTCATGATCTTCTCCTTCTTGCGTGCGGAAAGGAAATGCTGCCCGGCGGATTGGGGTATCAATCGAGTTTAGCTGCCATAACAGATCTCGCGATCGGCGAAAGGACGATTAGGATGTTTCTTAACTAAGTGCATTGAAGTCTGTAAGACAGGTACTTACCGATGAAGGCTGCCTGGAAAACGTAAAAACATCACACGTTAATCCGGTTTTTTTAAGCAGGCAGGGGATTACGGACAGCTTTGAGCGAGAAGCGGATAAAGTAAATCTATCTCATTTCTGCATTGTGCCAGAAGTAGACATAGGTGAATTAGGTAACCCTAGTGAATCGCCACGGATAATCTAGACACTTCCGAGCCGTTGATAATACTGGTTTTCATATTCTGTCGGTGACATCTGTTCGCTAGAACCATGCCGACGCTTACTGTTATAAAACATTTCGATGTAATCAAAAATATCACTGCGGGCTTCTTCCCGCGTTCCGTAGATCTTTTTCTTTATCCGTTCACGTTTCAACAACTGGAAAAAACTTTCTGCAACCGCATTATCATGGCAGTTACCGCGACGGCTCATGCTACCCTCCAGGCCGTGTGATTTCAGGAACGACTGCCACTCATGGCTTGTGTACTGACTGCCCTGATCCGAATGAACCAGCACCTGTTTTTCGGGATTACGCCGCCATACAGCCATCAGCAGTGCGTTCAGGACAATGTCCTTTGTCATCCGGGATTGCATGGACCAGCCGATAATTTTGCGTGAGAACAGATCAACAACAACGGCAAGATACAGCCAGCCTTCGTGGGTCCTGATGTAGGTTATGTCCGTTACCCAACGCTCATCAGGAGCATCCGGATTGAACTGTCGCTGGAGCCTGTTGGGTGACACGATACTGGCCTCGCCTTTACGTGCCCGCGGGCTTCGGTATCCGACCTGAGCCTTTATTCCGACACGTTTCATCAGTCTCCAGACTCTGTTTACTCCGCACTGTTGCCCGCTGTCACGCAGATCCAGATGGATTTTGCGATAACCATAGACGCATCCCGATTCCAGCCAGAACTGTTTAATCTGTCCTGTCAGTCTCAGGTCTGCCTGATGGCGTTGTGAATGCGGCTGCTGAAGCCAGGCGTAAAAACCACTGGGATGAACATCCAGCACCCGACAGAGCAGGCGAACAGGCCAGCAACAGGAGTTGTCACGGATAAAGGCGTACCTCAGTCGGACAGCTTTGCGAAGTACGCCGCGGCTTTTTTTAATATGTCCCGTTCGTCGGTAACCCGTTTCAGCTCTTTCTGGAGACGGCGGATCTCGGCCTGAGCATCTGACTGTTCTTTATTAGTGGAAGAATCCGGACCGTACTTCTTTATCCAGGCATAAAGGCTGTGGGTGGTGATATCGAGACGTGTTGCAACGCTGGCAACAGAATAACCGCGATCAACAACCTGTTTGACTGCTTCAGTTTTAAACTCTTCAGGATAACGCTTACCGCTCATGGGCACCTCTCTTTAAGTCATCTTAAATGACTCTGAGGTGTCTGTTAAACGCGTGGCGATTCACCTCGCGTCCTTCCGTTCAGTATAGCCTCAGTCCCTGACACCACCCGAGAACGGAATGACGTCCCCTTTCTCCCTCCCGGTGTTGCGTTCAAGCTCCCTGACATACTGCTGTAAAAGTATAAGGTTATGTAACAGCTCTACATTTTCAGCCATCATCTTTTTGATTTCTTCCCTCAGCTCATTTCTCTGACGGCGATACTTTTCTTTCAGCTTGATCTGCTGCTCAATGCCCTGCTCATCAACCGGCGCGGTGCCCTGGCACGTTTTTTTCAGACTGCGGATAGCCTCCCTGACCTGCCTGTACTCAGGACAGTTATAATTCAGGGTGCCGTTTGCCAGCCCCGCTCGTTTTTCCACAGCATACTGGCTGATACGCTCCCCTGATAACATCAGTTCCCTCAGGGCCTGCTCTGCTCTTGCCTGTGTTTTTTTAACCCCCGACTGTTCGTTCGTCATGCTCTATTCATCCTTTTCAAAAAAGCGGACAGCATCTGCATAAAAATCTCTCTCAAGCATCAGAAAATCCCTGTCAGCCTGAGGAGCATTATTTCGCACGGCAATCTCCAGAAGGTTGTCATAATGAGCCATCCTGCGTTTCCACACGGGAACAGAATCAGCTCCGGCCAGCATGTTCTCACATCCCGGATTGCAGGACGCTGACTGAACAACCGCCTTAAACTCGCAGTCATGGCCATTCATGCAATAAAAACCGTTTCCAAGAGATACCAGTTTTTGCCCGCCTCGTTTAGCCATGCTCATCGCTTTTTTCAGTGTAGGAAACGTCATCTGATGTAAGTGCCCACCTCTCTGGGACATCAGTAACTTCCCGCCTTCGCCATAAAGCAGGCCTTCATGCTGATAAGAAACAGCCCTGGAAGCTGAGAGTTCGGTATCAACCCTTTCAATCTCGGCAGCGAATGCCTGAGGGATCGCCCGGCTAAAATGCGAAGCGTTGAGTGCACCGGACATATACCACTCCGTCATGCCTCTGATTAAGTGCTTAAACTGCCGGATAAGATCATTAGTAGAAATCAGATCAAGACGCCTGAGGTGTACAGCAAGTGAACGGCGAAACTGATGGGTTCGCAATGGCCAGAAAGCCCCCTCCCGAATCTCCATCGCAACGCGTTCATCATCACGTATGTTTGGATTTAAAAGCCTGAACTCATCAATATGGTCACGTCGGATGAACAGATGGTGTCTTTTCACAAATTTCTTTGCCCACTCAGTCTGGCGCTGCGTCCCCATAAAAGAGAGTTTTTGCTCCGAGAACCACGACCTGATATTTAAAGACAATGGAACATTGTCCAGCGTCTTCCCGTCCAGGCCTGTCATGATTTGATTAATTCTGCGTAAATGCTGAAAAGGCTTTTCCACATAGCGACAAACAACCCAGTCTTCGTGACTTCCACCTTCCGGGGCGAACTTATGCAACACCGAACGAAGTCCCAGGATATCACCATCATAAATCAGTGAACCGTGCATCACGCCAAGCACTTCGCTGTGTCTCATCCCCGACATGGCCTGTATCACATTCATGACTTTTAACGTCAGCTCAAAATGCCAGGTGTTCAGCTTTATGTGATCAACGCCAATAAAATCAGATCTCCAGCGCTTATTTTTATGTACCGAGAACCAGCCCTGCATCCCGGGGCCAAGTGTCGCGAAAAGCGCCCGAATTTCCCCGGCAACAATATTGTAGTAATACGCGGCCCGGTAATCCGGTATGCTTTTTGCTGTCCCTCTTTTACGGGCTTCCAGCATCGACGTATAGTAAGGCGAATCATAAAAACCGTTTATGATAGCGCACAGCCGGGAAAACCCGTCAAAATCGAAATCACTGATTTCAGCATCCAGTTCAGTAATCAGCCCTTCCCAGACAGACATCATAAGACTGAAAGGCATACAATATGTCTGGTTTGAATCATCCACACTGTTGTAACTGTCGAAGCTAATATCAGGAAAGTAACCGTATTTTCGAAGACGGGTATGACCTGTCAGCGAGATATCCGCCAGGTCCATAAAGTAATTACGTAATGTTCTTTCAGAACGCTTCCTGCCGTGCTCATCCTCCTCCTTCATCTTTACAATGAAAGCATTCCGGACAAGCGGAAAACGAAGCTGAAACAGACTGCGATACCCCATAGACTCAATAATACGGGCTCCCGCCACAATGTTTGCACATTTCCGGATCAGTGACTGCGTCTTCGCGGTCCTGCCGACAATCCAGAGCAGGCTGGCTGAGATGATTTTGGCTTCAAGACGCAGTTCAGGATCCCGTATGCCTGAAAAATTAACGGTTCTTAACGTTTCACCAATATGGGTTCTGACATAGCGATTGGTCCAGACATCATCCCTGAAATAAATATTCAGCGTCTCCTCATTGATAAAACGCATATCATGTTCATCTGAGCTGGCGATAACCAGGCAGTTATTCAGACGTTCAAAGCTTTTGTTTTCTAGTGCCTCACAGATGATATCCTCAGTCGGAAACTCATCCCCTGAACGAAGCGGCGTTCCGGCAGGAAACTCCGCCATTCGACTACGGCTTACCTCTTTTTTCTTCAAATCTGCCATACCGGAGCCACACCTTCTCGCTGAAGTTTAACGCGCGCTTTTTTCAGGGTCGCCTCATCTACCAGCCCAAGCCGTAAATCAATCTTCAGGAGTAACGTTTCATAACGCTCCACAGCATTGACCGAACCGATGTACAACGGTTTTCCATACTCGATAGCATGCCTGAATGACAGCAGGAGCCATACAGACTCCAGCGTTTCCACAACGCAACTTTTTGAACATTCGACACAATGAGAAAAATCCGCACAAGCCTTTGGTGTCCGGCCAAATCGTTTTTGCTTTTTTATAAAGCGCAATTCAATATCTGTAGGCGGCTCCTGCGATCGACATCCCAGGCCATTCAATAAAAGATCCACACCCTCATCGCTTCCACGCAGATCGATCCCCAGCTCATCAGCAACTTTTACCCGCTCGGATAACGCACGTGTCGCAATCCCCTGATTCATAAGCGTATCAAGTGCAGCACTGAAGTTTTCCTTCGCCCCCTGTGGGTTACCTGCAGCATAATTCCGCCTGTAAGTGCCCCAGTTATGCTGTGCTTTTTCCGCCGTAATCAGACCATTCTTTAATGTTCTGTCCGTATACTGCTCAGACGTTTTGCGCAAGCCAGAAACGGTAATTGATGGAAGCGAGGGATTAAGCTGCCGCATCGTGGCCCACGCCCCCTCAGAGTTAGAAAATTTAGTCAGATGACTGGGATTAAGAGAATAAAGCTTACGGAATTTCACCTGCGGCTCACTCAGAAACAGCGCCTGTACCGGAGGGAAGTTATCTGCGGAAACCAGATAGTTAACGATGTCGTCCCTGAGCCTGATAAAAGACAGAAACCAGTAATAGCCCGCACGTTTGGTCACATACTCCGATTTACCTATCGTCAGACGTATATACTTATTCGCTCTCCCCTTATAAACATAATCAGTGCTGATACCCTTTTCATCCAGATGTATATCATCCCGCGTCAGACCCAGAACCTGAGAGGTGTTTCCCCATGTGTGGTAACAGAACAGAAAAAAAGAAGTAAGAAAGTAATTTTCCAGAACGTCCCTGATGATGATCTCTGCCCTGCTGACCCCGTTCTCTCCCGGATACCGGAAATACGCTTCATAAACAGGTGCCAGCAAAGACGGTGAGAAATGCCGCACCCCTTTTTCCGATTTAGCGATATGCTCCCGGATACATCCCGCAAGGAACTCATTCATGGATGACAACTGCCTCAGGATCTCGGAAAGTTCATTCCTGGTATAGCTATCCCTTCCCTGCTGCTGATACGTTCCTTTCGGTAAGAATTCATATTCATACCGCCTCTGAATCTGCCCGCCCGTAAGCAAAAACCGGTTGACCACGGACAAGTAGTGTCTTGCCATCCTGACTGAAATTTTTCGCCGACGAATATCGTTCATGAGATGTTTAATATACATTTCAACGCCTTCAGCCGTGCCATAGTCATACTGATTGACTGACTGCCATATAAAAAACATATTGAGATAACGGAAAATGGTTAACCTTCCGGCGGGACGGTAAGACAGAAGAAATCGTTTCAGAGAGGCAATAAAATCGCGTTTTTCAGGGCGGGCAAGATGCGAATGTTCACTAAACCATCCGGGGAGCAACACATAATCTGAAAAATGAGCCTGAAGATAAACGTCAAGTAAATAATATCGGTTCAGATCCCGCTGAGTGATGTGTCCGCTGACCGTCTCCCATGACAGCACATTTTCGGCCATCCACGTTATCTGCGTTTCACTCCGGCTCATATATGGCTCCATCGCGACCTGCAGCACCGTCAATCAATGCGTCCATGACCCCGGCGACTGCATCAGAAATCTGGTTTTGCTGAAGAAAGACGATGTATTTCATCGTCGTATTTTCGCTTTTATGGCCCATCCAGTATTTTACTGTACCCAGCGCATTTGCGGCCTGATCGGGATAGCAACTCAGTGCCGAGCGTAAAAAATGGGTCGCAAACGTTGCCCGCAAATCATGGGGTTTATGTCTGAACACATTTCCCGGAGCAGACCGGGCCAGGCGATGGCGAAAACTGTACCAGCGGGAGTAAAAGGCTTTTTCAGACATCCGTTTCCCGTTTGCCATTAAAAATAAAGGCTCGTGCCGCCCTTCCCCACCCTGTCGTGCACGCCATTTTTGGATCTTCTTTTCATACTCCTCATCCGCCAGATAATCCAGAACCTGCTCGTACAATCGTCTGGTGATGAAGAGTTCTCGCGTCATCCCAAACTTCGTATGAACTCCGCATCTCGGACCAATATGAAGCCCCCTGATGGTCAACTCAGATACAGGGACACTGGCAAGGTACTCTTCAGTAAAGAGTGACGACGGCAGGGTCAGCATTTCATCCAGCCGTAGCCCACAATTTTTCATCAGCACAATCATTAAACTGAACAACCCGGACTCAGATTTCAGTGCCTCATCCAGGATATGAACCTCTGCATCATTCAGTGGGTTGATTGTCCTTTTTGTTGTGCTGGTTATCCTGATGGCAAGATCCGAACTTATCACCTTGCGTCGCCCGTCAACGACTTTTTCGACCAACGTAAAAAATGAGCTGGCAGCCAGCTCACCACACTTGCCCAGAAATACGTAAAACCGTCGGATAACGCTGATGTACACCGCCGCGGTGGATGAGGCGATGCGCCCCTGCCTTACGGCCCCCAGAAGATACTCCCTGAAGCCATATGTAGGGCTTTGGTATTTCAACGTTCCCGGGGTGAAAGGGTCAAGTCCGTTATCCTCCAGCCACCTTATCCAGCGTAAAAATGCCCGGGCTAAAGGCTTTAAATCCCTGGCCTGCAGGATAGCTTTATCCATAAGATAAAAGTGTACATATCGGCTCAGTTTTCGATTCTGGATGCCGCTAATATAAGGTATTTCAGCATACAGAAATCCGGGTTCAAATTTCAGTTTCGGCTCTGTTGCATCCAGTTTGCTGACACGCCCATAACGCGCATGAATGTTAGTGATTATCCTCACAGTCTGTCGCCCTGAAACGCCACCTCATGCCTACACTATAAATCCGGAAGAAGAAAAAACAAACAACCAGGTTGCCGGGAGTGAATATGCAAATCAGGAGGAAAGTAAAAGATGTAACGACACCATCACGATGCAATACATTGACCTCAACACGTTACCCGGACCATACGTGATAAACATCACAAATCCTTTGAGTGAAGAACTTAAGATGTGATTTTCATTTCCCGGCACAAACCGTGCCCTTAAAAAACAGGCAACGGATACATCTTAATGCCAGAAGTAAACCTTAATTGATTGAATACAGCCTGAGTCCATTGCAAAAATAACACACAGGGTAAATTCGCATATACAGAACCCAACGAAAAGCAAAAGAAACCTGTAACACATTTCGTTTACCTGTCACTTTCAATTGTAAAAGCCAGCAGAAAAAGCGCATATAACTATATTTATCCCTGCGGGGACTTTTGTTTGTGCTATATATTTTTTACAGAGAACCGCAACGCGTCCAAACACAAGAATATATTTACCTCTGGAAAATGGTCTGACTCCCTTTCACGTGGTTGTAGTGACCTGTTCTGTGATTCATGTAATGTCTTTTCTGGATGAGGAAAATATGTCATCACTGATATTTTATACAGACGAAGCACAAGCACTGATTGTAACAGATACCCTTGCCGTCACCGATAATGGGGAGCCGTTATCTTTTGTTTCCAAAGCAGGTTACATCCCCCAGCTAAGAACCATCATAGCAGGAACGGGGGCAGGTGGATTTTCTAACACCTGGTTGCTTGAAGCATCAACCAGAATGGTCGTATCAGGTATACAAAATCTCAATTATCATACATCGGCCTGTCTAAGGAGGCTGTGGAAACAATACAAGCATGACCATGCAATTCCCTCTTCTTCAACGGTGACAACCAGTGTTTATCAGTTCGCAATTTGCGAGGAAACAGGAAATATCGTTTCGTTCGCCTATCGCTCAGTCCATGATTTCGAATCAGAGCAATTACAATACGGAACAGGAGTAAAACCTGAGTGCCAAATCTTGGATGGGGATTTGTTGCAGACAATTCCTGTAATGATGAATGAACAAAGGGCTATACAGGCGACATACCCACACCCGGAACGGATCCATATTGGCGGTGAGATGATTGCGCATTATCTGACATCATCTATGTATCAATGCTTTAAGATTGGGGAATTTGAGGATTTCAGAACTCAGGGAGAGTATATATTGAGCAGGATTTAGGCAAAACGCGGTTCAGATAAAGTGCTTTTAACAGGCTTGCTGAACATTAAAAGGATATCTCTCAATTACGATGAATAGCTTGAATTCTAAAAATAGAAAAGTAGAGTTTAACTCTAAATACATAAAAACAAGAGTAAATGAACACCCGCCGAAGCAGCCGCGCATGATGTTGATCGAGAAACGGATCATCTCATACGCCGGGATACGGGCGTTGCCGTACGCCGGATGCGGCACGCGCTTGTACGGCAGCGCAAAGACGCTGTCCATCTCTTCGGTGGAGAGCGGGATCGCTGGCGGGTTGATCCAGATAAAGCGCTCGCCGTGCTTCTGCATTAACGCGCGGGCACAGCCCGGGTTGGTTTCGTGGTGCAAAATACGGGACGCATGGGCGTAGAGAACTTTGTCAGCCTTCACCTTCTCGTAAGACGGCAGCAGCACGTAGGTTTTTTCCCACGGTTTCGGGCGCGGCGGCTGCACGACAATCGCCTTTGCTTCCGCTTTCTTTGGCTCAACCGGTTTATTATCCGCACACGGCAAATCTTCGCCGTACGGGTGTGGGATAGGATCGATTTTGCCCGGCATATCAATGATGCGGGAATCCACCCCGCTCCAGCCCGGCAGCGCCTCTTTCACCATGATGGCGGTATTGCGCACGTCGCGGATGCTGCTCACCGGTTCACCCTGCGAGAGACGATGCGCCACTTCCACCAGCGGACGTTCACCGTTGCCGTAAATCAGCATATCGGCTTTGGAATCCACCAGCACCGAGCGGCGAACGGTATCTGACCAGTAGTCGTAATGCGCGGTGCGGCGCAGACTCGCCTCAATGCCACCCAGGATCACCGGCACGTCTTTCCAGGCTTCTTTACAGCGCTGGGTGTAGACGAGGGTAGCGCGGTCCGGACGTTTGCCCGCCACGTTATCCGGCGTATAGGCATCGTCATGGCGCAGCTTACGGTCGGCGGTATAGCGGTTGATCATCGAATCCATGTTGCCCGCGGTCACGCCGAAGAACAGGTTCGGTTTACCCAGACGCATAAAGTCGTCTTTGCTGTTCCAGTCAGGCTGGGAGATGATCCCCACACGGAAGCCCTGCGCTTCGAGCATACGGCCGCAGATGGCCATGCCGAAACTCGGATGGTCAACATAGGCATCGCCTGTGACCAGAATGATATCGCAGCTGTCCCAGCCAAGTTGGTCCATCTCTTCCCGGGACATCGGCAGGAACGGCGCCGGTCCAAAGCAGGCCGCCCAGTACTGGGGCCAGGAGAAGAGGTCACGATCCGGCTGGATCAGGGAAATGGCGCTCATAATGCTTCCGAAGAAAAAATAGACAAAAGGAGCGGGATTATACGCTGTTCATCCATCCAATTTGAAGAAAAGGATGCAGGAAGCAGACATAAAATCGCGGAAGTCGTTAAAATACAGCGCCCTGTTAATTTTGCATCATAATTACCCCTGACGCCTCCGGTTCTCTGCCGCCGGGAGGCATTCTGGCGTGGAGTTTCCGTGTGAAGTTCAACGATTCGTTACATGTGTCTCAACTGCGGGTTGTGCTCCACCTCTGCGGTTTCCTGGTTCTGCTGTACAGCCTTTCAATGCTGCCGCCGATGGTCATTGCCCTGCTGCACAAAGAGCGGACCTACTTTGCGTTTTTAACCACGTTTCTGACCTTTTTCAGCCTCGGGGGGTTAACCTGGCGGGCGACCCGTCACGCTGGCATACAGCTGCGCACCCGTGACGGTTTCGTGATCATTGTGCTGTTCTGGCTGCTGTTTTCAGTGATCAGCGCCATGCCGCTCTGGATGGATGATGGTCTGCATCTCTCTTTTGCGGATGCGCTCTTCGAAGGGGTGTCCGGAATCACCACCACCGGGGCAACGGTGATCGGGGACGTCAGCGCCCTGCCTAAGTCGTACCTTTATTATCGCGCCCAGCTCAACTTCATTGGCGGGTTAGGCGTCATCGTGCTGGCCGTCGCGGTACTGCCGCTGCTGGGCATCGGGGGCATGAAGCTGTATCAGTCAGAAATGCCCGGGCCGTTCAAAGAGGAGCGCCTGACGCCCCGGCTTGCCGATACTGCGCGTACCCTGTGGCTGACCTATTTCGCGCTGGGCGTGACCTGCACGCTGGCCTACTGGCTGGCGGGGATGCCCGTTTTTGACGCCATCTGTCACGGGCTTTCAACTGTGTCACTGGGCGGGTTTTCTACCCGCAGCGAGAGCATTGGCTTTTATGACAGCCACGCAATTGAACTGGTTGCCGGGGCTTTTTCGCTGCTTTCTGCCTTTAACTTTACCCTCTGGTACGTCGCCATTGTCAGACGCACCCTGAAACCGATCCGCCGCAGCCCGGAGGTCAAATTCTTTCTCAGTGCCGCCGCGGTGATTATCCTCATCACCGCCTGGCAGGTCTGGCATGCGGGAATGTACAACCCGACGGATAGCCTGGTACACGCATTCTTCCTTGCCAGCTCGATGATGACCGATAACGGTCTCGCGACGGCCGACTATGCCCAATGGCCTGCCCACACCATCTTTTTACTGTTGAGCGCCAGCTTCTTTGGTGGCTGCGTCGGCTCGACCTGCGGCGGGATCAAAGCGCTGCGTTTTCTCATTATGTTTAAGCAGAGTATTCAGGAGATGAATCAGCTGGCCCATCCGCGCGCGCTGCTGAGTATTAAGGTGGGCAAAAGCGTGGTGAATGAACGCGTTCTGCGTTCGGTATGGAGCTTCTTTTTTCTCTACGTGATGATTACCGGATTTTTTGTCTGGGCGCTTAATCTGATGGGCTATGACCTGTTTACGTCATTCGCCACGGTTGCCGCCTGTATCAACAATATGGGACTGGGTTTTGGCGAGACAGCATCAACGTTTGGCACCTTAACCGAAGGGGCAAAACTGCTGATGTGCGCGGCGATGATCTTAGGGCGTCTGGAAATCTACCCGGTGCTGATTCTGTTCTCGCGCTTTTTCTGGCGGGCATAACACATTCCCGGCGAACCGGGAATGTCAGGGGGTTATGGCGCGGGGTTGATCAACATCTGCCCCACTGAGCCCCTGTCCATCATCTCCAGCGTCTGGCTATGGAACAGGAACGGGAAGTGCGGCCACGAAGGCTGGCCATAGTAGACAAGCAGTTCGACCTGACCATCCACCCAGACGGTATCTTTCCAGCCGCGATCTTCCGGGAACGGCATCGCACCGTTGACGTTACGGATCAGGAAGGACACCCCTTCAATATGGAACGACTGCGGCATATCTGAACGAACCGTCCAGCGCTCCCAGGTGCCCTGCTGGGCGGTGATGTCGATACGGTTGACGTCCCACAGCGCGCCGTTGATGCCCGGATCGTCGCCCAGGCTGATATCACGGCTGCGCACCGGCGAACCGCCCATGATCTCCTGCGGCAGCAAACGCATCGGCAGGCTATCGGTGACCAGCGGCAGCAGGCCGGTTGGACGCAGGGTTAACACCAGCGTGGAGACCAGAATGCTCGACGGCTCGAAGAACCCGCGAATACGGTCAACAATGCTCGCGGCTTCGCCACAGGTGACAGAGACTTCATCCCCGTTGGTCATATCAACCAGAATTTCCCGACGTTCCCCCGGCGCCAGCGCCAGTTGCTTAACGGAGACCGGCGCAGGTAAAAAGCCCTGGTCACCGGAGATCACGTGGAGCGGGCGGCCATCGCTCATCTGCAGCTGATAACGACGGGAGTTAGAGGCATTAAGCAAACGCAGACGCACCCAACCGCGGGAAACTTCGACATACGGGCTTTGCGCACCGTTTACCAGCAGCGTATCGCCAACAAAGCCACCGCTCCCCGGCTCGCTGTACTCCGGCGTGCCAAAGTTATCCAGGCGCTTGTCCTGAATAATGATCGGGAAATCATCCACGCCGTAGTGGTTCGGGATCGGCAGCGACTTGCTGACCTCATCTTCCACCAGCCACATCCCGGCCAGACCGTTATAGACCTGCTGCGCCGTGCGGTTAGGCGTGTTGGCGTGATACCACAGCGTTGCCGCGCTCTGGCGGATCGGCAGGACGGGTGCCCAGTCGGCGTTGGGAGACATCATGCGCGCCGCGCCACCGATCAGCGGGCCTGGAACCTGTAAACCGCTGATGGTCATGGCAACATTTTCAGTGGTGCGGTTGCTGTAAATGAGCTTAACGTCATCGCCGTTCCACACGCGAACGGTTGGCCCGAGGTAGCGCCCGTTAATGCCCCATACCTGCGCGCGCGTGCCCTGGGTAAAGGACCAGTGGCTGCGCTGTAGCGTCAGAAATAGCGGCTGGCCGCGACGGGATTCAATCAACGGCGGAATGGGTAGCGGCTGTTGCTGCCCGGCGGCGCTGGCTGTCAGCGGCATCGCACCCGCACAGAGGGCAATCCCCGAAGCCTGAATAAACTGACGCCGACTGAGTGACATATAAGCTCCATCTGAAACGACTAACAACGCGGGAATTCGTTTTCCCTTTAACGCCGGATTAAATCTTACCGGCGGCTTCTCTTTCTGCGACTTCTTTGTCCAGCTGCGCAATACGCTGAGCCATCAGCTCGCGGCAATGTGCTGCCAGCTCGCGTACCTGGTCTTTACCGTATTTGCTGGTATCGACAGGCGGCAACATTTCGACAATCACCAGACCATTATTCAGGCGGTTAAGATTAATCTTATTCGAAGTATTGGAAACGCACACAGGAATAATTGGAACACCCGCCGCAATTGCGGCATGAAAAGCGCCCGTTTTAAACGGCAGCAGGCCACGCCCACGGCTACGCGTCCCTTCCGGGAACATCCAGATGGATATTTTGCGCTTTTTAAAATGATTCACCACTTCCGCAATGGTGCTGTGTGCTTTTGCGCGGTTATTACGATCGATCAGCAGGTTACCGGTCAGCCAGTACAACTGGCCAAAAAACGGGATCCACAGCAGGCTCTTTTTCCCCACCGTCACGGTCGGCGGCAGAACGATATTGGAGGCCGTCACCATATCGTAGTTGTTTTGATGGTTGGCGATATAGATGGCATTACCGAAGTTCTCTGCCCCTTCAGGCAGGCGTTTCTCAACCTTCAGACCAAACAACGGTGCAAGGCGGCCGAACATATGGCCGAAGGTGGCAACGTGCTTAGGATTGCGCGGGCTGAACAGGCAATAAATTGAGCCGAAAACACAGACCAGAATACAGTAGATAACGGTAAGAATAAGACGAACAATATATAGCATAGCGACCTCTGAAGCCCCAACAGCTGACAATTATACTTCACCTGTGGCCAGGTAAGGACTTTATTACGAGCGCGTATTGTTAATCGCAACGCACGAATTAACAACGATTTTACGGGAAATTTTATTGAACTTCCCCCTCCGGACGGAGGGGGATATCACGAGACTACTCTTCGCTGTCACCCGCGCTGCTGCGCGCCGGTGAATCTATCTCCACACGGTCGATACGCTGCAGGCCGCGCATCAGCGAACCGCGACGACCGCGTTCACCCACCACTTTCTGCAGCTCTTCCGGGCGCAGTTTGATCTTACGCTTGCCAACATGAATGGTCAGCGTGCTCTGCGGCGGCAGCAGGAAGAGGTGCGCCAGACCATCTTCACCTTTCGCGGCTTCCGCCGACGGGATGTTGATGATCTTGTTGCCCTTCCCTTTCGACAGCTCCGGCAGGTCGCTGACCGGGAACATCAGCATGCGTCCGGCGGAGGTGATCGCCAGCAGCATATCGCTTTCGTTCTCGATCACCAGCGGCGTCATCACGCGAGCGTTGTCCGGCAGGCTAATCAGCGCTTTACCGGCACGGTTACGCGACACAAGATCGTTAAAGGTACAGATAAAGCCATAACCCGCGTCAGACGCCATCAGCAGCTTCTGGTCATCGGCCTCCATCAGCATATGATCAACCGTCGCCCCCGGCGGCAGCGTCAGCTTACCGGTAAGCGGTTCGCCCTGGCCGCGCGCGGAAGGCAGCGTGATCGGGTCGATGGCGTAGCTGCGACCGGTGGAGTCGATAAACGCCACCGGCTGGTTACTCTTGCCTTTCACCGCCGCTTTAAAGCTGTCTCCGGCTTTGTAGCTGAGACCCGGCGCGTCGATATCATGGCCTTTGGCGCTGCGCACCCAGCCGCTTTGCGACAGCACAATGGTCACCGGCTCGGAAGGCTGCATGTCATGCTCGTTCATCGCCTTCGCTTCTTCGCGCTCGTGCAGCGGAGAACGACGATCGTCGCCGAAAGCATCAGCATCCGCCTGCAGCTCTTTCTTCAGCAGGTTATTCATCTTGCGCTCGGACGCGAGGATCGCCTGCAGCTGATCGCGCTCTTTTTCCAGCTCGTTCTGTTCACCGCGGATCTTCATCTCTTCCAGTTTGGCGAGATGGCGCAGTTTCAGTTCGAGGATCGCTTCCGCCTGCGTCTCGCTGATGCCAAAGCGCGACATCAGGGCCGGCTTCGGCTCGTCCTCGGTACGGATGATCTCAATGACTTCGTCGATATTGAGGAACGCCACCAGCAAACCTTCGAGGATATGCAGGCGCTTCAGCACTTTCTCCAGACGATGGTTAAGACGACGGCGGACCGTATCGTGACGGAACGTTAGCCATTCGGAGAGGATCTCCAGCAGGTTTTTCACCGCCGGGCGTCCGTCAAGGCCGATCATGTTCAGGTTGATGCGGTAGCTTTTTTCCAGATCGGTGGTGGCAAACAGGTGGTTCATCACCTGCTCCATGTCCACGCGGTTGGAGCGCGGCACGATCACCAGACGGGTCGGGTTCTCGTGGTCAGATTCGTCGCGCAGGTCGTCCACCATCGGCAGCTTTTTATTGCGCATCTGGGAGGCGATCTGCTCCAGCACTTTCGCGCCGGAAACCTGGTGCGGCAGCGCGGTGATCACCACAGCGCCGTCTTCTTTATTCCACACCGCGCGCATGCGCACGGAGCCGCGACCGTTCTGGTAGATTTTGCGGATTTCCGCACGCGAGGTGATGATTTCCGCTTCAGTCGGATAATCCGGCCCCTGAACGATATCCAGCAGCTCGTCGAGCGACGTTTTAGGCTGCTCAATCAGGGTGATGGCGGCTTTCGCCACTTCACGCAGGTTGTGCGGCGGAATATCTGTCGCCATACCGACCGCAATACCGGTGGTACCGTTCAGCAGGATGTTTGGCAGACGCGCAGGCAGCATCTTCGGCTCCTGCATCGTACCGTCGAAGTTTGGCACCCAGTCAACGGTTCCCTGACCCAGCTCGCCCAGCAGCACTTCGGCATATTTAGAGAGACGAGATTCGGTATAACGCATCGCCGCGAAGGATTTCGGATCGTCCGGTGCCCCCCAGTTCCCCTGACCATCCACCAGCGGATAGCGGTAAGAGAACGGCTGCGCCATCAGGACCATCGCTTCATAACAGGCGCTGTCGCCGTGCGGATGGTATTTACCCAGCACGTCACCAACGGTACGGGCGGATTTCTTGAACTTGGCGGTGGCGTTCAGCCCCAGTTCGGACATCGCATAGACGATGCGGCGCTGAACCGGCTTCAGGCCATCCCCGATAAACGGCAACGCCCTGTCCATGATGACGTACATGGAGTAGTTCAGGTAGGCGTTTTCCGTGAATTCATGTAGCGCGAGGCGCTCTGCCATATCGCTCATTACGTGTGATTCCTCAACTCAGAAACCGATGGGTTTCAGGCAATATTGCCGCAGATACTACCCTATCTGACGAGTTGAGTCACAAAGAAAAAGGGCCGGGTGAGCGGCCCTTTTCGGGTTATTTGTTCAGCTTGATAACCTGCTTCACGTCGATTTCAAACTCGTTCCAGTCTTTGTCGACTTTACCCTGCAGCTCCACTTTATCCTGCGGGGTCACGGTCACGCCGTTCCAGCGCTTGTGGTCAATTTCGACCACCACCGTACCGGACTCATCGCGGAAGGTGTAGCGGTCATCGGACAGGCGCTCGGTAATGTTCCCGCGCAGCTTCACCCAGGCATCGTCCTTCAGATCTTTCACTTTAGCCGCGGTGGTGAGGTTAGCGTTGTTATCGACAAAACCGCCCTGCTGAGTTTGCGTCTGGGCCGGCGTGGCGGATGGGCCACTAAAACCGCCCTGAGCAGCAAAGACCGGCGCGGTGGTCATCATCATGATGGCAGCAATTGCAGCGAATTTTTTCATCGTAATCTCTCCCTTTAATGTCGTTTCGCAGTCCATTAAACAGGGTAATCCTTAACAACTTCTTAAGGGGAAAATTTATTTATTTTTACTGTACACCAGCCGCTTAGAGAGGGTTTACTGGCGGCATCAAGGAGGGAACATGCGCATTTTACTGGTAGAAGATGACAAGCTCATCGGCGATGGCATCAAAGCGGGCTTAAGCAAACTGGGCTTTAGCGTTGACTGGTTTACTGAGGGGAAAACCGGGCAGGCCGCGCTCGCTTCCGCGCCCTATGATGCCGTGGTGCTGGACCTGACGCTGCCGGAAATTGACGGTCTGGACATTCTGCGCGCCTGGCGTGAAGGCGGACACAGCGAGCCGGTACTGATCCTGACGGCGCGGGATGCGCTGAACCAGCGTGTTGAAGGGCTGCGCCTCGGGGCGGACGATTATCTCTGTAAGCCTTTTGCCCTGATCGAAGTGGCTGCCCGCCTTGAAGCGCTGGTGCGCCGCAGCCACGGCCAGACGCGCAGCGAACTGCGCCACGGCAAGGTCACGCTCGATCCAGCGAGCCTTATCGCCACGCTGGATGGCGAAACGTTAACGCTTAAGCCTAAAGAGTTCGCGCTGCTGGAGCTGTTAATGCGTAACGCAGGCCGGGTACTGCCGCGCAAGCTGATCGAGGAAAAACTCTACACCTGGGACGATGACGTCTCCAGCAATGCCGTCGAAGTCCATGTTCATCATTTACGCCGCAAGCTCGGAAGCGACTTTATCCGCACCGTACACGGCATCGGTTATACCCTGGGTGACGCATGAAATTGAGCCTGAAGCTGCGCCTGACGCTGCTGTTTTTAGTCCTCTCTCTGACGGCATGGTTCGCCGCCAGCCTGGTGGCCTGGCAGCAGACCACCCACAAGCTGGATAAGCTGTTCGATACGCAGCAGATGCTGTTTGCCAAACGACTGCTGACGATGGAACTGGACGAGCTTCATGCGCCAGCGCGCATGCGAGAGGTGCCGAAAAAAGCCAAACACGGGCATCTTGACGACGACGCGCTGGCCTTTGCGATTTACGCTTCAGACGGCACGATGATCCTGAACGACGGCGAAAACGGCCGCGATATCCCGTATCACTATCGCCGTGACGGCTTTGACGACGGACGGCTTCAGGACGATAACGACGAATGGCGCTTTTTATGGCTGACCTCGCCAGACGGGAAATACCGCGTGGTGGTCGGCCAGGAGTGGGAGTACCGGCAGGATATGGCGCTCGACGTCGTCAGCTCACAGCTGACGCCTTGGCTGGTGGCGCTGCCGGTAATGCTGCTGTTGCTTATTGTCCTGCTGAGTCGGGAACTGAAACCGCTGAAAAAGCTGGCACAGACCCTGCGCGCGCGCTCGCCGGATGCCACCGATGCCCTGCCCACCCAGGGCGTACCGGCGGAAGTGCGCCCCCTGCTCGACTCGCTGAATCATCTCTTTGCGCGTACCCAGGAGATGATGACCCGCGAGCGCCGCTTTACCTCCGATGCCGCCCATGAATTACGCAGCCCGCTGGCGGCGCTGAAGGTGCAAACCGACGTGGCGCAGCTCTCTCAGGACGATCCGCAGGCGCAGGAAAAAGCGCTGACGCAGCTGCACGCGGGCATCGATCGCGCGTCCCGCCTGGTGGATCAGCTCCTCACGCTGTCGCGTCTGGACTCGCTGGACAGCCTGGACGGTGTAGAACAGATAGCGATGGCCGATTTGCTGCAGTCCGCGGTAATGGATATCTACCCTCCGGCGCAGCAGGCGGGCATTGATATTCGTCTGAACATTAACGCGCCAGAGGTGACGCGCACGGGTCAGCAACTGCTCCTGAGCCTTCTGGTACGTAACCTGCTGGATAACGCCACCCGTTACAGTCCGCGCGGCAGCGTGGTGGATGTGACGCTGGATGCGCGTCGCTTTACCGTGCGCGACAACGGCCCGGGTATTTCCCCCGATGCGCTGGCGCGTCTCGGCGAGCGGTTTTACCGTCCGCCAGGTCAGGATGCCACCGGAAGCGGGCTGGGGTTATCCATTGTGAAACGCATCGCCGCCCTGCACGGGATGCACGTCGCGCTGGGCAACGCCCCTGAAGGCGGCTTCGAAGTGAACGTCAGCTGGTAAAAGATTATTGCATTTAACGCAAAAGACTTTGCACATTTTGCTCATTTTTCCGCTCCGTCCTCGCGCGTAGAATACCCGGCATACTCTCAGTCACGAGGACAAATAATGAGCAACATTTTGATTATCAACGGCGCAAAAGAATTTGCGCACTCTAAAGGCCAACTGAATGACACCCTGACCGAGGTCGCGGATGGTTTCCTGCGCGACGCCGGGCATGATGTTAAGGTCGTGCGTGCGGACAGCGAGTATGACATGAAGGCGGAAGTGCAGAACTTCCTGTGGGCCGACGTGGTGATTTGGCAGATGCCGGGCTGGTGGATGGGCGCACCGTGGACGGTGAAAAAGTACATGGACGACGTCTTCACCGAAGGTCACGGTTCACTGTATGCCAGCGACGGCCGCACCCGTTCAGACGCGTCGAAAAAATACGGTTCCGGCGGTCTGATTCAGGGCAAAAAATATATGCTTTCCCTGACCTGGAACGCTCCTCTGGAAGCCTTCACCGAAAAAGATCAGTTCTTTGAAGGCGTGGGTGTCGACGGCGCGTATCTGCCGTTCCACAAGGCGAACCAGTTCCTGGGGATGGATCCGCTGCCGACCTTTATCGTCAACGACGTGATTAAAATGCCGGACGTCCCGAGCTATATCGCAGAATATCGCAAGCATCTCGCGAAAATTTTTGCTTAACTGGTAGCCTGGAATTAAAGGAGTAGTAACCATGCTTACAGTAATCGCAGAAATCCGTACTCGTCCAGGTCAACATCACCGTCAGGCGGTGCTGGATCAGTTCGCGAAAATTATCCCAACCGTACTGAAAGAAGAAGGCTGCCACGGCTACGCGCCGATGGTGGACGCCGCTACCGACGCAAGCTTCCAGGCCACCGCGCCAGACTCCATTATCATGGTTGAGCAGTGGGAAACCGTCGCCCATCTTGAAGCGCATTTGCAGACCGCACATATGAAAGCGTGGAGCGATGCGGTGAAAGGTGACGTGCTGGAGACCCACATCCGTATTCTGGAGCAAGGGGTTTAAGTTCGTGGAATTTGCCGGGTGGCACTGCGTTTACCCGGCCTACAAAACCTGAACCGTAGGCCCGGTAAGCGTTAGCGCCACCGGGCTTTTTTAGCACCTTAAACCTCAACTGCTATGCTTATTCTGACTTCATGATTAACAGGAGGATGGAATGGGTCTTTTTAACTTCGTAAAAGAAGCAGGCGAAAAGCTGTGGGATAACCTGACCGATCATAAAGGCCAGGGCGACAAAATCACCGAGCACCTCAAGAAACTCAACATTCCCGGTTCAGACAAAGTCCAGGTTAACGTTACCGACGGCAAAGCCAGCGTAACGGGCGACGGGCTGACCCAGGAGCAGAAAGAGAAAATCCAGGTCGCCGTCGGGAACATCGCGGGCGTCAGCGAGGTGGAGAACAATATCACCGCGACCGATGCCAAAGATGAAGCTACCTACTACACGGTAAAATCCGGCGATACCCTGAGCGCCATCTCCAAAACCGTGTACGGCGATGCCAACCAGTACAACAAGATTTTCGAGGCCAATCGCCCTATGCTCTCCAGCCCGGATAAAATCTACCCGGGCCAGACGCTGCGTATTCCTAAAGCGTGATCAACGAGTCGGGGTTACCCCCGACTGTTTTTAACCGCTTTTCTTCCCCGGCTTTAACCCACGATGCAACTCATTGATACGCTTCATCGACTTAATGGTGCGCTGCGGCTCGGTGGAGGCAACGGATAAAACAATCATCTCCAGACACAGCAGCACCGTGCCATGAAGCGGGATTTTACCCTTCTCTCCGCCACGCGGGACGTGGATCACCACGCTGGCCTCTTTACTGAATTGTGAGTCGGTGGCATTGGTCAGCAAAACGGTGGGGATCCCCAGGCGTTTCGCCTCGCGCAGCGTGGTTTGTCCTTCCCGATGCGCAGATTTTTGCGCCATCATGATCAGCACATCGCCGCGCTGGAGCCCAATCAACTGTTCCGCAAGCCCTATCCCGGTACGGTTGAGCGGCATGGCGGGGAGTCCCATCCGGCTGAACAATCTGGCGGTGTATTCGGCCAGAATCCCGGACGCGCCAATACCAAATAGGGCAACCTGCCTCGCCTGAGCCAGCAGTGAGACCGCCTGCGCCATCGCGAGGCGGTTGTGGGGTTCAGACAAGACGTTACAGGTATGCTGGTGCCCCTCCAGCACGAAATCAATGCTCGCATTGACGTCGCTGGTAAGCGTATTCACCGTGGTGGAGATCTTTTCGCTGGAGGTCACCACCGGACCAAACCACTGCTCCAGCGTCTGCTTGAGATCGCGCAATCCACCAAAACCGAGTGCCTGGATGGCGCGGACGACGGTAGCATCCGACGTTTTAAGCAGCGTCGCGATCTCCATCGCCGTCTGTTCCATCACCGCTTCACGATTTTCATTGATATAGCGCGCCACCAGCAGCAGCCGCGGCGTAAGCTGGTGCGCCCGCGAGCGGAGGCGGTCGCCGAAAACATCGACTTTTCGGCTCATCGTGACGCCTCCGGCAAAGGCCGTCCGGCAATCTGCGACTGCACCTGCGCGGCCATGAGCCCTAACGAGGCGAACGAGTTCGAGATGGCCTCTTCGCGCGAGATCAGTACATAGTGGCCGGTTCGGCAGGCATTCAGGAACTGACACCAGCCGGGCATGACCGCATCCATTGCTGCCAGCTCATCCTGCGGTTTGCCGCCTGTATCCCCGCGCCAGGTAGCGAAAACGAAATCAGCATCCAGCTCCGGCAGCCGTTCAGCACTGACGTCAATCCGTCCGCCCTCCGGGATGGACTCAATCAGCGGCGGGAAGGTAAACCCGGCATCACGCAGGACGCGCCCCAGCGAATGGTAGCTGTGCATGGCGTTGATTTTCCCCTGATTAGCCTGAATCACCGACACGGTGATTTTGCGTGTGTCGATAGTCGCCTTCAGCGCCTTGATTTGTTCCTGATAGCGGCGTTCAAGAACCTTGAGCCGCGCCTGCGTGCCCGTCAGCTGCGCCAGTTTGCGGTAGATCTCCGGCGCGCCGCCGTCGAGATGATCGATACTCACCGTCGGGGCTATCTTTTCCAGCTGCTCTACCGGCGTGTTGCGGGTCGGTTCGGTAATGATCAGGTCCGGTTTTGCCGCGGCGATGGCCTCCATGTCGATATCGGCAGTGCCGATAAACTTGATGTCGGAATTATCGAAGTCGACGCCGGTCAACATGCCGCTGGACCGCAGAAAGTGGCTACCGTCCGGTCGCGTGCGGCCATGGCTCGCCACGGGCGGTACGCCAAGCTCAATCAGTGGAATGGTGATATCCAGATCGTGTAACGAGACGATCCGTTTCGGATGTACCGGTACCACCACTTTCCGGTTCAGATCGTCCGTAAACGTCTGGGTCGGCTCGGCCGCACTCACCGCAAAGCCCACCAGCAACAGCATCGCAAACAGTACGCGCATCATAGTCTCCTAAAATCTGTCCCGACGCTGCCAGAGCAGCAGCAGGAAAAAGGGTCCACCAATCAGTGAAATCACAATGCCCGCAGGCAGCTGCAGCGGGAGGAATGCCAGCCGACCGACGTTATCCGCCAGCAGCACCAGCAGCGCCCCCAGCACCGCGCTTCCCGTCAGGAGCGCGCTTTGCCCGCCGCGCAGCAGCAGGCGCGCCATATGTGGCGCAATAAGCCCGACAAAACCAATACTGCCCACGCAGGAGACGCAGGCCGCCGTCAGTACCACCGGGGCGAGAACGCGCAGCAGCGCCAGTCGGTTCGTGCGCACCCCCAGCCCCGCCGCCGCGTGGTTGCCGAGCAGCGCCACGTCGGCAGCGCGGGCGGTTAATAAAAGTAGCGCAAATGCCGGAAGCGACCAGGCCGCCGCAATGCTGACCAGCGTCCAGTTTGCCGCGTGCAGGCTTCCCGCCAGCCATAGCATCGCCGTCTGCACGTCGCGCACGTCCGCCGTGGTCATAAAGACGCCCATTGCCGCGGCGAAGGCCCATGAAACGCCGATGCCGATCAGAATGAATCGTGGACGCGAAATATCACGCGCCAGGGCCACCACCAGCAGCGCAGTGAGTAGGCCTCCGGCTATGCCGACCAGCGGCCGCCAGCCTAGTCCCAGCGCCGGAAACTGAAAAATCAGCAGCAGTACCGCCGCGCTACAACCCTCTTTCACGCCGATAAGCCCCGGGTCCGCCAGGCCATTGCGGGTAATGGACTGCATTGCCGCGCCAGCCATGCCGAGCATCGCGCCGCACAGTACCGCCATCAGGAGGCGCGGCAGACGGATATCCATCACGATGTAGTGCGTCTCTGAGGTCAGGCTTTCGGGATAAAACAGCGCCCGCCCGATGGCGGATGCGGGAACGGGAAGCGAGCCGTGCGTCAGGCCAAATGCGGTAAGCAAGCAGGCCGCCAGCGTCAGGACGGCCAGGCACACCAGCGCTTTTGGACGAACCAGCGCCGAGAAAGCCCCCACGCGTAACGCGCGCAATCCAGCCCGGTTCATTTGAACATCCTTGCAGCCATGAAGATAAAGACGGGCGCGCCGACCAGGGCAGTCATGATGCCGGTTGCCAGCTCCCAGGGCGTAAACAGCGTGCGGGCAGCAATGTCCGCCAGCAGCAGAACCAGTGCCCCGCACAAGGCAGAGAGCGGCACCATCACGCGCAGATCGACCGACACCACACGGCGAATGAGCTGCGGCACCACAAGGCCGATAAAGCCAATCGGCCCGGCGAGGGAGACCGCCGCTCCGCAGAGCAGCGCGATAGAAAGCAGAGCGAGCAGGCGGGTTTTCAGCAGCGACACGCCCAGCCCCTGCGCCATCCTGTCGCCCATCGCCAGCATATTGAGCGAGGGCGATAACCCGAGCGCCAGCACAAACCCCATGGCCGCCACCCACAGGGCAGCGGCGATCGTTTCACCGCTAAGCCCTGCTAAATCTCCCGCCAGCCAGGTCCGCATGGCGAGCAGCGTCTGTTCATCCAGAATGAGCACCGTGGCGGTAATCGACGCGGCAAACGCCGACATCGCCACGCCGCACAGGGTCACCTTCATCGGCATAAGTCCTGCGCGGCCGGACGAGGAGAACATCAGTACCAGCAGAAACAGCGCAGCGGCGCCAGCGGCGGCAATCAGCGGGCGTCCAAACGGCAGCGTTAGCCCAAGCGCGCTCGTCAGTACCACCGCCAGTGCCGCCCCGGCATTGAGCCCCAGAATATGCGGTTCGCCGAGCGGGTTGCGGATCACGGATTGCAGCAGCACGCCCGCGACGCCGAGGGCAGCACCTGTCACCATCGCGCCGCAGAGACGCAGCAGCCGCAGTTTGATAATGATGTTATGGTCGAAATTGCGCGGGTCGAAATGGAAGAAGGCCTCCACCACCGTCTTCGGGGCGATAAAACGCGCACCGATACCCAGATGCGCAATCGCGCCCATCGCCAGCAGCAAGGTGAAAAGCAGGAAAGCCAGAGAGGTGCGCATCATGGCTGTTCCGTGACCTGGCGGAACGGCATAAAGAACGGTTTGCCGGTCAGCGGATTGATGGACATATGCACGTCGACATCAAATACCGCTTTAATCAACGCCGGCGTGCAGACGTCGCCCTCATGTAATACGCCCTCCACTTTTCCCTGGCGTAAAAAGACCAGTGAATCACCATAATTCACGGCGAAGTTAAGATCGTGCAGCACCACTACCACGGTACGTCCATGCGCGCGGGTCAGCGTATGCAGCAGCTCCAGGATCTCCACCTGGTAACGGAGATCGAGGAAGGTTGTCGGTTCATCCAGCAGGATATACGGCGTCTGCTGCGCCAGCGCCATGGCGATCCAGCAGCGCTGACGCTGGCCGCCGGACAGGCTTTCGACGGGCATATGGGCAAACTCCGCCGTGCCGGTCAGGCGCAGCGCCTCTTCCACCGCCCGCTCATCTTCGTCGCTCCACTGGCGCATAAAATTCTGCCACGGGAAACGCCCGCGCGAGACCAGCTCGAAAACGGTTAACCCTTCCGGCAGCAGCGGCGACTGCGGCAGGATGCCAAGCTGGCGGGCGACCGCTTTCGTCGGCTGCGCGTGGATTGCCTTGCCGTCGAGAACGGCCGCGCCGCCCAGCGGCTGGAGTAAGCGCGCAATCGTACTCAGCAGCGTCGATTTTCCGCAGCCGTTCGCGCCCACCAGAACGGTTATTTTCTGCTGCGGGATCGCAAGGGAGATATCATCAACGATGATTTTTTTCTGGTAACCGGCAGAAAGATTCTCCAGAACCAGTCCCGGTTTTTGGGTGTTGTGAGCCACGTGAATGCCAACGTAATGAAAAACAGCAATAAATATAAATAAAAATCATTCTCTTTTGAGAAGTTTGCCGCCGCGTCATGTAGTAGTCAAGTGAATAAATACCCTTGAAAAACCAGGGGTAACGGGGCATTTACACGCGACACAAAACACAAATAAGTATCTATTTTTCAATCAATTAAATGGTTAACCTTTTGTATTTCCGTCACGTTTCGCCTGTGTAGCCAATTTTTACCTTTTTTCATTTACTACTACATGCCTGCATGATTGAATGATTCTCAATTACATGTTCGATGCCGGTTCTGGCTAACGAGCAGACCATTAAGGGCAATGACTCACACATTCTTCCGTGAAGGTGATTCACGGATATTTCGGGATAACAGATGTAATGGCTACGTTCACACCTTCACTCTCTGGGGTAAAAGGGCGCGCGCTCTTTTCTCTGCTGTTTATCGCACCGCTGGTACAGGCCGCAGACGCTAATACGGCTAAAGACGGCGAAACGCTTACCGTTATCGCCGATCCCACTGCCGTGGCGGAGGCCACCAACGGCTACCAGCCGCTGAACACCTCCACCGCGACGCTGACCACCATGCCCATGCTGGATATCCCGCAGGTGGTGAATACCGTCAGCGATAAAGTGCTTGCCGATCAGCACGCTACCACGCTCGATGAAGCGCTGTATAACGTCAGCAACGTGGTTCAGACCAACACCCTGGGCGGTACGCAGGATGCCTTTGTGCGCCGTGGATTTGGCGCGAACCGTGACGGCTCGATCATGACCAACGGTCTGCGTACCGTCCTGCCGCGTAGCTTCAACGCCGCTACCGAACGCGTGGAGGTGCTGAAAGGCCCGGCCTCAACGCTTTATGGCATTCTCGATCCGGGCGGCCTGATTAATGTCGTCACTAAACGCCCGGAGAAAACCTTCGGCGGCGCAATTTCTGCCACCTCCTCCAGCTTTGGCGGCGGCACCGGACAGGTTGACGTGACCGGCCCGATTGACGGGACCCGTCTGGCGTACCGCCTGACAGGGGAGTATCAGGACGAGGACTACTGGCGCAATTTCGGTAACGAACGCAGCACCTTTATCGCCCCCTCCCTGACCTGGTTTGGCGATGATGCCACGGTGACCGTGCTCTATTCCCACCGTGACTATAAAACGCCGTTCGATCGCGGCACGATCTTCGACCTCAACACCAAACAGCCGGTGAACGTCGATCGCAATACCCGTTTTGACGAGCCGTTTAACATCACTGACGGGCAGTCCGATCTCGCTCAGCTTAACGCGGAATACCGCCTTAATAGCCAGTGGACCGCGAAGTTCGACTACAGCTACAGCCAGGATAAATACAGTGATAACCAGGCCCGCGTAATGGCCTACGATGCCAAAACCGGTAACCTCACCCGTCGCGTGGATGCGACCCAGGGCTCAACCCAGCGCATGCACAGCACCCGCGCGGATTTGCAGGGCAACGTGGATATCGCGGGCTTTTACAATGAGATCCTGACCGGCGTGTCGTATGAAAATTACGATCTGCTGCGTACGGACATGATGCGCTGTAAGAACGTCAAAGGATTCAATATTTACCATCCGGTTTACGGCAAACTCGACAAGTGTACAACCGTCTCCGCCGCTGACAGCGACCAGACGCTGAAGCAGGAGAGTTACTCTGCCTACGCGCAGGATGCCCTGTACCTGACCGATAAATGGATCGCCGTCGCCGGGATGCGCTATCAGTATTACACCCAGTACGCCGGTAAAGGCCGTCCTTTCAACGTTAACACCGACAGTCGCGACGAACAGTGGACGCCAAAGCTGGGGCTGGTTTACAAACTCACGCCGTCCGTTTCGCTGTTTGCTAACTACTCCCAGACGTTTATGCCGCAGTCGTCCATTGCGAGCTATATTGGCGACCTGCCGCCGGAAACGTCGAATGCCTACGAAGTGGGCGCAAAGTTCGACCTTTTCGACGGGGTTACTGCCAACATCGCGCTGTTTGATATTCACAAACGCAACGTGCTGTATACCGAAAGCATCGGGGACGAAACCATCGCCAAAACCGCGGGCCGCGTGCGTTCTCAGGGCGTAGAGGTGGATCTCGCCGGGTCGCTGACGGAGAACACCAACATTATCGCCAGCTACGGCTATACCGACGCGAAAGTGCTGGAAAACCCGGACTATGCGGGTAAACCGCTGCCAAACGTACCGCGCCATACCGGTTCCCTGTTCCTGACCTACGATATTCATAATGCGTTTGCCGGGAATACGCTGACCCTCGGCGGCGGCGGACATGGCGTGAGCCGTCGCTCAGCGACCAACGGTGCGGATTATTATCTGCCGGGCTATTTCGTGGCGGATGCGTTTGCGGCGTACAAGATGAAGCTGCAGTATCCGGTGACGCTGCAGGTCAACGTGAAGAACCTGTTTGATAAGACCTACTACACGTCATCTATCGCGACCAATAATCTGGGCAACCAAATCGGCGATCCGCGTGAAGTACAGTTTACGGTGAAGATGGAGTTTTGATGTAAAAAAGCCCGGTGGCGCTCACGCTTACCGGGCCTACGATCCATTCCCTCTCCCTGTGGTAGAGGGTTAGGGTTAGGGCATCAGGCCTCAATATCCGCCATATCACCCTTCTCCTGCAGCCAGTTACGTCGGTCTTCCGAACGTTTCTTGGCAAGGAGCATATCCATCATGGCATTCGTTTGCTGTTCGTCTTCGTCGCTGATGGTCAGCTGCACCAGACGGCGCGTATTCGGATCCAGCGTCGTTTCACGCAACTGCATCGGGTTCATCTCACCCAGCCCTTTAAAGCGCTGGACGTTAGGCTTGCCCTTCTTACGCTTCAGCTGCTCCAGCACGCCCGCCTTCTCTTCTTCCGTCAGCGCGTAATAAACCTCTTTGCCGAGGTCGATACGGTACAGCGGCGGCAGCGCGACGTGGACGTGACCGTTTTTCACCAGCGTGCGGAAGTGCTTCACGAAAAGCGCGCACAGCAGCGTGGCAATGTGCAGACCATCGGAGTCCGCATCCGCGAGGATACAGATCTTGCCGTAACGCAGCTGGCTCAGATCGTCGCTGTCAGGATCGATACCGATCGCTACGGAAATATCATGCACTTCCTGCGAAGCCAGCACTTCATCTGAAGAGACTTCCCAGGTGTTCAGGATCTTACCCTTAAGCGGCATGATCGCCTGATATTCACGATCGCGCGCCTGCTTGGCCGACCCGCCCGCCGAGTCCCCTTCCACGAGGAACAGCTCGGTACGGTTGAGGTCCTGTGCGGTACAGTCCGCCAGCTTGCCCGGCAGCGCAGGGCCGCTGGTCAGCTTTTTACGTACCACTTTCTTCGCCGCACGCAGACGGCGCTGGGCGCTGGAAATCGCCATTTCAGCCAGCATCTCTGCCGCCTGAACGTTCTGGTTCAGCCACAGGGTAAAGGCATCTTTCACCACGCCGGAGACGAACGCCGCACACTGACGTGACGACAGACGCTCTTTGGTCTGGCCGGCAAACTGCGGATCCTGCATCTTCACGGAGAGCACGTAGGCGCAGCGATCCCAGATATCTTCCGCCGACAGCTTCACGCCGCGCGGCAGAATGTTGCGGTATTCGCAGAACTCGCGCATCGCATCCAGCAGGCCCTGACGCAGGCCGTTGACGTGCGTACCGCCAAGCATGGTTGGAATCAGGTTGACGTAGCTTTCCGTCAGCAGCTCGCCGCCTTCCGGCAGCCACAGCAGCGCCCAGTCCACCGCTTCGGTGTCACCGCTAAAGTTACCGACGAACGGTTTTTCCGGCAGCGTCGGCAGGCCGTTTACCGCTTCGCACAGATAGTCATTAAGACCATCGGCGTAGCACCAGGTCTGCTCGGTGTTGTTGACGTGATCGGTAAAGGTGATTTCTACGCCCGGACACAGCACCGCTTTCGCTTTCAGCAGGTGCGTCAGGCGAGAAACGGAAAAACGCGGGCTGTCGAAGAAGCTTTCGTCTGGCCAGAAGTGGACGCTGGTACCGGTGTTGCGTTTGCCGCACGTGCCGACAACCTGCAAATCCTGCACCTTTTCGCCGTTTTCAAACGCGATGTTATAGACCTGACCGTCGCGACGGACGTTCACTTCCACCCGTTTGGACAGGGCGTTAACCACGGAGATCCCCACGCCGTGCAAACCGCCGGAGAACTGGTAGTTTTTGTTGGAGAACTTACCGCCCGCGTGCAGACGACACAGGATCAGCTCAACGGCAGGCACGCCCTCTTCCGGGTGGATGTCCACCGGCATGCCGCGCCCGTCGTCGATAACTTCCAGCGACTGATCGGCATGCAGGATGACGTCAACGCGTTTGGCATGGCCCGCCAGCGCTTCGTCCACACTGTTATCAATAACTTCCTGGCCCAGGTGGTTTGGGCGCGTTGTATCGGTGTACATCCCCGGGCGGCGGCGAACCGGCTCAAGCCCGGTGAGGACCTCAATGGCATCAGCGTTATAGGTTTGCGTCATGATTTAAACTAGCAATTCGCATTGATTGTCAGTGGCTGTGCAGTCCAAGAAAATCGACAATCTGGGTGAAATGATTCTCAAAGCCCGTGAAAGCATGGTTTCCGCCTTCTTCTATAGTCTGGCGGCAGGATGCGTAATACGCCACTGCCTGGCGGTAATCCAGCACTTCATCACCCGTCTGTTGCAGCAGCCAGATGAGATCCGGCGCTTCAAGCGGGTCGACCTGCATAACTTTGAGATCGTAAATATGGCGTGACTCTAGCACATATTGCTGCCCGGTGTAGGGGTTCTCGTTTTCACCAAGAAAGTCCCTCAGCAGCTCAAATGGCCGTACCGCCGGATTCACCACAACGGCCGGCAGCATAAAGCATTGCGAGAGCCAGGTGGCGTAGTACCCGCCCAGCGATGAGCCGACCACACCAAACGATTCACCGCCGTGTTCAAGCACGATGGATTCGAGCATTTCCGCCGCCTCCGCCGGATAAGGCGGCAGCTGCGGGATAATCATCTCAACATGAGGGTGATGCTCGCTCAGCCACTGGCGAAACTGTGTCGCTTTTGCGGAGCGCGGCGAGCTGTTGAATCCGTGCAGATAAAGGAGCGTAGACATCAATAGCCTTCTGAAGCGGTATCTGGTCGGAATTGCGCGCCTGCCAGACGGCAGACTTCCGTGGTCAGCGTGCCGTCGGCATGCAGTTCCAGCCAGCGCCAGCCTGGCGCGATAGTATCCAGCGTAAAGTTGGCACAGTGCGGTTTAAACTGCACGCAGGTCGACGGCGTCGCCAGCATGCGGCGCCCGTTCCAGTCGAGATCCTGTTCCTGATGAATGTGTCCGCACAGCAGATGTTTCACGCGGGGGAACTTCGTCAGCACGCGATCCAGCGCGGCGGAGTTACGCAGGCTGTGTTGATCGAGCCAGCTGCAGCCCGCCGGGAGCGGATGATGATGCAGCAACAGCAGGGTATGACGTTCAGGTTCGGCAGCCAGTTTGGTCTCCAGCCAGTCGAGTTGAAACTCGCTTAACTCACCGTGCGGGACGCCAAATACCTGGCTGTCCAGCAGCAGGATCTGCCAATTTTCACCCGCAAAAACACACTTCGCCGGAGAAATCCCTGCGTCCTGGAGCGAGCTGTACATCGCGGGCTGGAAATCGTGGTTTCCCGGCAGCCAGACGCAAGGCACGCTAAAGCTCGCGATGCCTTCAGCAAAATGCTGATAGGCCGCGGAGGATTGGTCCTGCGCCAGATCGCCTGTTGCAACTATCAGATCGCAGTCGCGATGTTCAGCGTGAATGGCGCTAAGTACTGCCTGATAGCTCTCCCAGGTATTCACCCCGAGCAGCGTCTCATGCTTTTCGGCAAAAAGGTGGGTATCGGTGATTTGTAATATCCTGACTGGCGCCCCACCAGCAACAGTCAGGTTCAACAGGCTTTCCAAATGGTGTCCTTAGGTAGGTTTATGACGCTAACAAACCGGAATCGCCATTGCTCCATGTGCTAAACAATATCTTAGCCAGTCGGCTAAAAACTGGTTAATTTGATGCTTTTCGTCGCGTTGATGCAACTTTTTATTCGGGTAATCATACCGCGCCTTGAAGCGAAAGATCTGCTGACTCGAACACACTTCAGCGACCATCGCATCATGATAGAGGCGCACCGTCATTGACGGCAGGCTCCAGTAGCTAATGCTGGGCGCCGTTTGTTCAATTTCGACCAGCGTAGTGTAGCGCGTTGATTCTGTTATCGTTAACCGATACTGCGCATTGCTCACCTGATAGCTTACCGTTTCGCCGGGTGCGTCATTTCTCGGCAGCAGGCGGCGCAATTGTGCGAAATTGGTTTCGCACAGGCGCATCATTTCTGGGAAGTCAGGTGTATAGCGCTTCATTTTTTCCACTCGTTTCGTAATGTCTGATAATGCAGTTGCAGCCATTGCAGGGCAATGACAGACGCTGCGTTGTCGATTTTCCCCTCTTCTACCCACTGATAAGCCTGTTCCCGGCTCACCACATGAACCCGAATATCTTCGTTTTCATCAGCCAGACCGTGGATCCCTTCCGCCGTCGTGGCGTCCACTTCGCCCACCATGATGGACAAGCGCTCGCTGGTGCCCCCTGGGCTCGCCAGATAACTCAACACCGGTTTTGTACGACCGACCACCAGCCCGGCCTCTTCCAGCGCCTCGCGGCGGGCGACGTCTTCAACCGTCTCGCCCTCTTCGATCATCCCGGCCACCATCTCCAGCAGCCACGGGCTCTCACTGACGTCATACGCGGCGATGCGGATCTGCTCCACCAGCACAACTTCGTCACGCACTGGGTCAAAGGGTAGCAAGACAGCCGCATGCCCGCGCTCAAAAATTTCGCGTCTGATTTCGCCGCTCATTTCACCGTTAAACAGGCGATGCCTGAAACGGTAAAGATCCATTGAAAAAAAACCGCTATAAAGCGTTTCTCGTGCAATAATTTCTACATCGTTTTTGGCGAATGTCACGGGCAACTTTTCTGGTTTTTGCATGAGTCGAGTCCTGGTAGCAATGGTGATGAAATTGTGAATTTCAAGGCTGTTTGGCTGCCGTTTGTAAGGCTATATGGTAGATTGGTGCAAATTACCGCCAGATGGCACGTAACGCCAACCTTTTGGTGTGGATGATTCTGTTAGAATCGGCAATTATTTTTTAATTAGATCAGCGCTAATACTGCTTCACAACAAGGAATGCAAATGAAGAAATTGCTCCCCATCCTTATCGGCCTGAGCCTGACGGGCTTCAGTGCAATGAGCCAGGCGGAAAACCTGTTACAGGTCTACCAGCAGGCACGTCTGGGCAACCCTGATTTACGTAAATCAGCGGCCGATCGTGATGCTGCGTTTGAAAAGATTAACGAAGCGCGTAGCCCACTGCTGCCGCAGTTAGGTTTAGGTGCAGATTATACCTACAGCAACGGTTTCCGCGACGCTAACGGCGTTAACTCCAATGCTACCAGCGCCTCACTGCAATTAACACAGACGCTGTTTGATATGTCCAAATGGCGTGCCCTGACCCTGCAGGAAAAGAGCGCGGGTATTCAGGACGTCACCTATCAGACCGATCAGCAGACGCTGATCCTGAACACGGCCACCGCGTATTTCAACGTGCTGAGCGCCATCGACGCGCTCTCCTACACTGAAGCGCAGAAACAGGCGATTTACCGTCAGTTGGATCAAACCACCCAGCGCTTCAACGTGGGTCTGGTGGCGATCACCGACGTACAAAACGCCCGTTCACAGTACGACACCGTGCTGGCTAACGAAGTGACCGCGCGTAATAACCTCGACAACGCGCTCGAAGCGCTGCGTCAGGTCACCGGCAACTACTATCCTGAGCTGGCCTCTCTGAACGTGGACAGCTTTAAGACGGATAAACCGCAGGCGGTTAACGCGCTGCTGAAAGAGGCGGAAAACCGCAACCTGAGCTTGCTGCAGGCGCGTCTGAGCCAGGATCTGGCCCGCGAGCAAATTCGTCAGGCGCAGGACGGTCACCTGCCAACCCTGAGCCTGAGCGCGTCAACCGGCGTCTCTGATACCAGCTACAGCGGCTCTAAAACCAATACGTCACAGTATGACGACAGCAATATGGGCCAGAACAAAGTGGGCCTGAGCTTCTCCCTGCCGCTGTACCAGGGTGGTCAGGTTAACTCGCAGGTGAAACAGGCGCAGTACAACTTTGTTGGCGCGAGCGAGCAGCTGGAAAGCGCGCACCGCAACGTGGTGCAGACCGTTCGCTCTTCCTTCAACAACGTGAACGCCTCTATCAGCAGCATCAACGCCTATAAACAGGCCGTGGTGTCTGCACAGAGCTCCCTGGACGCGATGGAAGCCGGTTACTCCGTGGGTACACGTACGATTGTTGACGTGCTCGACGCGACCACCACGTTGTACAACGCGAAACAGCAGCTCTCCAGCGCACGTTACCAGTACCTGATTAACCAGCTGAACATCAAACAGGCTCTGGGTACGCTGAACGAGCAGGATCTGCAGATGCTGAACAGCACGTTGGGCAAACCGGTTTCAACGTCGCCAGAAAGCGTCGCGCCGGAGAACCCGGATCAGGTTGCCGCCGTTGATAACTTCAACGCTAACGGTAGTGCCCCTGCCGCACAGCAAGCCGCCGCGCGTAGCACGGCCCCCGTAAGCAGCGGTTCTAACCCGTTCCGTCATTAAGCATTGCCCGATGGCGCTTCGCTTATCGGGCCTACTTAATCGTAGGCCGGGTAAGCGAAGCGCTACCCGGCGCAAAATACCCCCGAACGTAAGCCAACGTAAAGATCCCCCTGATTCCGCCCCTCTTCGCTTCATTTTCAACCACTCATCCTCTATCCTGAGCGTTATTACCACTGGGTCCTGGAAGACAAATATGAAACGGACAAAAACGATTAATCACGCGTCGTTCCGCAAAAGCTGGAATGCGCGCCACCTCACTCCTGTTGCGCTGGCGGTTACGGCTGTCTTTATGCTGGCAGGCTGTGAGAAAAACGACGAAACGGTTTCGCTGTATCAAAACGCAGATGACTGTTCCGCTGCAACCGGTCAGGCCGCAGAATGTAAGACGGCGTACACCAACGCGCTGAAAGAGGCGGAACGCACTGCGCCGAAGTATGCCTCACGTGAAGACTGTGTGGCGGAGTTTGGTGAAGGCCAGTGCCAGCAGACGCCAGCTCAGGCAGGTATGGCGCCGGAAAATCAGGCGCAGGCGCAGTCCAGCGGCAGCTTCTGGATGCCATTAATGGCAGGTTACATGATGGGCCGCCTGATGGGTGGCGGCGCGGGTTACCAGCAGCAGCCGCTGTTTAGCTCGAAAAACCCGGCCAGCCCGGCCTATGGTCAATATACCGATGCCAGCGGCAAAGGCTACGGCGCAGCAACCCCGGGCCGTACCGTGACCGTTCCGAAAACCGCAATGGCGCCGAAACCTGCGACCACCAACACCATCACTCGCGGTGGGTTTGGTGAGTCTGTGGCGAAACAGACCAGCATGCAGCGCAGTGCGTCAGGCACCTCTAGTCGCTCAATGGGCGGCTGATCATGGAACGAGTCAGTATTACCGAACGCCCGGACTGGCGCGAAAAAGCGACCGAGTACGGGTTTAACTTCCACACCATGTACGGGGAACCGTACTGGTGTGAAGATGCTTACTACAAGCTCACGCTCGCTCAGGTGGAAAAGCTTGAAGACGTGACCGCAGAACTGCACCAGATGTGCCTGAAAGTGGTGGAGAAAGTCATCGACAGCGACGAGCTGATGACCAAATTCCGCATTCCAAAGCACACCTGGAGCTTTGTCCGTCAGTCATGGAAAACGAATCAGCCTTCGCTCTACTCTCGCCTCGATCTGGCATGGGACGGCGTGGGCGAGCCTAAGCTTCTGGAAAACAACGCGGATACGCCAACCTCTCTGTACGAGGCGGCATTCTTCCAGTGGATTTGGCTGGAAGATCAGATGAACGCCGGAAACCTGCCGGAAGGCAGCGACCAGTTCAACAGCCTGCAGGAGAAGCTTATCGCGCGTTTCGCCGAGCTGCGCGAGCAGTTTGGCTTCAACCTGCTGCACCTCGCCTGCTGCCGCGACACGGAAGAAGACCGTGGAACGGTGCAGTATCTGCAGGACTGTGCCGCCGAAGCCGATGTGGCGACTGAATTCCTTTATATCGAAGATATCGGTTTGGGAGAAAAAGGTCAGTTTACGGATATGCAGGATCAGGTGATCAGCAACCTCTTCAAGCTCTATCCGTGGGAATACATGCTGCGCGAAATGTTCTCCACCAAGCTGGAAGATGCGGGCGTGCGCTGGCTGGAGCCGGCATGGAAAAGCATTATCTCTAACAAAGCTCTGCTGCCGATGCTGTGGGAAATGTTCCCGAACCACCCAAACCTGCTGCCAGCGTATTTTGCAGAAGATGATTTCCCGCCGATGGAGAAATACGTCGTTAAGCCGATTTTCTCCCGCGAAGGCGCGAACGTGTCGATTATCGAAAACGGCAAAACGGTGGAAGCGGTTGAAGGACCGTACGGCGAAGAAGGGATGATCGTCCAGGCATTCTATCAACTGCCGAAGTTTGGCGACAGCTATACGCTGATTGGCAGCTGGCTGATTAACGACCAGCCCGCCGGGATTGGCATTCGCGAAGATCGCGCGCTGATCACGCAGGATCTGTCACGGTTCTATCCGCATATTTTTGTAGAGTAAGATCTGCCGGGTGGCGGCTTCGCCTGACCCGGCCTACGGTTTTGTAGGCCCGGTAAGCGCAGGGTATGAACCGGAAACATGGGTAACACTTTAGACCGGATACATGGGTAACAGTTATAACTGGCATAGAAGAGGAGACTCGCTATGCCCTGGACTGAGACCCGACCTATGCAACGCCTTGATTTTATCCGTGCCAGCCATGCAGGTACGGACTCCTTCTCCGCGCTTTGCCGTCTTTTTGGCATCAGCCGTAAAACCGGCTATAAATGGCTTCAGCGTTTTGACCCTTCTGATCTGTCATCTCTCTCTGACCGGTCGCGCGCGCCACGCTCCCACTCCCGGACGGTTCCTGATGATATCGCCGGACACCTGACTGCCCTGCGTCAAAAACACCCTGACTGGGGGCCAAAAAAACTGCGGATGTGGTTGCTCAATCATCACGTCGATTTTACCGTACCTGCCGCCAGCACTATCGGCGATATCCTCAAGCGCGAAGGCCTGGTTCCGGATAAAAAACGAAAACGCAGAACACCAGGCAATCGCCAGCCCCTGACCATCATCAGTGAGAACAATCAGGTCTGGAGCGCTGATTTTAAAGGCAAGTTCAGGCTGCTCAGCAGAGAGTACTGCCATCCTTTCACCCTGACCGATAATCACAGCCGGTATCTGCTCAGCTGCCGGGGAACACACCGTGAGAGTGAACCCTTTGTCAGAGAGTGCCTGACGGATGCGTTCCTGGAATATGGTCTGCCGGAAGTGCTTAGAACCGATAACGGCCAGCCCTTCGCGGGAACAGGAATAGCCGGATTAAGTCGTCTTGCCGTCTGGCTAATCAAGCTGGGCATCAGGCCGGAGCGTATCAGAAAGGGGCATCCGGAAGAAAATGGCCGCCATGAGCGAATGCACCGCTCCCTGAAAAGTGCGGTGAAACAGGGCAACACCTTCATGACGATGGAAGAACAACAGCGGTGGTTCAGTGACTACCGGAAAGAATTTAACTACGAAAGGCCGCATGAAGCACTGGCGGGTGCAACGCCCGGAACGGTATGGCAACCCTCAAACCGACACTGGGATGGCCGTCTTCCTGAATATGCTTATCCGGAAGGAGGTACAGTCTACAGGGTGAAATCGAGGGGGACCCTCTATATGGGAAAAAAGGGTACGGTGTTCCTGAGTGAAGCACTGACTGGGGAGTACATCATGCTGGAAGAGCAAGATGATGGCCTTGAGGCCATCATCTTTAATGGAATAACACTTGCGTACTACGACCGAAAAACCCAGAGTGTGCTCCGGATAGACTAAAAGTGTTACCTATGTTCCCGGTCTGATCTGTCACCTATGTATCCGGTCATACAGTAGCGCCACCGGGCATGTTTTCACCCTACCTGCACCGACAGCATACTCAAACTACCCATCTCAATACCATCGACCGGGAGTGTCACCGGCTCCTGACCATCCCACGCGCCAAGAACGTACAGCAGCGGCAGGAAGTGTTCCGGCGTCGGGTTAGAGAGCGAACCGCCTTCGTGATCCAGATAGTTCACTAACGGGTGCTCTTCACCCGGCCCCTGCCAGGTCAGATTGGCTTTCACGTAATCGTTGAAAGCAGTAGCCCACGGGTACGGCGTATTTTCACCGTGCCAGCGTGCCGTGCGCAGGTTATGCACCACGTTGCCGCTCGCCACCAGCATGATGCCTTCGTCACGCAGCGTCGCCAGCTTACGCCCCATTTCCAGATGCCAGGCGGCCGGTTTGGTGCTGTCGATGCTGAGCTGCACCATCGGGATATCCGCATCAGGATACATTTTAATCAGCACGCCCCACGAGCCGTGGTCAAAACCCCAGGCCTCTTTATCCAGCGCTACAGGAACAGGCGCCAGCAGTTCGACCAGACGTTCTGCCAGTGCAGGCGAGCCCGGTGCCGGATAGTGCGTGTCATAAAGGGCCTGCGGGAAGCCGCCAAAATCATGTATGGTTTTTGGCGTTTCCATGGCGGTCACGCCCGTTCCCCGGGTGAACCAGTGTGCAGATACCACCACAATCGCTTTCGGCCGCGGCAACGTCTCCCCCAGCTGACGCCAGGCGCGGGTATAGACGTTGTCTTCGAGAACATTCATTGGGCTTCCGTGGCCTATAAACAGGGCGGGCATACGGGAAGAAGTCATGATGATATCCTTACAGAAGGTGTTAATTTAATGGTGCTACATTACGCGCAATCTGGCGCAGATGAACGCAGATAAGCATGAAGATCATCATCAGGAAATTTGAACATCCGAAACAACATAAGAAAAAATGAATGTCAGTGATGAGATTGAACCTGATTCAGCGCCAGGCAGCAGGCATCGGCGGTGGCAAACATACTAAAAATTAATAAATTCAATGAAAAAATAGTACTCACTGATAGTCTCTTTTTTTTACACGTATTTTTACATTTATTTATTTCCTGAAAGTCAACTTTTAAATAAGACATTATTATCGCTAATATCAACATGTTCTCACGTGGATAAAAATCCATTTTTCGCTGTTAATCCGATACTAAAGATCACTTCAAATTATATTTTAATGTTGACTACATTTATTTTTAAGAGCAATTAATCGCACTCACTCTTTTTTCACAGGTATAATCTCATGGTAATTTTCTGAAAATTAATATTCAGAGTATGAATTCATTGAAAAAGGATATTTTCATGCATGCAGGTAAAAAAGCACTGTTAGCCGTTGCGATGGCAACAATTGTCTCTGGTTCAGCATTTGCCGCCGATCAGGGCTCCGGGAAAATTAAATTTAAAGGCGTTGTTATTGACGCGCCTTGCAGCATTGCACCAGACAGCGTTGATAAAGAGGTGGATCTCGGCGAAGTGACCACCGCCGTCATCAATGCAAACAAGAAGTCCACCCCCGTAGCGGTAGATATTAACCTGCAGAACTGCGTTCTGTCAGATCCCGACGATGAGACGGCGACGCCAATAACCAAAGTGGAAGTGACGTTCAGCAGCACCGCCACCTACGCATCAGATACCAGCCTTCTGAGCAACACCTATGCAAGCGGTGCTGAAAACGTCGGTGTCCGTCTGCTGGACAACGACGAAGCAAACATCACCCTTGGCTCGGCAAAAACGGTGGATCTGCTGCCTAATTCAGACACCCAGACGCTGCACTTTAAAGCGCGCATGGAAGTGCCAACAGGTACCACTGCCACCGCGGGCCAGGTTGAAGCTAACGCCAACTATGTGCTGATGTATAAATAACGATTAAACATGATCCGTTATACCGACTGGTGATGTTTACCAGTCGGCTTTTTTATTTATTCGAGTAACAGAATGATGAAAAATAAATCACAATCGATAATCATCATTACTGCCATCTTGCTTGCGCACGCCGCCTCTGCCACTGAATTTAATATTAATGCTATCGATAAAGATTTAAGGTCTGGCATTGATCTTTCTCGCTTTAAAGAAGAGACGTCCGTTACGCCAGGACGTTATTTTGTCACCGTCGCGATCAACGATATTCCACTGGCAAACGGCTGGGAACTGACCTGGAAAGAGGTTGATAACAAAGCCGAAGTCTGTATTCCCGCAGAACTGGCAGACACCTTTGGCTTGCAGGACACTATTCGTCAGACCCTAACGCTTAAACAGGGCTGCGTGGATTTTACCCCGCAGGCGGATATTAAATTCCGCTTCGAGCAATCAACCCAAACGCTGCACGTCACCGTACCTCAGGCCATGATGCAATTTCGTCCGAACGACTGGATGCCCCCCTCCACCTGGGACAACGGCGTGGCCGGCGTGCTGCTGGACTACAACCTCTTTGCCAGCCATTATCAGCCGCAGGAAGGTAGCAGCACGGATAACGCGAACGCCTACGGTACCGCAGGTGCCAACCTGGGTGCATGGCGGCTACGTAGCGATTATCAGTACAATCAAACGCATGCCGAGGGAGGGTCAACCCATAACGGCCGCTTCTCACGCGTCTATATGTTCCGTCCTCTGCCGACGCTTGGCGCGAAACTGACGCTGGGTGAGACAGACTTTCAGTTCGCTATCTTTGATGCCTTTACCTATACCGGGGCGTCGCTGATCAGCGATGAGCGCATGCTGCCCTGGTCTCTTCGCGGCTATGCACCGCAAATCGCCGGGATTGCGCAAACTAATGCCACCGTCACGGTGAGTCTCGCCGACCGCGTGATTTATCAAACTAAGGTGCCACCCGGCCCGTTTGTCATTCAGGATTTGAACCAATCCGTCCAGGGCACGCTGGACGTTAAAATTACCGAAGACGATGGCCGCGTGAGCACGTTTCAGGTGTCCGCCGCCTCCGTGCCCTTCCTGACGCGCAAGGGCCAGGTTCGCTACAAGCTTGCCGTGGGCAAACCCCGCGAAGATGCATCGCATGCCCTTGAAGACAGTGCCTTTATGAGCGGCGAGTTCTCGTGGGGCCTGTTCTCCAACACCTCACTGTACGGCGGCACGCTCGCCGATGGCGATAACTATCGCTCCATCGCAGCGGGCATCGGGCAAAACCTCGCGCTGATCGGGGCCCTCTCCTTCGATGTGACCCAGGCGACCAGCCAGCTCCCGAACAAACCCTCTCAGACGGGTTACAGCTATCGCTTCAACTACAGCAAACGCTTTGATACCACGGGAAGCCAGCTTACCCTGGCCAGCTACCGCTACTCCGACCCGCAGTTCCTCAGCTACGCACGCTTCCTGGACAGCGAGAATAATGACAGCCAGTCGGAAAAACAGACGTTTAGCATCACGGCCAGCCAGTACATTCCCGCGCTGTCACTCAATCTCTACCTTAGCCTGCTCCGACAGACCTGGTGGGACGAAGCGCCATCCAATACGGGCAGCCTGACCGCGGGGTATAACTTCGATCTGGGCCGCTGGAAAAACCTTGGCGTTTCGGCATCGTTCAGCAAAACCCACTATCAAGATCGCGAGGACGACAATCAGTTCTACCTGTCTCTCAGCGTGCCGCTGGATCCTGACCATCGCCTCAGCTATGACCTGCGCAACAGCGACAACCTGAGCCAGACCGTCTCGTGGTACGACACCTCTGACAAGAACAACACCTGGGGCGTTTCTGCCGGTACCGAAAGTCAGCAGACCGATGCAGGCGCGCAGTTCAGCGGAAACTACCAGCACTACTCCCCGCTCGGCGATCTCAACGTTTCCGGAAGTTATAAGGCGAATGACTACAGCTCCCTCAGCGCCAGCTGGAATGGGTCCTTCACCGGTACGGCAAAAGGCATGGCCCTGCACCGCCGCAGCTACGGCAACGAACCGCGTGTCATGGTGAGCACGGACGGCATCAGCAATATTCCGCTCAACATGTCGCGGGACCAGACCAACGCCTTCGGGATCGGGGTGCTTCCTTCGTTCTCCAGCTACTCACCGTCGAGCGTGCAGGTCAATCTGAACGATCTCCCCGAAGGCGTAGACGTGGATAACCGCGTCATGACTTCGACCTGGACAGAAGGGGCCATCGGCTACCGCCAGATCGCCACCCGGGCGGGAAATGATGTTCTGGGCATCCTGCGAACCGCGTCAGGCATGCCGCCGCTGGGTGCCCGCGTCCAGATGGCGGATAGCGGTAAAGACGTGGGTATCGTCGCCGACGAGGGCCATGTCTGGCTGGGTGCCGTACAGCCCGAGCAGCAATTCCTGGTAACCTGGGGCGACGCCAGCCAGTGTCGCTTCACGCTACCTTCACACCTCACTAACCTTTCGCAGCTTATGCTGCCGTGTCAGTAAATTATGATGAAACTCACTCCACTGAAAAGCCTGTGCCTGATGTTGATCGGTACAGCATTCGCCACCCAGGCGGCCATCAATCTGGATCGTACCCGCATCGTCTTTCCCGAAACCGACAAGGCCAGCAGCCTGAAGGTCGATAACCAGAGCAAAACGCTCCCCTATCTTGCGCTCTCCTGGATCGAAGACGAAAACGGTCGTAAGGAAGACAGCCACTTTATGGCGCTTCCTCCGATCCAGCGCATTGAGCCCGGATCGTCATCCCAGGTCAGGATCGTGAAGCAGGCGGCCACCAGCGCGCTGCCAAAAGATCGGGAATCGCTCTTCTACTTCAACCTGCGCGAAGTGCCACCAAAAAGCGCCAGCCTCGACGATGATCGCAGCGTCATGCAGGTCGCCATGCAGAGCCGTATCAAGCTGTTCTGGCGCCCGAAGGCTATCGTGAAAAAAGCAGGCGATCGTTCTGAAATGCGCATGGAGGTGACGGCAACGGCAAAAGGGCTGACAATTCATAACCCTACACCTTATTACCTCACCCTCGCCTGGCTAAGCAAAAATGGTAAAACCATGCTGCCCGGCTTTGACAGCCTGATGCTGGCACCTTTTGCCAGCGCCTCTGTCACCACCGGTGGCTATCACGGCAGCTATTACAGCATTGGTTATATCGACGATTACGGCGCACTGCGAAAGCTTGACGCAACCTGTCAGGGGACGTCGACCTGCCAACTTAAGGATGCGAAGGCCACAAGCGATGCGAAAGCTCACTAATGTTTTGATCGCGATGCTGCTGGCGCTGCTGCCCTTAAAAGCCGCGCTGGCGCTCGATTGCTATCTGGGCGCTCAGGGCGGCCCGGTGGAAGAGACAAAAACGATCAGTCCGTTTGCTATCCCCAGCAATGCACAGGTGGGGCAAAAGATCTGGGAATCTGACGACATTAAAATCCCGGTCACCTGTAACCACGATGTGGCCGGCAGCTTCGAAAAAGAGGACGTCTATGCCTGGGTCAACCCCTATCCAGCCGCTTCCGACCCTTACTACGAGCTGGGGGTCACCTATGAAGGCATGGATTATGACGCGACGGGGCAGCCAAACGGCGTAGATACCCGCCAGTGCCTTGATAATAACAACATCACCATGTACACCCCGGAACAAATTAAGCAAATGGGGTGGGAGAACCGGCTATGCTCAGGCAATGCCAATGATATTCACACCACGCGCACGTTCATTGCCCGACTGCGCCTTTACGTTCGTATAAAGGCCGTTCCGCCGCACGGCTACAAAAGTTCGCTGGGGGACTACGTCGTGGTGCAGTTTGACGGAAAAGGCGGGGTTAACCAGATGGCCGATGCAAAAAACCTCAAGTACCACATTAACGGGTTAGAAAACATTACCGTCCTCGACTGCGGCGCAACCTTCAGTATTTATCCTGAGAACCAGGAGATTGATTTCGGTACCTTCAGTGCGCGCGACATCGTGAATCAGCAAACGCGCAACCGCACCTTTACGGTTAAAACCACGAAAGTGCAGGACGCCCAGTGTTCAGATGGCTTTAAAATGGACTCATCGTTTTACACGACGGAGTCGCTCTCCGAAAACGATACTGCCCTGTTGATTGGAAATGGCTTAAAGCTACGTATCCTCAATGGAACCCAGCCTTATACCTTCAACCACTACGAAGAGTATGCGGATTTCACCGGGAGTACATTGAACTATGAACAAACCTATACGGCGGAGCTCTCCCCCGACGCGGGAAAAGCCATTCAGTCAGGTCCGTTCGAAACGGTGGTGCTGTTTAAAATTAACTACCACTAGCCACAAAAAAGCCGGGTTTCCCCGGCTTTTTCACATCAGCGGTTTCAGCTGGCTTTGCGCTCGTGCGCCTGGCGGTACTCCACCAGATCTTCAATCGTGACTACCGGCATGTTGTGCAGACGCGCAAAGGTGATGCACTCCGGCGCGCGCGCCATGGTGCCATCATCGTTAGTCAATTCACACAGCACGCCAGCAGGTTTAAAGCCTGCCAGGGTCACCAGATCGATCGTCGCTTCGGTATGACCACCACGGGTCAGCACGCCGCCCGGCTGCGCACGCAGCGGGAAGACGTGGCCAGGACGGTGCAGATCGGAGGGTTTCGCCCCATCCGCAATGGCTGCACGCACGGTGGTCAAACGGTCAGCCGCCGACACACCAGTGGTTACGCCATGTGCAGCTTCAATGGTCACGGTAAAACCGGTCCCGAAGGCGCTGGTGTTATTTTCAACCATCATTGGCAGATCAAGCTGCTGGCGGCGTTCTTCGTTGATACACAGGCATACGATGCCGCTACCGTGACGGATGGTCAGCGCCATCTGCTCAACGGTCATGTTTTCGGCAGCGAAAATCATGTCGCCTTCGTTTTCACGGTTTTCATCGTCAAGCACCATCACACCGCGGCCTTCGCGCAGTGCATCCAGTGCATGTTCAACACGTTGAATTGAAGTGCCAAAAGAGGAAAGTAGCGTCTGATTCATGGTAAAAAAACCTCATTAACATTATGGTTACCAGAATCAGGGCAGTCTTAGGAGCGCCGAACAAGCGGCAAAAAGATAACGTGAGCGGGCCCATGCCCGACTGGATCGTTACTCTCTCCCATCCGGACTCTAACCGTCGGCCCCGGAATTACACCGGATCTGCTGACCTTTGAGTAGTCACCCAAAGCGCTCGCGGGCTTTCAGCGTGAAGCTGATTTACCGCCGGTGGGGAATTTCGCCCCGCCCTGAGAATAAGCGAGATAACTATAACGCTATTGATTATGCTGGGCAATGCATAAGCATCAAACAATTTTGTTTACCCCGGGCATGACGCGCTACAATGGACACTGACACCTTTCCATCAAGGGAAACGACAATGATTGACCCAAAGAAAATTGAGCAAATTGCGCGTCAGGTTCATGAATCCATGCCAAAAGGCATTCGTGAATTTGGTGATGACGTTGAGAAGAAAATCCGCCAGACGCTGCAGGCGCAGTTGGTTCGCCTTGATTTAGTTAGCCGCGAAGAGTTCGACGTGCAGACGCAGGTTCTGCTGCGCACCCGCGAGAAGCTGGCGCTGCTGGAACAGCGTCTGAGCGAGCTGGAAAACCGTCATGCACCGGAAGAAGTGAAGCCGGCACCGGCGATTCCACCGGTGGATGATCAGGCATAAGTGCGGCCTGTTGTGCCCGGTGGCGCTTCGCTTACCGGGCCTACATGATCGCGGCGCAGCCGCCACGCGACATGAAAAAAACGGGCCAACTGGCCCGTTTTTTACTGACTGTCTTTCTGGATCTTCCTGATGATGTTGGTGGTTGAACATCCGTCCTCAAAGTTGAGCACCATCACTTCGCCACCGTTGGCCCAGACCTCTTCGCTACCTGCGATTTGCTCCGGCTTGTAATCACCGCCTTTGACCAGCAGGTCCGGCAGAATGCCAGCAATCAGGCGCTGCGGGGTATCTTCTTCAAACGACACCACCCAGTCCACCGCTTCCAGCGCGCCGAGCACAATCATGCGCTGCTCCAGCGGGTTCACCGGACGTGTTTCGCCTTTCAGACGTTTGGTCGACGCATCGCTGTTGACCGCCACAATCAGACGATCGCCTAGCTTGCGCGCATTCGCCAGATAAGAGACGTGACCCGCATGAAGAATGTCGAACACGCCGTTGGTCATCACCACTTTCTCGCCGCGTTTACGCGCAGCGGCAACAGCCACTTTCAGCTCGTCTTCGGTCATGACGCCAAAACCGGTGTCGGCACGCCCGCGCACCGCGTTTTCCAGCTCGATAGGGGAAACGGTTGAGGTCCCGAGTTTGCCGACGACCACACCCGCCGCAGCGTTCGCGAAGTAGCAGGCCTCTTCCAGGGAGTTACCCGCTGCCAGCGTCGCCGCCAGCACGCCGATCACCGTATCACCGGCACCGGTCACGTCGTACACTTCCTGCGCCTGGGTTGGCATATGCAGCGGCGCTTTGCCCGGCTGCAGCAGCGTCATCCCCTGCTCGGAGCGGGTCACCAGCAGCGCAGACAGCTCGAAGTCAGCAATGATCTTCATGCCGCGTTCAACCAGTTCTTCTTCGGTTTTGCACTTGCCCGCCACCGCTTCGAACTCAGAGAGGTTTGGCGTCAGCAGCGTCGCGCCGCGATAGCGCTCAAAATCGGTGCCTTTCGGGTCAATCAGCACCGGCACGTTAGCGTTACGCGCCAGCTGAATCATCGTCTGCACGCTCGCCAGCGCACCTTTAGCGTAGTCGGACAGCACCAGCGCACCGATATTACCCAGCGCCTGGTTAATGCGCTCGTGCAGCGGCTCAGGATCAACGCCTTCAAACCCTTCTTCAAAGTCGAGGCGGATCAGCTGCTGGTTGCGCGACAGCACGCGCAGCTTGGTAATCGTTGGGTGGGTCGGAACAGAAACGAAGTCGCACTTCACGTTCACGTCCGCCAGCGACTTGCTCAGCGCACGCGCCGCATCGTCGATGCCGGTCAGGCCAACCAGACGCGACTGTGCGCCCAGGGAGGCAATGTTCATCGCCACGTTTGCCGCGCCGCCGGGACGCTCTTCAATGGTATCGACCTTAACCACCGGTACCGGCGCTTCCGGAGAGATACGGCTGGTTGGCCCATACCAGTAGCGATCCAGCATCACATCCCCGACAACCATTACTCCAGCACGTTCAAACTCTGGCAGTGTTACTTTCATTCCTGACTCCAGAAAGATTCACAATTTGCGCGCGATAATATCACACTTGATTTGTTACGCACGGCTCCACCAGCCATTTCTGCCAGCTTGCCGTCACCTGGGCGCGCTCTGCGGCAAAACAGTCCAGCGCGACATGCCCCGGCTGCTCCTGCAACGCCAGGTGATGAAGTTCATCGCGCAGCGTGGTGTAGGCGCGGGTTAAGGCCTGCGCCTCTTGCTCGTCCATAATGTCGTTTTGCGCCAGCAGTTCCAGAATGCGCACGTTATCCGACCAGCGCGTCAGCTTCGGCTTGTTGTGCGCGTGCAGCAGCACCAGATACTGAGTGATAAATTCAATATCGGTAATACCTCCCTCGTCGGCTTTAATATCAAAGCGATCGCGATGCTTATTGCCCAGATGCGCGCGCATTTTCTCGCGCATCTCGCGCACCTCGGTCTGCAACGTACTGCCCTCGCGCGGGGTGGTCATGACCGCCTTGCGAATCGCATCGAACTGCGCGTGCAGCTGCGGATCGCCATAGACCACGCGGGCACGCACCAGCGCCTGATGCTCCCACGTCCAGGCTTCGTTTTTCTGATAATCGGCGAAGGATTCCGTTGAGGTCACCAGCATGCCCGCCGCGCCGGACGGGCGCAGGCGCGCATCCACTTCATACAGAATGCCGGACGAAGTGCGGGTGCTGAACAGGTGCATAATGCGCTGGGCCAGGCGCAGATAGAACTGACGCCCGTCGATTTCGCGCTCGCCGTCGGTCATCACGTCCGCCGGGCAATCATGCAGGAAGATCAAATCCAGATCGGAGCTGTATCCCAGCTCCCAGCCGCCCAGCTTGCCGTAACCCACCACCGCGAAGCCGCGCCCTTCTCGATCGGCCAGATGTTTTGGCTGACCGTAGCGGGCCACCATCTGCACCCACGCCTGATGAACAACCGCGTCAATAATCGCTTCCGCAAGCCAGGTTAAGTGATCGCTCACTTTCATCACCGGCAGCGTTCCGGCAATATCGGCCGCCGCCACGCGCAGCATCTGTGCCTGTTTAAACTGGCGCAGCGCCTCAAGCTGTTGCTCTTCGTCCTCTTCAGGCACGCGCAGCAAATACTGGCGCAGCTCGTCACGATACGCATCCGTCGCCGTCGGCTGATAGAGCGTGTTCGGGTCGAGCAGTTCGTCCAGCAGCAGCGGGTAACGCGCCAGCTTGTTCGCCACCATCGGCGACGCGGCGCAGAGCGTTATCAGGTGCTTCAGCGCGCCCGGAAACTCGCTCAATAGCTCAAGATAGGTGGTACGCGTGATAATCCCGCTCAGCAGCGGCATCATGCGCGACAGCGGCACCGGCGCGTCTTCTCGCGAGCAGACCTCGCTCAGCAGATGCGGCATCAGATGATCCAGCACCTGACGACCGCGCGGCCCGATGGCGCGTTTGTTCAGTTCGAGACGGAAATCGGCAATTAAGGCCACCACACGATGGCGGGCATCATCGCTTAAGTGCGTCAGCACCGGCGTGGTGTCATCTTCCTGGAGCGCATCCTGCCACAGCTCGCGCCAGTGCTCGGAGAGCGCATCATCCGGGGATTCACTTTCATCGTCGCCAATCAGATCGTTAAAGATGCGGCGCACGCCTGCCATGTGTGCGTCCAGCGTTTCGGTCAGTGCCGCCCAGTCGTCCGCACCCATGCCCCAGGCCAGACGCGCCCGGTTCAGCTCATCGCCCGGCAATGTCTGCGTCTGCTCGTCATTGATGCTTTGCAGCAAATTTTCCAGACGGCGCAGGAAAAGATAGGCTTCGCGCAGGGTTTGCGCGTCGCCGTCCGGCAGCAGGTGCAGTTGCTCAATGGCGCTCAGCGTCGGCAGGAGCGAGCGCGACTGCAGCGACGGCTCTCGCCCGCCGCGAATGAGCTGGAAGACCTGAACGATAAATTCAATTTCACGAATGCCGCCCGCGCCGAGCTTAATATTGTCCTTCAGCCCACGGCGGCGGACCTCGCGGGCAATCATCCCTTTCATATTACGCAGAGACTGGATCACGCTGAAATCAATGTAGCGGCGGAAAACGAACGGGCGCAGCATGGCGCGAAGTTCGTTAGCATAAGCGTCGTCGCTGTCGCCCATGATCCGCGCTTTGACCATTGCGTAACGCTCCCAGTCGCGCCCCTGCTCCTGGTAATAATCCTCCAGCGCGGCAAAGCTCAGCACCAGTGGACCGCTGTCGCCAAACGGGCGCAGGCGCATGTCCACGCGGTAGACAAAGCCGTCCTGCGTCGGCTGGTCCAGTGCCTTGATCAGACGCTGGCCGAGGCGGGTAAAGAACTGGGCGTTGTCCAGCTCGCGGCGCCCGCCGCGCGTCGAGCCATTTTCCGGCCAGGCAAAAATCAGGTCGATATCTGAGGAGAAGTTCAGCTCGCAACCGCCCAGCTTCCCCATCCCCAGAATCAACAGCGGCTGCGGAACCCCTTCTTCACTGCACGGCGTGCCCCACTCTTTACAGCAGGCGGCGTAGAGCCAGTCTCGCGCGGCGACGATCAGCGTTTGCGCCAGCTCGCTCAACTGCTGCAACGTACTCTCTTCGCTCACCAGCGCCAGCGACTGCGCCCAGGCAATGCGTACCATCACCCGGCGGCGGAACTGACGCAGAACGCGCATCAGCGTGGCTTCATCAGCCACATCTGCCAGCGCGGCTTGCAGCCAGCTGGCATACTGCCGCCACTCATCCGCCAGCGGCGGTGCGCTCTCCAGCTCTGCCAGCCAGTCCGGGTTGGCACTCACACTTTCCTGAACAAAATCACTGAACGTGAGCACGCTTTTGGCCTGCTCACTTAACGATGACGCCGGTAAAGACTCGGGCAGACGTTCGCAAACGGTCTGCCAGTGCTGCTGTAACTGCGAAGAAAGCGGCATATCAGGGGTTCCTTGCCAGAATTAACGTTTTCCGCTGTGCAGCCAGTACGGATCCTGCGAAATGGCCTCGTTGCGGAAATGCTCGATCTCAATCTGCTGACGGGTTTCAATGGCATGCTTGAGCCCCTGCCAGTTTTCCAGCCAGGCCTGCGCCTTCACGCCCTCATACGCCCCCGACAGCAGCAACATGCTGTCGATATTACGCGCCAGACGGGGAAGCTGATCGCCGTACTGGTCACCCAGCGGATGTGCGAAGGTCGTTCTCAGCTCGGCAGCGTGACGGGAAAGATGGATATCCGCGAAGCGTTTAAAATTATCCGCGATTTTGGTCTGCGCTTTTGCATCCAGGAAGCTGCGCCAGCCGCGCGTCACCAGAAACTCGGTCAGCGCCAGTTTTGCCGCGGCGTTTTGCGGGCTGTAGATCACCGTTTGCGCGGAGACATCGGAATGCATCAGCGTTTCAGTTTGGGTCAGCAGGTCACGTAAGTGAGCACTTGCTTTACGCGGTACGATACCGCCAAACAGTGCCAGGGCATGACGCACCAGCCTAATGGCGGCCAGCACCTGTTTGCTGGCATTTTTCACGTTACGCGCCCAGAGTTCCTCATGGTACTGCCATTGAGAGAGGGCCAGATCCAGCGCCGCTTCCATGCCCTGTTCAATGCTGGCCTTCGGAACAACACGCAGAATCGGGGTCTCTCTCAGCAGGCGTGGCGCATTCCCGGCCGCCAGGTGATAACCGCGCGCCGCTTTACTCAGGCTGCCCTGACGTAAACCCGGCTGGCTCACCAGCTTGCGCGCCAGTTTCAGCACGTCGCTCGCATCCCCTTCCAGCAGTTCCAGCTCCAGCTCGCAAATAGGCTCCTGAAACTCACCCGCCTTCACTTCGCCTAAATCCAGCGCGATTTCAATGCGGCTCTTACCTTCCGTCACCAGCCATTTCTCACGGCAAAAATCGGTGCTGAACAGCGGCTGTACCTGCTCTGCCAGCGTGGCAGGCCGTTCACCTTCCGGCCAGACCTCCGCCGGGAAACGATCCAGCTCAAGTTCTGGCTTACTGATGTCGATATTGTATTCCGGGCGCTGGTGCAAACCGCCGACCACGCGGCCGGCGATTTTCATCGTCATCTCGTAGCGCCCGTTTGCGCCGCGGATGCGCAGCCCCATATCGTGGCTACGCAGCCAGTTGTCCGGCGTTTCGTAGTAGATGTTGAGCAACTGTACGGGTTCATGGTGCTCGCCGGAGAGCGTATGCAGATGCTGGCGGAGCGCGTCAACGCTATCTTTTTCGACGATAAATTTTAATTCGATTTCCTGAGCCATAGCCTTGTACTTTTGCGGGCGTCACAGACGCGTCAATGAGGGCGAACTTCCTCGCCATTTGTTTGTCAGTACATAGTATTTTGCGCCAAATTGCCATGCAATGAGCAATTTGACGGGCGTAAATGTGTAGAGTCGTGACACAGATGATTCTGATTGCTGACGAATGCTTTGCGTAGAGACACTGTTGCCACTACTATCGTTCCACTATTTATGAAAATAACGACTAATGATGCTTAAATTACGCCTGATTGGACTTACTTTACTCGCTTTTAGCGCCGCAACCGCAGTGCACGCTGAAGAGAAGCGTTACGTTTCTGACGAACTGAACACCTGGGTACGCAGTGGCCCCGGAGATAATTATCGCCTCGTGGGCACGGTGAATGCCGGCGAGGAAGTCACCCTGTTACAGACCAACGCGGACACCAACTATGGTCAGGTTCGCGACAGTACCGGTCGTACTTCCTGGATCCCGCTGAAAGAGCTGAGCACCGTACCAAGCCTGCGCACGCGCGTTCCGGATCTGGAAAACCAGGTGAAGACCCTGACCGACAAGCTGAACAACATCGACGGTACCTGGAACCAGCGCACCGCAGAGATGCAGCAGAAAGTGGCACAGAGCGACAGCGTGATTAACGGTCTGAAAGAAGAGAATCAAAAACTCAAAAACGAGCTGATCGTCGCGCAGAAAAAGGTAAACGCCGCGAATCTGCAGCTTGATGACAAGCAGCGCACCATCATCATGCAGTGGTTTATGTATGGCGGCGGCGTGCTGGGCGTGGGTCTGGTGCTGGGTCTGGTCCTGCCGCATCTTATCCCAAGCCGCAAGCGTAAAGACCGCTGGATGAACTAATTCGTCTTCTCTGCCAGACTTACGTATCATTCTGGAAAAGAGAAAACGGGAGAGTTGGGCGTGAAGAGTTATCTGGTCGGTGGTGCGGTACGTGATGCGTTGTTAGGTCTGCCGGTCAAAGATAAAGACTGGGTTGTCGTTGGCGCCACCCCGGAAGAGATGCTCGACGCGGGCTACCAGCAGGTAGGCCGCGATTTTCCCGTGTTTCTTCATCCGAAAAGCCGCGAAGAGTACGCTCTGGCGCGTACCGAACGGAAATCCGGCTCCGGCTATACGGGTTTCACCTGCTACGCCGCGCCGGATGTGACGCTGGAGCAGGATTTGCTGCGCCGCGATCTCACCATTAACGCCCTGGCACAGGACGAAAACGGCCATATCATAGATGCCTACGGCGGGCAGGATGACCTGCGCAACCGTCTTTTACGTCACGTCTCCCCGGCATTTTCTGAAGATCCGCTCCGCGTTCTGCGCGTGGCGCGCTTTGCCGCGCGTTACGCCCATCTGAGCTTCCGCATTGCGGATGAGACGATGGCGCTGATGACGGCCATGACCGAGGCGGGCGAATTAGAACACCTGACGCCGGAGCGCGTCTGGAAAGAGACGGAAAATGCCCTGACCACCCGCAACCCACAGGTCTTTTTCCAGGTCCTGCGTGACTGCGGCGCACTGAAGGTGCTGTTCCCTGAAATCGACGCGCTGTTTGGCGTACCCGCGCCGGCAAAATGGCATCCGGAAATTGATACCGGCGTGCACACGCTGATGACGCTGAGCATGGCGGCCATGCTCAGTCCTGAAGTAGACGTGCGTTTTTCCACCCTCTGCCACGATCTCGGCAAAGGCTTAACGCCGAAAGAATTTTGGCCACGGCATCATGGTCACGGCCCGGCAGGCGTAAAGCTGGTAGAAGGGCTTTGCCAGCGCCTGCGCGTGCCGAATGAGATCCGTGACCTGGCAAAACTGGTCGCGGAATTCCACGACCTGATCCACACCTTCCCGATCCTGAAACCCGCCACTATCGTGAAGCTGTTCGATAATATCGACGCCTGGCGCAAGCCGCAGCGCGTGGAGCAGATCGCACTCACCAGCGAAGCCGACGTTCGCGGCCGCACCGGGTTTGAAGCATCCGATTACCCTCAGGGGCGACTGCTGCGCGAAGCGTGGATTGTGGCAAAAGCGGTGCCGACGAAAGACGTTGTCGAGGCAGGATTTAAAGGCCCGGAAATTCGTGAAGAGCTGACGAAACGGCGAATTGAGGCCGTAACGGCGTGGAAGGAAAAACGTTGCCCTCAGCCGAAAGACTGAGGGCAGTGGGTCATCAGAAGAAGACCACGTAAACGGTAGCCGCGACAATAAAGCGGTAGATCGCGAACGGAATGAACGAGATACGCTTAATCAGCTGCAGGAAGGTTTTGATGGCAATCAGCGCCACGATAAAGGCGGTGATAAAGCCCACGGCAAACATCGGAATGTCACCCGTGGTCAGGAAGCCAATGCTTTTGTAGAGATCCAGCGCGGTGGCGCCCATCATCATTGGCACCGCCAGCAGGAACGAGAACTCCGACGCCGCGTAACGGCTCACGCCCATCAACATCCCGCCGGAAATCGTTGCCCCAGAACGGGAGAAGCCCGGCCACAGCGCCAGACACTGGAAGCAGCCAATGATAAATGCCTGACGATACGTCATATCGTCCAGCCCTTCCGCACGCGGGGTTTTAGGCTTCAGCACTTCGGCAGCAATCAGCAGGAAGCCACCGACCACCAGCGCGTACATCACGTTAATAGGGTTAAACAGCGATTTGATGGCATCGTGGAAAACCAGGCCCAGCACCACTGCGGGGATCATCCCGAGCAGAATATGAATGAGCGTCAGGCGTCCCGAGCCTTCGCCTTCACGCTGCGGCAGACGGCCAAAGTGGATGCCGATCAGGTCAAACAGGCGACGCCAGAACATCACGACCACCGCCAGAATAGAACCGAGCTGAATGACGACTTCAAACGTCTTTGCGGTATCGCCTTCAAAGCCCAGCAGATGGCCAACGATAATCATATGGCCCGTACTGGAAACTGGCAAAAACTCCGTCAATCCTTCGACCACACCCAGTATTGCCGCCACCAGCAGCGAGTGCATATCGCTCATCTATAAACCCCTAAAAAGATATAAAAAAACGGTCGCCCCAACGGCTCCCGTGAAAGATACAGCTATAAGACCGATATAACCTAAAATGGTTTAGCAATTATGACGTTAAATCTTACCTTTCAGATTTGTGCCACGCTCGATAATCACGCCCACATTGGCCGCACGCGCTACCGCTCCCGGCTTGCTCAGCTTGATGCGCACCCACGGTGAGTTGAATTTGGTCAGCAGCAGTTCCGCCACCTCTTCCGCCACACGTTCCACCAGCGCAAAACGCTGTCCTTCCACATGGCCGATGACCGTTTCACTGATGTCGGCGTAGCTCAGACAGTCATTCACATCATCGCTTTTTGCTGACTTGCGGTTGTCCCAGCCCATTTCGATATCGAACACTAACTTCTGCTCGATGGTCTGTTCCCAGTCGTAAACACCAATTGTGGTGATTACCGAAAGTTGCTCTATAAATACAATATCCATCACGACCTGCCTGCTTTTTGGCTAAACCGGATACCACTTCCGGCGAATTATGCGTATTATCCACAGATGCTGAGAATACAGATACATTTTCAAAACGGAACAGCGTTATGAGTGCAATCGCGCCTGGAATGATCCTCCTCGCCTATCTTTGCGGCTCAATCTCCAGCGCCATTCTGGTCTGCCGCATTGCCGGGTTACCTGACCCGCGTGAAAGTGGTTCCGGGAATCCGGGAGCGACCAACGTACTTAGAATTGGCGGCAAGGGAGCAGCCGTAGCGGTTTTGATTTTTGATGTTCTGAAAGGGATGCTACCCGTCTGGGGCGCTTATGCGCTGGGCGTCACGCCGTTCTGGCTGGGGCTCATTGCGATTGCGGCCTGCGTCGGCCACATCTGGCCCGTTTTCTTCGGTTTTAAAGGTGGTAAAGGCGTTGCAACCGCCTTTGGCGCTATCGCCCCTATCGGCTGGGATCTTACCGGCGTAATGGCGGGCACCTGGCTGCTCACCATCTTGCTGAGCGGTTATTCCTCGCTCGGCGCCATCGTCAGCGCGCTCATTGCCCCGTTTTACGTCTGGTGGTTCAAACCCCAGTTCACCTTCCCGGTGTCAATGCTCTCCTGCCTGATCCTGCTGCGTCATCACGATAATATTCAGCGTCTGTGGCGTCGTCAGGAGACCAAAATCTGGACGAAGCTCAAGCGAAAGAAAAAAGATCCGGAGTAAAACGCGCAACGCCGGCAGCAGAAAACGTATCCATAAGCGACTCATATGACAGCCTTCATTTCCGCCAGGGCATACTGAAACGTATCCCGATGGTGTGGAAATGGATGCAGCATGTTAGCAGCTCAGGTCACTGATAATACGTATAAAGGCTGGCAGGCATCGCTTGCCCTGCTGTTTTGTCACACCCCTGAGAAAACCCTCCTGCACGCCGCCCACCACGTCGGGCCGCTCACCGTTCAACGCCCGTTTTATCCCGAAGGGGAAACCTGTCACCTCTATTTACTGCATCCGCCCGGCGGCATTGTGGGCGGCGATACGCTGGACATTTCCGTTCGGCTGGACGCCAAAAGCCACGCGCTTATCACCATGCCCGGCGCCAGTAAGTTCTATCGCAGCAGCGGCCCGCAGGCCTGTCTGAATCAACACTTTTATCTCGATGATGGATCCACGCTGGAGTGGCTGCCGCAAGATACCATCCTCTTTCCCGGTGCCAATGCCGCACTGCGCTCCGTCTTCCACCTGAAGGCCTCCAGCACGCTGCTGGCGTGGGAGTTGTATTGCCTGGGTCGCCCGGTAATCGGTGAAACCTTCAGCCACGGCACGCTGGAGAGCCGCCTTGAGGTCTGGGTAGACGATGAACCGCGCCTGATTGAGCGTCAGCACCTGAGCGACGGCGAACTTGCGCCCGTTGCCGGACATCCGTGGCTCGGCACGCTGCTGTTCTATCCGGCCGGGGAAACGCATCTTGATACGGTCCGCGAGCGCCTCGCACCGCTGGGAAATTATGCAGGTGCAACGCTTACCGACGATCTGCTGTCGGTGCGTTTCCTCTCCCACGATAACCTGATTTGCCAGCGGGTGATGCGCGACATCTGGCAGTCGCTTCGCCCGCTTCTCACCCCTAAAAAAGCCTGTTCGCCGCGTATCTGGCAGACATAAGAGAAACGTTATGGAACTGACCCCCAGAGAAAAAGACAAGCTGTTGCTGTTCACCGCCGCGCTGGTTGCCGAACGCCGCCTTGCGCGCGGGGTTAAGCTCAATTATCCGGAATCGGTCGCGCTGATCAGCGCCTTTATTATGGAAGGCGCGCGCGATGGCGAAACCGTCGCCTCGCTGATGGAAGCGGGTCGTCACGTACTGACGCGCGACCAGGTAATGGAGGGCGTACCGGAGATGATCCCGGATATTCAGGTGGAGGCCACCTTCCCGGACGGCTCCAAGCTCGTCACCGTCCACAATCCGATCGTCTAAGGAGCACGTCATGATCCCTGGCGAATACCAGATCCAGCCCGGCACGGTTGCCCTCAACGTCGGGCGTGAAACCCAACAAGTGATTGTTGAAAACCACGGCGACAGGCCGATACAGGTCGGATCGCACTATCACTTTTACGAGGTCAACCCGGCGCTGAAGTTCGACCGGGAAGCCACCAGAGGCTACCGGCTGAATATTCCGGCAGGCACCGCCGTGCGTTTCGAGCCCGGCCAGAAGCGGGAAGTCACGCTGGTACAGGTGACGGGCGCGCAGCGTATTATCGGGTTTCGCGGCGAGGTGATGGGGGAGGTGAAAAATGGCTGACATTTCACGCCGGGCGTATGCCGATATGTTCGGCCCCACCACCGGCGATAAAGTGCGGCTGGCCGACAGCGAGCTATGGATCGAAGTGGAAGACGATCTCACGGTCTACGGTGAAGAGGTCAAATTCGGCGGCGGAAAGGTGATCCGCGACGGTATGGGCCAGGGGCAGATGACCGCCGACGACTGCGTGGATCTGGTGCTCACCAACGCGTTGATCGTCGATCACTGGGGGATCGTGAAAGCCGATATCGGCGTCAAGAACGGGCGGATCTTTGCCGTCGGTAAAGCCGGTAACCCGGATATTCAGCCCGGCGTGACGATCCCAATCGGCGCCGCAACGGAAGTGATTGCCGCCGAAGGGAAGATCGTGACCGCGGGCGGGATCGACACCCATATTCACTGGATCTGCCCGCAGCAGGCGGAGGAGGCGCTGGTTTCCGGCGTGACCACCATGATCGGCGGCGGCACCGGCCCTGCGGCGGGCACCAACGCCACCACCTGCACGCCAGGGCCGTGGTACATCGCGCGTATGCTGCAGGCAGCCGATACGCTACCAGTGAATATCGGCCTCCTCGGCAAAGGTAATGGCTCTAACCCGGACGCCCTGCGCGAGCAGGTCGCGGCTGGCGCCATTGGGCTGAAGATCCACGAAGACTGGGGCGCAACGCCCGCGGCGATCAACTGCTCGCTGGAGGTTGCCGAAGAGATGGATATTCAGGTGGCGCTGCACAGCGACACGCTGAACGAGTCCGGGTTTGTCGAGGACACGCTGGCCGCGATTGGTGGGCGCACCATCCACACCTTCCATACCGAAGGCGCGGGTGGCGGCCATGCGCCGGATATTATCACCGCCTGCGCGCATCCGAATATTCTGCCCTCCTCCACCAACCCGACGCTGCCCTACACGGTGAACACCATCGACGAGCATCTCGACATGCTGATGGTCTGCCACCACCTCGACCCGGATATTGCCGAGGACGTGGCGTTTGCCGAGTCGCGCATTCGCCGGGAGACCATCGCCGCTGAAGACGTGCTGCATGATATCGGCGCGTTCTCGCTCACTTCGTCAGATTCACAGGCCATGGGCCGCGTGGGAGAAGTGATTATCCGTACCTGGCAGGTTGCGCACCGCATGAAGGTCCAGCGCGGCGCCCTGCCGGAAGAGACCGGCGATAACGACAACTTCCGCGTGAAGCGCTATGTCGCTAAGTACACCATCAACCCGGCGCTGACCCACGGCATCGCCCATGAAGTCGGTTCCATTGAGGCGGGCAAGCTGGCGGATCTGGTGGTCTGGTCACCGGCGTTCTTCGGCGTCAAACCTGCCACCATCGTCAAAGGTGGAATGATCGCCTGCGCGCCGATGGGCGATATTAACGCCTCGATCCCCACGCCGCAGCCGGTGCATTACCGCCCGATGTTTGGCGCGCTGGGTACCGCGCGCCACGCCACCCGGCTGACGTTTATCTCCCAGGCCGCCAGCGCGAACGGCGTCCCGCAGCAGCTCAATCTGCAAAGCGCCACGGCGGTGGTGAAAGGCTGCCGGACGGTGAAGAAGACCGACATGATCCACAACGGTTTACTGCCCAATATTACCGTCGATTCGCAAACCTACGAGGTGCGCGTCGACGGTGAACTGATAACCAGCGAACCAGCCGACGTTCTGCCGATGGCGCAACGCTATTTCCTGTTCTGAGGAGTGATGATGATCTATTTAACCCAACGCCTGGACCACGCGCACCCGATTACCGCCAGCGTCACGCTGCCGATTGACGTGCGGGTGAAAAGCCGCGCCCGCGTGGCGCTGAACGACGGCCGCGAAGCAGGGCTGATGTTGCCGCGCGGCCTGCTGCTGCGCGGGGGCGACCTGCTGACGACAGACGACGGTAGTGAGGTCATCGAAGTGATCGCAGCGGCAGAGTCGGTCTCCGTGGTGCGCTGCGCCGACCCGTTCCTGCTCGCCCGCGCCTGCTACCACCTGGGCAACCGCCACGTGCCGCTGCAGATCATGCCCGGCGAACTGCGCTATCACCACGATCACGTTCTCGACGACATGCTGCGCCCGTTCGGGCTGGAGGTGACCTTCGACTCCCTGCCGTTTGAACCGGAAGCGGGCGCCTATGCCAGCGATGCCCACAGCCATAGCCACTCTCACGCTCATTCACATTAAGGATTAATTATGCGCAAGCTCCTCCCCCTGTTACTGCTGGCCTTTTCCGTTCCGGCGCTCGCCCATCCAGGCCACGGTGCCGACAGCTTCCAGGCCGGTTTTTTCCATCCTCTGACCGGGCTCGATCACCTGCTGATGCTCACCGGCGCGGGCGTGCTCTCGGCGCTGAGTGGCCGCAAACTCCTGCTGCCGTTTGCCACTCTCGGGATGATGCTCGTTGGCGCTGTTGCAGGCAGTCTGCTCGGCGGATTTAGCGGCATGGAGATGCTGATTATCGCCTCGCTGGCGGTCTGCGGCGTGATGATGTTTAAAACTGAAAACCGTCTGCTGCTGGCGGTACCTGCTCTGGCGATGTTCCACGGCTGGGCACACGGTGTGGAGATGTCCGGCCACAGCTTCTGGCTTTTCACCAGCGGGTTTATGTTCGCCAGCGCCACGGTGCTGTGCGCCAGCTTCGCGGCAGGTTTACTGCTGCGCCGTCATGACGGCCTGCGTAAAACGTTCGGCGGTGGGTTGATTGTCTCTGCCCTGCTGGCGTTGATGAGCTGATGGAGCACGCCCGCCAGTGGCTGCGCCTGATGCAGCTCTCCAGCAGTAGCCTGCCGGTTGGGTCGTTTACCTGGTCGCAGGGGCTGGAGTGGGCGGTAGAGGCAGGCTGGGTCACGAATGCCGACGCCTTTAAACGCTGGCAAATCCAGCAGATGGAGCAGAGCTTTTACTGCGTCGATCTGCCGCTCTTTACTCGCCTGTATCTCGCCTGCGAACAACAGGATTGGGTGGCGGCAAAACGCTGGACGGCATACCTGCTCGCCTGCCGGGAAACGCGCGAGCTGCGCGATGAGGAGCGCAACCGTGGCGCGGCCTTTACGCGCCTGATTAAAAGCTGGGAGCCTGACTGCCCGACTGAATGGCTGACACTGTGTATGCAGAGCCAGCTCTGCGGCATGGCGTGGCTCGGCGTGCGCTGGGGCATTGGCGCGCGCGAACTGGCGCTCAGTCTCGGCTACAGCTGGATTGAGAGCGCGGTGATGGCGGGCGTTAAGCTGGTGCCGTTTGGGCAGCAGGCGGCGCAGCAGCTGATTATCGACCTGAGCGACCACTTCGCCGCCGGGTTCGAAGAGGCATTTTTACGTGACGACGACGCGCTTGGCGCAGCCACGCCGCTGTCTGCCATCGCCTCCGCGCGGCACGAAACACAATATTCACGACTATTCCGTTCCTGAGGAGTCAACATGGCTGATTACAAACATCCCCTGCGCGTCGGCGTCGGCGGCCCGGTAGGGTCGGGTAAAACCGCCCTGCTGGAAGCGCTCTGCAAGGCAATGCGCGATACATATCATCTTGCGGTAGTCACTAACGATATCTACACCAAAGAGGATCAGCGCATCCTGACCGAGGCGGGCGCACTGGAGCCAGAGCGCATTGTTGGCGTGGAGACCGGCGGCTGCCCGCATACCGCCATCCGCGAAGATGCCTCGATGAACCTGGCGGCGGTGGAAGCGTTAAGCGAGAAATTCGGCAATCTGGACCTGATCTTCGTCGAAAGCGGCGGGGATAACCTGAGCGCGACGTTCAGCCCGGAACTGGCGGATCTCACTATCTACGTGATAGACGTGGCCGAAGGGGAAAAAATCCCGCGTAAGGGCGGGCCGGGGATCACCAAATCTGACTTTCTGGTGATCAACAAAACCGATCTCGCGCCCTACGTGGGTGCGTCGCTCGACGTGATGGCGCGCGATACCAACCGCATGCGTGGCGAACGTCCGTGGACGTTTACCAATCTGAAAGCGGGTGACGGTCTGGCGACGATTATTGCGTTTCTGGAAGAAAAAGGGATGTTGCGGGTGTAATGCGGTTTATCGCCGGGTGGCGGCTTCGCCTGACCCGGCCTACGGTTTTGTAGGCCCGGTAAGCGCAGCGCCACCGGGCAAAAAACTCACGCCTCAGGCAGTTCCGCCAGCGGCCAGCGCGGACGCACGGACACGCTCAGGTCAGACGTTGCCCCCGCGTTAAGACGCACCATCCCGGCGTAAGCGATCATCGCGCCGTTATCGGTACAGAACTCTGGACGGGCATAAAACACTTCCCCGCGACGCTTTTGCATCATCTCAGCCAGCTTCGCGCGCAGCGTGCGGTTGGCGCTGACGCCGCCCGCCATCACCAGACGCTTAAAGCCGGTCTGATCCAGCGCGCGCTTGCACTTGATCATCAGCGTATCGACCACCGCATCTTCGAACGCGCGGGCGATATCGGCACGGGTCTGTTCGCTGTCGTCGTTATTACGAATCGTATTCGCCGCGAAAGTTTTCAGCCCGGAGAAGCTAAAGTCCAGCCCTGGACGGTCGGTCATCGGACGCGGGAAGACAAAACGCCCTTCCGTTCCCTGCGACGCCATTTTCGAGAGCATCGGGCCGCCAGGATAATCCAGCCCCAGCAGCTTGGCGGTTTTGTCGAACGCTTCACCGGCGGCGTCGTCGATCGACTCGCCCAACAGCGCGTATTTGCCAATGCCCGTTACGCTAATCAGCTGCGTATGACCGCCGGAAACCAGCAGCGCAACAAATGGGAACTCAGGCGGATTCTCTTCCAGCATCGGCGCCAGAAGGTGACCTTCCATATGGTGAACCGGAATGGCCGGCACGTCCCACGCGAACGCCAGCGAACGGCCTACCGTCGCGCCAACCAGCAGCGCGCCCACCAGACCCGGACCCGCGGTATAGGCCACGGCATCAATATCAGTTGAACGTAACCCGGCCTCTTTCAGCGCCGCCTGAATCAGGGGAACCGTTTTACGCACGTGGTCACGAGAGGCCAGTTCCGGCACGACGCCGCCGTAGTCAGCGTGCAATTTCACCTGACTATACAGTTGGTTGGCCAGAAGGCCTTTTTCGTCGTCGTAAATGGCGATGCCGGTTTCATCGCAGGATGTTTCAATACCCAGTACACGCATGACTTGTTTTACCTCGTTTCACTACCGCGCAGTGTAGAGCCTGGGCGGAGTGATGTAAAACTTTGTTCGCCCCAGGAAGAAGGCTCGTGTATACTCCTCACCCTTATTAAAGTCCCTTTCAAAATCGCATCGGTGCTTTACAAAGCAGCAGCATTTGCAGTAAAATTCCGCACCATTTTGAAATAAGCTGGCGTTGATGCCAGCGGCAAACCGAATTTATTAAAGGTGAGAGTTACATGCCGGTAATTAAAGTACGTGAAAACGAGCCGTTCGACGTAGCACTGCGTCGCTTCAAACGTTCATGCGAGAAAGCAGGTGTTCTGGCTGAAGTTCGTCGTCGTGAGTTTTATGAAAAACCAACGACCGAACGTAAGCGCGCTAAAGCTTCCGCTGTGAAACGTCACGCGAAGAAACTGGCTCGCGAAAACGCACGCCGTACTCGTCTGTACTAATCGCTTGAGGGCCTCAGTCCTCAATTGACAGACAGAGTAGTAGTCGTAAGGCCGTGCTTCCGGAAGGAATGCGCGGCTTGTTTTCGTTTATAAGTCGCTTAAATTTTTGGGGCATATGGCCGGAAGAATCCCACGCGTTTTCATCAACGATCTGCTTGCCAGAACCGACATCGTCGATCTCATCGACGCGCGGGTAAAGCTGAAAAAGCAGGGCAAGAACTACCATGCGTGCTGTCCGTTCCATAACGAAAAAACCCCCTCTTTCACCGTTAACGGTGAAAAGCAGTTCTACCATTGCTTTGGCTGTGGCGCACACGGTAATGCCGTCGATTTTTTGATGAACTACGACAAGCTCGAGTTCGTTGAAACCGTCGAAGAGCTGGCGGCGATGCATAACCTTGAAGTGCCGTATGAAGCAGGCAGTGGGCCAAGTCAGATCGAGCGCCATCAACGGCAAACGCTGTATCAACTGATGGATGGCCTGAATTCGTTTTACCAACAGTCTCTTAAGCACTCTGCGGCTGAGCCTGCGCGTCAATACCTGACAAAGCGCGGACTGAGCGACGATGTGATTGCGCGTTTCGCTATTGGTTACGCCCCGCCCGGCTGGGACAACGTGTTAAAACGTTTTGGCGGCAATAGCGAAGATCGTAAGTCTCTCATCGACGCAGGCATGCTGGTCACCAACGACCAGGGACGAAGCTACGACCGCTTCCGTGAACGGGTGATGTTCCCGATCCGCGATAAGCGTGGCCGGGTGATTGGTTTTGGTGGTCGCGTGCTGGGTGATGCCCTGCCGAAATACCTCAACTCCCCGGAAACCGATATTTTCCATAAGGGCCGCCAGCTTTACGGTCTTTATGAGGCGCAGCAGGATAACGCGGAACCTCCGCGTCTTCTGGTCGTCGAAGGCTATATGGACGTTGTCGCGCTGGCGCAGTACGACATTAACTATGCGGTGGCGTCATTAGGAACGTCCACGACGGCAGACCATATCCAGCTGCTGTTTCGCGTCACCAACAACGTGATTTGCTGTTACGACGGTGACCGCGCAGGACGCGATGCCGCCTGGCGTGCGCTGGAAACGGCGCTACCGTATATGACCGACGGGCGTCAGCTACGCTTTATGTTCCTGCCGGATGGCGAAGATCCGGATACGCTGGTGCGTAAAGAGGGCAAAGCGGCGTTTGAAGCGCGGATGGATCAGGCTCAGCCGCTCTCCACGTTTCTGTTTAACAGCCTGATGCCGCAGGTGGATTTAAGTACCCCTGACGGGCGCGCGCAGCTCAGTACGCTGGCGCTGCCGTTAATCAGCCAGGTGCCCGGCGAAACGCTGCGTATCTATCTGCGTCAGGAGTTAGGCAACAAGCTCGGCATTCTGGATGACAGCCAGCTTGAACGTTTAATGCCTAAACAGGCTGAAAACGGCACGGTTCGCCCCGCGCCTCAGCTAAAACGCACAACCATGCGTATACTGATAGGGTTACTGGTACAAAACCCCGAACTTGCGCCGCAAGTGCCATCGCTGGCGGGTTTGAACCACGAAAAATTGCCCGGACTTGGCTTATTTTCAGAACTGGTCAACACGTGTTTGTCTCAGCCAGGTCTGACCACCGGACAACTTTTAGAACATTATCGCGGCACAAAAGAGGCCGCTACCCTTGAAAAATTGTCGATGTGGGACGATATAGCAGATAAGGACATTGCAGAAAAAACGTTCACCGACTCGCTCAACCATATGTTTGATTCGATGCTTGAGTTGCGCCAGGAAGAGTTGATAGCTCGCGAGCGCACGCACGGCTTAAGCAGCGAAGAACGCCGGGAACTCTGGATGATTAACCAGGAACTGGCGAAGAAATAAGTGAAAGACAAAAGTATTTAACGGCTTAAGTGCCGAATATCGATCGGGGAGCCCCCGGCAGCCGCACTGAGAGGCAGCGGCCAAAATATAAGTACGCCCTCGCTTTAAAGGTTGGCAGCCCCATCGCCGACACCAATCAAACGAATTAAGTGTGGATACCGTCTTATGGAGCAAAACCCGCAGTCACAGCTGAAACTTCTTGTCCAACGCGGTAAGGAGCAAGGCTATCTGACCTATGCCGAGGTCAATGACCATCTGCCGGAAGATATCGTCGATTCAGATCAGATCGAAGACATCATCCAAATGATCAATGACATGGGCATTCAGGTGATGGAAGAAGCACCGGATGCCGATGATCTGTTGCTGGCTGAAACCTCCAACAATACCGACGAAGATGCGGAAGAAGCTGCCGCACAGGTACTGTCCAGCGTTGAATCTGAAATCGGGCGTACCACTGACCCGGTCCGCATGTACATGCGTGAAATGGGTACCGTTGAACTGTTGACCCGCGAAGGCGAAATTGACATCGCAAAACGCATCGAAGACGGGATCAACCAGGTTCAGTGTTCTGTTGCCGAATACCCTGAAGCGATCACCTATCTGCTGGAGCAGTACGATCGCGTTGAAGCGGAAGAAGCGCGCCTGTCTGACCTGATCACCGGGTTTGTTGACCCGAACGCGGAAGAAGATCTGGCGCCTACCGCGACTCACGTTGGTTCCGAACTGTCTCAGGAAGAGATGGATGACGACGAAGACGAAGATGAGGAAGAAGACGACGACAGCGCGGACGATGACAACAGCATCGACCCGGAACTGGCGCGTGAGAAGTTTGCCGAGCTGCGTACCCAGTACGAAGTCACGCGTGACACCATCAAAGCGAAAGGCCGCAGCCATGCCGCCGCGCAGGAAGAGATCCTGAAACTGTCTGAAGTATTCAAACAGTTCCGCCTGGTGCCAAAACAGTTCGACTACCTGGTAAACAGCATGCGCGTGATGATGGATCGCGTACGCACCCAGGAACGCATCATCATGAAGCTGTGCGTTGAGCAGTGCAAAATGCCGAAGAAGAACTTCATCACCCTCTTCACCGGCAACGAAACCAGCGAAACCTGGTTCAACGCCGCTATCGCGATGAACAAGCCATGGTCTGAAAAACTGCACGACGTGAAGGACGATGTCTATCGTGGTCTGCAGAAGCTGCATCAGATTGAAGAAGAGACCGGCCTGACCATCGAGCAGGTCAAGGACATCAACCGTCGTATGTCTATCGGTGAAGCGAAAGCCCGCCGTGCGAAGAAAGAGATGGTTGAGGCGAACTTACGTCTGGTTATCTCTATCGCCAAGAAATACACCAACCGTGGCCTGCAGTTCCTGGATCTGATCCAGGAAGGCAACATCGGTCTGATGAAAGCGGTAGATAAGTTCGAATACCGTCGTGGTTACAAGTTCTCCACCTACGCTACCTGGTGGATCCGTCAGGCTATCACCCGCTCTATCGCGGATCAGGCGCGCACCATCCGTATTCCGGTGCATATGATTGAGACCATCAACAAGCTCAACCGTATCTCCCGCCAGATGCTGCAGGAGATGGGCCGTGAGCCAACGCCGGAAGAGCTGGCTGAGCGCATGCTGATGCCGGAAGACAAGATCCGTAAAGTGCTGAAGATCGCCAAAGAGCCAATCTCCATGGAAACACCAATTGGTGATGATGAAGATTCGCATCTGGGTGATTTCATCGAGGATACCACCCTCGAGCTGCCGCTGGACTCTGCCACCACCGAGAGCCTGCGCGCTGCGACGCACGACGTTCTGGCCGGCCTCACCGCCCGTGAAGCAAAAGTGCTGCGTATGCGTTTCGGTATTGATATGAACACGGACCACACGCTGGAAGAAGTGGGTAAACAGTTCGACGTGACCCGCGAACGTATCCGTCAGATCGAAGCGAAGGCGCTGCGTAAGCTGCGTCATCCAAGCCGCTCTGAAGTGCTGCGTAGCTTCCTGGACGACTAACCTGTCCTGACAGTGAAAAAGCTCCCTTCGGGGAGCTTTTTTTTGTTTATTCCCTCTCCCTGTGGGAGAGGGTCAGGGTGAGGGCATCAGGCCGCAGAGGATTACAGCCCCCGCACCATCAGCGCCTCATCCAGCTCCCGATACGCCTCTACCAGCTTATCCAGCGTCGCCCTGTTGAGCCCGCTCGGGTTCGGCAGCACCCACACCTGCGTCACGCCGATGGTGATGCTCTGCTTACCCCATTTAGCGCCGCGCTGGCTGAACGCCTGCTCGTAGGCCTGCTTGCCGAGGATCGCCAGCGCTGCGGGCTGATAGTCCTCTATCTTTTTGACCAACTCCCGTCCGCCGCTGCGGAGCTCATGCAGATTGACCTCGCTCGCCTGCACCGTCGGGCGCTCGACAAGCATAGTAATGCCGCAGCGCGTATCCAGCAGGTGCTGTTCCTCTTCGGGCCTGAGTAATCTGTCGGTAAACCCGGCCTGGTGGATCACTTTCCAGAAGCGATTGCCCGGATGGGCGAAGTGAAAGCCGGTGTGCGCCGAGGACTTACCCGGGTTGATTCCGCAGAACACCACCCGCAGGCCAGGGGCCAGAATATCGTTGATCATTTTTACTCCCACTCGATACATCGTCAGGGAAGTATAAAGGATTGATTATGCATTGTTTATAAAAACAGCAGGCAGGTGTGAATGGCTGGATTGCTGTAGAGAGTTACTTTATAATTCACCGCCACGGCCCCTTAGCTCAGTGGTTAGAGCAGGCGACTCATAATCGCTTGGTCGCTGGTTCAAGTCCAGCAGGGGCCACCAAATATATCAAGGACTTAGATGAGAAATTATCTAAGTCCTTTTTCTTTGCGTCAAATTTGGGTCAGGTAATGGGTCAGGTAATGGGTCAGGTAACGTTTTGGCTTCGAACCTGAAATGCCAACTTCCAGACTAAGGTTTACATGAACACTTTTGCTTCGGACATCCATGCTCTGCTGCAACGCCTCGTCAGCGAAGAAACCCCAAACCTGAGTAAGTACGATAAGGATTTGCTATCACACCTTGAGGTGGCGCTATATAACTTACTGGTGGCTGAAAATGGATTGGAGTCAGTTTACAAGGTTCGTTTCGAGGATAGCGGCCATCTGTTAAAGCAACAAATTGCAGGTATGGGTCCGGGCTCAGTTACTGATTTAAAGGCCGATTTTCAGGTACTGGCTCCCCGATTTATTTTAAACCATTTGAACATCTTACGACTCGATAATGTAAAGCGTTACCTTTCTGACCGATTCAACAAAATCACGCTTGTAGAGTCAGGCCATGTTGTAAACAGCATGAGAAAAGATGAAAACCAGCGAGAAACTAAAAAACGGAAAAATGGTGGTCAAAAGAGCCATGAACGCATGGAGACAGTCAAGAATCATATTCATAATCTTGCAATGGCCTTTTTGGAAGTTCACTCTCCCAGACCTTCAGATGCTTCATTTACGTTGAAAGAAGTAAATGCTGCCATACATGAAGATGTCATCAATTTCTTCAAAGAAAATCCTGAGCTTCCCCAGAGCAAAAAAATCCTCTTAAATCCCGATAACTCGCCTAAGGATGGACCTGACGCCACGCGTGCTATCGAAGACAAACTACGTTTGCTCAGAAAAGAAGGTCGGCTTAGACCATTTTTTGAGCCATCAACACCGAACCAGTAAGTGGTTCGGTATACGTCCCCAGTCGTACGAACCAGAATGCCTCCTACCCATTAAAACCAAAGAGGCATTATCAATGTTTGAAGTTTCACCAGAACAACGCCTTAGCATTCTAAAAACCTATGGACTGACTGTCGACAGATTGGTACGTGAAGATGAGCGCAAATCGATTACCAGCATCTCTCGTTCTCGTGCATGGGAGCTAGAAAATCAGGGCAAATTTCCCCCGCGCAAAAAACTGGGTTCTCACAGTTGCGCATGGCTGCTTTCTGATTTGTTAGTCTGGAGCCATCAGCGTTAGGGAGTCCGATATGGATATTTTCTCTCACAATAATATGGCACCGGTTTCTTTCCGACGTTACCTCAACAAAGTTGAAGTGTGCCTTTTTCTTCGCATCAGCTTACCGACGCTTAACCGCTGGATACGTAATGGCGATTTCCCCCCACCCCATAAATTTGGTCAGTGCATTGTGGGCTGGCCGCCAGAAATAGTTAAACGCTAAAGGATATAACGAAAATCAGCAGGCTCCCGGAGCCTGCGGGTTTTATTTATCATAAGCATGAACCTGAATGGCGTAATTTTTACAGACAATAAACCATCAGAGCTACAGGCCTCATGGCCATATTGCCAAAACTAACTCAGGATTATTTATAATATATGTCCACCAGCACACCCATGAATCCGTTTCAGATATCAAGAAAAAAGCTTGGTGTCTTTATCTATCAAGGTTATGCCTTACCCGTGTATGAATGTTCTCAGCGTGCGGTATATCCTGAACCTAAAATCATGCGTGCGATGATGAACTGCCTTACTGAGATATTCAGCCAATCGACTAAAGTGCTGGTGCTACGTTTCGACTTGCATGTCAAAGAACACAGCGAGTCTAATCAGGTCATCAGCCAATTCAGTCAGACACTGGCAAGCACACTGAAGAAACAATATTCTGGTACCTGGTTTCATCTGATGTGGGTTCGTGAGCATGGTCGTAGCCCGAAACAGCATTATCACTGTGTGTTAATGGCTAACGGTCACAAGATACAGCATCCGGCGAAACTCATCCCAATGATAGAGGAGCACTGGCAGACCTCTTCCGGGGGCACTTTCAGCCTGCCATCTAACAGTTATTATTTCTGGAAACGTGGCGATAGCCATTTACTCGGCCTGATTATTTATCGGCTCAGTTATTTGGCGAAAAACATCACTAAAAAACGTTTCAATACCAAAACCAGACGTTACGGCAATCGTTGTATCTCTGCCAGCAGACAAATTCCCACACAAACGCTGAGTGTACTGTTAGGCTCATAGAGATTAGCCAATATAAAACGTTAAAGTGGAATTAATTAACGCACCTTATCCTTTAAACAAGAATGTTTTTTCACGATGCCAAGCTTCGTTATTTTGATGGCCACTTGCTCAAGTTCACCGAGGTTTACTGAGCAAATTTTAAAGTAATCATTGCCAGTGAATGGCTCAGAATGAGAATAGCTGCGCTCATTATTCACCGAAGAGCAACTAGCTGAATGCAGGCAAGTTGAATTTGTAGGATCCAGTCCAAGGCTTTCCTCACTCCTTTTTAGCAAATTTAAAACATAGCCTTCAGGGTTTGAATTCAGCCAGTCTTTATATTGCGCTTCGCTGTTATAAAGCTCCTCGCTGTGAAATCGTACAATGGAAGCATGTTGCCCAGTAATATATTTCATCGCAGCTAGCAAATAGGAGGCTTTGAAAGTCACATCCTGGTAGTCTTTCGCTAACAAACTTTCACTTTCTTCAAACCGCTCAACAAACGCCGCAACTTCTTTAGGATCGATACGGCTGATATTATCTTTTCCATTTCGAACAAACAGCTTTGTTTCTTCAGCGTAGAGAGTAAAAGGTACATTCCTTGACCCAGTGAACAGCTCAACAGGTTGGGAAAATGACTCCAACAGTAAATGGTAGAAATCCTTATAGGCCATTATTACTCCTCCCTCATCTCTCTAACCCACAAGTAATTCGTGGCTATTTTGTTGTTCGTCATAAACTGGTGAAGGATCATCACCGGGGAAGCAACGGAACGAATCCTGCCACTCGCCTTTTACCAACTCACCAGATTCAAGGTCAAAGGGCACACACCATAGAGATAAATCTTCGTCGAAACGGAACACCGGCAATGGTGTAGCAAAGTACTGATGGCGGGGATAAATCAGCATCATATTGCCTTGCCCATGAAGGTACTTTTGCCCATAGGCGAACATCTGATACAGGTCAACCTGGCTCATTTCATACTTCTTCAGACTGTCACCGGCTCTGTTATCTAATAGCTTCCATTTGGCATCCAGAACTACCGTCTGCTCACCGTTGATAAGAAAGTCCGGTTTAAGCATAAACCATCGTTGATATGACTCTTCACCAACAGGGACATGCTCTAACAAGTACTGGCTCTTAGTCTGTTCTATAAGTTTGAAATCATGATGCAACGCTCCAGCCAGGCCGTATCCTACCCAGCCTTCATATAACCTCTCCATCGGGAACAACAGGGAAATTCCCTGATGGGGTCCATGTTGAAAATCTGGATTCATTTGCTCAAGAATGAGCTGGCACCACGGTTTTATGGCACGATAGTCGAGGAGATACTTGCCGTCACTCCATTGCCTCAAGGATTGTGTCGTATTGCCACAAATAGGCTCTATTCCATCCAGTTGGTGGCTAAGTGAATTTGCTAGCCTCCAGCTCTGCCCTTGTCTGGTCATTTTAAGCGCCCAATCCAAAGCCGTCCGTAACAGGCGGTTTTCGATGCGCTGAGGGGAGAACTCCGCATAGCGCACATGAAAATGAGTGCCTCTGCCCGGAGGCATTCTCATTTGTGCAGTGACATTCAATTGACCGCGGATGAACGCGCTATGTTCGTCCTCGATGAGGTGATAATCGAAACGCAGTCCTTTGCGTACTAAATCAGCAAGATGCCGCAAAAACTCACTGATTATCCATTCATGTAGAGGCTGCTCACTACGTTGCAATGCCGCCTGGTTCGCCTCGCGGGGCGTAATGCCTAAAGAGGCGCTTAGCATTCGGCGTAAAAGCTGACGTAGAGGGTCTACCTCCGTTGGCGCTTCAAATGTGGTTTTTGGCAGAATTTCAATTGACTCGCCATTCGGGGATTGTAGATAACCGACATAGCTTCCCAAACGCAAAAACCGCTTCCCTTCTCGGCTGAGAATTTGAGAGGTCCCACTCCACGTTTGTTGCAATTGCTCAAGCCAGGATAAGGTTGCCTCAGAGACAATTCCCAAATCCATGCTGGCTGGTTGAGAGTTATCACAGGTAAGCAGAGCATATTCCCGGACCTGGATCATCATGCGACAATACCCTGATAAGCCTCTGCCGACGCGAAAGCATCTTGATTGATACGGAAGCGCCTGTCAGACAAACCATCCGCAATATCTTTCGGAAATAATGCAGAAAATGCTGGTAGTTGTACTGACTGCTGCAACAGAATAAAACGGTTTTCTTTCGCTTTCACCGAATCATTCAACACCCAACCAATGCGTTCATAATCATCAAAGAAATACTCTCTCAGCAATGGAATGATTTTGTCCTGGAAGATGCTGGCAAGACAGGCTTCGCGGTCGGCATTATTTTCTAATTTTTTTAGCGGCATAAAGTAAGCATGGCCAATCATATGCTCACTATCCAGCAGCGCTTCGATACGCTGATTAATACGCGTTAACAACGTTTCGACATCAACACCGAACGCAGTGACCCCAGCTAACAGCTCCGGTCGTGCAGGCATTTCGGTAAAGCTAAAGCGTCGTCTTAGCGCCAGGTCCATTTGGATAAGTGATTTATCCGCAGTATTCATCGTCCCAATGACATAAACATTTTGCGGTACTGAGAATGCTTGCTTTGAATAAGGAAGCATCAGCGACCGCTCATCATCGGCCCCTTGACGTTTGTCCGGCTCAAGAAGAGTAATAAGCTCACCAAAGATACGCGCTATATTACCGCGGTTGATTTCATCTATTATCAGTACATGTGGTAGATCCTGACTATCGACATTATCAACAGGAGCCAGCAACTGGGTTAATTTTTCACGATCAATCGTCGTATCCTGCAACTCATAAAGGGTCATCTGAGATAATGACTTGATGAAAATTTGCTCTTTAGGAAGACTTGGGGTGTATGTCCTTAGCCATTTAACTGAACGCATTTGATGGTAATACTCACGTTCATCATTGGGTAAATAACTATACTCACCTGTCATCTCAGCTATTGCACGGAACTTATGATTTCCATCAGAGACGACGACTAAGTCGCCATTCTTAATAATATTTTTAAAGGTATTCACGGCAACAGCCATATAATTACTGGTGCCTTCCAGTGACTGTTTTTCTGATGCAATCCGAGCTTTAACTGACTCATAGGTAGAGCAGTTACTAAAATCGATATCTTCTCCCCAACCTAGCAGGACATAATTGTTTGCCAGGCAGTCCTCATACACATCCTCTTCTCCGCCCATGGTATTACCCAGAGACATCTTCCAGATCCGCCGACCTTTGAGTGAGATAGATTGTGTTGCACTCCCCTGAACTTTAACCCTGGAGTTCAGGCACAGCTGTTTAAAAATACCATCCACAACTTCGTAGCGAAGCGCACCCGATTTTTCATCAGTAGTTGCGCGAATCCCTTCGATAAAATCTTCATAGGAGAAGCTCTGGTGGAAGGTGGTAAACATAATGCGCTGCTTTTCTACCAACGCCTTATAGCGTTCTTTTACCAACTCCCGTAAGTCATTGTCATGATGTTCCCGCGTGGTCTGTTGGTACCACGCATTATCGGCAATTTTGACCGCCATCTCGGTGGTACTGTAGGTTTTACCCGTGCCTGGTGGCCCAAAGAGAATCTGGTTTAAAGGGTACATTGGCAATTGTTCCTTGTTTTGGTTATCTCTTTTTAGTCCAGGTTGTCCACCCAGCAAAGCCACCAGCGCCTGTAACGCTTCAACGGATTCAACATCTACCGCAAAACCATATTGGGACGTACCATTATCTTTCGGGTAACGGCGGTAGCTGGTGCTTTTTACTTTTTCCCAAAGGCAGTGGATACCCTCGATGCGATCAATTTCCGCCTTTAGGGCATAAGTTTCTGGTGCAAGAACTAATGGGCTCTTTTTAACCACGCCGTCCCGGCTACGTTTGACGTACAGATACTTTCCATTCCCGAGTACGTGCTCGGATGCATAGCTTGGCTCGAATTTTCCAGCCTCAAGCCGGTACCCCAATTCATTCAACGCCTGGTATATCTCGAGCGAATTCAGCATTTCTTACACCACTCCTTGATGAAAAAGCGTTAAGCCCCTTTCAACATATCAAACACCACGCGGGCAAAGCCCTTCGCCAGTTCAGGGTTAGAAAGGTATTGCACCATCATCTCCTGCTGGGCGTCGTTGCTGTCCATCACGGCATCATCAATGGCTTTCGGGAAATCCCCCAGCATCGCCTGCTCGCGCGTATTGTTCGCGATCTGGGTCATCACCGCCTGGTTTTCTGACAGCTTGTCGCGCACCGCGAAGGCATAATTAATCATGTCTTTATCAGTGAGATTATCGGTAACGAACAGCTCATTAAGACGCGCCAGGATATTCGACAGAAACTCTTCTTTTTTGTCCTTCGGCTTCGCTGTGCCGACATCATTCCCCGGTGTGATTTTGTATTCTGCCGCATCTTCCTGCAGCTTTAGGTGCTGTTCGTGAAGCTTCGACAGGCGATAATGGCTCATCTCCACGTTGCTTAAATCAATTTCATCTTCTTCAATATGCTGTTCATGCAGTAACGGACGCAAATGACGAGCAAAGAGACTCAGCTTTTCAAGATTCTTGTCGTCATAATCGACGATTTGCGACATAAACTCGTAAAAGCGGACAAAGCTGCCGAGATCTTTCTTGAAGATATCCAGCTTACTTTTTTCTTTCTCGCACTCTTTAAAGGTGTTTTCCGCATTGGTGATCAGCACAACATCACCGGTCTTCTTGGTGCGTTCAAACATCTCTTTGGCCAGCATATAGGCATCAATCGCTGAGGTGTAACGATGCTTCCAGCGCTGCACTGCAGGTTTACAGATATTGCTAATGGCCGCGTTGGATTTGTTTTTACTGAAGAACGCCTCACAGAACTGCTCCACTTCGTTCCACAGGAAAATACCGCTGGTACGCAGCTTTTCATAAAGCTCAAAGACCAACTGCGGATCGCTGACATCCATCAGCTCTGCTGTCTGGTAGTACGGCTGGAAAGCCCCCAAAATCTCATCAGGTTCGTTGTAGAAATCGAGCACAAACGTGCCGGACTGTGCCTTCCCTGGATAGGTACGGTTCAGGCGCGACAGCGTCTGTACGCACTCCACGCCCCCCAGCTTTTTATCCACATACATAGCGCAGAGCTTGGGCTGGTCAAAACCGGTCTGGAATTTGTTCGCCACCAGCATCACCTGGTAGTCATCGGTATCAAACGCTTTACGCATATCCCGGCCTTTCAGGCCTGGGTTCATATTGATCTCGGTGAACTTTTGATTGAGCAGCGCAAGGCTGTTGTGGTCATCTTCATGGAATTCCACCTCCCCGGAAAACGCCACCATTGCGCTTATCTTGTCGTACTTGTGCTCGGCGATGTATTTATCGAACGCCAGCTTATAACGCACCGCCGCCTTACGCGAACTGGTCACCACCATCGCTTTTGCCTGGCCAGCCAGTAAATGCATCACATGCTTGCGGAAGTGCTCAACAATCACCTTCACTTTCTGCGACACGTTATGATCGTGCAGCGAGACCCACTGGTTAAGTTTGATTTTGGCTTTTTTGCTGTCCACTTCCCGGTCAGGATCGTCCAGCTTTTGCAGTAGCTTATACGCCACCTTGTAGTTGGTGTAGTTCTTCAGCACATCGAGAATAAAGCCTTCTTCGATGGCCTGACGCATGGAGTAAACGTGGAACGCTTCCGGCTTATTGGTTTTTGAAGCTGGTTCCTGCGGGTTAGGACGACGGCCAAAAAGCTCCAGGGTTTTGGCTTTCGGCGTGGCGGTAAAGGCGTAATAGTTGAGATTGTTGCTGCCTTTGCGCGCGGCGACGGTGGCATCCAGAATATCTTCTGAAGACATCTCCACATCGTCATCTGTTTCTTCGGTCATCAGCACTTCTTTCAGTTGACGCGCCGTAGAGCCGCTCTGCGAGGAGTGCGCTTCATCGGCAATCACCGCGTATTTACGCTGCTTGAGGCTGACGCTGTTTTCAATGGCCTTCAGCACAAACGGGAAGGTCTGAATGGTGACGATAATGATTGGCTGCGAGTTTTCCAGCGCGCTGGCCAGCTTCTCTGATTTAGAGCCATCACCTTCTTTGTTATTGATACGCCCGACTACGCCATCCTGATGCTCAAACTGATAGATAGTGTCCTGCAGCTGATCGTCCAGCACGGTGCGGTCCGTCACCACAATCACCGAGTGGAACTGCTTCTCACCATTCTCATCGTACAGGCGGGAAAGCTGATGAGCCGTCCAGGCGATAGAGTTCGATTTACCCGAACCCGCACTGTGCTGAATCAGGTATTTATTGCCGGTGCCTTCCACCGTGGCGGCGGTGATCAGTTTATTCACCACATCCCACTGGTGATAGCGCGGGAAAATCAGGCTCTCGCTTTTGTACTTTAGTCCAATGGCGTTTTCTTTTTCGACGATTTGCAGATGCACAAAACTGGCAACAATTTTCAGCAGATTGTCCGGCAGCAGCACCTCGTTCCACAGGTAGCTGGTGGCGTAGTCGTTGGCATCTTCCGGGATATCGTTTCCTGCACCGCCGTCATGGGTGCCTTTGTTAAACGGCAGGAAGAAGGTTTTATCGCCATCGAGTTTGGTCGCCATAAACACTTCGTACTGGCTGACGGCAAAGTGCACCAGCGCGCCGCGTTTAAAGGTCAGCAGCGGCTCAGGCTTATTGGTGCCAGGGTCCTTCGGTAAACGCGTTTTCTTATATTGAGTAATGGCGTTTTGCACCGTCTGCTTAAATTCAGACTTCAGTTCGAGGGTCGCTATCGGCAGGCCATTGACGAACAGCACAAGGTCGATACGCCACTTCTTCGCTTTTATACCCGTTTCTTCGAATGCGGCGTTCGACGCATGCGGGCTGTAAACCAGCTCCGGCACAATGCGGCAGATATTCTGTTTGTAGCGCGTCAGGGTTTCCGGATTGAGGTTATGTTCCGGTTTAAACTGGCACAGGGAAAAACGCGCGTTATGGCTTTTGATACCATGACGCAGCACGCCGAGCGTACCGTAGGTGCGAGACAAAACATCGGTGGCATTGATATCTGCTTTTTTCAGCTGCGCCACCATCGCATCGAGGAAATGACGCTCGGTATCGGTAGGATAAATTTTGGCAAACTTCTCCCACTCCTGCGGCTGCGTGGTCTGCACAAAGGTCAGCGCATCCTGCGAGTACAGCGCACGTTCACGATCATAGCCGTCGGTTTTTCCACTAACCCAACCTTTTTCCTCCATCTGAGTAATTATCTCATTTTGGAAAATCAGTTCTTTGGTGCTATCCATGCTCATGCGGTGGCCTCCTGTGACTCCTCAGTGCCCTGCGTGTCAGGGGCAACCCAATCGCGGACGTCGATTCTTCCGGTGACGGCGGCGGAGATAAGGGCAGCGCGGCGTTCCAGGAGAATGGTTATTGCGGTCATAGCATTGTCGGTAACCACATCATATTTTTTTGTAATACTATTTAAAGCATCAACAATTTCCTGCTGTTCGTTTTTTGGTGGCAAAGCCAACCATATCTTTATCAGACGAGTGAGCCCAAGATCATTATTTGTTGCACCTTGGGTATAAAGTTGAGATTGGGCGTAGCAAGATGTGCCATTTAAAGAATATGCTATGAAATCTGGGACGGCTTTTTCTTTTAATATTTTTAATACAGCTACGTGAACCCATACTTGAAATTTATCTTCAATATCAACAGTTCTAGCTATTCCCGTCGTGCCACCTTTTGTGTATAAAACATCACCTATTTCAGGGATCACTCTTTTGGAAAACTCATTGTAATCCTTTTCAGTTATATATTTAGCATCATCTAATGACCACCCATTAACTTTGATATTTCTTGCAGAAATAAACAAAACTCCTGAATCAACATAGTTAGGAGAGAAATGAGGCCCATCTGATACTTGATAACAAACCTTTCCTAATTGTATTGGAACCCAATGCTCCGGCACTTCCCCCAACCACTCCACGCCAGAATCTTTCATCGGCGCATCAGAGTTTAGCCCTTTGGTGACGGCATGGCTAATTACTGCCTGACGTTTTTCTTTCAGCAGTTCAATCAGTTGCTGTTGCTTCTCGATCATGTTGTCGATTTTTGTGGTTTCGTGATCGAGGAAATCTACTATTATTGATTGCTCTTTTTTACTTGGAAGCCCAAATTTAAAATTATTTAGAACTTCTGAAGGTACCCTCTTCAATCCACCAGCACCGGTCATAGCACCTTCAGCTATGGACATGAAGTTATCTTCCTGAAGACGATAAAATAAAAAATTATTGTTTATAATATCATTGCAACGTAAAACATAAATTTCAGAAGAACCAAATCCTATGCCATTATTCAAATCATGCGCAACGACCATGTTTTTATTTTCGAAGCATGGTGTGACTTTTGCAATTAGGATGTCTTCATTTTCAAAATATGTATATCCATTATATACATCGGTAACATCTTTTATTTCATCTAAACATAAGGAATTGAATTTGAGCTTTTCCATCGGAATGAAGCTACACATCCCTTTCATTTTTTCTACGCTAATGCTTGATTTAGAAGGATTTAATTGAGCAACATGTTTTATTGCTAGCGTTGTCCAATGAGCTGGAAGTTCGCCCAACCACTCCACCCCAGAATCCTTATACTCCGGATACGCCTTATACTTAGCCATCAGGAATGTACCTCCTGCAGCAGCTTCATAATCTCGGCGCTGACCGCATCCAGGTCGGCATCAATTTCTTCCAGCGGGCGCGGTGGCTGATAGACGTAGAAATGGCGGTTAAACGGAATCTCGTAACCGACAATCCCTACCTCGCCATCTTTCGCATCGCGCTTATCGGCGTTGATCCACGCGTCATTCACGTGCGGCAACACTTCGGCTTTGAAGTAGTTTTCAATCAGGTCGCTGGTGGACACTGCTGGGTTCAGCGGCACGTTCTCGTTATCGCGTAACTCACCGTCTTGTTCAAACTCAACCACTTTGCCTTTGTATTCAAACGCACCGTACAGCGGCTGAGCGGCTTCTTTCAGCACCTTCTTCACCACCGGTTCGGCATCCGGGTTTTTGGTGGTGATGGCGTCGATAAACTGCTTATTCTCTTTCGTGTCCAGCTTCACGCCAGCCGCTTTGATGGCCCCTTTCAGGGTCAGCTGGAACTGGTTAAAGTCATTGCTTACCAGCGTTTTGCCACCCGCCTGCGTACCCAGAGCCGTCTGAATCTGCTGCGCTTTTTCCATCAAGGCGCGCTGCGCCAGCCACAGTTTGCTGTCGAGCAGATCTTTAATCTGCTTCTCTTTCAGCTCGGCAAATTCAGCTTTAATGATGGCGCGCACATCGGCTTCCAGCTCGGAGAAATCACCGTAGTTATCCTCCTGCCATTGGGCTACGAACTCTTCATACAGACGTTCCATCGGCGCGTTAAACGGCTTCGGCGCAAAGCGCAGAGTCGCAATCGCCTCATCCGTCACCTGAGCAGATAAACGCAGCGGGCGTTCAATCGTCAGACGGCGATAGCCAAAGTCGGTGCTGTTAAAGATTTTGCTTGCGAAGGTTTTCGGCGTTTCGGTTTTGGCGGTGGCAGGCTGGCGACCACGGTTGGATTTTTGCTCGGCGGCTTTTTCCAGACCCAGTTCTTCCAGGGTTGTAGCATCCACTACTTCAAAATCACCAAAGGTCTGGGTGATCAGCTTGATATCGTCTTCGCCCATCAGGTTGCGCTTGGAACCCAGCGATTTACGCATTTTCCCGCACAGGTTGGTGCCATCAATCAGCTGGACTTTGCCTTTACGCTCAGGCGCTTTCTTGTTGGAGAGGATCCAGACGTAGGTGGCAATGCCGGTGTTGTAGAACATGTCCGTTGGCAGCGCGACAATGCCTTCCAGCAAGTCGGCTTCCAGAATGTAGCGACGGATTTCGCTCTCGCCACTGCCCGCACCACCGGTAAACAGTGGGGAACCGTTAAGGATAATCCCGATACGCCCGCCGTTGCTCACGGTGCCATCCACATTGTGGTTGTCGCGCATTTTGCTGATCAGGTGCATCAGGAATAGCAGCGAGCCGTCGGATACACGCGGCAGGCCCGGGCCAAAGCGACCGTTAAAGCCTTTCTGCGTATGTTCGTCGTTAATCTCGCCCTCAATCTTCTTCCAGTCCACGCCAAACGGCGGGTTAGAAAGCATGTAGTCGAACTGGTCCAGCGGAAGTTGGTCGTTAGAGAGGGTGTTACCCAGCTTAATACGGCTGACATCCTGACCTTTGATCAACATATCGGCTTTACAGATAGCGTAGGATTCCGGGTTCAGCTCCTGACCAAAGGCGCGCATGACCGCGTTAGGGTTCAGCTCGTGCACATATTCCATGCCTGAAGAGAGGAAGCCGCCGGTCCCGGCCGTCGGGTCATAAATGGTGCGGATAATACCAGGCTGCGTCAGGGCTTCATCATCTTCCATAAACACCAGCGAGGTAGTCAAACGCACAATATCACGTGGGGTGAAGTGCTCCCCGGCGGTCTCGTTAGAGCTTTCCGCGAAACGACGGATAAGCTCTTCAAACACCAGGCCCATCTCATAGTTGGAAATTGCTTTCGGACTGAGATCGGTGGTGGCGAATTTTTTCACCACTTTAAATAGCAGGTTGGCGTCTTCCAGCAGGCCGACGAACTCACTGAATTTGAAGTGTTCGAAGATTTCACGCGCATCGGGTGAGAACGACTGGACGTAGTTCTCCAGGTTGGCTTTGATGTCGTTCTGCCCCATCTTGCCCAGATCCATCTTCGAGGTGTTGAAGAAGGAAAGTGTGCTGGCGCGCAGCAGAAACTTCTCTTTGGCATCTTCCGGCAGTGAGCTGGTTTTTAACTCATCATATTTCGCCACCACCGCATCTTTGGTCTCCGCCAACACGCACTCAAGACGGCGCAGCAGTGTAAAGGGCAGGATCACACGCCCGTACTGAGACTGTTTAAAATCACCGCGCAGCAGATCGGCCACCGACCAGATAAACGCAGCCGTTTGAGAAAAGTTCGTGTTAGTCATGAGCGACACCCAAAAAAATGGCATAAAAAAGTGGCAAGATTATACCCCATCAGGCATAAGATGCTTTGACTTATAACGCATCAGTTTGAAACACAATGGTGATGGGGGTCACAGGGGCTGACATGTACTTTTAAGATTAAAAAGCATTAACATCTACTTTTGAAGAAAACAGAAAAAAACAATCACAAACCTTTAAAAACAAAAACCATGCCAATTATTAATAAAAAGTATCAAGAGCTTCAGTTAACAGATGAGTACATTACCGATCCACTGCTCATGGCCCTAGCCTGGAAGAAAAGCCATCACTACATACGTACCACAAATTGGTATGCTGACAACTTTGAACTAGACCTGTCGGCTTTGGACCTAATGCAGCACTGTAAAGATTGGGTCAAAAGAATGCAGGACAAAAAAAAATTTAAATTTTCAGAGCTACAACTTGTTCCTGTACCAAAAGCCTGTAAATGGGAGTTTAAGACTGTCGAAAATAAGGTTCTATGGCAACCTTGTGATGAAAAAGAACTTACCCTACGCCCCCTTGCCCATATACCCATAGCTGAACAAACCATCATGACATTAGTCATGATGTGCCTAGCCAATACAATAGAAACCAAGCAAGGAAACCCAGACACCAGCTATGACATCGTCCACCAGAAAGGTATCGTCAATTACGGAAATAGACTTTATTGTCAGTATATTGACGATAAAGCAGAGCATAGCTTCGGTGCAACAGTGACATATAGTAAATATTTCACTGACTATCGGAAATTTTTAAACAGGCCTTATCATTTTGCGTCAAAAGCGCAAAGTGAAATTTCGCCGGACGAAGCCGTTTACATCATAGAACTAGATCTTGCGAAGTTTTTCGATTTAGTAAACAGGAAGACTCTAATTCAAAAGATAAAAAGCCATATCAGTGAGCCAATAAACAATAAAGAAAACCCTCTCATCAATCATTTATTTAAATGTTTTACAAACTGGGACTGGACTGCATCTAGTATAAAGAATTATGGCCTATGTAAGTCGGACGAAGTAAAAGAAATACCCAAAGGCATCCCTCAGGGATTAGTTGCCGCAGGATTTTTCTCAAATATTTATTTACTTGAATTAGATCTATTCCTGCAAAATAAAATCAACACAAACATCGCTGATAACATTAAACTTATTGATTACTGTCGATATGTCGATGATATGCGACTTGTGGTTAAGGTTAAAAAACAAAAAAATAATAATACCGAATTCATAAATGATGCAATAACTAATCTCCTTAACCATGAAATAGATAATCTTGGACTGATAATTAACCCTAAAAAAACAAAAATAGAGATTTTTAGAGGTAAATCAGCGGGCCTCTCACGCAGCCTAGAAAACATCCAGACCAAGTTAAGTGGTCCAATATCAATGGATAGCGCCAACGAACAACTTGGGCATCTTGAGTCATTATTAAGTCTAACAAAAACCGATTTTGAACCACCGAAAAATGGTAAATCAAATCGATTAGCTGAGATTGAAAAAGACCGTTTCGATGTCAGGGAGGATACCCTCAAGCGTTTTTCTGCAAATAAAATCAGTAAGATACTAAAAGAATTAAGACATTTCACCTCGCAGGATATAGATACTGATGGGGATGTTATTGCCGGGGAATGGGATTATCTGCAAGAACGTTTGGCACGGCGTTTTATTGTCTGTTGGAGCCATGACCCGTCACTGGCACTGCTACTCAAGAAAGGACTGGAACTTTTCCCAGATCCTAAGCTATTAGACCCTATACTTGAACAGCTTTGCACCCTCATTGAAAGCGATAATGAAAAACAAAGTGCTGTAGCTACTTATTGCCTTGCTGAAATATTTCGACATTCAGCAATGACTATTCATAAAAAAGATACCTATGCATTCCCTGCGCAAGCCAATGTGGATGGGTACTTTGAAAAAATACAACATTGTGCCGCGACATTCATTAATAAGCGCAGCGCCTCTGACAACGAAACTTGGAACCTGTTAATTAATCAGGCTAGTTTTCTGTTGCTTGTGCGTTTAGATAATACATTAGAAAAAAATGGCACTGATGCCAGGCATGATCTTATCTTAAAACTGGCATCAGGCTTTAGAACAATTACACTTCCCACTAAAATGGATAGCAAGACTATAGCCTCATGTATTTTGCTGGCTAGTCAATTAGTTAAAGATAACAAACCATTTATTCGCTCATGTGCTTCTTTGTGCGAAAGAATTTATGACAAAAAACACGTCATAAAATTGAAGAAAACAGTTAGCATAATATCACATCAAAACTTATCATTGTTTAAATTCTTAGTTTATCATTCACGACCTTTACAACAGAGGTGGCTAAACTCAGACTCCGTGAAAACAATAATTAATGAATGTCATATAGATATACAACCTTTGGCGACTTCTTTAGGCATGATAAAAAGTAGTCACTCATTACTTAGAATCATATCAAGACCTGATAACCCATTTTCCAATGAGATAATGGCATTAAAACTGATGCAAGCCCTTTTATTGGACAGGATTGTTTGCCTGGATAATAAAAAAGATTATCAAATAAGTGTAGCAAACACTAAAGTAACGTTTCATAACTACTCCAACCCTCCAACATCGAATGTCTTCGATGCAGGAATGGATGTGGATGCAAAATTATTCAAATCATCGGGATGGGTCGATTCTATTTTCACGGATGATGCAGACACTCAAATATTGTATAGAGTTGCCATGTGCATCCGATCAGTACTACTCGGCAAACAAGACTGGACAGATTTTGGTCAAGCAATTTCCCCCAAACAGGGTTATCGGGGTATTAAAACTAGTAGAGACAAACGTCAATTGGGGATGATGACAACACCTGAGTCCATTGCCGGTGAGAACTCTCAGGTTTCTGGTTGGCTTACCACACTCTTATCCAAGTTGCTTGCCTGGCCGGGAATTTCAGTGGGTGATAATGGATATCAATGGCCAGCAATTTTTACAGTAGATGCTGTCAGAAAACTAGTTGATGCTCGGCTGAGTAAGCTTAAGCAGGATTACTGCAAACTATCAGGAACTCCGGGACTTACAGAAAAAATACAGTTCGACTGGTCTGACTCGAAAAAAGCCCTAACAGTTGCTATGGTCCAGTCAAAACTGCCTGCAACGAAAGATTTTGCCAGCCATGGACTTCTTTTAAACTCCGCAAAATATAGAGTGATTCATCGCAGACATGTTGCTGAAGTGGCTGATTTAGTTGTAAAACACACGCTTGCACAAAAAACAACTCAACGAACTCATGGTGAAAAAATAGAGAACATTGATTTAATAGTATGGCCTGAGCTCGCTGTACATAGTGACGATTTGGATGTACTCATCGCCTTATCTAGAAAAACCAATGCAATCATATACTCGGGCCTGACATTTATTGAGCAACCTGGAATCAAAGGACCAAATAATTGTGCCGTTTGGATTGTCCCACCTAAAAGCAATAGCAGCCAGAAAGAAATGATAAGACTTCAAGGCAAGCATAATATGATGGAAGATGAGAAAGGCCGGGTTGAACCCTGGAGACCATACCAATTGATGCTTGAACTTGTTCACCCCCAATTCCCTGATAAAAAAGGATTTATTCTCACAGGCTCCATTTGTTATGACGCAACCGACATCGCACTAAGTGCAGATCTCAGGGATAAATCAAATGCTTATCTTGTGGCAGCATTAAACAGGGATGTTAATACATTCGATTCCATGGTTGAAGCACTGCATTATCATATGTACCAGCATGTTGTGCTCGTTAACTCAGGGGAATTCGGCGGATCTTACGCTAAAGCACCTTACAAGGAGCCGTTTAATCGTTTGATTGCTCATGTTCATGGCAATGATCAGGTAGCTATAAGTACGTTTGAAATGAACATGTTTGATTTCCGTCGTGATAATGTAGGAAAAAGTATGCAATCCGGGTTAGATAAAAAAACTGCTCCTGCAGGAATCACAATGTAATAAATATTAGATATTTTTATATTAGAGGTGAGGGGATGGCGTCACCTCTAATATTTTCGCTGATTGTATTTAGCATCAAATAATAAAGGTACAATTAATTTAAGTGACTATCATGAAAAAATTAGTTCCGCCATATCAAGTAACCCCGGCACAAATCTATCGTTCCGTTGCCAGTTCTACAGCCATTGAAACCGGAAAACCCGTGCAAGAAATTGAGCGACAGCTCAAACGTAACCGAACACTGGCGAAGAACGTCGGCCTCGCCAGCAAATCCAGAGATCCGATTAAGCCTCTATCTCTGCCCAAACAGGTTAACGACATTGTTTTCCTGCTGTTGCTGGTGGTTATTCACCCGAGACTCCCAGATCTCGAGAGCCTTACGCTTTTCAACTAGGTAATCGTAACGATCGTAGTGTTTAGAACTCACATCCTGTAGAGCATGGTTCTGAATGCGGTCACGCAGGTCTTTAGCAATACCCGCTTCGCCCATCAGGGTCTTACAGGTACGACGAATATCACGCGCAATAAAAAATGGGCTCAGCGCAAAGTGTTCCCGGTAATAGATGATGGCTTGTGCAAAGCTGTCTGTGCGCAAATGCTGCTCTGGCTTGGTTCGTTGCGGGAAGATGTAAGGACTCTGATTTAGATTTTCAGCTTTTAACCTTTCGAGTATCTCAAGAGCTGAGTCAGTCAAGGGCACCAGATGATCCCTTTTATTTTTCGACACACCCGCCACTACCAATAGCGTTTTCTCTTCCCAGTTAACAGCATCCCAACGGCTGGAAACCAGCTCATGAGGCCGCTGACCACCAGTGTAGACACACAAGTTGAGCAATTGGCTAATTAACGAACCTACCTTTGAAGCTTTAGGGAAATCCCCCATCAGCTGCTGCAACTCATCCAGCTTGAGCCAGTTTGTCCCTGCCTTCTCCGCTGAGGATTGTTTGGGTATGACGCCCACTGGATTCATCTGAAGACCAAACATCACATTCTGCTGATGGTTTGCCGGATCGTTGTCAGCTTTCAATCCATAGTTGAAGGCTGCCATCAGATAAGAGCGGACACGGTTTGCTTCAACCGAGGCACCTCGTTTAATAATGGCTGCCAGAATCTGTTTGATATGAGCAGGTGTAACGTCACGTGCTTTTGTTGCTTTAGGTATAAATGGGTAGGTTTCTTTTTCCAGCCGGTACAGAACCTGCTGCCAGGTACGTTTACCGTCTTCACGCATTTTGGTGGTGTACCCCAAAATGAGTTGCTCAATGCTGCCTTTGAGCTGGTCTTCATACTGTTGCTGTTCGGCAGTTAAAAGTTGTTCCGCGATTTCAGCCTTGGGTGCTTTTCCTTCTTTAAGAAGACCCGCATGCTCTTTACATTGCTGCCTGGCCTGTGCCAGTGACAGCTCCGGGAACCGCCCTAGCAGAATGAACTGCCGTTTCCCTTGCCAAAAGTAGCGATAATAAAAAACTCTCTGGCCTGATGGCTCAACTTTCACCCCTAATCGCCCTGCCCCGCGTTCACCACTTTTGTCCCACTCATAATAGGCAGTTTTCTTCGGCTTTAAGCCGCTTATCAGCGAGACAGTTAAATTATCAGACATAGCCTTTTTCAGTCCTTCGGTGTTACGTTACCTGAACATTTACAGGTGACGTAGTGGGTGACGTAAGGATGATACTGAAGGCCAAAACACAGCACAACATGAAACAACGAAAATGAATTAACACCATGTTATTAAACAAAATAAAATCATGGCGATGAAAAATGCACAAAGATGAAACGCGTTATTAATATGACTCATAATCGCTTGGTCTCTGGTTCAAGTCCAGCAGGGGCCACCAAATTTTAGCTTTAAATTCATATGATTAAGCCACTCGAATGAGTGGCTTTTTTGTTGGCTGAATGACGGGTGCCCCCTTGTTGTCCCCTGAGTTTTCCTCCTGGCATTCGCCAGGCTATATTCCTCCTCTGATTTTTTGCTGCACCCTGTGCAAGCACACACAGAATCAATCAAATGTAGTCCGTCCTGCCGCTCACCCTCACAAACCCTAAAAACTAAAGAAATCCCCCATCGCGCCGATCATCATCCGTGTGTATTATTTCCTGTAGCGTTGCCCACAACTACCCTTAACTCAAATACTTAAGCGCCAAAGCGAAAGGCATCATGAGCACACCGATCAAACGGCTAGAAATCATTAAAAATGCCATTGAACTGGAAGATGACGACATCATCCAGAGCCAGCTGACACGGCTGAAGAATGAAGCGTTTGACGATGAGCTACAGGCAATCGTCGTGGCGCTTGAGCAGAAGAACTACACCGCCGCCATCAGGGCCATTACCGCCTGGCTGCAGGGCCAGCGCGCCATCACTCCGTGGCGCGACCCGCAAGTGGCAGCCAGCAAGCTGGAGCTGAAGGCGCTGGAAGAGCGTCTGCGCGATCTCATCGATCGCCGCAACGCGCGGGTGCAGCAGCTTGATGAGTTCAACGATCTCTATTTCTCCCGTCTCGGCCCGCTGATGCAGCAGATCCTCGCCCTGCGTAAAACGCTGGCAGAGCTCAACCTGCGTCGTCAGCAGGCGGAAGCGCGTCGTCGCGAGGAAGATTACCGTCGCTGCCAGCGCTATATGGCGCAGGCGGTGGAGGTGCTGGCGACGCTCACCCAGCGCTGGCGCGATCTCCCGGCCGACTCCGTGCAGGCGGCTGAGGCGCGCAAGCATCTGGAGCAGCAAAGTAATCTGATTGCTAATCTGCTGGCCGAGGCGCTGGAGCTGGAGAGCGGCTTAACGCGCGAAGAGGAGCCTGCTCGCCAGGCGCGTGACGAAGCCAACGAAGAGTACGAGAAGTATCGCGAGCAACATCACGATGTCGAAATGCGGCTGCGCAAAGGGAAGCACCTCTCTGAAGAAGATCAGAACGAACTCAAGCGTCTCTGGCGGCAGGCGAGCAAACTCTGTCATCCGGACCTGGTGGCGGACGACCTGAAAGAGGAAGCCAACGCGATGATGGTGCAGCTCAACCAGGCCAAACAGCGTGGCGACGTCAAGGCTATTCGCTCGCTGGTCGCCCGCCTGCAGCAGGGCTTCGAGCCGCTGATGGCCAGCGACAGGCTGAACGATCTGGAACGTATCCGCAAAAAAATGGCGCAGGTACGCGAGCAAATCGACACCTTAGTGAACGAGCTGGCGGAGCTGGAGAAAGAAGAGTCCTGGCTGCTGGTGTCGTCGCTGAGCAATATGGAGGCGTACTTTGCTCAGCAGGAGAAAGCCCTGCACGAGGTTCGCGCCTCGCTCGAACACCAGGTGAACGAAGCGCAAATGGATTCAGCAGCCTGATTATTTAGCGTGCCAGTAGGCGCTGGCACGCACCAACTGTTGATCAATCGCGTCAGTGTCAAACTGACGGCTCAGGCTTTTTACTACCTTTCCTTCCCCGGTCAGCCAGATAAAGTACTCTTCCGCCGGAACGGTCAACGCCGCCAGACGATCCGCCACCGCCTGCTCGCTGTGGCCCACTACCCAGGTGATGTCGACGTCGCTCAGGTGCGCCAGATAGTCCTTATATGCGTCGTTCCCGACCGTTACTACCGCGTGAATTTCTGGGCGAACCGGCAGTTTAGCAAGACTCTCTAAGCGTCGACGTAGCGCAGGCATACCGGATTCATCGCACACGTACAGTTGCCAGGCGTAATCTTCCGGCACCACCAGCGAACCGCGCGGCCCACCAATGGTCAACGTGTCCCCCGCTTTCGCCTCAACCGCCCAGTTGCTGGCAATGCCGCCGTCATGAATGAAGAAATCGAGCACCAGTTCATGGCGAGACTCATCATACAGCGGCGTATAGTCGCGCGTCTGCGGACGCACGCCGTCGCCCCAGTCGATGCCTTCATCAGTCACCACGGGCGGCACAAACACCGCCCCCGGTGCCGGGAAAAAGACTTTGGTGTGGTCGTCGAAGCCGCGGGAGCTAAACCCCTCCAGCGCCTCGCCACCTAATACAACGCGCTGGAAACCCGCGCTCACGCGTTCCACGCGGAGCACCGTCAGCTCGCGAAAACGCAGGTCATTACGAACACGCTGTGGGTAACGGGTAGATGCCATTTTTAGCCCCTTCTCTGATGAATACGATATATCTAAATTAATTTTTAAATGATAATGATTACTAATCAGTAAAAAAGCAAGATCTTTTAGATTGCATCTGAATATATCTTAGATATAGTTTAGATATATCAAATTGAAGGAATTACTATGCGACACGAACATGATGGCGGCGGACGCCGACCGCGCTTTTTCGGCCACGGCGATCTGCGGCTGGTGATTCTGGATATCCTGACCCGCAATGCGAGCCACGGCTATGAGCTGATCAAAGAGATTGAGAACCTGACCCAGGGTAATTACACCCCGAGCCCTGGGGTGATCTACCCGACGCTGGATTATCTGCAGGATCAGACCTTTATCACCATTACGGAAGAAGAGAACGGCAGAAAGCGAATTGCGATTACCGTGACGGGCCAGCAGTGGCTGGATGAGAACCAGGAACAGCTTGAGCACATACAGGCACGCATCAAAGCGCGTTCTGTCGGCTTCCAGCTGCGCAAAAACCCGCAGATGAAGCGGGCGCTGGATAACTTTAAAGCGGTGTTAGACCTGAAGGTGAATCAGGGAGAGCTCAGCGACGCGCAGCTTAAGCAGATTATCGGCGTCATTGACCGCGCGGCGCTCGAGATCTCCCAGCTGGATTAAGCCGGAGCGTGTTCGCTCACGCGGAAGACGCGTACCAGCTCTTTCAGGTGCATCGCCTGTTCGTTAAGCGATGCCGCCGCGGCGACGGACTCCTCCACCAGCGCGGAGTTCTGCTGGGTGGTGGCATCAATCAGGCCAATCGCGCTGTTAATCTGCGAGATCCCTTCCGTCTGCTCATGGCTGGCCTGGCGGATCTCACGCAGGATGACGTCCATCTCTTCCACGTTGCCCACCATCCCGTTGATCAGCGCGCTCGCTTTTTCCACCAGGTTCATGCCGTCCTGGGTCTGACTGGTGGAGCTCTCAATAAGCTCACGGATTTCGCTGGCCGACGACGCGCTCTTCTGGGCAAGCTGGCGCACCTCACCGGCCACCACCGCAAAGCCACGACCGTGCTCACCGGCGCGCGCTGCTTCCACGGCCGCGTTCAGCGCCAGAATGTTGGTCTGGAAAGCAATGGCGTCGATCAGGTCGATAATGTCGGACATCCGGTTCGACGTCTCGTTAATCAGGCGCATTTTGCTGGTCACCTGCTTCATCATCTCACCGTTGTTTTTGACCACCGTGGCAGCATCTGCCGAGAGGTTGGTCGCTTCGCCAGTGTGCGAGGCGGTGTTTTTCACCGTCGCGGTGATCTGCTCCATCGAGGCTGCTGTCTGTTCAACGGAACTTGCCTGCTCTTCCGTGCGCGCGGCGAGATCCTGGTTACCCGCAACGATCTGCGCGGCTGCGCTGGAGATATTCTCCGAGCCGGTTTGCACCTGCTGCACAATGTCCAGCAGACGGTTTTTCATCTCCATCAACGCATGCAGCAGTAAGCCCGTTTCGTCTTTGCCGTGCGGCGTGATGCTGCCCGTCAGATCGCCCTCTGAAATGGCCTTCGCAAAATTCACCGCCTCGCCGAGCGGACGGGTGATAGCGCGCACGATAAACCAGCCGATCAGGCTGCCTGCCGCGACGCTAAAGAGGGTGATGAGGATCAGCAGCAGTCGGTTAGACCTGAAATCCCCTTCTACCTGCGCGCCTGCACTTTGCATCTCGCTGTTTTGAATGGCAATCAGCTCCTTCACTTTCGCTTTATAAGCCTGCTGCACGGCAAGGGTGGTGGTCATCATCTCTTGAATGGCACCCGCACGATTGTTGTTCTGCACCGCCTGCAGGATGCGATAGCGCGAGTCCAGATACTGCTGGCGCACGCTACGGATATCCGCCAGCACCTGCTGAGACTTTTCATCCTGCAACGCGTTGTTCAGCTCGCCCAGGATCACCGTGATGTGCTCGCTGATCTCTTTCAGGTGCTGCTGAGATTGCCCCGTGTAAGTTCCCTGCTCGTCCAGCAGCATCAGCTGTTGAGTGCTAATAAATTCCTGGAAGTTATCGATTAACTGGTTCGCTTTTACCGTGGTCGGATAATCACGGGTAATAATGGATTGCATCCCATTATTTGCCCGGTTCAGACTCAGCAGAGACAGGCTCGCGCTGATTGCCATCAGGACAATAAAGAACCCAAACGCCAGAAATAATTTCGTGCCGATCTTTACGTCATGTAAGAACATATTTACTCCATCGATGTGATTATTTCTCAGACGATCGCTGTTATCGGTAACGAATTCGCTAACTTTATGACTTTGATCGTTTTTTTATTTCATAACCATCACAATGGATAGGCAGAGACTATTAATTTCGTCTCATCGATCGTTACCAGACCACCAGAAGCGTGTTTTGCAAAACAGCATCATGGGAAACTGACTTAGGCAGGAATAAATAACTGAGGTACTTTTTTTAGTTATTTAATATTATATTAACAATAAAGCACATTAATAGTCACAAGCAGCCATAAAAAAGCCGTTTATTCCTTACGGAATAAACGGCTTTTCCGGAACTTTACTGACTCAATGGAGCACGGTTACCGCATCCTTCAGACGCCCGGCACGGTGTTTCACCATGGCAGAAATGTGCGCGCTCTCCTCGACCAGGTCGGCATTTTTCTGCGTGATGCTGTCCAGCTCGGCCACCGCACGGGTTAATTCTGAGAGCCCGGTGGCCTGCTCGGAGGTGGAGTGACTGATCTGAGCGATAAGCTGCGTCACGTTTTTCACCTGCTCGACAATGTCATCCATCGTGCGGCCGGCGGCGTGCACCTGCTCGGAGCCGGACTGCACTTTGCTGGCGCTGGCATCGATGAGTTTACGAATATCGTTAGCCGCACTGGCGCTGCGGCTGGCGAGATGGCGGACTTCGCCCGCGACCACGGCAAACCCTTTCCCCTGCTCACCCGCCCGTGCCGCTTCAACTGCCGCATTGAGCGCCAGGATATTGGTCTGGAAAGCGATGTCGTTTATCAGGGAGGTAATCGAGCCAATTCGCTGCGTGCTGTCGGCGATGTCATCCATGGTTTTGACCACGGTCTGCATCGCATTGCCGCCCTTCGTCGCCGCACTGCTCGCGGCAACGGAGAGTTTATCCACCTCGGCGGCAGTTTCAGAGTTGCTCTGCACGGACGCGGCCATCTGGTTCATCGTTGCGACGGTCTGCTGCACATTCGCTACCGTCTGACGCGTACGATCGTTCAGATCTTCATTACCCCGGGCCAGCCTGTCGCTGCCGTCACGCACGCTCACCACCTGGCTCGAGACGTCGTTGATCAACCAGCGGCACATCAGCCCCAGCTGGCCTATCGCGCGCAGGGTTAGCCCCAGCTCGTCACTGCGGTTCAAATGCTGCACGCTGTTGCGCTCCCCGGTAGCCACCCTCAGGGCCTGTCGCGCCACGTTTTCGACCGGACGCACAATCTGTTGCTCAAACAGCAGCGTCCCCAGCAGCATGACCACCGCAGCCGCAACGAGCGGCATCCACCCTGCGGAGGTGGCGACCAGCGTGGCGGCGAGGACGGCAAAAAGCACCGCCATTACGCTACGCACCCGCCAGCGCAGCGGCATGGCCGGCAGTTTACCCAGCCAGCCCTTTCCCACCACCAGTCCTTTATGAATACGTTTCTTACAGCTGCCGTCATTCAGCGCGCGGTAGAGCGGCTCCACGGTGGCTATCTCTTCCGCCGTGGCTTTGGTGCGGATCGACATATAGCCCGTCACCTTCCCGTGACGCACCATTGGCACCGCATTCGCGCGCACCCAGTAGTGGTCACCGTTTTTGCGCCGATTTTTGACAATCCCGCTCCACGGTTCCCCCTGTTGCAGGGTGTACCACATATCGGCAAAGGCGGCTTTTGGCATATCAGGGTGGCGCACCATATTGTGCGGCTGGCCCGTCAGCTCATCAAGCGGGTAACCGCTCACCTGCACAAACGTGTCGTTGGCGTGGGTAATGTAGCTGTGGATGTCTGTGGTAGACATTAAGGTGGTGTCATCGTCCAGAGGATATTCATTCTGGGTGACATAGGTTGGAGAGGACATTGTGAGCATCCCTTGCAGGTTATTTGAATGTTAAATTTGTGGGTAATTGTTTTTTCGGCGGTAACCAATTTATCTTTAGTTGTTAAACTTGATGGAGATCGCAGATTTCACTTAAACCGCACTTTTTGTGAGAATTTATAATTCATTGATTTGAAATACTTTCTCCTGGAAATTACCTGCAAAGCATGACCTGTTAACGCCCGCTTAAGTGGCATGCAGTGCACTCCTTTCGTGCAATTGCGCTTTTATGCCCCGTCCTGCACATGCTGTACCTTATCGCTAAATCCCGTTTCGGTTGTATCGGCATGATTAAATATTGTGCAACATTATTTTAACCTGGCGTTTATCCCGATTTTCGTTACGTCCTCTGAAGTGGCGTAATCCCTGCAATACTTAAACCAGTATCATATGATACGCGATCCCCGGGAGCATATTTTGAACAGGTTACCTTCCAGCGCCTCGGCTCTTGCCTGTACCGCGCACGCATTGAATCTCATAGAGAAGCAAACGCTCGATCATGAGGAGATGAAACAACTTAACCGAGAGGTCATCGATTACTTTAAAGAGCACGTCAATCCAGGATTTCTGGAGTATCGCAAATCTGTTACCGCCGGCGGGGATTACGGAGCCGTAGAGTGGCAAGCGGGAAGTCTGAACACGCTTGTCGACACCCAGGGACAGGAGTTTATCGATTGCCTTGGTGGTTTTGGTATCTTCAACGTGGGGCACCGTAATCCAGTTGTGGTTTCCGCCGTACAGAATCAACTTGCGAAACAACCTCTCCATAGCCAGGAACTGCTCGACCCGCTTCGCGCCATGCTCGCGAAAACGCTGGCGGCCTTAACGCCCGGCAAACTGAAATACAGCTTCTTTAGTAACAGCGGCACGGAATCGGTCGAAGCGGCGATTAAACTCGCCAAAGCGTACCAGTCGCCGCGTGGGAAATTCACCTTCATTGCCACCAGCGGCGCGTTCCACGGTAAATCCCTGGGCGCACTGTCGGCGACCGCTAAATCCACCTTCCGCAAGCCGTTTATGCCGCTGCTGCCGGGCTTCCGCCACGTGCCGTTCGGCGACATTAACGCCATGCGCACCGCGCTGAGTGAATGCCGTAAAACCGGCGATGACGTGGCGGCGGTGATTCTGGAGCCGATTCAGGGCGAAGGCGGCGTGATCCTGCCTCCGCAGGGCTTTTTGCCTGCCGTGCGTCAGCTGTGCGATGAGTTTGGCGCCCTGCTGATCCTCGACGAAGTCCAGACCGGGATGGGACGCACCGGCAAGATGTTTGCCTGCGAGCACGAGAACGTTCAGCCAGACATTCTGTGTCTGGCGAAAGCGCTCGGCGGCGGCGTGATGCCGATTGGTGCTACGGTAGCCACCGAGGAGGTATTCTCGGTGCTGTTCGACAACCCGTTCCTGCATACCACGACCTTTGGCGGTAACCCGCTGGCCTGTGCGGCCGCGCTGGCGACCATCAACGTGCTGCTGGAACAAAACCTGCCTGCGCAAGCAGAGCAGAAAGGCGACATGCTGCTGGATGGCTTCCGCCAGCTGGGCCGGGAATATCCGGATCTGGTGCAGGATGCACGCGGCAGAGGGTTATTGATGGCAATTGAGTTTGTCGACAATGAAATCGGCTATAGCTTCGCGAGCGAGATGTTCCGCCAGCGGGTACTGGTGGCCGGAACGCTCAACAACTCGAAAACCATCCGTATTGAACCGCCGCTGACGCTGACGATTGAGCAGTGCGAGCAGGTGCTGAAAGCGGCACGTAAAGCGCTGGCAGCACTGCGTGTGAGCGTGGAAGAGGCGTAAAAAGCGCCGGGTGACGCTACGCTTACCCAGCCTAAGCAAGCCCGGTAAGCGTTAGCGCCGCCGGGCAGTTTTTTACCGGTGAAACTCCGCCACCGTCATAGTGAAGCGAAGCACGGTATCGCCTTCATTCCCGTAGCCGTGTGCGGCTTCCGTTTTCGCCACCGCCGACGCGCCAGCCTCAACCTGCGTCACCGTCTCGCCCACCGTCAGCGACAACACCCCCTCGTTTACGTGTAGCAGTTCACATGTGCCTGCCGGGTGCCCCGGTGAAGAGAAGTGTTCCCCCGGCTGCATCTCCCACTGCCACAGTTCAATCATGTCCGGGCCAGCGGTACCCGCCAGTAATCTGGCAGAACCGCCCTTTGCGCCCTGCCACAGAACCGGGATGGCCTGTTTTTCAATAACATGCACGACCGGTTCGCTGGAGACGTTAACAATATCCGCCACGGAAACGCCCAGCGCGGCAGCCAGTTTGCACAGGATAGCGATACTGGGATTGGCGGCCCCCTTTTCGATTTCCACCAGCATGCCTTTGCTGACGCTGGCGCGGCGGGATAGCTCATCCAGCGACAATTTTTTATCTTTACGCCAGTTGCGGATGCGGTTCGCCACGGCCAGGCTTACCTGGGCAACATCGGCCCCCTGCTCAGTCATTATATTGACTTTATCAGTCATTGGTCACTACCATGGTATAAAACAGTCGATACAGGATTATTTATGTCTCTCGTTACGCCGTCAATAGACCCGCGTCTTGCCGGGATTGCCCCGGGCTTTCGGGCGCTGAGCATTCTGGTTGAAGCCGCACAGATTACCCATCCAGAAGTTGCCCCCGCCGCGCTGACACAGGCTTGCCAGCAGGTGTTGAATGATGATGTACCGTGGGCACAAGCGCATCTCGCTGCCTGGGATGAGGTATTTAAAAACTTTGGCGCGAAGCCAAAACGTACCCCCTGCTCGGCCTCCGCACTGCGAAAGCGGGTGCTTAAAGACGGTTCGCTACCTTCACTCGACCCGGTAGTGGACATCTATAATGCGGTCAGTATTCGCTACGCCATTCCGGTAGGGGGCGAGAATCTCGCGGCCTATTCCGGTGCGCCGCGCCTGACGCTGGCCGAGGGCAATGAACCCTTTGACACCCTGAAAGAGGGCCAGCCGGTGGTGGAATACCCGGATGCTGGCGAGGTCATCTGGCGAGACGATATGGGCGTCACCTGTCGTCGCTGGAACTGGCGACAAGGGATACGCACCCGTCTTGATAGCCAGGCGCAGACCATGTGGTTTATTCTCGAAAGTCTGCCAACGATGCCGTCAGGTGCGCTCGAAGAAGCGGGCGAGGAGCTGGTCAGCAATCTGCAACGATTAATGCCAGGCGCAACGGCTCAGGTTCAACTGCTGGAACTGTAAGAGGACAACACGATGTTTCACGGGTTAAGTGCGTTTCCGTTAACGCCCCTGAAAGAGGGGAAGTTTGACGAGCAGGCCTTTATCAACCTGCTGCGCCCCCTGATCGACGCGGGGGTGGATTCGCTGGGTATTCTGGGTTCAACGGGCAGCTATGCCTACCTCACGGTTGAGGAGCGCACGCATATTACCCGCTGCGCGGTGGAACATGCCAATGACATTCCGGTCATGGTCAGTATTGGCGCACTGAGACTGGATGACATTCTGCGTCTGGCTGAGCACGCGCAGAAGGCAGGTGCATCCAGCGTGCTGATGGCACCGGTGTCGTACCAGCGTTTGACGACGGACGAGGTCTATTCGCTGTATGAGACGGTAACTCGCCAGCTCTCCGTCCCGCTGTGCGTTTATGATAATCCCGCCACCACCGGGTTTGAGTTTAGCGACGAGCTGATGTTTGCCGTGGCGGCGCTGCCCAATATTGGCTCGGTGAAAATGGGCCACATGCCGGAGGATGTGTCGCAGGTGCGGGCGCGTCTTCCGAAGACGGTCACGCTGGGGATAAGCGGCGACTGGCGGGCAGCATCCGCCCTGCAGGCCGGGTTTGACGTCTGGTATTCCGTCGTCGGCGGGCTGTTCCCTCAGGCGGCACTGGCAATTGCGCACTCGAAAGACAGCATGGAATCAGAACGTCTGGAGCCACTGTGGGCGCTGTTCCGCCGTTACGGCAGCGTGCGGGTGATGGCAGCGGCAGCCGAGATGATGGGAAAAGTGGAGGCACCGGCGCTCCCCTTCCCACTGCAGGCGATTCAGGGTGAGCCGCGCGAGGCGCTTGCTGCGATCCTGGCGGACCTGAAGCTGGCCTGAAAAATGCCGGGTGGCGCTAGCGCTTACCCGGCCTACAAAACTTCATCAATCTGTTGCGTCCCCGATCAAACGTGGAATCTCGCAATAATGATTCCTTTTCCAGTATGAGATATCATTTCCCGATAATCTGCCAGCCATCTCTGAGGGACCATGCGCTATTTTTTTCTGGAATGGGTCAATCCTTTCGAAATCATGATGCTTAATTCGCTTGCTCAGGATCATCCCGTTAAGCAAATTAATCGCATTATGCGACGTTATAAATCAATCAATGCCCTGTTACCAGGCAACGCATTAAAAAAATGGCATAAACGCACCCACTGTGCTGTGAAATTATCAGCAATCAAGCCCGATGATATTGCGATTTGCAATGGATACAGCGTCTTTCCATTCCTGGATTATGTCGCCAGTATGCCTTGTAAAAAAGTGCTGATTCTCCGCGACTCCGTTGAAGCCCTGACACGTAAACGGCGTCACCTTGGGCAACTGGCTCAGGATCAAGATTACATCGAGACCGTTCGCCCGATCTTTGATGCTATTTATAGCTTTGATCCCGCTGATTGCGAACGTTATAACCTGCGTGCAATTGAGCAGTTTTTGCCCTTTAGCTGGAAAGAAATCGAGCAGTTTCAAAAACAAAATCCAACTGAAAATAAAAGCTGTTTTTTTGTCGGTGGCTATGAACCCATTCGCGCAAATGTTGTGCGCACATTGACGCCGGTACTCGAAAATTGCGGCTACAAGACAGATTTCTACCTGCTGGATAAGTACGATAACCAGGATAACTATCCCGATAATTGTCAAAATAAAAAACTGAGCTATCAGGAAAATATTGAAAAAGCCAAACGCTGCTCTGTCATGCTGGAAATAAACAAACCCGAGCAACAGGGATTAACTCTCCGCGCTCTGGAAGCCCTGATTCTGAATAAGAAGCTGATCACCACAAACGCGTCGATTAAAAACATGGCGCTTTACCATCCCGACCGTATTTTCATTTTTAACGGTGTAAATACCGAGAGTCTGGAAGCGTTTCTTCACAGCGGCCTGCCTGAAAGAGATGAAAAACTCCTCAGACAATATTGTGCAGACAGCCTGCTCACAACGTTACAAAAGCATCATCCCTGATCGATGCTTGCCCGGCAGACCGGTCTACCGGGCAAAAAAACTACTCCGGCAACAACCCCACAAAACTGCGTTTTTTGCGCGGCTCCGACATCAGGTCCTCAAGCTTATCCACGCACGCCAGATAGTGCGGCGTCTGCTTATGCGCCAGCACCGCCGCTTCGTCTTTATAGGCTTCGTAGATAAAGAACCGGGTTTTCACCCTCGGATCCTGCAGGACGTCAAAACGCAGGTTTCCCGGCTCCTTAATCGCCCCTTCATGGTTGGCGCGAAACACCGTCAGAAACTCGTCCACCCGCTCGGGTTTGATGTTGATCTCCACTAACGTCACGTTCATTTTGCTTCTCCCTGTTTCTCTTCCTGCCAGAACTGGAACGCTTCACGGGCGCTCATGTTCTCGTGAACCACTTTTTTCACTGCCTTCAGCATGGCGAGCGGCGCGCTGGACTGGAAGATATTGCGCCCCATGTCCACACCGGATGCGCCTTGGTCAATCGCGCGCCAGCACATCTCCAGCGCCTCGTGCTCCGGCAGCTTTTTGCCGCCGGCGATGACGATCGGCACCGGGCAGCTGGCGGTGACTTTTTCAAAGCCCTCATCCACATAATAGGTTTTGACGAACTGCGCCCCCATTTCGGCGGCAATGCGGCTGGCAAGTGAGAAATACCGCGCGTCGCGCGCCATCTCTTTCCCCACCCCTGTCACCGCGAGGGTCGGCATGCCGTAGCGGGCACCGGCGTCGACAAGCTTGATGATGTTGTTGATCGACTGATGCTCGAACTCGCTGCCAATGTAGACCTGTGCTGCGACCGCACAGACGTTCAGCCGGAGCGCATCTTCCATTGCCACCGCCACGCACTCGTTGGACAATTCGCCCAGAATTGAGTTACCGCCGGAGGCGCGCAGCACGACCGGTTTGTTGGTGGCCGCAGGCACGGTGCTCCGCAGGATACCGCGGGTACACATCAGCACATCGGTTTCGCCAAACAGCGGCGCAATGGAGAGATCGATACGCTCAAGGCCGGTGGTCGGCCCCTGGAAATAACCGTGGTCAAAGGCCAGCATCACCGTGCGGTTGCTTTGCGGGTTGAAGATGCGCGAAAGCCTTGACTGCATCCCCCAGTCCAGCGAACCACAGCCCTTCAGGGTAAACGGCACATTTTGCTGTGGCGTGCCGATGCCAAAATCCTTCCCGTCTTTGATGTCGTCTAAATCAGCCATTTGTTCCCCCGTCAGAAATCGTATTTGTTGATGTTCTCTTTAGTGAACACCACGCGTTCCGGCAGCAGCACGATGCCGTTACCTTTCGCCTCATACTGGTAGCCCTGCACGCTGTTCGGTTCGACCTTCAGCGTACCGATCTCTTTCACGTCCACGCTGTCGCCAACGTTAAGATCGCCTTTTTTCAGTAAACGATCGGCGACATTGACCGCAATTTTGCCCTGTTGCACCACGTCCCACAGGCCGAAGGCTTTTACCGTGCCGCGCTCCACGTATGGACGCATGACGTTTGGCGTGCTGAACCCGACAATCGCCACCCCTTCCCGCTTCAGATTTTCTGCTGCCTGCGCAGCGGCTGGCAGGGCGTTGGCATCCGGGGCGATGATCGCATCCAGATCCGGATACGCTTTTAAGATCCCCTCGGCGGTTTGCAGGGATTTGGTGGCATCGTTATAGCCAAACTGAGTGGTCACGATCTGCCACTGAGGATGATCTTTCTCGATTTTAGCCTTCGCCTCTTTCACCCACTGGTTCTGGTCGGTGACCGTTGGGCTGGAGTAGAAGAATGCCACTTTGGCATTCGGTTTGGTGACCTGCTTGCCCGCCATCTCCACCAGCAGGCCGCCGAGCTGTTCCGGCGTCCCCTGGTTGATATATATGCTGCGGCACTCCGGTTTGGTGTCGGAATCCCAGGTCAGCACTTTGACGCCGCGCTGCATCGCGCGTTTTAAGGCCGGGCAGAGGCCGTCCGGCGACACAGCAGAGACGATAATCGCGTTGTAGCCCTGGTTAACGAAGTTGTTGATGAGCTGCACCTGGCCGGAAACGCTCGGCTCGGTTGGACCGTCATAGGTGACATCCACGCCGAGGTCTTTCCCCGCCTCTTTCGCACCGTTGCCGCCGCTGGTGAAGAAGCCAACCCCCACCAGTTTCGGGATAAAGGCAATCCGATCCGCCGCCTGCGCCGAGGCGAAGCTGAGGGCCATTGCCAGGACTATCAGTTTTGTTTTCATCTTACGCTCCGGAAAGTTTTCTAAAGAGAGAACGCACCCATTCGCGGTGCAGACTCAGCGAACGACCCATCACCACCACAACCAGCAGCGCTCCTGAAAGCGCGCTCGATACCTGGCTGGGGATGCCGACCATCTGTAAACCCTGTTGCAGGTACCCCACCAGCAGCGCTGCCAGCGCCGTACCGACAACCGAACCTGACCCGCCGTAGATATTCGCCCCGCCGAGTACGGCGGCGGTGAGCGCAGGCATCAGCAAATCGCGCCCCAGATCTGACCGCGCGGAACCGAAATAGGAGACCATGACCAGTGCGGCAATGGCCGAGGCCACGCCCACCAGACCATACAGCGCGTAGGGCATACCGTTAACCGACAGCGCCGCATAGCGTGCCGCACGCGGGTTCTGGCCAATCAAAAACAGATGACGGCCAAAGCGCCCGCGGTGGGTAATCAGCCAGAAGAAAACGGTAATCACAGCGAACAGCACCAGCGGGAGCGGCAGGCCAACGACCGTGAGATTCGCGAACGCAGTAAAGCTGTCCGGGAAGCCGCCGATGCCCTCATAGCCCGTCGCCCCCGCCATGCCGGAAAGCAGCAACGCCCCGCCACCGTAGAGATAGAGCGTGCCGAGGGTAATCACCAGTGGACTGATGCCGGTGTAGTGGATCAGCGCCGCATTCACCAGCCCGCACAGCAGGCCGAGCAGCAGCGTCAGCGGAATGGCCACCGCCATCGGCCACCCGGCCTGCATCATCACCCCCAGCGCGATGGCGCACAGGCCGATGGTCGAACCCAGCGAGATGTCGATCCCGCCGCTGATAATGACAAGCGTGAGCGGCAGCGCCACGATACCGATACAGATGAAGTCGCTGGTGCTGAACAGCAGCATATTGATGTCGAGCATGCGCGGGTTAATGGCGCCAAAGAGCAGGATCTCCAGCACCAGCAAAACCAGCAGCGCGCTTTCCCAGTTAAGCTTCATTTACGCCACCTCTTTTTTGCGTTTGGGAAAGGGAGTGACGTGCTTTCCCCCTCTGTGACCTGGCTGGAAGCGGCCGTATTTCAGCGCCCGCTGATGGCGCGCCAGCGCCTGACGCAGCCGCCCGTCGAGCACCAGTACGCCCAGCAGCACCAGCCCGGCGATAAAGTCATTCCACCAGGCTGGCAGCCTGAACAGCACCAGTACGGTGTCGATTTGGGTGAGGAAGAAAGCCCCAAGCAAGGCACCGATCAGCGTGCCGGTGCCGCCCAGCAGAGAGATCCCCCCGAGCACGCAGGCGGCGATGGCCTTCATCTCCAGCCCGCTGCCGGTCTGGTTGGGGACAAAACCAATTTGCGCGGCAAAGACAATCCCTGCGCAGGCCGCCAGCATGCCGTTCAGGGTAAAGGCGAGCATGCGGGTGCGGTTCACCGCTACGCCCAGCTGACGCGCGGCGGCGAGGTTATCCCCCACCGCGTAGAAATCACGGCCGAACGCGGTACGCGACAGCGTCCACGCGCCCGCGGCTGCGATAATTAACATCACCATACCGAGTGGCGACATGCCGATGGCAAGCGGTTCAGAGAGAGATTTCAGCCCCGGCGGCAACCCTTCAATCCACTTCCCGCCCGTCCAGAGCAGCATCGCCCCGCGATACAGCCCCAACGTGCCGAGGGTGGCGACAATCGCCGGGATGCGCAGCCCCACCACCAGCACGCCGTTGAACGCCCCGGCCAGTGCGCCAATCGACAGTGCGAAGAGGATGGAAACGGGCAGGCTGTAGCCGCCATTGAGCGCCACGCCGACGGCGATTGCCGACAGCCCAACGGTCGAGCCCACCGAGACGTCAATATTGCGGGTCAGCATGACCAGCGCGGCACCGATGGCCAGCAGGATCAGGATCTGGGCACTGGCGAAGATCATCCCCAGCGTTTGCAGGCTGAAGTAAGACGGGTTCAGCGCCACCAGCACGGCAAACAGTGCCAGAATGGCGAGAAACGCGCTCAACTCACGGTTCTTTAATAAGGTCTTCATGATTGCCCTCCGAACGCCAGCGCCATCATCCTGTCGAGGCTAACGGCATGGCGCGGCAGCTCGCCGCTGAGTACGCCCTGATGCATCACCAGTACGCGATCGGCAAGGCCCGGGAACTCATCGAGATCGCTTGAGATCATCAGTACCGCGACGTTCTGCGCGGCTACGCTTTTGATGAGCTGGTAGATATCGGCGCGCGCGGAGACGTCCACGCCACGCGTCGGTTCATCGACAATAAGAAGTAAAGGATTGGCCTCCAGACAGCGCGCCAGCAGTACCTTCTGCTGGTTGCCGCCGGAGAGCGTACGCACGGTTTGATCCGCATGGTTGAGCTTAATCCCGAGTGCACGGTGATAGCGCTCTACCACCGCCGACTCCCGCTTGCGCTGCTGCCAGAAAGACGGCTCGTTCAGCACCACGGTGTTCCAGCGGATCGGCGCGTCGAGGAACAGGCCGGAAACCTGCCTGTCTTCCGGCAGGTAAACCAGCCCTTTTTCCAGACGTGAACCAGGCGGCTCGGCAGTGATTTCCTGATTCTCTAGCCAGACGCGCCCCCCGCGCACCGGACGCAGGCCGTAAAGCGTTTCGGCAAACTCGGTGCGCCCGGATCCCACCAGCCCGGCCAGGCCGACGATCTCACCGGCGAAGATCTCAAGACTCAGATCGATAAACCCCTCCCCGGTGAGATCCTCCACGCGCAGCACCGGGAAATCCTGCGGCTGGGTGCGGCGGTTGCCCGGCAACGCCAGCCACAGCTTTTGCGTCTCGCTCAGAGATTTTTCCCGACTCACTGGCGTCATGGCGGCAATCAGGGCGTTATCGTCAAACTGCGCGGTTTCACCGCTCAGCACCACTGCACCGTCGCGCATCACCGAGATGTGGCTCGAAAGCAGGCGAATTTCCGGCAGCTTATGCGAGATAAAAACAATGCCGACGCCAAGCGCCTGCAACGCACGGATCTGGCGGAACAGGCGTTCGGTTTCGCCGGGCGTGAGCGAGGCGGTGGGTTCGTCGAGGATCAGGATCCTGGCGTTGCGCATTAATCCGCGGAGGATCTCTACCATCTGCTGATCCGCCACTTCCAGAGTGCTGGCGGTGGCATCAAGGTTAAGCTGGCATTGCAGCTGCTGGAGCTTATCGGCCAGGCGCGGTTCCAGATCCCGTTCACGGGGCAGGCGAAAGAGGATGTTTTCCCGCACCGTCAGGTTGGGGAACAGCAGCGGCTCCTGCGGTACCAGATAAATGCCGAGCTTATGCGCCTGCGCTGGCGTAAGCCGTGCAAAAGACTCCCCCGCAACCGAAAGTTCACCGCTGTCGGGCGTTTCAACTCCGGCGATGATCTTCATCAGCGTCGATTTTCCCGCGCCGTTCCCGCCCATCAGGGCGTGTACCTGGCCCGCGAGCAGCGTGAAATCAATGCCTTTTAACACCGGCACGCCCGAGAACTGCTTGCTGATCCCCCGCGCTTCAATAAGTGGTGTCATCATCGCTCCGCTATTGAACAAATGATTTTTAGATTTAATAATGTTCAAAAGCGTAGACGGTGAACTATATTTACAACCGTGCAGGGATCACAGTTTTATTGATTAAGATCCAGATAAAACAGAAACCCGCTTAAAGATCCGTTTTGTCGCGTGGCTCACATTTTCCCTTCGCGTCATCACGAACATATGATCTAAATTTTTATAAGAGTTCAATTATGAGCGATAAACGCACTGCGGAAGAAGGACGGTTTGCCGGGCTGGCGCTGGCGGAAGAGGAGCTGGTGGCGCGCGTGGCCTGGTGCTATTACCACGACGGGCTGACCCAGAACGACATCGGTGAGCGACTCGGGCTGCCGCGTTTGAAGATCTCCCGTCTGCTGGAGAAAGGCCGCCAGTCCGGGGTGATCCGCGTGCAGATCAACTCCCGTTACGAGGGCTGTCTGGCGCTGGAAACCGAACTACAGCAGCGCTTTGGGCTGAAGCTGGTGCGCGTGATGCCCGCCCTGAATACGCCGCCGATGAACGTGCGGCTGGGCATTGGCGCGGCGCAGTCGCTAATGGGCGTGCTGGAGCCCGGCCAGCTGTTGGCGGTGGGATTTGGTGAAACGACCATGAGCAGCCTGCAGCACCTGAGCGGCTTTATCAGCTCGCAGCAGATCCGCCTGGTGACGCTCTCCGGCGGCGTCGGGCCGTATATGACCGGTATCGGCCAGCTGGACGCGGCCTGCAGCGTCAGCATGATCCCCGCCCCGCTGCGCGTGTCATCCGCCTCCGTTGCCGGGATCTTAAAACGTGAAACCAGCGTGCGGGACGTGATCCTCGCCGCCACCGCCGCCGACGTGGCGGTGGTTGGCATTGGTTCGGTGAACCAGCGCCGTGACGCCACGATACTGCGCTCCGGCTATATCAGCGAAGGTGAACAGCTGATGTACGCCCGCAAAGGCGCAGTCGGCGACATTCTCGGTTATTTCCTTAATGCCGAGGGGGAATGCGTTGAGGAGCTGGAGATCCATAAAGAATTACTCGGCGTCACGCTCGATGAACTGGCGCAACTGCCCACCATCGTTGGCGTGGCCGGCGGGGAAGAGAAAGCCGATGCGATTTATGCCGCACTGAAGGGTCGCCGTATCAATGGCCTGGTGACGGAGGAGACGACAGCCCGCGCGGTGCTGGCCCTGGCGTAACGGGGATGCCCTGCGCTAACAACGAGGCAAGCTCATGAGTTACCTTTTAGCGTTAGATGCAGGGACCGGCAGCGTTCGCGCCGTGATTTTCGATTTACAGGGCAACCAGATTGCCGTCGGTCAGGCCGAGTGGAAGCACCTGAGCGTGGAGAACGTACCGGGATCGATGGAGTTCGATCTCGACACCAACTGGCGGCTGACCTGCCAGTGCATTCATCAGGCGCTGGAGCGTGCGCACCTGACCGCGGCGGATATCCAGTCCGTTGCCTGCTGCTCCATGCGCGAAGGGATTGTGCTGTACGACCGCAACGGCGAGGCCATCTGGGCCTGCGCCAACGTCGACGCCCGCGCCAGCCGCGAGGTGGCCGAGCTCAAAGAGATCCACGACAACCGCTTTGAATCCGAAGTGTATGACGTCTCCGGGCAAACTCTCGCCCTGAGCGCCATGCCGCGCCTTCTGTGGCTGGCGCACCATCGCCCCGACATTTACCGCAAGGCCGCGACCATCACCATGATCAGCGACTGGCTGGCGGCGAAGCTTTCCGGCGAGCTGGCGGTGGATCCCTCCAATGCGGGCACCACGGGCATGCTCGATCTCTTTTCCCGCGACTGGCGTCCGGCGCTGCTCGACATGGCCGGGCTGCGCGCCGATATTCTCTCCCCGGTGAAAGAGACCGGCAGCGTACTGGGAGCCATTACCCATGAAGCCGCGCAGCAAAGCGGCCTGCGCGAAGGCACGCCGGTGGTAATGGGCGGTGGCGATGTACAGCTGGGCTGCCTGGGGCTGGGAGTGGTCCGCGCCGGACAAACGGCGGTGCTGGGCGGCACCTTCTGGCAGCAGGTGGTGAACCTGCCGCAGGTGCGCACCGATCCCGATATGAATATCCGCGTGAACCCGCACGTCATCCCCGGCATGGCCCAGGCGGAGTCGATCAGCTTCTTCACCGGGCTGACCATGCGCTGGTTCCGCGACGCCTTTTGCGCAGAAGAAAAGCTGATTGCCGGGCGGATGGGAGTGGACACCTATACCCTGCTGGAAGAGATGGCGAGCCGCGTGCCGGCAGGCTCCCACGGGGTGATGCCGATCTTCTCCGACGCGATGCATTTCAAGCAGTGGTACCACGCCGCGCCGTCGTTTATTAACCTCTCTATCGACCCGGAAAAGTGCAACAAAGCGACGCTGTTCCGTGCCCTGGAAGAGAATGCGGCAATCGTTTCGGCCTGCAACCTGGCGCAGATTTCGCGCTTCTCCGGCGTGACGTTTCAAAGTTTAGTTTTTGCGGGCGGAGGAGCAAAAGGCGCCCTGTGGAGTCAGATCTTAAGCGACGTCACCGGACTGCCGGTACGCGTGCCGGAAGTGAAAGAGGCGACAGCGCTCGGCTGCGCGATTGCGGCAGGCGCAGGCGCGGGATTATTTGCAGATATGGCCTCAACGGGCGAGCGGCTGGTGAAGTGGAGCCGTGAGTTCACGCCAAATCCCCAGCATCGTGAGCTGTATGACGGCATGATGCAAAAATGGCAGGCGGTGTATGCCGACCAGCTTGGGCTGGTGGATAGCGGGCTGACCACATCGATGTGGCAGGCCCCGGGATTGGTACGGGCAGCGGCGCCGTAAAAAAACGCCGGATGGCGCTGCGCTTATCCGTCCTGGGGTTTTGTAGCCCCGGTAAGCGCAGCGCCACCGGGGAAGTTCTTTGAGATCTATCACAATCATTCGATCCCGCTTTTACCTTTCCGCTGCCGCTGGCTAAATTAGTAACTCATCCGACCACATAACAATAATTTTACACTGGAAGAGACTATGAGCCGCTACCCGTCGTTGTTCGCCCCCCTGGATCTGGGGTTCACCACCCTTAAAAACCGCGTGTTAATGGGCTCGATGCACACTGGGCTGGAAGAGCGTCCGGACGGTGCCGAGCGTCTGGCGGCCTTCTACGCCGAGCGCGCGCGGCATGGCGTGGCGCTGATTGTCACCGGTGGCGTAGCACCTGCGTCTTCAGGCGTGACGATGGAAGGTGGCGCGGTGTTGAACGATGCGAGCCAGCTTGCACATCACCGTATCGTTACCGACGCGGTTCACAAAGAGGGCGGCAAAATCGCCCTGCAAATCCTGCACACCGGGCGCTACAGCTATCAGCCGAAACTGGTCGCGCCGTCGGCCATTCAGGCGCCGATTAACCGCTTCACACCGCATGCCCTCAGCCACGACGAGATCATAGCGCTGATTGACGACTTCGCCCGCTGCGCGGCGCTGGCGCGTGAAGCAGGTTATGACGGCGTCGAAGTTATGGGCTCAGAAGGTTATCTGATTAACGAATTCCTTGCCGCCCGCACTAACCAGCGCGAGGACGAATGGGGCGGCGACTATGTCCGCCGCATGCGCTTTGCCGTTGAAGTTGTGCGTGCGGTGCGCGAACAAACAGGAACAGATTTTATTATCATCTTCCGCCTGTCGATGCTCGACCTGGTGGAGGGCGGCGGGACGTTCGACGAAACCGTGCAGCTGGCGCAGGCGATTGAAGCCGCTGGTGCCACCCTCATTAACACCGGGATTGGCTGGCACGAAGCCCGTATTCCGACCATCGCCACACCGGTGCCGCGCGCGGCATTCAGTTGGGTGACGCGCAAGCTGAAAGGCAAAGTGTCTGTTCCGCTGGTCACCACCAACCGCATTAACGACCCGCAGGTGGCGGACGATGTGATATCGCGCGGCGATGCCGACATGGTGTCGATGGCGCGGCCGTTCCTTGCGGATGCCGAGCTGCTGTCCAAAGCGCAAAGCGGACGCGCGGATGAGATCAACACCTGCATCGGCTGTAACCAGGCCTGCCTGGATCAGATCTTCGTCGGCAAGGTGACCTCCTGCCTCGTCAACCCGAGAGCCTGCCACGAAACTAAAATGCCGGTCGTTCCGGCGGCCAGCATAAAACGCCTGGCCGTCGTGGGCGCAGGCCCGGCGGGCCTGGCGTTTGCAGTGAATGCCGCCTCGCGCGGCCACAGCGTGACGCTTTTTGACGCCGCAGGCGAGATTGGCGGGCAGTTTAATATCGCCAAACAGATCCCCGGCAAAGAGGAGTTCTACGAGACCCTGCGCTACTACCGCCGGATGATCGACCTGACGGGCGTCGAGCTCCGGCTCAATCAGTTTGTCAGCGCGGCGGATCTGATCGGTTTTGATGAGGTGATCCTGGCAAGCGGGATCGTACCGCGAACGCCTGCGATCGCAGGTATCGATCATCCAAAAGTGCTGAGCTATCTCGACGTATTGCGTGACAAAGTGCCGGTCGGGAAAAGCGTAGCGATTATCGGCTGCGGCGGAATTGGCTTTGATACCGCCATGTACTTAAGCCAGCCGGGTGAGGCTACCAGCCAGAACATTGCCGAGTTTTGCGTGGAATGGGGTATCGACACCAGCCTGAGCCAGTCCGGCGGCCTGCGTCCGGAAGGACCGCAATTGCCGAAAAGCCCGCGTCAGATTGTGATGCTGCAGCGTAAAGCCAGCAAGCCGGGCGAAGGACTGGGTAAAACCACGGGCTGGATCCATCGGGCAACCCTGCTTTCACGCGGGGTGAAGATGATCCCGGCGGTGAGCTACGAAAAGATCGACGACGAGGGTCTGCACGTTACGATCGGCGGCGAACCGCAGCTGTTGCGTGTGGATCATGTGATTTTGTGTGCCGGGCAGGAGCCGAGAAGGGATCTGGCGGATCCGCTGCGAGAAGCCGGAAGAACAGTGCATTTGATTGGCGGGTGCGATGTGGCGATGGAGCTGGACGCACGGCGGGCGATTGCACAGGGGACGAAGTTAGCATTAGCGATTTGATTTCTTGCCCGGTGGCGCTGCGCTTACCGGGCCTACAAAACCGTAGGCCTGTGCAAGCGCAGCGCCGCCGGGCAAAACAACCTTACCGACGACGCCCCAGCTTCACCGCCTTCAGCACCACAAACTTGTTGTTGGTCGCGATGGTGACGCAGTTGCCGAAAATTTTCTTCAGCTTGTGGAAGTAGTCCAGGTGGCGGTTCGCCACGATATACAGCTCGCCGTTGATTTTCAGACAGCGGCGCGCGTGGTGGAACATCTCCCAGGCGACGTTATCCGTCAGAGCATGCTTCTGATGGAACGGCGGGTTACAGAACACGGCGTTGAAGCGGAACGGCTCCACGCCGGAGAGCGCGTTGTTGATCATAAACTCGCAGCGATCCAGCGCCTCTGGCAGGTTAGTTTCCACGTTCAGACGGCTGGAGGCCACCGCCATTGGCGATTCGTCGCTAAACACCACGCTGGCGTCCGGGTTTTTCGCCAGCAGCGTCAGGCCAATCACACCGTTCCCGCAGCCCAGGTCGACGATCTCCCCTTCCAGAGTTTCCGGCAGATGTTCCATAAAGAAGCGTGCGCCGATATCCAGGCCGGTACGGGAGAAGACGTTCGCATGGTTGTGGATGGTCCAGTCGGTGCCTTCCAGCTTCCAGCTCAGCGTCTCTGGCGCGTCGGCCAGCTCCGGTGCGCTAAACGTACAGTTGATCAGGCGCGCTTTTTTCCAGGCAAGCGTAGTGGTGGTTGGACCGAGGACTTTCTCGAACAGCTCCAGCGTCGACGTGTGGATATCGCGTGCCTTGGCACCCGCGATAATACGGGTTTCTGGCGTGACGACTTTTCGCAACGCGCGCAGCTGCTGCTCCAGCAGCGCCATGGTTTTTGGCACTTTGATCAGCACTACACCCGGCGCCTGAGGGTACTCCGCGGTGCTGTCGAGGAACTTCACGCTGGATTCGTCGATTTCGTTATGGCGCAGGTTTTCACGCGTCGCCAGCTCGCTTAAGTAAGAATCGCCGATGCTGTAAGGTTTGTGCTCCGCCAGCGCGCAGCCCAGCGCGCCGAATGCATCATTCAGGATCAGAACCGGCCCGAGGATTTCGGTATCATCCAACTGCTGCAGCAGATACTCATCCGCCGCTTCCCACGCCTGAAGCGGGTTAACGTCGTCCGTTTCCGGGAAACGTTTAAGGTTGAGTGAACGGAAACCGTTGTCTAAGTGGCTCATCGGCCCTCCTGAATGGTAAAATTTGGCGTATCCCTGAAAAGGGTGCGTGAGTATACCCGTTTTATTGTCGATTTGGGGCGTTGATGAACCAACTTACTTATCTCCAGGGCTACCCGGAGCATTTACTTTCTCAGGTTCGCAGCCTGATTGCCGAGCAGAAGCTGGGCGCGGTGCTGGAAAAACGCTACCCCGGTACGCACGATTTCACGACCGATAAAGCCCTCTGGGGGTATACGCAGGATCTAAAAAGCCGGTATCTGAAGAGCGCGCCGCCGATCAACAAGGTGATGTACGACAACAAAATCCACGTTCTGAAAAACGCGCTCGGCCTGCACACCGCTATCTCCCGCGTGCAGGGCGGCAAGCTGAAAGCCAAAGCCGAGATCCGCGTGGCGACGGTTTTCCGTAACGCACCGGAAGCCTTTCTGCGGATGATCGTGGTCCATGAGCTGGCGCACCTGAAAGAGAAAGAGCACGACAAAGCGTTCTATTCCCTGTGCTGCCACATGGAGCCGCAGTACCACCAACTGGAGTTTGATACCCGACTGTGGCTGACGCATTTATCGTTAAAGAGTAATGCGCAGTAACGCACGCGAATTGTCATGATGACGTGCTACAGTGGTTAAAGGTTCCCCGCTACGGAGTACGTAAACGTTTATGATACGTTTCGCAGTCATTGGAACGAACTGGATCACGCGCCAGTTCGTCGACGCCGCCCACGAAACCGGCAAACTTAAACTCACCGCAGTCTATTCCCGCAGCCTTGAGCAGGCGCAGAGTTTTTCGAATGATTACCTCGTCGAGCATCTCTTCACCTCTCTCGACGAGATGGCGCAAAGCGACGCCATAGACGCGGTGTATATCGCCAGCCCGAATTCCCTGCACTTCCCCCAAACGAAGCTGTTTCTCAGCCATAAAAAGCATGTGATTTGCGAGAAGCCGCTGGCGTCGAATATCCAGGAAGTGGAAGCCGCCATCGCGCTTGCCCGCGAAAACCAGGTGGTGCTGTTCGAAGCGTTCAAAACGGCCAGCCTGCCGAATTTCCTGCTATTGCAGCAGTCGCTGCCGAAAATAGGCAAAGTGCGTAAAGCCTTCATCAACTATTGCCAGTACTCGTCGCGCTATCAGCGTTATCTGGACGGCGAGAACCCCAATACCTTTAACCCGGCCTTCTCTAACGGCTCGATTATGGATATCGGTTTTTACTGCCTGGCCTCTGCAATCGCGCTGTGGGGCGAGCCGCACGGCGTCACGGCCACGGCCAGCCTGCTGGAAAGCGGTGTGGATGCGCACGGGGTCGTGGTGCTGGATTACGGCGATTTCAGCGTCACGCTGCAGCACTCTAAAGTCAGTGATTCTGTGCTGCCGAGCGAAATTCAGGGCGAAGCCGGGTCGCTGGTGATTGAGAAGATTTCCGAGTGTCAGAAAGTGAGCTTTGTGCCGCGCGGCGGTAAAGCGCAGGAGCTGACGCAGCCTCAGCATATTAACACTATGCTCTATGAGGCAGAGGTCTTCGCCCGTCTCGTGGAAGACAATGAAGTGAATCACCCGGGCCTCGCGGTGAGCCGCACCACGGCGAAGCTGCAAACGGAGATCCGCCGTCAGACCGGCGTGGTGTTCCCGGCAGACGGCGTGGGCGCAGAAGCTATCGCGTAAAGCTGTGTAATGAAAAGGCGCAGACCATTGACGAAACCGATGGTCTGACATATTTTGTTACCTGCAAAGGGGAGTAACTTCTTCGCCGGTGGATCGTCATTACGATGCGTGCAAAATCGCATCCGGTCGCCGGGCAACCTTCGTGGTTGTAAGTGAGACCTTGCCGGAAGGCGAGGTCTATGCATAAAAAGCTAACGGCTATCGTCTTCTGACCATAGCCGTTTTTGTTTTTTATGTGTAAGGAAAATAGTATGCATTCTGTCGGCACTCCAATGTTGTGGGGCGGATTCGCGGTTGTCGTGCTCATCATGCTGGCGATCGACCTCTTTTTGCAGGGGCGTCGCGGTGAGCACGGCATGTCCATAAAGCAGGCCGCCGTCTGGTCCCTGGTATGGGTCACCCTCTCTCTGCTCTTCTGTGCTGCCTTCTGGTGGTACCTGGCCTCAACCGAAGGCCGTGCGGTGGCCGATCCTCAGGCGCTCGCCTTCCTCACTGGCTATCTGATTGAAAAAGCCCTCGCGGTCGATAACGTCTTCGTCTGGCTGATGCTGTTCAGTTACTTTGCCGTGCCTGCGTCACTGCAGCGCCGTGTGCTGGTCTATGGCGTGCTGGGTGCGATTATCCTGCGTACGATCATGATCTTCGCCGGTAGTTGGCTGATTACCCAGTTCGAATGGCTGCTGTACGTCTTCGGCGCGTTCCTGCTGTTCACCGGGGTCAAAATGGCGCTGGCGAAGGAAGATGAAACCGGTATTGGCGAAAAGCCGCTGGTCAAGTGGATCCGCAGCCACCTGCGCATGACGGATAAGATCGAGAGCGAGCACTTCTTCGTGCGCAAGAACGGTCTGCTGTTTGCCACCCCGCTGCTGCTGGTGCTGATTCTGGTTGAGCTGAGCGACGTGATTTTCGCCGTAGACAGCATTCCGGCCATCTTTGCGGTGACGACAGATCCGTTCATCGTCCTGACCTCTAACCTGTTCGCGATCCTTGGCCTGCGCGCCATGTACTTCCTGCTGGCAGGTGCCGCAGAGCGCTTCTCGATGCTGAAGTATGGCCTGTCGGTGATCCTCGTGTTCATCGGTATCAAGATGCTGATCGTCGATTTCTACCATATCCCGATCGCTATCTCGCTCGGCGTGGTGTTCGGCATTCTGATCGTGACGCTGATTATCAATACCTGGGTTAACCGCCAGCACGATAAGAAGCAGCAGGTTTAGTGCGTTTTGCCGGGTAAGCTCAGCGCCACCCGGCATTTCCGTTAACCAATAGTTAAAAAACATGACGCAACACGTAAAATCCAGCATTTTACTCTTCCGCCTTGCCCTGCTTTCCCTGATACTCAACCAGGCAAACAAATACTTACATCCGGACATAAATGTGACTTAGAGCACATACAGGATGGAACGCAATTTCACTCAGGAATAACGTATGAGCACACAATCAAGCGGTCTGTTCGCGCGCCTGGCGCAGGGCAGCCTCGTTAAACAAATTCTCGTCGGGTTGGTACTGGGCATTCTGCTGGCAATGGTGTCAAAACCCGCTGCAGAAGCCACCGGGCTTCTCGGCACCCTCTTTGTTGGCGCCCTGAAGGCCGTCGCACCGGTTCTGGTTCTGATGCTGGTCATGGCCTCCATTGCCAACCACCAGCACGGACAAAAAACCAACATTCGCCCTATTCTGTTCCTGTATCTTCTGGGAACCTTCTCCGCTGCCTTAACGGCCGTGGTATTTAGCTTCCTGTTCCCGTCTACGCTGCACCTGACCAGCGCGGCCGGTGACATCACACCGCCGTCCGGCATTGTGGAAGTGCTGCGCGGTCTGCTGATGAGCATGGTATCCAACCCCATCACGGCGCTGATGAACGCGAACTACATCGGCATCCTGGTCTGGGCGATTGGTCTGGGCTTCGCGCTGCGTCACGGCAACGAGACCACGAAAAATCTGGTCAACGATTTATCGAATGCCGTCACCTTTATGGTGAAACTGGTGATTCGTTTTGCGCCAATCGGTATTTTCGGGCTGGTCTCCTCCACGCTGGCTACCACCGGTTTCGACGCGCTGTGGGGCTACGCGCAGCTGCTGGTTGTTCTGGTCGGCTGTATGCTGCTGGTGGCGCTGGTGATCAACCCGCTGCTGGTGTTCTGGCAGATCCGCCGCAACCCGTATCCGCTGGTGCTAACCTGCCTGCGTGAGAGCGGTGTGTATGCCTTCTTCACCCGCAGCTCTGCGGCAAATATCCCGGTTAACATGGCGCTGGCGGAGAAGCTGAATCTGGACCGCGATACCTATTCCGTGTCGATCCCGCTAGGTGCGACCGTGAACATGGCGGGCGCGGCAATCACCATCACCGTGCTGACCCTGGCAGCGGTACATACCTTAGGTGTTCCGGTCGATCTACCAACGGCGCTGCTGCTGAGCGTGGTGGCTTCTCTGTGTGCCTGTGGCGCGTCCGGCGTGGCGGGTGGCTCGCTGCTGCTGATCCCACTGGCATGTAACATGTTCGGTATCCCGAACGAGATCGCCATGCAGGTTGTGGCCGTCGGCTTTATCATCGGCGTATTGCAGGACTCCTGCGAAACGGCGCTGAACTCCTCAACCGATGTGCTGTTCACCGCAGCGGCCTGTCAGGCGGAAGACGCGCGTTTAGCGAAGAACGCTCTGCGAGGTTAACAGCAAAGCGGCAACCTCTGGTTGCCGCTTTTAATGTTTTCACCCTCTCCCCGTGGGAGAGGGCCGGGGTGAGGGCACCAGCCCGCACTCAACCTAAAGCGTCACACCACTCTTAAAGATCGCCAGCTCGCGAAAATCGTTCTTCTCATTGCAGGTCTGTCTGCCGCTGGCAAACGCCACGATGGCGTCCACAAACTCCGTCAGCAGCTGCGGCATCGCTTTGCCGTGAATCAGCTGGCCTGCGTCGAAATCAATCCAGTGCTTTTTCTTCGCCGCCAGCTCGCTGTTGGTCGCGATTTTGACCGTCGGCACAAAACCACCGTACGGCGTGCCGCGACCGGTACTGAACAGCACCATGTGGCAGCCTGCCCCCGCCAGCGCGCTGGTGGCGACCGCATCGTTACCCGGTGCGCTCAGCAGGTTCAGACCGTGGGTTTTCAGGCGCTCGCCGTAACGCAGGACGTCCACGACCCGGCTTGCCCCCGCTTTCTGGGTACAGCCGAGGGATTTCTCTTCAAGCGTCGTGATCCCGCCCGCTTTGTTACCCGGCGACGGGTTCTCATAAATCGGCTGATTATGGGCGATGAAGTACTGTTTGAAGTCGTTCACCATGGTGACGGTCTTCTCAAACGTCTCTTCGTCGCGGCAGTGGCTCATCAGAATGCGCTCTGCGCCGAACATTTCCGGCACCTCGGTCAGCACCGTTGTGCCGCCGTTAGCGATCACGTAATCCGAGAAGCGGCCCAGCATCGGGTTCGCCGTGATGCCGGACAGGCCATCGGACCCGCCGCACTCCAGACCAAACTTCAGCTCGCTTAGCTTGCCCGGCTGGCGTTTATCGTGACGCATCACCTCGTACAGCTGGTGCAGATGTTCCACGCCCGCCTCCACTTCGTCATCCTGGTGCTGACATACCATAAAATGAACGCGCGCCGGGTCAAATTCGCCCAGCGTGTCGCGGAAGGCATCGACCTGGTTGTTTTCACAGCCGAGGCCAATCACCAGCACCGCTCCCGCGTTAGGGTGGCGCACCATGTTTTGCAGCATGGTGCGGGTGTTGATATGGTCGTCGCCGAGCTGCGAACAGCCGTAGGTATGGCTGAAGAGATGTACGCCGTCGGTACCTTCAGCATCGTGAGTTTCTTTCAGAAAACGCGTCTGGATCTGGCGTGCAATGCCGTTCACGCAGCCGACGGTTGGAAGGATCCACAGCTCGTTGCGGATCCCCACCTCACCGTTCGCACGACGGTAGATCTGCACGTCCCGATCCGCCGCCTGCTCTTCTTCCACCTGAAAATCAGGTTGATAGCTGTACTCGTCAAGATCGCTCAGATTTGTGCGGGTGTTGTGGGAATGAATATATTCACCCGGCGCAATATCCGCCAGTGCATGACCGATGGGCAAGCCGTACTTCACCACGTTCTCCCCTTTCGCAATGGGGATCAGGGCAAACTTGTGTCCACGCCCAACGGCCTGGCGTAACGTCACCGACTGGTTGTTGAAGGTCACTTCCGTCCCTTCGGTTAAATCTGCCAGCGCGACGGCAACGTTATCCAGCGAATGGATTTTGATGTATTGCATATCAACCTCAGACGGCCTTAGTTCAGTTCAATGGCGAAGTAGTCACGCGCATTGTTAAAGCAGATGTTTTTCACCATGTCGCCCAGCAGCTGGATATCGGCTGGCGCTTCGCCTGCGTGAACCCAACGGCCAATCATCTGGCACAAAATGCGGCGGAAATATTCATGGCGCGTATAGGACAGGAAGCTGCGGCTGTCAGTCAGCATGCCGACAAAGCGGCTCAGCAGGCCAAGCTGTGCCAGCTGCGTCATCTGACGCTCCATGCCATCTTTCTGGTCGTTGAACCACCAGCCGGAACCGAACTGCATCTTGCCCGGCATCCCTTCGCCCTGGAAGTTGCCAATCATGGTGCCCAGCACTTCGTTATCGCGCGGGTTCAGGCAGTACAGGATGGTTTTGGGCAGCAGGTTTTGTTCGTTCTGTTTGCTCAGCAGTTTAGATAACTCTTCCGCCAGCGGGCGATCGTTGATGGAGTCAAAGCCCACGTCAGCACCGAGCAGTTTGAACTGACGCTGGTTGTTGTTGCGCAGCGCGCCGATGTGGTACTGCTGTACCCAGCCGCGACGGGCGTATTCCGCACCGAGGAACACCAGCACCGCCGTTTTAAACTGCGCCACGTCGTGCTCGTTAAGCGTTTCACCCGAGAGACGACGCGCCAGAATGCTGTCCAGCTCGGCTTCGCTGGCGTCCGCAAACAGCACCACGTCCAGCGCATGGTCAGAGACTTTACAGCCATGTGCCGCAAAGTGATCCAGACGTTTGGTCAGCGCGGTTTGCAGATCGGCGAAACGGCGGATATCGGTATCGGACACCTCTGCCAGCTTCGCCATGTAATCGTTGAAGGTGGCCTGTTCGATGTTGAAAGCTTTGTCCGGGCGCCAGCTTGGCAACACTTTAATATCGAAAGAGGTATCTTTCGCCACGACAGCGTGATGTTCCAGGGAGTCAATGGGATCGTCGGTGGTACCCACCATCTTCACGTTCATCTGCTTCATGATACCGCGTGCGGAGAAGTTATCCTGCGCCAGCAGTTCGTTGCACTGGTCCCAGATTTCATCCGCAGTGGCAGGTGAAAGCAGTTTGCCGGTGATGCCAAACGGACGGCGCAGTTCCAGATGGGTCCAGTGAAAGAGCGGGTTGCCGATCGTGTGTGGAACGGTCGCGGCCCAGGCGTCAAACTTCTCGCGGTCGCTGGCGTCGCCGGTACACAGGCGCTCAGCCACACCGTTGGTGCGCATCGCACGCCATTTATAGTGGTCACCCTTCAGCCAGATGTCATACAGGTTTTTGAAACGGTAATTTTCGGCAACCTGCTGCGGCGGCAAGTGGCAGTGGTAGTCGAAAATCGGCTGGTCTTTGGCATAGTCATGATACAGACGGCGAGCAAATTCGGTATCTAGCAGAAAATCGTCAGTCATAAACGGCGTCATTATCGTCATCCTCATTACGGGAGCGTCAGAAAGCGTATGTTCATATGCTGCAAAGTTATCACACCAATTTCCATCAGCAGACGTTTTTTTCGTGAGTAAGATCAATAAACGCCAACAAATAAATCCCCCTGAATGACGTAAACTCTTCTCCATCCCGCGCCAGCACTGGCTTCATCCGCAAAGCAGAATGCCCACACAAATAATCATACATTTGTGATATCACTCACCTTTTAAAGTTGTATGACAAGTTATCTTTTCGCCGTCGCAAACCATAAGCCGACGGAATGAATTGCCGGTGTGAAACATCGGATTTAACGGTACGGATACCGACTGAAAGACGCTTACTGATGGCAAAGTTCGGGCCGTTCCGGAACCACCTTCCGGCTACGCCCCTCCCGTTACACAGCTGCTCCCGGAAACGGTTGAGAGGTTGTCGTGCTCTGGCACGGAAATAACATAACGATGAGGTTTTAGATGCGTAAAATTAAAGGGTTACGTTGGTATATGATCGCACTGGTGACGCTGGGCACCGTGCTGGGCTACCTGACGCGTAACACCATAGCGGCGGCGGCGCCTACGCTAATGGAAGAGCTGCACATTTCAACCCAGCAATATTCCTACATCATTGCGGCCTACTCCGCGGCTTATACCATTATGCAGCCGGTTGCTGGCTATGTTCTGGATATTTTAGGCACCAAAATCGGCTATGCCTTCTTCGCCGTCACCTGGGCCATTTTCTGTGGCGCAACGGCGCTGGCAGGCAGTTGGGGCGGGCTCGCGCTGGCGCGTGGTGCAGTAGGTGCCGCCGAAGCGGCAATGATCCCGGCAGGGCTGAAAGCCAGCTCCGAATGGTTCCCGGCGAAAGAGCGTTCCATTGCTGTCGGATACTTCAACGTGGGGTCGTCGATTGGCGCGATGATTGCACCGCCGCTGGTGGTGTGGGCTATCGTGATGCACAGCTGGCAGCTGGCGTTCATTATCTCAGGCGTGCTGAGCTTCGCATGGGCAATGGCGTGGCTGATTTTCTACAAGCATCCGCGCGACCAGAAAAAACTCTCCGAAGAAGAACGCGAATACATTATTGGCGGTCAGGAAGCGCAGCATCAGGTCAACAACGGCAAGAAACTGTCCGTCTGGCAGATCCTGGGCACCCGTCAGTTCTGGGGTATTGCCCTGCCGCGCTTCCTCGCTGAGCCTGCCTGGGGGACGTTCAACGCGTGGATCCCGCTGTTCATGTTTAAAGTCTACGGCTTTAACCTGAAAGAGATCGCGATGTTCGCCTGGATGCCGATGCTGTTCGCCGATCTGGGCTGTATCGTGGGTGGCTACCTGCCCCCGCTGTTCCAGCGCTGGTTTGGTGTGAACCTGATTGTCTCCCGTAAAATGGTCGTGACCATGGGCGCGCTGCTGATGATTGGACCGGGGATGATTGGCCTGTTCACCAGCCCTTACGTGGCTATCGCGCTGCTGTGCGTTGGCGGTTTTGCTCACCAGTCACTTTCCGGCGCGCTGATTACGCTCTCGTCTGACGTCTTCGGCCGTAATGAAGTCGCCACCGCTAACGGCCTGACCGGGATGGCGGCATGGACTGCAAGTACGCTGTTTGCGCTGGTAGTGGGTGCCCTGGCAGACACCATCGGCTTTAGCCCGCTGTTCGCCGTGCTGGCCGTCTTCGACCTGATGGGTGCGGTAGTGATCTGGACGGTACTGAAAAACAAATCCGCCGAGGAGCTGCAGAAAGAGACGCTCGGGAAACCGGCCACGCAGAGTTAGCATCGCTGTGCCGGGTGGCGGCTTCGCCTTACCCGGCCTACAAACCCCGTAGGCCCGTGCAAGCGAAGCGCCGCCGGGCATTAAAGGCCGCTCCGTAGCGGCTTTTTTCATGTCAAAATCTGGAGAGTGGCACGCAGAAGTGGTATAACAAATCATCTGCCGTACCCTGCCTGGAGCGCATATGGACATCACCGAACCACGTCGTTTATATCAACAACTTGCTGCGGAGCTGAAAGATCGCATCGAGCAAGGCGTCTATCTTGTCGGTGATAAACTTCCCGCCGAGCGTTTCATTGCCGATGAAAAAAGCGTGAGCCGTACCGTCGTGCGTGAAGCCATTATCATGCTGGAAGTGGAAGGCTATGTTGAGGTCCGCAAAGGCTCCGGTATTCATGTGATTTCCAATCAGCCTAAACACTCTCCGGTAACGGATGAAAGTCTGGAATTCGCCAGCTATGGTCCGTTTGAGCTGCTCCAGGCTCGCCAGTTAATCGAAAGCAATATTGCCGAATTTGCCGCGACGCAGGTGACCAAGCAGGACATCATGAAGTTAATGGAAATCCAGGAGAACGCCCGCAAAGAAAAATGTTTCCGGGATTCTGAGTGGGACCTGCAGTTTCACGTCCAGGTTGCGCTGGCAACCCAGAATACGGCGCTGGCGGCAATCGTTGAGAAAATGTGGACTCAGCGCGTTCACAACCCTTACTGGAAAAAACTGCACGATCATATCGATTCCCGCACCGTCGACAACTGGTGTGACGATCATGATCAAATCCTTAAGGCGCTGATTCGTAAAGATCCTCACGCGGCAAAACTGGCGATGTGGCAACATCTGGAAAACACCAAGCAGATGCTGTTCAATGAAACCAGCGACGACTTCGAATTTAACGCAGACCGCTATCTTTTTGCTGATAATCCAGTGGTTCATCTTGATACGGCACCCAGTGCCGCAAAATAGATGACCTTTCTGCTGGCAGGCGCTTCGCTGCGCCTTCCGGCTTAAGTGGGTAAGCAAAACATATATTGTGTCAGCCTTTGTAAATCCCCTCGCTCACTTCCAGGGCTTACGCCAAAATCACCTCACCCTGCAAATTCTGTGACGCAGAACGTTGGGCTTTGTTACAATTGGATTCACTTCGTTATTTTGTAAGTTAGTGCTTGCTAACCAGCCAATTAACAGGGAACAGTGTTGGCCACACCGCAATGTGTCCGCGAGCGACCATAATGAAATCACAACAATGTCGCCGTGCTGTTTGTCCCGGCTAACAGGCGTGACGTTAACCGATTTCCAGGAACACTGAATGGAACTTTTGACTCAACTACTGCAAGCCCTCTGGGCGCAGGATTTTGAAACGCTGGCCAACCCTTCCATGATTGGCATGCTCTATTTTGTCTTATTTATGATCCTGTTCCTGGAGAATGGTTTGCTGCCTGCGGCCTTCTTACCGGGTGACAGTTTGCTGGTGCTTGTCGGTGTGCTGTGTGCCAAAGGGGCAATGGCATTCCCGCAAACCGTTTTATTACTGACCATCGCGGCCAGCCTCGGCTGCTGGGTAAGTTATATCCAGGGAAGGTGGCTGGGCAATACCCGGATCGTACAGAACTGGCTTTCTCATCTGCCGGCGCATTACCACCAGCGGGCGCATCACCTTTTCCATAAGCACGGGCTTTCCGCACTGCTGATGGGCCGCTTTATTGCCTTTGTGCGCACCCTGCTGCCCACCATTGCCGGGCTGTCCGGGTTGAGCAGCACGCGCTTCCAGTTCTTTAACTGGATGAGCGGCCTGCTGTGGGTGCTGATCCTGACGACGCTGGGCTATGCGCTGGGTAAAACGCCGGTCTTCATGAAATACGAAGATCAGCTGATGTCTTGTCTGATGCTGCTTCCAGTGGTTCTGCTGGTCTTCGGCCTGATTGGCTCGCTGGTTGTTCTGTGGAAGAAAAAGTACGGAGCGCGAGGTTAACGATGGTTATCTCTCCCCTCGCCCTGCGCCGTTCTGCCTGTGCATTCATTGTACTGATGTTCCTCTGCGCCCTTCTGCTGGCCTGGAGCGCGCTTTCACATGAGGAATCTACGCTGGCCATTCGTCCGGTTAATCAGGGCGCCAGCGTGCCCGACGGTTTCTCTGTCTGGCATCATCTGGACGCGAACGGGATCCGCTTTAAAAGCATTACGCCGAAAGACGATGTGCTACTGATCAAGTTTGACTCCCGCACGCAGAGCGCCGCGGCGAAAGCGGTTCTTGACCGTACGCTGCCGCGTGGGTATATCATTGCCCAGCAGGAAGATGACAACCAGCCAGCGGCGTGGCTGTCATTGATTCGCGATACGTCGCATCGGTTTGGATAATTACCAGGATTCCGAATCTTTTCACTCACTTTGGTGAATCCCCCGTTTACTTACTATGCTTAAGTACGCGGAGCACCCCTCGAATGTACTCCGCATCATTCTGGAAAGCGGCTTACGCCGCAACACAATGGAAGGTTTCGATAATGAAATTCCGCATGACTCTGGCTCTGGCCCTTTTTTCTTTAAGCACAGCGACCTTCGCCAACTCTCTCTGTCAGGAGAAAGAACAGGATATTCAGCGTGAGATCGGTTATGCCGAAAAGCATAACAATCAGCACCGTGTTGATGGTCTTAAAAAAGCGCTGAGCGAAGTGAAAGCAAACTGTACAGACAGCAAGCTACGTGCCGATCATCAGAAAAAAATCGCTGAACAGAAGGACGAGATAGCCGAGCGCCGTCAAGACCTGCAGGAAGCGAAAGAGAAAGGGGATGCGGAAAAAATTGCTAAGCGCGAGAAGAAGTTGAAAGAAGCGCAGGACGACCTGAAAGCGCTGGAAGCTCGCGATTATTGAGTTAACGGAAATCTCAACAGGAGAGAATCATGTCAAAAGATACGACGTCTGAACATCTGCGCGCTGAACTGAAATCCCTGGCCGATACCCTTGAAGAGGTGTTGAACTCTTCCGCCGACAAGTCGAAAGAAGAAGTGAGCAAGCTGCGTAGCAAAGCGGAGCAGGCGCTGAAAGAGAGCCGCTACCGCCTGGGTGAAACCGGTGATGCACTGGCAAAACAGACCCGTGAAGCGGCGGCTCGCGCGGACGAATATGTGCGCGATAATCCATGGACGGGGGTAGGTATTGGTGCCGCCGTCGGTGTGGTACTGGGTGTTCTTCTGACGCGTCGTTGATATGGAAGATCCTCGTCACGCACAAGGGCCTGCTAACAACGTCCTCGGCATCGGCCAGCGTATTTTAACCACGCTGGTCGGGATTGCCGAAACGCGCGTCCGGCTGGCAGTGGTCGAGCTGGAAGAGGAGAAAGCAAATCTCTTCCAGATGCTGCTGATGCTCGGCCTGACCATGCTCTTCGCCGCGTTTGGTCTGATGAGCCTGATGGTGTTAATCATCTGGGCCATTGATCCGCAGTATCGACTCAACGCGATGATTGCCACCACCGTCGTTTTGCTGGTCGCCGCGTTGATTGGCGGCATCTGGACGCTGCGCAAAGCACGCAAGTCGACTTTCCTGCGCCATACGCGTCAGGAGCTGGCTAACGATCGCGCCCTGCTGGAGGATGACAAGCCGTGAGCGATAAAGCCGAACGTCAGAAGCGCAAAGCCTACCTGTTAAGTCAGATCCAGCAGCAACGGCTGGATCTTTCTGCCAGCCGTCGCGACTGGATTGACGCGACGCGGCGGTTTGACCGTGGCTGGAATACCTTTCTGAGCCTGCGTTCATGGGCGCTGGTCGGCAGTAGCGTAATGGCTATCTGGACGGTTCGTCATCCAAATATGCTCATCCGCTGTGCACGCCGCGGTTTTGGTGCCTGGAGCGCCTGGCGTTTGGTGAAAGCGACGTTGCGTCAGCAGCAGCTGAGGTAGCCTTCTCGCCGGGTGGCGGCTTCGAGGTAAAAGCAAAACGGTAACTCAGGTTACCGTTTTTGTTTTTGCGCCCTCTCCCCGTGGGAGAGGGTTGGGGTGAGGGCACCAGCGCGCACCTGTTTTTACTCAATATCTTTGAAGAAGATTGACAGTTTTCCTTGCTAACAATTGTCACCCGCCCCGTTTATTATCCTCTCCATCGACAGCAAAGCCGCGGTATCTACCCGGAATTGCACACAAATAAAGTTCAGCCGCTGATGTGGTTTCCTGGAGAGTAAAATGAAAAAATTAGAAGATGTTGGTGTACTGGTAGCGCGTATTCTGATGCCAATCCTGTTTATCGTAGCGGGTTGGGGAAAAATCACCGGTTATGCGGGTACCCAGCAGTACATGGAAGCCATGGGCGTGCCGGGGTTCCTGCTGCCTCTGACCATTCTGCTTGAGTTCGGCGGCGGCCTGGCGGTTCTGTTCGGTTTCCTGACCCGTACTACCGCGCTGTTTACCGCGGGCTTCACCGTGCTGACAGCGTTCATCTTCCACAGCAACTTTGCGGAAGGCGTGAACTCTCTGATGTTCATGAAAAACCTGACCATCGCGGGTGGCTTCCTGCTGCTGGCAGTCACTGGCCCGGGCGCATACAGCATCGACCGCCTTCTGAATAAGAAGTGGTAAGCACGCTATACTGAATAAACACAAAGCGAGGAGACATCTCCTCGCTTTTGCTATCTGACGGAGGAGAAAAAATGGGACAACTCGTAGACGGCGTCTGGCAGGATGTCTGGTATGACACAAAATCCACCGGAGGACGCTTTAAGCGCTCTGTTTCGGCCTTCCGTAACTGGCTGACCGCCGATGGCGCACCTGGCCCGAGCGGTGAAGGCGGCTTCGCGGCCGAGAAAGATCGTTATCATCTTTATGTTTCTCTGGCCTGCCCGTGGGCACACCGCACGCTGATTGTGCGCAAACTTAAAGGCCTTGAATCCCTCATTCCGGTTTCGGTGGTCAACCCGCTGATGCTGGAAAACGGCTGGACGTTTGACAGTGATTTCCCCGCCGCGACCGGTGACGATCTTTACCACCACGATTTCCTCTACCAGCTTTATTTGCGTGCCGATCCGCACTACACCGGACGCGTTACTGTCCCGGTACTGTGGGACAAGAAAAACCAGACGATTGTCAGCAACGAATCTGCGGAAATCATCCGCATGTTCAATACCGCGTTTGATGCACACGGCGCCCGCGCCGGGGACTACTACCCGGTTGAGCTGCGCGATAAAATTGACGAGCTGAACAGCTGGATCTACGACAACGTCAACAACGGTGTCTATAAAGCCGGGTTTGCGACCAGCCAGGAAGCCTATGACGACGCGGTCGGGAAAGTGTTTGAATCGCTGGAGCGTCTGGAGCAGATCCTAGGCCAGCATCGCTATCTGACAGGCGACCGCCTGACGGAAGCCGATATTCGTCTGTGGACCACGCTGGTGCGCTTTGATCCGGTCTATGTCACTCACTTTAAGTGCGACAAGCATCGTATCAGTGACTATCTGAACCTGTATGGTTTCCTGCGCGACATCTACCAGATGCCGGGCATTGCCGTAACGGTCGACTTCGACCATATCCGCACCCACTATTTCCGCAGCCACAAGACCATTAATCCGACGGGCATTATCTCCATCGGCCCGTGGCAGGATCTGGATGAGCCGCACGGTCGCGACGTGCGTTTTGGATAAATATCAAGGGCATCACCAGATGCCCTTTTTTAATTCACAATCTCCATCTATCCTTATCTCGATCGCTTAAAAAACAAGTGATTGACCGATTATTGAGGCAAGGAAAAATGGACTGGTATTTAAACGTACTGCGCAACTATATTGGATTTGGTGGCCGCGCCCGCCGCAAAGAGTACTGGATGTTCATTCTGGTGAACTTCATCTTCGCGCTGGTGCTAAGCATCGTGGATAAAATTCTGGGCTGGGAGTGGGCGAGCGGGGAAGGCGTTCTCACCTCAATTTACGGCTTATTTATTCTGTTGCCTTCCTGGGCCGTGCAGTTTCGACGCCTCCACGATACCGATCGTTCGGCGTGGTGGCTGTTGCTGCTGCTGATCCCGATCGTGGGATGGATTGTGATTTTGATCTTCAACTGCCAGTCCGGTACGCCGGGCGAAAACCGCTTTGGTCCGGATCCTAAGATCGCTGCGTAAATTATTGCCCGGTGGCGCTTACGCTTACCGGGCCTGCACGCTTATTTGTTGTGGTGCGCAAAGAGTTTGGGTATTTCGCGCAGGCACCACGATTTGGCTTCGCCCATGCTGTCGCGACGCCAGGCCATAATAATGTCCACTTCGCTGGTGTACTCCGGGCTCACAACGCGCAGACGCCCTTCCGCAATATCTTTTTCCACAAACGGATACGGCATGGTTGCCACGCCAAGCCCGGCCAGCAGCGCCTGTCGTTTGTCTTCCAGTGAAGTGACCGTCAGACGAGGCTGTTTATCCAGCAACTGCACCGTCAGCACCGGACGTTCACGCGCGGTATCAGCGACCGCCACGCCGCGATACTTCACGCGCGTCACCTCAGAGAGCGGCTCTGGCTCCTGGTGAATCGGGTGATTGGGTGCGGCAACGTAAACGTTCATCACGCTGTAGAGCTTGCGCGAGTTGATTTCCGACGACGAGCGGAAGTGCATATCCGGCGCAATAACGATATCCGCCCTGCCCGTCTCCAGGCGCTCCCACGCGCCTGCCAGCACTTCGGTAATGATCGACAGCTGCGTGTTCGCTTTATCAGCCAGACGGTCAACCAGCGGGAACAGCGCTTCAGTAGGCACCAGCGCTTCGGTCACTAACGTCAGATGGGTTTCCCAACCGCGCGCCAGCGCTTCGGCATCGGTCGTTAACTTATCCGCCGCTTCCAGCAACACGCGACCGCGCTCCAGCAGCATTCGGCCCACGTTGGTGAATTTTGTTCGATGACCGGAGCGGTCAAACAGCACCACGTCCAGCTCCTCTTCCAGCTTCTGCATGGTGTAACTCAGCGCCGACGGAACGCGCCCCAGTTCATCAGCGGCTGCCGCAAAACTGCCGCGCCGGTCAATCGCGTCCATGACGCGAAGCGCCTCAAGCGTCAATGCTCTCTCTTTAGCCATCTCGTTCTCATTCAGGAAATTTGAACATACCGGGCAGAATATCTGGCTAACAATGCAGCGTCCATACCTTTACCATTGTTTTAGTGTAAAGAGAGGTCAAGTTTATGATTACGACAAGAACAGCTAAACAGTGCGGACAAGCCGATTTCGGCTGGCTGCAGGCCCGCTACACCTTTTCTTTTGGACACTACTTTGACCCTAAACTCCTCGGTTACGCTTCATTACGCGTATTGAACCAGGAAGTGCTCGCCCCTGGCGCGTCCTTCCAGCCGCGTACGTACCCGAAAGTCGATATCCTGAACCTGATCCTGGAAGGCGAGGCAGAATACCGCGATAGCGAGGGCAATCATGTCCAGGCAAAGGCTGGCGAAGCGTTGTTAATTTCCACGCAGCCGGGCATCAGTTACAGCGAGCATAACCTCAGCAAAGATAAAACGCTGACCCGTATGCAGTTGTGGCTGGACGCCTGCCCTGAGCGGGAAAACCCGCTGGTACAAAAGGTAGATTTAACGGGCGATAAGCAGCAGCTGATTGCGTCGCCTGATGGCAGCAAAGGCAGCCTGCAGCTACGTCAGCAGGTATGGCTGCATCATATCGAACTGAAGAAAGGTGAGCAGGCGAGCTTCCAGCTTCATGGACCGCGTGCGTATTTACAGTCCATCCACGGTACGGTGCATGCCGTAACGCATACGGAAGAGAAAGAGGCGCTCACCTGTGGTGACGGGGCGTTTATTCGTGATGAAGCGAATATTACCCTGGAGGCCGATACGGCATTGCGGGCGCTACTGATTGATTTACCGGTGTAATTAACCTTACCCCTCTCCCAAACGGGAGAGGGGTATTCTTTACACCTTACTCGCCATAATCTCGATAATCTGCCGATCCGTTGCCTGCATCGAGCGGCACGCCAGTGCGCACAGGTTGGAAATAGACTGTTCCACATCGTGCGCCACAATCCCCTCATTGCCCGTTACGGCAGAATCGTCCAGCGCCATCATGACTGCTTTCCAGGCACTGTTGACGCTGGTGGAGACTTTCATCGCGCAGCTATTGGAGGCGCCATCACAGATCATCCCACTGACATCCCCGATCATACTGCCGATTGCCATCGCAACCGTCTTGTAGCTTCCGTCCATCAGCCACGCCATGCCTGCCGCTGCGCCCATTGCCGCCGTCGTTGCTGCACATAATGCGGACAAGCGCGGAAGCTGGTAGTGGATATAAATGGCCGCCAGATGTGAAAGCATCAGCGCCCGCGCCAGCCGCTCGTCGTCAGCCTGAACGTGTTCAGCCACAACAACAACCGGCATAGTCGCGGTGATCCCCTGGTTTCCTGACCCGGAATTACTCATCGCTGGCAGTGTCGCACCGCCCATGCGGGCATCCGAGGCCGCGCTGGTGCGGATAACAATATCTGAACCCAGATCCTGTGCCATCCATCCGCGGGTGCGCTGTTTATCGAGCGTCGCACCAATGTGCAACCCCCATTGCCCGCTGAGCCCTTCACGTGAGAGCGCATCGTTCAAACGCCCGGCATCAAGGATAAACCGGATCGCATCGAACGGGACCTGCTCGACAAACTCCAGGATCTGCGAAAGCGTCGTGGTTGACAGCACCGCCAGGGGGTCACTCCCTGCCTCTGCCTGTTGATCGTCCAGCCTGAAGCGCGTTTCGCCCTGACACACCACCTCCACCACACGGGTATGCCCGCCCGCGATAGTCACCATCGCCGAGGCATCACCGGCGTATACACAGGCTCGTGAATAGAGAATCTCTTCGCACGGTTCCTGAAGTTTCACCTGCACCTGACCGGCATTCAGCAGCGCTTTAGCCCGTACCAGCGCATCCGCACTGGCATCTTTCAGTACCTCCAGCCCCGCCTGCGCATTACCACCGATGGCGCCCAGCGCCGCCGCAATCGGCAACCCGACCATTCCGGTACCCGGTACCGTTACGCCCAGCCCGTTCTTCATCAGGTTCGGCGATACCCACGCCTCAATTTGTGTTACGTCGCCTGACAGGTGCTCTGCGGCAATTGCACAAGCCAGCGCCAGAGAAACGGGTTCGGTGCACCCCAGTGCAGGTTTAACTTCTTCCTGCACCACGCGAATAAATTGATTCCATAAAGGATGAGTTTGCTCAGACATCGTTACGACCTTAATTACCCTCAGGAGAATGCGAGGAAAGGAGAAACACAAAGCAGCAGCCCGGTGATAACAATAATCACCAGCGACACGCCTTTATATTTATGCAGTGCTGGCACTTTATAGACCAGCCATGCAGGGATCAGGCAGCCCACCATGCCGAAGATAGGGCTACAAATGGAGGTGAAGCTTAATACCGGCGCGTTTAAGACAATCGCGCTCCAGGCCAGCAGAATGGCGAATAACATGATGCCGCGCTGGACGGTGCTTTCATTGATTTTCTCTGTTGGCATTTTGCGGCGCAGGACGTTCATCACGATCCCCTGCGTGGCCTCACGAAAGCCCAGATAGACGCCGAAGAATGCCGTCATCACGGCAAAGATATTGAGAATTACGCTGACGATTTTGACCCAGCCCGCACCGTCGCCGCTGATAAATTGCGCCGCGATCGCCAGGGCAGAGATATTCTGTTCGTAGGCTTTGACCGCTTCGTCGTGTCCCATTGCCAGGGTGAAAGAGACAGCGTAAAAGAAGACCGTCACAAACAGTACGCCAAAAGCGATATTCATTGCCCGCAATGCTTTGTGTCGCGCCACTTCAACGGACTTTTCCCGTGAGCGGTACGAGATAACCATCGGGCTTAAAGTCTGAATAAACAGAATGGAGGTTAAGGTAAAGGGCAACGTAATAATGGCGTTTTTAATCAGCAGACCCACCGGTGGCAGCATGCCCACATTGGCTAAATGCCAGAGGCCAATCATCGACAGCCCCAGCGCGGCAACCACGAATAGTTTGGTCAGCACCATCAGGCTGGAGACCTTAAACAGCAGCTTTTCACCGCGTGAAGAAATGGCGACCAGAATGCAGATCAGGAATAAACCGTAGAACGGATTGTCAGACAGCAACCCGTCGGTCACACCGAAAGTATGCAAATACGATGCGCTGTCGTTGGTGATGGCAGTGGAATAAACAAACATCCAGATCACCAGCATCACGAAATAGAGCGCACCTAATAGGATGCCCCAGTTTTTACCTAAGTAACCGCTAATTACGCTTGGGTAGTCTTTGCATTCCGGAGACTCCGCCAGCGTATTAATAAACAAACGCTGGAACAGATACATGGCCGGATAACCAATAATCGACGAGAGCAAAAAGACCCACAATCCCATTAATCCAACCTGCACTGGGAGAAAAACAATCCCCGCGCCAATGGCCATCCCGATACTCATGATGACCCAGCCCGTGTCGGTGCTGTCGAATTTAATCGCTTCTCGCCACTCGCTTTCACTCATTCCCGCCCGCCTTGCCGCAGGGGAATCATTCACAATCACACTGCTGTTTGTTGCCGTATCCATTGGGTACTCGCTTATTTTGTAGGGTAAACAGTTGTTTTTATTAGATTCCGATCGCCAGCGATTGCGAGTCAGAGGGCAGCAGGTGCTTGTTATTGGTGTGGGAAGATCATATCCGCTGAGGCGGAGAAAAAAGTCACAATCTTTGTGAGGATTTGCTAAATTGCGAGTAAAGATTTTCTATAAAATCCTAAAATACAGGTAAATAATTCTAAGTGTGATGCAGCTTAAAAAATTATATCATCCTCAAAACGAGAATATTTCGGAATTTATAAAGATGAATGTCCTACTCTCACCCCTTTCTTTTTTATAGGATGACATCTCAACAAACCACCTGATGATTATGGTTATACTATGGACACCGTTGAAGAACTCAATGGAACATACTTTTATAAAGGAGTGTGTAACATCTCGGCATCTGAGCTATTTTTTTGGATTTTTCTCGATGCCACCGATGAACAGTTCGGCGGATTAAAGGATGCAGTAATGATGGCAAGTATGATTCTTGGTTTACCTGTACTTGAAACCAGAACAAAACCAGAAACGGCTACAATAGGCACATCCGTGGCATCTAAATACCTGCGAGATCTACTGAATGTACAGCTACCACACCGACTACCTACAATTACACTCGCAAGTTTCAAATACAGAAAACCAATGTATACCAAAAATTTAGGTGCGTTCATTGGCCGATGGATACCTGCCCTCGGGATAACCATACTTGCAGCAGATGTTGCAATGATAAGTTACAAAACGCTTTCGAGATATAATACGATTGCTCACCCAAAAGACCGGATTTGGTGAAGATGGACACTGAAACTGATGTTTTAAAATTCTTCAGGGACAACTTACCAGAACAAGGAACATTTACAGGCAAGAGAATTCCGCTTGAGATAGATGATGTTTTACAGGATTACACCGATCTGGATGATGTCATATATGCCATTGAGAGATTTGAAAAAGAGTATCTTATCGAAGTTAACACTGGAAATTATTTCCCCTGGACTCAAACATGGTTTTTCAGGAAATGGTTTACAAAAGAACCGGTTAAGCAAATATCAAAGCCATTGACGGTAAGAATGTTTGACGAAGCGGTAAAAGCAGGAAAATGGATACACGATTGATATATAGAAGGAGTTTTTTATCATGGCCGTACCTGTTCACATTTGGTTCTATGACGACGGTGGCTCACTCATTAAAGGTTCATGTGATGTTCAGGATCGTGAAGGGAGTGTTGAAATTAGAGGTTTAACCCATAACTTGAGTATTCCAACCGATCCACTCTCCGGAAGATTAACCGGAACGAGGAAACACGCGCCTTTTTTATTCGAGAAGGAAATTGATAGCTCATCTCCCTATCTTTATAAGGCGGTAGCGACAGGGCAAAACCTTAAGAAAGTTGAGATTAGATATTACCGAATCAATAACGCAGGTTGGGAGGTTGAATACTTTAGAACTGAGCTGGAAGGTGTGAAAGTTGTCTCTATTTCGCCTATTGTTAACGATACTCGTAACTGTCCAGGTACTGGCCACCTTGAATCTGTTCAATTGCGCTATGAAAAAGCGACCTGGACCTATTGCGACGGGAATATTCAATTCTCTGATGCATGGAACGAACGGGCATCAGCATGATGGTCACGCTCATTCCTCACAGAATCTACTTAAAGCGATTCTGTGAGGTTTCATTTTATACGAATGATTCCAACATCACTCAGCCAGCGCGTTAGCCATATCGGTTCTGATCTGCTTACGCTGTTCCGGTGTCAATACCTGGCTGACGTCGAAGTAATATTTCACGCGGTAATAACGGGTCTGCTCTTCAATTTTGCTGAAGGCGGTAAGCTGGCTTTTCACCGTGCTTTCGTCCCATTTACCCGCCTGGAACATGTCGATCAGCGCGCCGTCCTTCACGCCCGTCATTGGGATCTTGCTGACGTTTTGCTCCAGTTGCTGATGCAACTCTTTAATCTTATTAATCTGCTCATTGCTGAGCTTCAGGTGCTGTACCAGCGGATCCTGCGATGGAGACGGGGCTGCCTCAACGTTCGCGGCCTGCGCGGTAAAACTGCACACCGCCAACGACGCTGCAATCAAAGCAATACGGGTCATTTTCATCATCTTACTGTCCTTACATTTTGTTATTGGGAAAAGCAGGAACATTGTTTTTCAAGAGCGGATGAATATGTGTGAGTAATTATATAAACAATTTTGTATGTTTAGCGGGCAAAAAAGTGCCCCCTGCGTTGAGGGGGCATGTGAACACACTTTTAGATAGATTGAGTAAACGTCCTCGATATCACATCCTGCTGCTGCTCGCGCGTCAGGGCATTAAAGCGCACGGCATAGCCTGAAACACGAATGGTCAGATTCGGGTAATTTTCCGGATGCGCAATGGCGTCCAGCAGCATTTCCCGGTTCATTACGTTGACGTTCAGGTGCTGCCCGCCTTCAATGGCCGCTTCATGGTGGAAGTACCCGTCCAGCAGCCCCACCAGGTTGGTTTTGCGCACCAGCTCATCTTTGCCCAGCGCCTGCGGCACGATAGAGAAGGTGTAGGAGATCCCGTCCTTCGCATAGGTGAACGGCAGCTTGGCCACCGACGTCAGCGAGGCCACCGCCCCCTTTCTGTCACGGCCATGCATCGGGTTCGCGCCAGGGGCAAACGGCGTGCCGCCGCGGCGACCGTCCGGCGTATTCCCGGTCTTCTGACCGTAAACCACGTTGGAGGTAATGGTCAGAATAGACTGGGTCGGCACCGCATTGCGATAGGTCGGCAGCGCCTGAATTTTCTTCATAAAGCGCTCAACCAGGTCGCAGGCGATGCTGTCCACGCGGTCGTCGTTGTTGCCGTACTGCGGATAGTCACCTTCGATGACGAAATCAACCGCCAGACCGGTGTGGTCGCGCACCGGTTTCACCGTGGCGTATTTAATCGCGGAGAGAGAGTCCGCCGCGACCGACAGCCCGGCGATGCCGCAGGCCATGGTGCGATAGACGTCACGGTCATGCAACGCCATCAGTGAGGCTTCGTAGCTGTACTTATCGTGCATATAGTGAATGAGATTCAGCGCGCTGATGTACTGCACCGCCAGCCAGTCCATAAAGTGATCGAGGCTGGCCATCACGGTGTCGTAATCCAGCACCTCATCCAGCAATGGCGCGGTTTTCGGGCCGACCTGAATCTTCAGCTTCTCATCCACTCCGCCGTTGATGGCGTACAGCAGCGTTTTCGCGAGGTTGGCGCGGGCGCCAAAGAACTGCATCTGCTTGCCGATCACCATCGGGCTGACGCAGCAGGCAATGGCGTAGTCGTCGCTGTTGAAGTCGGCTCGCATCAGATCGTCGTTCTCGTACTGCAGTGAGGAGGTGACAATCGACACCTGCGCGGCATATTTCTTAAACGCAATCGGCAGCTGTTCAGACCAGAGGATCGTCAGATTGGGCTCCGGCGCAGGCCCCATGGTGTGCAGGGTGTGCAAATAGCGGAAGCTGTTTTTGGTCACCAGCGTGCGGCCGTCCAGCCCCATTCCGCCAATCACTTCCGTCGCCCAGATCGGATCGCCCGAGAAGAGCGTGTCGAACTCCGGCGTGCGTAGGAAGCGGACCATGCGGATCTTCATGATGAAGTGGTCGATCAGCTCCTGCGCCTGCGCCTCATTTAGCCGTCCGGCCTGCATGTCGCGCTCAATGTAGATATCAAGGAACGACGCCGTGCGCCCCAGCGACATCGCCCCGCCGTTCTGGGATTTCACCGCCGCCAGGTAGGCAAAGTAGACCCACTGCACCGCTTCCTGCGCGTTCATCGCCGGACGCGCAATATCAAAGCCGTAGTTCGCCGCCATCTGCTGGATCTGGAGCAAAGCACGCTTGTGCTCCGCCAGCTCTTCACGCAGGCGGATCGTCGCTTCGAGATCGTCACCGCGTTCCAGCTTCGGCTGGAGATCCGCAAACTGCAGCTCACGCTCGCGCACCAGATAGGTGATGCCGTACAGCGCCACGCGTCGGTAGTCACCGATGATGCGCCCGCGTCCGTAGCCGTCCGGCAGACCGGTCAGCACGCCGGATTTACGGCAGCGCATCATCTCCGGCGAGTAGACGTCAAACACGCCCTGGTTATGGGTTTTACGCAGGTCGGTAAACAGGTATTCAAACTGCGGATCCATCTCGCGGCCATAGGCTTCAAACGAGCTGCGGATCATGTTGATCCCGCCATACGGATGCAGGGCGCGCTTGAGCGGTTTATCGGTTTGCAGCCCGACGATCGTCTCCAGATCCTGATCGATATAACCCGGCCCGTGAGCGGTAATGGTGGTGGCAATGTTAGTATCAAAATCTACCGGGGCGTGGGTGGCATTCTCCTGACGAATGCCGACCATCACCTTCTGCCACAGCGCCGTCGTTGCTGGCGTCGCCTGCGCGAGGAAAGCTTCGTCGCCTTCATAAGGGGTGTAGTTATGCTGAATAAAATCGCGCACGTTGACGGCGTTTTTCCATTCTTCACCGCGAAAGCCAGCCCATGCGTCGCTGTAGGGCGCGACGCCTGTATCGATTGTTACGTTCATGTGTTTCTCGCTATATCAGGCGTAAGCCGCAGCCGGGGTGACCTTCCCAAGACGGAGGGCGTCCAGCGCGATCATTTTTTCTTCATTGGTAGGGACAACCGCGCAGACTACGCGGGAGGAATCGGTGCTGATGACGCGCTCGCCCGCGCTGCCCGGCAGGGCATTTTTAGCCTCGTCGAGGAGGATGCCGAAGACCTTCAGATGCTCCGCCACCAGCGCGCGGATCAGTTTCGAGTTTTCGCCAATACCACCGGTAAAGATCACGCCATCCAGACGATGCAGCGATGCCGCGTGACCGGCGATATGCCGCGCAATCCGGTGGACAAAGGTGTGGATCGCCAGCTGCGCCCGTTGATTGCCCTCGTGCCAGGCTTTCTCCAGCGCGCGTAAATCGGAGGAGATGCCGGATATCCCCAACAACCCTGACTCTTTGTTAACCACGCGCTCCAGATCATCAAATGACTGGCCGGTTTGCTGGGCAATCCACGCCATCGCGCCAAAATCCACGTCGCCACAGCGCGTGCCCATCACCAGCCCTTCCAGCGGCGTCATGCCCATGGAGGTATCGACGCTCTCACCGTTGCGCACCGCGCAGATGGAGGCCCCGTTACCAAGATGAGCAATCACCAGCCCGCTGTCGTCGGGGGACAGCCCGAGAAGCGTATGCGCCTGTCCGGCCACGTAACGATGGGAAGTGCCGTGAAAACCGTAACGCCGTACGCCCAGCGCTTCAAAATAGCGGTACGGCAAGCCGTACAGATACGCCTGAGGCGGCAGCGTCTGATGGAAGCTGGTATCGAATACCGCCACCTGCTGCACGCCCGGGAACAACCGCTCTGCGGCTTCCACGCCGCTTAAGTTGGCGTAGTTATGCAGCGGTGCCAGCGGGGAAACCTGACGGATCTGCTCAATCACCTCTTTCGTAATCAGGGTCGACTCGCTGAAGAGGTCGCCGCCGTGTGCAATACGGTGGCCAATTAAGGCCACGCTGCTCATCAGGTTGCGCTTCTCCAGCTCCAGGGCGATGGCTGCCAGCGCCCCTTCGTAGTCCTGGTGAGCCAGTTTGACTGGCTCACCCCCGTTCACGGAAATAAAGGCCTTTTCGGTGTTGATACCGTCCGCAATGCCCGTCATCAGGGTCTCACAGCTGCTGGCGTCGAGCACCGAAAACTTAACAGAGGACGAACCGCAGTTAATAACCAGTACTACCGGAAACTCAATCATCATATGACTCCGCTCTTCCTGAGCTATGGGTTAGAACAGTTTGTAAACGATATTCAGAATGGTCAGCAGGCCCACAACCGTGACGAAGATGTTCTCGGGTTTGCCCTTATATTTCGCCATGGCTGGCGCTTTGCGGATGGCGTACATCGGCAGCAGGCACAGCAGAGAGGCGATGATCGGTGCGCCCATGGCTTCGATAAGGTCGAGAATGTTCGGGTTGGCATAGGCCACAACCCAGGTGGAGCCCATGATGAAGACCATGCTGATGGTGTTCAGCTTGCCAACGGAAACCTTCTTCTTATCCCCCTTATAACCGAACTTGAGGATCAGGCCGTTCAGCCCTTCCAGCGTGCCCAGATAGTGCCCAAAGAAGGATTTAAAGATAGCGACCAGCGCGATGATGGACGCACCGTATTCCAGCACCGTGGCAAATGTCGATTTGGTTCCCGACATGGAGGCAAAGTGGTTCGCCAGATAAGAGAGCACCGGAATGTTCTGCGCTTTGGCATCCGCCATGTTCTGCGGAGAGAGCGTAAACAGGCAGCTAAAGGCGAAGAACATCACCACGGCGACCATCAGCATGCTGGCGCGACCGATGATTTTGGAACATTTCTGCTCGGTAAACGCTTTACCGAACTCGGGCTCGTACTCTTCACGCTTGGAGACCACAAATGAGGAGACGATGGGCGAGAAGTTGAAGGAGAAGACCATGATGGAGATCCCCAGCCACACCGTGACCAGAATGCCGTCATGACCGGTAAAGGAAATATCGCTCAGGTTGACCTGGTCGATCACCGCCGAGTTCCAGTATGGGATCAGCGACAGGGAAATCAGCACCAGGCTGGCGATGAACGGGAACACCAGGAAGCTCATCACCTTCACCATCAGATCTTTACCAAACCAGATCACAAAGGCCATCAGCAGCAGCAGGAACAGCGCCACTACACCACGGTTCAGCGCAGGCAGCTGGAGCTGGTTTTCCCAGAACGTCATAAAGGTGTTGGTAATGGTCACGCCGTAAATCCACAGCAGTGGGCAAATGGCAAAGAAGTAGAGGAAGGTGATGACCACCCCGCCGGTCTTGCCGAAGTGCTCTTCCACCGTTTCGGTAATGTTGCCGGAGACATTACTCCCGGACAGGCACAGACGCGCCAGCGCGCGGTGACAGTAAAATGCAATCGGGAACGCGAGGACCAGCATCAGCAGGATGGGGATCAACCCGCCAAAGCCTGCGCGAATAGGGAAGAACAGCACGCCTGCGCCAATGGCGGTTCCGAACAGGCCCAGCGTCCAGGTGGTATCAGACTTACGCCAGGAGGACGTTTTTGTCTGGCCAACGATAATGCTTTCTGTGTTGCTCATAGGTCACCTTTATGCGTCAACGAAGCCGGTAATTTGGGAAACACGGGAGAGATCGATATTGCCGCCGGAAATAATGCAGACGGTTTTTCGGCCCTGAATATAGTGGTCAAGTTTGCCGCTTAATAATGCCGCGCAGGCCAGCGCGCCAGCACCTTCCGTCACCACTTTATTTCGCTGAATAAGCGCAATCATGCTGTTGCGAATATCGTCTTCGCTCACCAGCACAATGTCATCAACCAGTTCGCGGACGATTTCGAAGGTTAATTTACCCGGACGAGATACGTCGCAACCGTCAGCTAATGTACCGGTGACGCGATGGTTGATGATTTCTCCGGCCTGGTATGATGCCGCCATCCCATGAACATTTTCAGACTGTACGCCAATAATATTAATGGTCGGGTTAATGGATTTAATGGCCGTTGCAATCCCGGCAATTAATCCGCCACCGCCGATGGGAACAATCACGTTATCCACATCATACAAATCTTCGAGAATTTCCAGGCCAATGGTGCCCTGTCCGGCGATCACTTTCGGATCGTCATACGGCGGGATAAAAATGCGCCCTTCCATCTCGACGATTTCACTCACTTTCGCGATGGTGTCGTTGAAGTTCTCGCCGTGCAGCACCACTTCCGCCGAGTAGTCACGCGTCGCGGCTACTTTAGACTTTGGCGCGCCCATCGGCATCACCACTTTGCCGTCAATGCCGAGCATTGCACACGATAGCGACACACCCTGCGCGTGGTTTCCCGCCGAGCAGGCGACGACGCCCTTACGCTTTTCAGCATCGGTCAGCGAGCTTAATTTATTAAACGCACCGCGAATTTTAAACGAGCCGGTACGCTGCATATTTTCAAACTTCAGGAATATTTCACCCTTACAGCGCTCGCTGAGATAATTCGAACGCGGCATGCCGGTTTTATATATTTTACCCGCCAGGCGTTTTCTGGCGTCCTGAATATCTTCAATCGTTACCGGAAGGTCGTAGGTAATGTGCATAATATCCTCGTTATAATAATTCATTCTTTTCAGGCAAAGTCAGGGTATCAGAGCATAAAATTATCTCTGGGTGTTTTTTTTAAAAAATGTTTATTGCTTCTAAGGAGATCAATATTTCATCGTCGTCTTTCACCGGTGAGTGAGGCATATTGTTTTGCCAGTTCAACCAATACTGACGCGGATTTTTTAATTCTGTAATTTTTCGACCACACGGCGGCATAACGCGCCACGGGTAATTCATCCTCTACCGGCAGAACAATAAATTGATCCGAGCCGAACGGAGCAATCATGTCGCGTGGAATCACCGTCAGATAATCGGCATTCAGGACAAGGTTATAAATGGTGACCACGGAATCGGTCTGGACGATGTTTTCAATACTGATGTGGTTGTCTTGCAGAGTGGTCAGAAGTTCTTTGTAGTAGCCCATATCGGTTTGCGGCATCACCCACTGCTCATGCGTGAGCGATGCCAGTGTCGTCGGGCCGGTGCACGTTCGTGATTTACTGGCGACCAGCACAAATTCTGACTCAAACAAGGGCTCGACGTGCAGATCCTGCAGCAGCATCTCATCACTCAGCGTGCCGATGGCGAAATCCAGCCGACCATCGCGAATGGCTGGCAGGAAAGAGGAGAGTTGGGCTTCATACATAGATACACGCGCTTTCGGGAACACTTCCTTGAATTTTTTGATCATTTCGGACAGGAAGGTGAAACCAATCAGTGATGGGTAGCCAAAGGAAACGTCCATCACGGTGCTGAAACTCAGGCTGTTGATCTCGCTCACCATGTTTTTCATTTCGCGGGTGATCGACTCTGAGTAGGAGAGCAGCACCTGGCCTGCGGCAGTCAGTTTTACGCCCGTGTTTTTACGCACCATGACTTCCACGCCGAAGTAGGATTCGATATCGCTGATGATTTTGCTGACGGCGGGTTGCGTCAGGCCCAGTTGTCTTGCAGCAGAACCTATGGAGCCACTTTTAATGACTTCCTGAAATACCACGAGGTGCTGTGTTTTCGGTAGAATAATAGTGTTCATAATATTCTGCGCTTATTTCCCTATGACGCAGCGGATTCTACCCAATATTGTTTCAGGGGGTATGTGCTGTTACTCACAATTTGCCTTCCCGCATTATTCACCGGAACAACAAAAAACATAAAAAGCTTTTATAATCAATCATATAATCTTGTCATATCACACCATTACGCTGATATCGATCAACAAAACCAACACTAATAAATTTATTTTATGGCGATAACCTGGATAAATTTTCCTGCGTTAATAAAATCAATAAAGACGATCTTTCAGGCAATTAAAGACCAATAAATAACCGTTATTCAGTTGAAACATTCTTTCAATTTATCAATTTTTACAGATGCTTTTAGGCTGGCTTTCGATAAAAAGAGGAATACGTCACACATTCGCAGGATGAATGTTTTTAAATGCAATATGTAGATATCAAACATGAAAACATATTGAATCATTAAGACAACAATCACAACAAATTAACAACACCGTGGATTAACCCCTTTTCAGCGCGAAATTTTGTGATAACGATCGCCTGTAGATTGCTTGAGGCCATTGAAGAGATAAAAACAGTGAAATGTGCTTAATGTCGCAAATATGAGAATTGATGTCGTTTGTGGGGTTGTCGGGTGGCGCAGCACTTAACCGACCTACAACCTACTGAAAGCAAAAACCCCGCCGAAGCGGGGTTTTTTAAGAAGTTGAAGCTGACCGATAAGCCGGGTTCTGTCGTGGACAGTCATTCATCTAGGCCAGCAATCGCTCACTGGCTCAAGCAGCCTACCCGGGTTCAGTACGGGCCGTACCATGTGAACCCCTATTTGGCCTTGCTCCGGGTGGAGTTTACCGTGCCACGGACTGTTACCAGCCGCGCGGTGCGCTCTTACCGCACCCTTTCACCCTTACCTGATCCCGCTTGCGCGGGCCATCGGCGGTTTGCTCTCTGTTGCACTGGTCGTGGGTTTCCCCCCCAGGCGTTACCTGGCACCCTGCCCTATGGAGCCCGGACTTTCCTCCCCTCCGCCCGTCTCCCCCGAAAGGGACGACGACGAAGCGGCGACTGTCTGGTCAGCTTCGGCGCGCAGTATAGAGGGTTTGCGCGCCGCTGTCACCTTCAGGTGCAGGCAAGACGTAATTAACGCGCAACTTCTACCTTTGCCAGTTTTTCGTAGTAGCATGCAATCGCGCTGTGATCGGCCGTACCCAGACCATCTGCACGCAACGCCTGCATCATCTCCATCACCGCCGCGGTCAGCGGCAGCTGTGCGCCTACGCCGTGGGACGTATCGAGCGCGTTCGCCAGATCTTTAATGTGCAGGTCGATACGGAATCCCGGCTTGAAGTTACGGTCCATCACCATCGGCGCTTTGGCATCCAGCACGGTACTTCCCGCCAGACCACCGCGAATCGCCTGATAGACCAGGTCCGGGTTAACGCCCGCTTTGGTTGCCAGCGTCAGCGCTTCAGACATCGCGGCGATGTTCAGCGCCACAATGACCTGGTTCGCCAGCTTGGTCACGTTGCCCGCGCCAATTTCACCCGTATGCACCACGGAGCCTGCCATCGCTTTCATCAGGTCATAGTATTTATCGAAAATAGCTTTATCCCCGCCGACCATCACCGACAGCGTGCCGTCGATCGCTTTCGGCTCACCGCCGCTGACCGGCGCGTCCAGCATATCCACGCCCTTCGCTTTTAGCGCCTCGCTGATTTCACGACTTGCAAGCGGTGCGATAGAGCTCATATCAATCAGCACCAGGCCGGGCTTTGCGCCCTCAATGATGCCGTTCTCCCCCAGCGCGACCTCTTTAACATGCGGGGAGTTTGGCAGCATGGTAATGATGACATCGCACTGCTCAGCAATCGCTTTGGCGGTGGAGGCGGTTTCTGCGCCAGCCGCCATCACCTCGGCCACAGATTGCGGATTATGATCGGAGACCACCAGTGAGTAACCCGCTTTGATGAGGTTCTTACTCATTGGTTTACCCATGATCCCCAGGCCAATAAAACCCACTTTCAGCGTCATAACTGTTTCCTCAATGATGGTTATTTTTTAAAAGCGTCCGCTAATTTCTGCGTCGCTGAGCGGAACACCCCGAGATCGCTGCCGACGGCAACAAAGGTGGCTCCCCACTCCAGATAACGTCGGGCGTCGGCTTCAACCGGCGCCAGTATGCCGCTCGGTTTACCGTGTGCTTTGGCGCGAGCAAATATGTGCTGGATCGCACGCTGCACGTCAGGGTGGCTGGCATTGCCCAGGTGGCCAAAGGCGGCAGCCAGATCGCTTGGGCCGACAAAGATACCGTCCACACCGTTTGTGGCTGCAATAGCGTCGAGGTTATCAACCCCCTGCTGGCTCTCAATCTGCACCAGAACAGTGATGTTGCTATTGGACTGCGCGAAGTAGTCCGGCACGGTGCCGAACATGTTGGCGCGGTGTGAGACGGAGACGCCGCGGATCCCTTCCGGCGGGTAGCGCGTTGACGCCACGGCCAGCGCCGCTTGTTCCTGGGTTTCCACAAACGGGATGAGGAAATTGTAGAACCCGATATCCAGCAAACGTTTGACGATCACCGGGTCATTGGTTGGCACTCGCACCACCGGGGCGCTGGCGCTGCCTTTCAGGGCCATCAGTTGCGGAATAAAGGTGCTGATATCGTTTGGCGCATGTTCGCCGTCGAGCACCAGCCAGTCAAAACCAGCAAGGCCCAGCACTTCAGTACTTATTGGGTTTGCCAGCGCAGACCAACAGCCAATCTGGATCTGGTGCGCCGCGAGGGCCGTTTTAAACGTATTCAGGAAGATATTGTTATTCATCACTTATACCTTTTTAATTCCGCAGTTTGAGCCGGGATTATTTATTGCGAAACATATTGTTTTTATATTTATTTCTCTGACTGAATGTTGGCAATATAAAATCGTCCTTCAGTATAATCGTCACTTCACAACAGCACATTGTTTTTATGCTCAAGTATTGCGCCTCATTTCAACGCCATTTTGAGCATATGCCCAACGCTGTGGGCGCTAATGCACAGAATCAGGGATTAGTTAGCCTGACGCGATCGTGATCACATTTTTAACTGTCTTCTGCTGACATCCTTTATTTCCTCGAGAATAAAACGATTATCCAACGGGTTAAATTTACTATCTGACACTTTGCCGGAGAAATGTGAATAATGGCCGATATTGAAATGAGAGAGGCATCGCCGACGGCGTTTTATATAAAAGTTCACGATACGGATAACGTGGCGATTATTGTCAATGACAATGGCTTAAAAGCGGGAACACGCTTCCCGGACGGACTGACGTTAATTGAACATATTCCCCAGGGGCATAAGGTCGCACTGGTCGATATTCCTGCCCATGGGGAGATCGTGCGTTACGGTGAAGTCATCGGCTATGCCGTTCGCGCAATTCCGCAGGGAAGCTGGATTGAGGAGTCGCTGGTTGAACTGCCAAAAGCGCCACCGCTGAACACCCTGCCACTTGCCACCCGCGTACCGGAACCGCTTCCTCCGCTGGAAGACTATACCTTTGAAGGCTATCGCAATCCGGACGGCAGCGTCGGTACCAAAAATCTTCTTGGTCTCACCACCAGCGTACACTGCGTGGCGGGCGTGGTGGATTACGTGGTGAAAATCATCGAACGCGATCTGCTGCCGAAATACCCGAACGTCGATGGCGTGGTTGGCCTGAACCATCTCTATGGCTGTGGCGTAGCGATCAACGCGCCAGCGGCGGTCGTGCCGATCCGTACCATTCATAATATTGCCCTCAACCCGAATTTTGGCGGCGAGGTGATGGTGATTGGTCTGGGGTGCGAAAAACTCCAGCCTGAGCGTCTGCTCCAGGGTACCGAAGACGTCAAAGCCATTCCGGCAGACGAGGCCAGCATTGTACGCCTGCAGGACGAACGCCACATTGGGTTCCGGTCTATGGTCGACGATATTCTGCAGGTTGCCGAGCGTCATCTCGATAAGCTCAACCGACGCCAACGCGAAACCTGCCCCGTCTCTGACCTGGTGGTGGGAACCCAGTGCGGCGGCAGCGATGCGTTCTCTGGCGTGACGGCCAACCCGGCGGTGGGCTTTGCGTCCGACCTGCTTGTTCGTTGCGGTGCGACAGTGATGTTCTCCGAAGTGACTGAAGTCCGTGATGCCATCCATTTACTGACGCCGCGCGCCGTCAATGAAGAAGTGGGCCAGCGCCTGCTTGAGGAGATGGCCTGGTACGATAACTATCTCGACATGGGTAAAACCGACCGTAGCGCGAATCCGTCTCCGGGAAACAAAAAAGGGGGCCTGGCGAACGTCGTGGAAAAAGCCCTGGGTTCGATTGCTAAATCCGGCCAAAGCGCGATTGTGGAAGTCCTCTCTCCGGGACAGCGGCCGACCAAACGCGGCCTGATCTACGCGGCAACGCCTGCCAGCGATTTTGTTTGCGGCACCCAGCAGGTGGCATCCGGCATTACGGTACAGGTCTTTACCACCGGACGCGGCACGCCGTATGGCCTGATGGCAGTCCCGGTGATCAAAATGGCGACGCGCACCGAGCTGGCAAACCGCTGGTACGACTTAATGGATATCAACGCGGGAACCATCGCCACCGGAGAAGAGAGCATTGAGGACGTGGGCTGGAAGCTATTCCACTTCATTCTGGACGTGGCAAGCGGGCGGAAGAAAACGTTCTCGGACCAATGGGGATTACATAACCAGCTGGCGGTGTTTAACCCGGCACCAGTGACGTGATGACTCCTCACCCTGCCCTCTCCCTACGGGGAGAGGGTTAGGATGAGGGGGAAACCAGCACTACATCAATCCCGCTTTTACGCAACCCATCCAGACTTTCCTCCGGAATGCCCTCATCGACAATAATCATATCAATCCTTTGCGTATCAATGATTTTATGCAGGCTTGAGCGGTTGAACTTGCTGGAATCAGTCACAACGATAATGCGCTCTGCCACCTCGCACATTTTGCGATTCAGACGCGCTTCATCCTCGTTATGCGTGCTCACGCCACGATCCAGATCGATGGCATCAACGCCCAGGAACAGCAAATCAAAGTGATAATTCTGTAAGGACTGTTCCGCCTGGTCGCCATAGAAAGACTGCGACTGACGACGCAAGTGGCCGCCGGTCATCAGCAGTTCCACCCCTTCCGCTTCCAGCAACGCATTCGCCACATTCATTCCATTGGTCATGGCAATGACATCCGTGTGCTGGCGCAACATTCTGGCAATTTCAAAGGTCGTGGTGCCAGAGTCGAGAATAATGCGATGGCCCGGCTTCACCAGCGCGGCGGCGGCCTGAGCGATGCTGCGCTTGACCGCCGTATTGAGCGAACTTATATCCTCAACGGAGGGCTCGATGCCGGGCACATTGCCTTCACAAATTAGCGCCCCGCCGTAAGCGCGAACAGCGATGCCCTGCCTTTCCAGGAATGCCAGATCGTTACGGATCGTCACTGTCGATACGCCATATAAATGAGAAAGATCGTTAACCTGCACGCTTCCCTGCGCCCGCAACCGCTGAATGATCTGCTCTCGCCTTTCACTGGTACCGGTGACGCGCTTTTCTGCGGATGAATCGGAGCTATTCATATGAAGTCCTTAATCAATACACTTTCGTTTCATTTCGTTTTGCCTATTAACGCCTTTCTTTTTGTGGAATGCAAGCGCTGTCTGGGGGACATACGCAAACAAGCCCGACGCTGAAACCTTTCATTGTGTTTCTTTTGTGAAACAGATCGGAAAACCATTATCTTTCGTTTTATTTTTACATCACCATCATGCAGGATTAAATGAAACAAAACGAAAGATGACTACCAACACCATCCGAAATGGAGAGGAAAGTGAAACATCTGACAGAAATGGTGGAACAACATAAACGGGGGAAGGCAAACGGAATTTATGCCGTCTGTTCAGCACATCCACTGGTACTTGAAGCGGCCATTCGTTACGCCCAGTTACGCTGCACGCCACTGCTGATCGAAGCAACCTCAAACCAGGTGGATCAGTTTGGCGGCTACACCGGCATGACGCCCGCCGATTTTCACGGTTTCGTTAGCAGGCTGGCGGAGTTACTTGGTTTTCCGACGTCACAATTGATCCTCGGCGGCGATCACCTGGGCCCAAACCGCTGGCAAAACCTGCCGGCTTTACAGGCGATGGCGAACGCCGACGATCTGATCAGAAGCTACGTCACTGCGGGGTTTAAGAAGATCCATCTGGACTGCAGTATGTCCTGCGAGGACGATCCGGTTCCCTTAACCGATGCCATCGTCGCTGAGCGCGCCGCGCGTCTGGCCAAAATTGCCGAAGACACCTGCCGTGCGAAATTTGGTGTAGCCGATCTGGTCTACGTTATTGGCACGGAGGTGCCGGTTCCCGGTGGTGCACATGAAACGCTGAGTGAACTTGAAGTCACCACGCCTGAGGCGGCGCGCGCCACGCTTGAAGCGCATCGCCATGCATTTGAGAAAGTGGGGTTGAACGACATCTGGCCACGCATTATCGGCCTGGTGGTTCAGCCTGGCGTGGAGTTCGACCACGCCCACGTCTGCGATTATCAACCGCAAAAAGCCATCGCCCTGAGTGAAATGGTTGAAACATACGACACGCTGGTATTTGAAGCGCACTCCACTGACTACCAGACATCACAGGCGTTGCGCCAGCTGGTGAAAGATCACTTTGCAATCTTAAAAGTCGGCCCGGCCCTGACCTTTGCCCTGCGTGAAGCGCTGTTCTCACTGGCCGCCATTGAAGAGGAGCTGCTGCCAGCCAAAGCCAGCTCTGGCCTGCGCCACGTACTGGAAAACGTGATGCTCGATCGCCCCGAGTACTGGCAAAGCCATTATCACGGTGACGGCAACGCACGACGGCTGGCACGGGGCTACAGCTACTCCGACCGCGTGCGCTATTACTGGCCAGACAGCGAGATTGACGATGCCTTTGAACGACTGGTCCGCAACCTGGACGACGAACCCATCCCGCTGCCGCTCATCAGTCAATATTTGCCGTTGCAATACGGCAAAGTTCGCGAGGGCGCTCTCAAGTCGACACCGCGGGAACTCATCATTGACCACATTCAGGACATACTCCAGCAGTACCATGCCGCCTGCGAAGGCGTACCGACTCAACACGCATAATTAAAAAAGAGGAAAACACTATGCCAAACATTGTCTTATGCCGCATTGATGAACGCCTGATCCACGGACAGGTGGGCGTTCAGTGGGTAGGGTTTGCGGGGGCGAACCTGGTTCTGGTGGCAAATGACGAGGTTGCAGACGATCCGGTTCAACAGAACCTGATGGAAATGGTACTTGCGGAAGGGATCGCCGTGCGCTTCTGGTCTCTGCAAAAAGTGATCGATAACATTCACCGCGCCGCTGACCGCCAGAAGATTCTGCTGGTCTGTAAATCACCCGCCGATTTTTTAACGCTGGTAGAGGGCGGCGTGCCCATCACCCGTATTAACGTCGGAAACATGCATTACGCCAGTGGCAAACGGCAAATTGCCAAAACGGTATCTGTCGACGCGAACGATATCACTGCGTTCAACGGCCTGAAAGCGGCCGGGGTGGAATGCATCGTTCAGGGCGTTCCAACAGAGGCTGCTTTGGATCTCTTTAAACTGCTATGAGGGATTCACAATGGAAATCAGTCTGTTGCAGGCTTTCGCGCTGGGGCTTCTCGCCTTTATCGCGGGCCTGGATATGTTTAACGGGTTAACACACATGCACCGCCCGGTGGTACTGGGGCCACTGGTTGGTCTGATTCTGGGCGATCTGCATACCGGCATTCTGACCGGCGGCACGTTAGAGCTGGTCTGGATGGGTCTGGCGCCGCTGGCTGGTGCGCAACCGCCAAACGTGATTATCGGCACCATTGTCGGCACCACGTTTGCCATTACCACAGGCGTGAAACCGGATGTCGCCGTTGGGGTCGCTGTACCGTTTGCTGTTGCGGTACAAATGGGTATTACCTTCCTCTTCTCCGTGATGTCCGGCGTCATGTCCCGTTGCGATCGCATGGCGGCTAATGCGGACACGCACGGTATTGAACGGGTTAACTATCTTGCCCTGCTGGCGCTGGGTATCTTCTACTTTCTCTGTGCTTTTCTGCCAATTTACTTCGGTGCGGAGCACGCGAAAACCGCCATTGATGTCCTGCCGGAACGTCTGATAGACGGTCTCGGTGTTGCAGGCGGCATCATGCCAGCCATCGGCTTCGCCGTGCTGCTGAAGATCATGATGAAAAACGTCTACATCCCTTACTTCATTATCGGTTTTGTCGCTGCGGCCTGGCTGAAACTTCCGGTGCTGGCGATTGCGGCTGCTGCGCTGGCGATGGCGCTGATCGACCTGATGCGTAAATCACCTGAACCGACTGCGTCAACGGCCCAGAAAGAGGAATTCGAAGATGGCATCTAATCAAACCACTCTGCCAGGCGTGTCTGAAAGTGAAGAGACCCTGCTCACCGGCGTAAACGAAAACATCTATGAAGACCAGAGCATCGGTGCCGAACTGACGAAAAAGGACATTAACCGTGTCGCATGGCGCTCCATGCTATTACAGGCCTCGTTTAACTACGAGCGTATGCAGGCCTCCGGCTGGCTGTATGGATTACTGCCTGGGCTGAAAAAGATCCACACCAACAAGCGGGACCTGGCGCGGGCGATGAAAGGCCACATGGGGTTCTTTAATACCCATCCGTTCCTGGTCACCTTTGTTATCGGCATCATTCTGGCGATGGAGCGCTCCAAGCAGGATGTGAACAGCATCCAGAGCACCAAAATTGCCGTGGGCGCGCCGCTCGGCGGCATTGGCGATGCCATGTTCTGGCTGACCCTGTTACCCATCTGCGGCGGTATTGGTGCCAGCCTGGCGCTGCAGGGTTCGATTCTGGGTGCGGTGGTCTTTATCGTGCTGTTTAACGTGGTGCACCTCGGCCTGCGCTTTGGTCTGGCGCACTACGCCTACCGGATGGGCGTTGCCGCGATCCCGTTGATTAAAGCCAACACCAAAAAGGTCGGCCACGCTGCGTCTATCGTCGGGATGACGGTGATCGGCGCGCTGGTAGCAACCTATGTGCGCCTGAATACCACGCTTGAAATCAAAGCCGGGGATGCGGTTGTCAAACTGCAAGCCGACGTCATCGACAAGCTGATGCCCGCATTTCTGCCGCTGGTCTATACCCTGACCATGTTCTGGCTGGTGCGTCGTGGCTGGAGCCCGCTGTGCCTGATTGGTATCACCGTGGTGCTGGGCGTTGTCGGTAAATTCTGTCACTTCCTGTAAAAGCAAAGAGGTCACGATGTTAGGCATCATTTTGACGGGTCACGGTGGGTTTGCCAGCGGACTTGAACAGGCGATGAAGCAGATCCTCGGCGAACAGCCGCAGTTTATCGCCATCGATTTCCCGGAAACCTCCTCGACTGCGCGGCTAACCGCGCAGCTTGAGCAGGCGGTAACTGAACTGGATCCCCAGTACGATATCGTGTTTCTTACCGATCTGCTCGGCGGTACGCCGTTTCGCGTAGCGTCAACGCTTGCGATGCAAAAGCCGGGATGGGAAGTGATCACCGGCACCAACCTGCAACTTCTGCTGGAAATGGTGCTGGAACGCGACGGGTTAAGTAGCGAAGCGTTTCGTCTGCAGGCGCTCGCGTGTGGCCATCGCGGCCTGACCAGCCTGGTGGATGAGCTTGGGCGCTGTCATGAGGAAGCCCCTGCTGAGGAAGGGATATGAGCCAGCTGCTGCGCGCGCGACGGATCCTTACCGAACAGGGCTGGCTGGACGACCACCAGCTACGCATTGAAAGCAGTGCGGTTGCGGCGATTGAACCCATCCCGGCGGGCGTTACGACGCGGGATGCGGAGCTGCTTTGCCCGGCCTATATCGACACGCACGTCCACGGCGGCGCTGGCGTGGACGTCATGGATGATGCGCCCGGCGTGCTGGACACCCTGGCAATGCATAAAGCCCGCGAAGGCGTGGGCGCATTTCTGCCCACCACCGTGACCGCGCCGCTGAAGGCCATCCACGCCGCGCTGATGCGTATCGCCCGGCGCAGTCAGTCCGGCGGCTCGGGCGCGCAGATCCTGGGCAGCTATCTGGAAGGACCGTACTTTACGCCGCAGAACAAAGGGGCGCATCCGCCGGAGCTGTTCCGGGAGCTGGATATCGTCGAGCTGGACAGGCTGGCTGACGTTTCACAGGGCACGCTACGGGTGGTGGCGCTCGCGCCAGAAAAACCCGGCGCGCTGCAGGCGATTCGCCATCTTAAACAGCGCGGGATACGCGTGATGCTGGGCCACGGCGCTGCCACGTACCGGCAAACACTTGCCGCATTTGATGCGGGTGCCGACGGGCTGGTTCACTGCTACAACGGCATGACGGGGCTGCACCACAGAGAGCCCGGAATGGTCGGCGCAGGGCTTACGGACAAACGGGCGTGGCTGGAGCTGATTGCCGACGGGCACCACGTCCATCCGGGGGCGATGCGCTTATGCTGCTGCTGCGCGCAGGAGCGCGTGGTGCTGATTACCGATGCAATGGAGGCGGCAGGTATGCCGGACGGACGGTATACGCTTTGTGGCGAAGAGGTCTCGATGCAAAACGGCGTGGGTCGAACCGGCTCCGGCGGGCTGGCGGGCAGCACGCTGTCGCTGGATGCCGCGGTCAGGAATATGGTGGAGTATGCGGGCGTAACCGCCGAAGACGCTATCCATATGGCCTCGCTGCACCCTGCCCGGCTGTTGGGCGTTGACGGTCAGCTAGGATCCTTAGCCCCGGGTAAACGCGCCAATATCATTGCGCTGGACGGGGGTTTACACCTCCAGCAGATCTGGATTCAGGGACAGGCTCTCTCCCTTTAGCCCTTTCATTGTGTCTCCTGTTGGCCTTACGGCACCCGATCGTAAGGCCTTTCTTTTCCTTTCCTTAACTCTTCCCTTTCCTTTCACGATCACACTTTTCGTTTTATTTCTTTTCTTTCATTGAAGTTTCGATTTCTTTTCTATAGATTTTATTTAACTGCTTAAGTGAACAAGTGAAACGAAACGAAAGATAGCGACACGATTGCCAGCGTCTGATGTGGAATTCACACGACTAAGGACTGAGTTATGCCACAAACCACTACCGCCGCGACAACCGGCACCTGGACAGAGGAAGAGATCCGCCAGCAGCCTGCCAGCTGGATCCGCTCGCTCAACAACATCGATAACCTGCGTGCTTCGATCGACAGTTTCCTGACGCCGCTGCTGCGCAAGGAGGATCTGCGGATCGTCCTGACCGGCGCGGGCACATCCGCCTTTATCGGCGATATCGTTTCTCCCTGGCTCGCGAGCTACACCGGGAAAAACTTCACTGCCGTGCCAACAACCGATCTGGTCACGAACCCGGTGGACTACTTCAGCCCTGCGCATCCGCTGCTGCTGATTTCGTTTGCCCGCTCCGGCAACAGCCCGGAAAGCGTCGCGGCCGTCGAGCTGGCAAACCAGTTCGTGCCGGAGTGCTACCACCTGTCGATCACCTGCAACGAGGCGGGGAGCCTGTACCAGAACGCCATCGACAGCGATAACGCCTTTGCCCTGCTGATGCCTGCCGAAACGCACGATCGCGGGTTCGCGATGACCAGCAGCATTACCACCATGATGGCGAGCTGTCTGGCGGTGTTCGCGCCGGAAACGATCAATAGCCACACCTTCCGCGACGTCGCCGATCGCTGTCAGGCGATCCTCACCGCGCTCGGCGATTTCAGCCACGGCGTCTTTGGCAATGAAGCGTGGAAACGCGTCGTCTATCTGGGAAGCGGCGGGCTGCAGGGCGCGGCGCGCGAATCGGCGCTGAAGGTGCTGGAGCTGACGGCGGGCAAGCTGGCGGCGTTTTACGATTCCCCGACGGGCTTCCGTCACGGGCCGAAGTCGCTGGTCGATAGCGAAACGCTGGTGGTGGTGTTTATCTCCAGCCATCCGTATACGCGTCAGTACGATCTGGATCTGCTGGCCGAACTGCGCCGCGATCGCCAGGCCCTGCGCGTCGTCGCCATCGCCGCTGAAAACGCTCCGGTCATTGAAGCGGGTCCGCACATTCTGCTGCCGCCTTCACGTCCGTTTATCGATATGGAACAGGCGTTCTGCTTCCTGATGTATGCCCAGGTCTTTGCACTCTCCCAGTCGCTCAGCGTAGGCAATACGCCCGATACGCCATCCGCCAGCGGGACGGTCAACCGTGTAGTGCAGGGCGTTGTTATTCATCCGTGGCAGGCTTAAGAGGATCGGATCATGAGTATCATTTCAACCAAATATCTTCTGCAGGACGCACAGGCAAAAGGCTACGCCGTTCCGGCGTTCAACATCCACAACGCGGAGACGATCCAGGCGATCCTTGAAGCGTGCAGCGAAATGCGATCGCCGGTGATCCTCGCGGGCACGCCGGGCACCTTTAAGCATATTGCGCTGGAAGAGATCTACGCCCTGTGCAGCGCGTACTCCCACACCTACAACATGCCGCTGGCGCTGCATCTCGATCACCACGAATCGCTGGATGATATACGCCGCAAGGTCAACGCGGGCGTGCGCAGCGCGATGATCGACGGCAGCCACTATCCGTTTGAACAAAACGTGAAACTGGTGAAGTCGGTGGTCGATTTCTGCCACCTCAACGACTGCAGCGTCGAAGCCGAGCTGGGCCGTCTGGGCGGCGTGGAAGATGACATGAGCGTAGACGCCGAAAGCGCGTTCCTCACCGAACCGCAGGAGGCGAAACGCTTCGTCGAACTGACCGGCGTCGATAGCCTTGCCGTCGCCATCGGCACCGCACACGGCCTGTATACCAAACGTCCGAAAATCGACTTCCAGCGGCTGGCGGAAATCCGCGAAGTGGTCACCGTGCCGCTGGTGCTGCACGGCGCGAGCGATGTGCCGGATGAGTTTGTTCGCCGCACCATCGAGCTGGGCGTATGCAAAGTCAACGTGGCCACCGAGCTGAAAATTGCCTTCTCTGACGCGGTTAAAGCCTGGTTTGCCGAAAACCCGCAGGGGAACGATCCGCGCTTCTACATGCGGGTAGGCATGGACGCCATGAAAGAGGTGGTCAGAAGCAAGATCGCCGTTTGCGGCTCGGCAAACCGGCTCCTGCTTCCTGCCGAAGCCTGATCCCATCGCGCATTACGTCAATACCTAAAAAATAACTATAAGCCTCGCAAATATGAAGGCGCGTCCTTAAGCCGGACAGCGCCTTCCATTATCCTAAAAATCCGAGGAGTCCCTACATGACACAGGAAAAGTCGTTTAAATCGAAAGCGTGGGAATTTTTCCAAAGCCTGGGAAAGACGTTTATGTTCCCCGTCTCTCTGCTGGCCTTTATGGGGTTGCTGCTGGGTATCGGTAGCTCCGTCACCAGCCCTTCCACTATTAAAAGCTTTCCCTTTCTGGGCGGCGAGTTAACGCAGCTGACCTTTGGCTTTATCGCCATGGTGGGCGGCTTCGCCTTTACCTATCTGCCGCTGATGTTTGCCATGGCTATCCCGATGGGCCTCGCCAAACGCAACAAGGCCGTGGGCGCCTTTGCCGGGTTCGTTGGCTATATGCTGATGAACATGAGCATCAACTACTACCTGACCGCCACCCACCAGCTTGCCGACGCCGCCACCATGAGACAGGTAGGACAATCGATCGTGCTGGGGATCCAGACCCTGGAGATGGGCGTACTGGGCGGCATCGTGGTGGGGGTAATCACTTACTTCCTGCACGAGCGTTTTCAGGACACGGTGCTGCATGACGCCTTTGCGTTCTTTAGCGGCATTCGTTTTGTGCCCATCATTACCGCACTCACGCTGTCGCTGGTCGGGCTGTTTATCCCGCTGTTGTGGGAATACGTGGCGCTGGGCATTGCCGGAATTGGCCATATCATTCAGAGCACCAGCGTTTTCGGACCGTTCCTGTACGGTGTAGGCGTGCTGCTGCTTAAACCCTTTGGTCTGCACCATATCCTGCTGGCGATGGTGCGCTTCACACCGGCAGGCGGCATTGAGATGGTCAACGGCCATGAAGTGGCCGGCGCGCTGAATATCTTCTACGCCGAGCTGAAAGCCGGACTGCCGTTTAGCCCGCACGTTACCGCGTTTCTGTCACAAGGCTTTATGCCGACCTTTATCTTTGGCCTGCCTGCCGTGGCGTACGCCATCTACCGCACCGCGCGTCCGGAAAACCGCCCGGTAATTAAGGGGCTGCTGCTTTCCGGCGTGCTGGTTTCCGTCGTCACAGGTATTTCAGAACCGATTGAGTTTCTGTTCCTGTTTATCGCCCCCGCGCTTTACGCCTTCCATATCGTGATGTCGGGCCTGGCGCTGATGGTGATGGCCCTGCTGGGGGTCACCATCGGCAACACCGACGGCGGGATTTTGGATCTGCTGATCTTCGGCGTGATGCAGGGGATGTCGACCAAATGGTATCTGCTGTTCCCGGTCGGTATCGCCTGGTTTGCCATCTACTTCTTCGTCTTCCGCTGGTACATCCTCAAACACGATATCAAGACGCCGGGACGTGAAGTGGACGCGCAGGGTGCGCAGCAGGCCGTCGAAGCCAACACCCGCGCGCGTGGAAAATCGAAATACGATCACGGGCTTATCCTGCGCGCGCTCGGTGGCAAAGAGAACATCGAGTCGCTCGACAACTGCATCACCCGCTTGCGCCTGGTCGTGAAGGAGATGGGGCTTATCGATCAGCAGGAGCTGAAAGCGGCTGGCGCCCTGTCGGTGGTGGTGCTGGATGCTCACAGCGTTCAGGTGATCATCGGCCCGCAGGTGCAGAGCGTCAAAACCGGCATTGAAGCCTTAATCTAACAGGGGGTTGTTGTGTTTGATTTCGACAAAATCATCGAGCGTAAAAGCGATAAGTGCCGTAAATGGGACCATGCGTTTGTCTGCTCACGCTTTGGTGATGTCCCGCAGGGGTTTATCCCGCTGTGGATCGCAGACATGGACTTCACCTCGCCGCCGGCCGTTATTGAAGGCTTCCAGCGCATCGTGGAGCACGGCACCTTTGGCTATACCTGGAGCTTCGACGAATTTTACGACGCGGTGATGGCCTTCCAGCGCACGCGTCATCAGGTTGAGGTGGAGAAGTCGTGGCTCACCCTGACCTACGGCACCGTCTCCACGCTGCATTACACGGTCCAGGCGTTCTGCACGCCTGGCGATAGCGTGATGATGAACACGCCGGTCTACGATCCGTTTGCGATGGCGGCACAGCGCCAGGGCGTGCGGGTGCTTGCTAACCCGCTGTCCGTGAAGGAAAACCGCTATCAGCTGGATTTTAATCTGGTTGAAGATCAGCTCAAAACCCACCGTCCAAAACTGTGGTTCTTCTGCTCGCCGCATAACCCCTCGGGCAGGATCTGGCGCGCGGATGAGATACGTCAGGTCTCCGATCTCTGTAAACGCTACGGCACGATTCTGGTGGTCGATGAGGTTCACGCAGAGCACATTCTGAAAGGCACATTCGTCAGCTGTCTGACCTCGGGCTGTGCCGCACTGGACAACCTGATCGTGCTGACGTCGCCAAATAAAGCCTTCAACCTGGGCGGGCTGAAAACGTCCTACTCCATGATCCCGGACGATTCGCTGCGCCAGCGCTTCCGCCAGCAGCTTGAGAAGAACTCGATTACCTCACCCAATATGTTCGGCGTATGGGGGATTATTCTCGCCTACCAGCACGGCCTGCCGTGGCTCGACGCGCTCAACGACTATCTGCAAGGCAATGCCCGCTACCTTGCGGACGCTATTCAGACCCACTTCCCGGCGTGGAAGATGATGAACCCGGAATCGTCGTATCTGGCCTGGATAGACGTAAGCGCCGACGACCGCAGCGCCACAGAGTTGACCCAACATTTCGCCCAGCAGGCCGGTGTCGTGATTGAAGACGGCAGCCACTACGTGCAAAACGGCGAAAACTACCTGCGGATTAACTTCGGCACCCAGCGCTACTGGCTGGAGCAATCCATCAACCGAATGCTGAAGCATTTCTGATTAGGATCTTAACCGATGAAAAAAGTGCTCACTCTCTCGCTGCTGGCCCTGTTTGTTTCTCACGGTGCTCTGGCCACCAACTACGTGCTCAATAACGACAATATTGCTCTGTCATTTGATGACGCAAACTCAACGGTAGTGGTTAAGGACAATAAGGCTAACCATCCGCTCACGCCGCAGGAGCTGTTCTTCCTGACGCTGCCGGACGAGACAAAAATCCACACCGCGGATTTCACCATTAAGCACGTCGAAAAGCAGGACAACGCTATTGTCGTCGACTTTACCCATCCGGACTTTAACGTAACGGTGAAGCTGAACCTGGTGAAGGGAAAATACTCCAGCATCGACTACACCGTTGCCGCAGTCGGCCAGCCGCGAGACGTGGCGAAAATTACCTTCTTCCCGACGAAAAAGCAGTCTCAGGCACCCTATGTTGACGGGGCGATCAACAGCTCGCCGATCGTTGCTGATTCGTTCTTTATTTTGCCGGACAAGCCCATCGTTAACACTTACGCCTATGAAGCGACCACCAATCTCAACGTAGAACTGAAAACGCCGATCCAGCCAGAGTCGCCGGTCAGCTTTACCACCTGGTTCGGCACCTTCCCGGAAATCAGCCAGCTGCGCCGCAGCGTGAACCAGTTTATTGATGCCGTGCGTCCGCGACCGTACAAGCCTTATCTGCACTACAACAGCTGGATGGATATCGGCTTTTTCAATCCGTACACCGAGCAGGATGTTCTGGGGCGGATGGACGAGTGGAATAAGGAGTTCATTACCGGACGCGGCGTGGCGCTGGACGCCTTCCTGCTGGACGACGGCTGGGACGACCTTACCGGGCGCTGGCTATTTGGCCCGGCATTCAGCGACGGTTTTGGCAAGGTTCGGGAAAAAGCCGACAGCCTGCACAGCTCGGTCGGACTGTGGCTCTCGCCGTGGGGAGGCTACAACAAGCCTCGCGACGTTCGCGTCTCGCATGCAAAAGAGTATGGGTTTGAAACCGTCGACGGAAAGCTGGCCCTGTCAGGACCGAACTACTTTAAGAACTTCAATGAGCAGATCGTTAAGCTTATCAAAAACGAACGCATTACCTCATTCAAGCTGGACGGGATGGGTAATGCCAACGCGCATATCCAGGGCAGCCCGTTTGCCTCGGATTTTGACGCCTCTATCGCTCTGCTACATAACATGCGCAGCGCCAACCCAAATCTGTTTATCAACCTGACGACCGGCACCAACGCCAGCCCATCCTGGCTGTTCTACGCCGACTCGATCTGGCGCCAGGGCGATGACATTAACCTGTACGGGCCCGGCACGCCGGTACAGCAGTGGATGACCTACCGCGATGCCGAAACGTACCGCTCCATTGTGCGCAAAGGCCCGCTGTTCCCGCTGAACTCGCTGATGTACCACGGGATCGTCAGTGCGGAAAACGCCTATTACGGGCTGGAGAAAGTACAAACGGACAGCGATTTTGCCGATCAGGTCTGGAGCTACTTCGCGACCGGCACGCAGCTGCAGGAGCTGTATATCACTCCTTCAATGCTGAACAAGGCGAAGTGGGATACCCTTGCGCAGGCGGCAAAATGGTCGCGGGAAAACGCCAGCGTGCTGGTGGATACCCACTGGATAGGCGGAGACCCGACGGCGCTTCAGGTTTACGGCTGGGCGTCATGGAATAAAGACAAAGCCATTCTTGGTTTGCGAAACCCGTCGGACAAGCCGCAAACCTACTATCTGGATTTAGCGAAAGATTTCGAAATCCCGACAGGAGAGGCAGCGCAGTTTAGTCTGAGAGCGGTATATGGCCGTAATGCAACCGTACCGGGACAATACAAAAACGCCGTGGTGATTACGCTACAACCGCTGGAAACGCTGGTGTTTGAGGCGGTGCCAGGAAAATAAAAAGTGTTCAGATCTGTAGGCCGGGTAAGGCGCAGCCGCCGCCCGGCAAAAAGACGGCTGGGGCTTACTCCCCCTGCTGCTCCAGCGCGTACTTATACAGGGCATTCTTCTTCACGCCGTGAATTTCCGCCGCCAGCGCAGCCGCTTTTTTAAGCGGCAATTCGGCCTGTAGCAATGCCAGCGTGCGCAGCGCATCGGCTGGCAGGGCATCCTCTTCTGCTTTATGCCCTTCGACAATCAGCACCATCTCACCTTTGCGGCGGTTTTCGTCTTCCTTCACCCACGCCAGCAGTTCACCCACCGGTGCGCCGTGAATGGTTTCCCAGGTTTTGGTCAGCTCGCGCGCCAGCACGACGTAGCGGGACTCACCCCAGACGGTAACCATATCGTCCAGGCTTTCCAGCAGGCGGTGGGTGGATTCGTAGAAAATCAGGGTGCGCGGTTCCGCTTCCAGGTCTTTTAAGACGTCGCGACGGCCTTTGGATTTGGCGGGCAGAAAACCTTCATAGCAGAAACGGTCAGACGGCAGACCTGCGGCGCTTAACGCAGCAATCGCGGCGCACGGTCCCGGCAGGGGCACAACGCGAATGCCGGCTTCACGGCAGGTACGCACCAGATGGTAGCCGGGGTCGTTAATCAGCGGCGTTCCCGCGTCGGAGACCAGCGCAATGTTCTGCCCCTCCTTGAGCTTCGCCACCAGCGTGTCGGCTTTTTGTTGCTCATTGTGATCGTGCAGGGCAAACAAACGGGCGTTAATCGCGAAATGCTGCAGCAGTAAACCGGTATGACGAGTGTCCTCAGCCGCAATTAAATCAACGGCTTGCAATACAGTGAGTGCACGTTGGGTAATATCAGACAAATTCCCGATAGGAGTAGGTACAATATAAAGCTGGCCTTGAGAATTATCTGCCGTTTCGTGTTGTTTCATTGTTTCGTCCGTATTGCCGATTTAATATTGAGCATTGCGTAAAAAAAATCACTGGATACAGTATGGTACCGTTAACGTTTCTTCGAAAAAAAGCCACGCGCAGCGTGCCGCTTCTGCTGGCAGCCCTGATCTTTGCAGGCTGCGGCACCCAGGCACCTGACCAGAGCACCGCCCATCTTGAGGGTTCCGCTCAGGCTGATTCTGGCTTTTATCTGCAACAAATGTCGCAGAGTTCAAATGATACCAGGATCAACTGGCAATTACTCGCCATTCGTGCACTGCTGAAAGAGGGAAAAACCCAGCAGGCTGCAGAGCTGTTCGGCCAGCTGCCGAAAGATCTTAACGATACCCAGCGTCTTGAGCAGAGCCTGCTCTCTGCCGAGCTGAAGGTCGCGCAGAAAGAGTATGACAGCGCGAAAAAGATCCTAGGTAGCATCGACCTGAGCGCGCTGGATAAAAACCAGCAGGCACGCTTCTGGCAGGCGGGTATCACCGCTGAACAGGGGCGTCCTTCCCTGACGCTGCTCCGCGCGCTTATCGCTCAGGAACCGCTGCTTGCCGGTGCCGACAAGCAGAAAAATATTGATGCCACCTGGCAGGCTCTTGCCGCCATGACCCCGGATCAGGCAAAGGCGCTGGTCATCAACGCGGATGAGAACGTGCTGCAGGGCTGGCTTGATCTCCAACAGATGTGGTTTAACAACCGCACCGACCCTAAGATGCTGAAGGCCGGTATTACCGACTGGCAGACTCGCTACCCGCAAAACCCGGGCGCCAAAATGCTGCCAACCCAGCTGGTGAACGTGCAGAACTTTAAGCCAGCATCGACCAGCAAAATTGCACTGCTTCTGCCGCTGAATGGTCAGGCGGCGGTGTTTGGCCGTACGATTCAACAGGGCTTTGAAGCGGCGAAAAACGGCACTATGCCGGTGACGGGCAGCGCGGTGCCGGTGCAGGCAGCACAGGCGGCCAACGTGAATGATGTTGTCAGCCCTTCCGCCGCCGAGACCAGCGATCTGACCACGGCGCAAACCCCGGCGCAAGGCACGATGCAAAACCCGGTGACCGCACCGACGACGCCTCCGCCTGCTGCAGAACCAGCAACACAGGCGCCAGTGGAGACACCTGCTTCTCCTGCAGCGCCTGAGGCAACAGCAGAACAACCTCAACAACAGCCAGCACAACCAACCACTCAACCAACCACTCAACCTGCCGCGCAGCCGCAGACCGTGGCGACCACCAGCGCTAATCCTGGCACCGAACTGAAAATTTACGACACCAGTTCGCAGCCGCTTGACCAGGTACTGGCTCAGGTGCAACAGGACGGGGCGAGCATCGTTGTCGGTCCGCTGTTGAAAAACAACGTGGAAGAGCTGATGAAGAGCAATACCACGCTAAACGTGCTGGCGCTCAACCAGCCGGAGCAGGTTCAAAACCGGGCCAATATTTGCTACTTCGCGCTCTCTCCGGAAGACGAAGCTCGCGATGCGGCACGTCATATCCACGAGCAAGGTAAACAGGCTCCACTGTTGCTCATCCCGCGCAGTACGCTGGGCGATCGCGTAGCGAATGCCTTCGCCGATGAGTGGCAGAAGCTGGGCGGCGGTATCGTGCTGCAGCAGAAATTCGGTTCCGTCTCAGAACTGCGCGCGGGCGTAAACGGCGGAGCGGGTATCGCGCTTAACGGCAGCCCGGTGACCGCCAGCCTGCCACAGCAGCAGGGCGTGACCATTGGTGGGCTGACCATCCCTGCCCCACCTACCGATGCGCAGATCGGCGGCGGTGGAAAAGTGGATGCGGCTTATATCGTTGCCACACCGCAAGAGATCGCCTTTATCAAACCGATGATTGCGATGCGTAACGGCAGCCAGAGCGGCGCAACACTCTATGCCAGTTCCCGCAGCGCGCAAGGCACCGCTGGCCCGGATTTCCGTCTGGAAATGGACGGCCTGCAGTACAGTGAAATTCCGATGCTCGCGGGCAGCAACCCGGCGCTGATGCAGCAGGCGCTGAGCAGCGTACGTAACGACTACTCACTGGCGCGTCTGTATGCCATGGGGGTCGATGCATGGGCGCTGGCGAACCACTTTACCCAGATGCGTCAGGTACCGGGCTTTGAGCTTAACGGCAACACCGGCGATCTGACCGCGACGCAGGACTGCGTGATCAACAGGAAGTTATCATGGCTCAAATACCAGCAGGGACAAATCGTCCCGGCCAGTTAAGCCGTAAAGAGACCGGCGATGCGTGGGAGTTAAAAGCGCGTCGCTGGCTTGAAGGCAAAGGACTGCATTTTATCGCCGCTAACGTTCGCGGACGTGGCGGCGAAATTGATCTGATCATGAAAGAGGGTCAGGTGATTGTGTTTGTAGAAGTCCGCTTTCGACAGTCTTCCCGTTTTGGCGGTGCTGCCGCCAGCGTGACGCTCGCCAAACAACATAAATTATTACAGACTGCCCACTTGTGGCTTGCCCGCCATAATGGGAGTTTTGATACTGTGGATTGCCGGTTCGATGTGATAGCCTTCACCGGAAATGAGATCGAATGGCTTAAAAACGCTTTTGGCGAAGACGCATAATTACGATTTAAAAGGGATAACGTGCTCGAAAGAATTAAAGTGTGCTTCACAGAAAGCATCCAGACTCAGATTGCCGCGGCGGAAGCCCTTCCGGACGCGATCTCTCGTGCTGCAATGACGCTGGTGCAATCCCTGCTTAATGGCAACAAAATCCTCTGTTGTGGCAACGGTACCTCAGCCGCCAACGCACAGCATTTTGCTGCCAGCATGATTAATCGTTTTGAAACCGAACGCCCGAGTTTACCTGCCATTGCACTTAATACCGATAATGTGGTCTTAACAGCGATTGCTAACGATCGTCTGCATGACGAAATTTACGCAAAGCAGGTGCGCGCCCTGGGGCATGCCGGTGATGTGCTGCTGGCCATCTCCACGCGCGGCAACAGCCGGGACATTGTCAAAGCCGTTGAAGCCGCGGTCACCCGAGACATGACTATCGTCGCCTTAACCGGCTATGACGGTGGTGAACTGGCGGGTCTGCTGGGGCCGCAGGATGTGGAAATCCGCATTCCGTCTCACCGAAGCGCACGCATTCAGGAGATGCATATGCTCACGGTAAACTGCTTATGCGATTTGATCGATAACACGCTTTTCCCTCACCAGGATGATTAAGGAGTTTTTATGAAGGCTTTATCGACCCTCGCAGTCCTTATGTCTGCATTGCTGCTTCAGGGATGTATCGCTGCGGCTGTCGTGGGTACTGCCGCAGTAGGCACCAAAGCGGCGACCGATCCACGCTCTGTAGGAACGCAGGTGGATGACGGTACGCTGGAGCTGCGCGTCAACAGTGCGCTGTCGAAAGACGAACAAATTAAGAAAGAAGCGCGTATCAACGTGACGGCTTATCAGGGCAAAGTCCTGCTGACGGGTCAGTCACCGAATACCGAACTCTCCAGCCGCGCGAAGCAGATCGCCATGGGCGTTGAGGGCACTACGGAAGTCTTCAATGAAATCCGTCAGGGCCAGCCAATCAGCCTGGGTACGGCGTCGTCTGACACCTGGATCACCACAAAAGTCCGTTCCCAGCTGCTGGGTTCAGATCAGGTGAAATCCTCAAACGTAAAAGTGACGACCGAAAACGGTGAAGTGTTCCTGCTGGGTCTGGTTACCGACCGTGAAGGGAAAGCGGCAGCGGATATCGCCAGCCGGGTCAGCGGCGTGAAGCACGTCACCACCGCGTTTACTTACATCAAATAAAAAAACCTCACTGTAGGCCCGGTAAGCGTAGCGCCACCGGGCTTTTTTTTCACAGAAGCGCAATGCTTCCCACCAGCACCCCACTTAACGCTACCAGCCCCGCTGTCAGCCACAGCGCTTTTGCCGGGAAAGACTTACGCAGCATGACAAGCGACGGCAAACTAATGGCCGGCAAGGTGATAAGCAGCGCCAGCGCGGGCGCGGTGCCCATGCCAGCCAGCATCATGGTCTGAACAATCGGAATTTCAGCCGCCGTTGGGATCACAAACAGGCAGCCAGCAACGGCCATCGCAATCACCCACATCAGCGTGTTATCAATCGCGCCATCCGCATGCGGGAACAGCCAGACGCGCGCCGCGCCGAGCACCAGAACCGCCAGGATATAAACCGGAATGGTGCTCCAGAAAAGTTGCCACAGCGCTTTACCCCAGCGGGCAAAGAAACCGCCCTGCGGCTCGCTGATGTCCAGCTCAACAGAAGCGGGCTCTGGCGCTTTCTCTTTCACCAGATTTTGCACCAGCGTCGCCACCACCAGCACCGTCAGCAGCCCGGCAACCAGGCGGATAGCCGCAAAATGCCAGCCGAGCACAAAGCCCATAAACACCAGCGTGGCCGGGTTGAGCAGCGGATTGCCCATCCAGAACGCCAGCGCACCGCCCATCGAGACACGCTGACGGCGCATTCCTGCGGCCACAGGGGCTGCACAGCATGAACACATCATGCCCGGCAGAGAGAAAATCGTCCCCAGCAAGGTGCCCTGAAAGCGTGGCTGCCCGAGGGTTTTCACCAGCCAGTTTCGCGGAATAAGTACCTGAATCAGCGACCCCAACAAGACGCCTAATACCGCAGCTTTCCAGACAGCCAGGAAGTAGACCATGGCGTAATCCCACGCCGCCTTCAGCGGGCTGGCATCCGCCTGCGCGAGTATCGATTTACCAATGCTGTGCGTTTCGGCGGCGGTGAAGGCCTTGCCATAGTACGGCTGCCATTTCACATACCAGAGGCCAATGATGACCACGAGAAAGAAGAGTGCGGGCTTCCACCATTGGACAGGTGTCGCCGCCTGAGATGAAGACTGACCAGTCATACCATTCCCCGGAGAGTGTTATTGAATAAGCCGGAGAAGTTTACGCCTCGCCCTGCGCGATTTCACGCAGTTTTGCCGAAGGGATGATATTGACCCCTTCCTGCGACGGTGCCAGCGCCTCTTTCAGCATCGCCTGCGCGACATCCCGCGCCTCAATGGACTTCCAGTTACCCGGCAGGATGCGAAACAGCGGAGCGAAAACAGACTCGTTAAAGCGCCGTTCGTCGCGGTGCCCCATCAGCATGGAAGGTCGCACAATGGTCAAATATTCCCACTTCTGGGCAATCAGCGCCTCTTCCATCTTGCTCTTCACCTGGTTGTAAAAAAACGGCGAGCCGGTGCTCGCGCCGTGCGAACTGACCACCAGAAAATGCTTTGCCCCCAATTTTTTCGCCGTCAGTGCGGTATCCACCACCAGCGTGTAATCCGCATGGACAAAGGCTTCTTTACTGCCCGCCTCACGCCGCGTCGTACCGAGGCAGCAAAAGGCGATATCAATCGGGTCCTGCACCTGCGCCAGCGCGTCGGTGAGCTGTGGGTCGTGCGGGTTAAAGACGCCGGAGATATCCAGCAGCGGGCGACGCGTCGGTGCGGCGATATAGTTAATATGGCGATCCTGGATCAGCAGCCGCAGCAGATGCCCGCCGACCAGCCCGGTTGCGCCCGTAATCAGTACCTGGCTCATCGTATCCCCTTTACAGAATTGTCCGTTTGCGAACTCAGCGTGGTCGACCACACTTAGAAGTCTGTTACAGGTAAGTATTTACCACAAGCGGAGAAAAATCAGTCTGAAGCCAAAACAACGGAGGAAGCATGGGCAAGAAAATCGCAGTCTTGATTACCGACGAGTTTGAAGATTCAGAATTCACCTCTCCTGCAGAGGCATTCCGCAAGGCGGGACATGAGGTCATTACCATTGAGAAAGAAGCGGGCAAAACGGTGAAAGGCCATAAGGGCGAAGCCAGCGTGACCATCGACGAAACCATCGATAACGTCAGCCCGTCTGATTTCGACGCCCTGCTGTTACCCGGCGGCCATTCACCGGATTCCCTGCGCGGGGACGAGCGTTTCGTCACTTTCACACGTGACTTTGTCGCTACCGGAAAACCGGTCTTTGCTATCTGTCACGGCCCGCAGCTGCTGATCAGCGCCGACGTGGTCCGCGGACGTAAGCTGACGGCGGTGAAACCGATCGTTATCGATCTGAAAAATGCGGGGGCTGAGTTTTACGATCAGGAAGTGGTCAACGACAAAGACCAGTTGATCACCAGCCGGACCCCGGACGATCTTCCGGCGTTTAACCGGGAAGCGCTACGCCTGCTCGGCGCGTAGCCAGTGAAGCTTCTTGCCAAAGCCCAGCGTGTTGTCGGTAAATTTCAGCTCATCAAGGCGGATTTCCCACACCGGGGCTTTTAGCGCAGCGGCAACCGGGAAGCGGCGCGTGTAGTGCTTACGGCGCGCGTCGCTCTCTTCTCCCTCCAGCCGACGGATCTCTCCTTTGAACTGCACGCCACGGATCAGCGCGACCGTTTTGGGCTGGCCATTTACCGTACCCGCCACCTTCGCCTGCTGGCCGGTCATTTGCGCATGCCGCGTTTTGTCTTCGCTCATGACATAGAAGGCTACACGCTCGGGATCGTAGTAATAAAAGGCGTTCGCGCACCACATCTCTTCGTCTTTACAGACGCACCAGGTGACGACATGCTGCTTCGCCAGCCAGCGGTTAATGGCTGCCAGTGTTTCCATTTTCGCTCTCTCTCATGCTATGGTGCGTTCACCTTAACATACTGAATCTGTTTACCGTGTGCTGGTTTCTCTATCTCGTCCGAACCGCTGATAACGCACTCTACACCGGGATCACTACCGATGTGGCGCGGCGTTTTTTACAACATCAAACGGGGAAAGGGGCAAAAGCGCTGCGGGGGAAAGGTGAACTTCAGCTGGCTTTTTACGCCGCCGTCGGCGACAGGTCGCTGGCGCTCAGGCTGGAATACCGAATTAAACAGCTGACGAAGCGCCAGAAAGAGCGCCTCGTTACCGGAGACGGCTCATTTGAGGCGCTACGCGAAAGCCTGCTCAGAAACGATTGAAGTGATCGTGGTAATCAACCAGGCCACTCACACCGTTCAGGGCATCATCCGCCAGGCGATGTACCTGGAAGGCGGATTCGGTACCCGGCCAGCGGCAGCGCAGATCGTAATGCGCGGCCTGCTCGAAGCCTAAGCGGCCATAAAATGCCGGATCGCCCAGCGTGACCACGGCGGCATAGCCAAACTCATTCAGCGAGTCCAGCCCTTCATACACCAGCTGGCGCGCCAGGCCCTGGCCGCGATAGTTCTCATCGACCGCCAGCGGTGCCATGCCTACCCACTGCAGATCTTCGCCCTGAACAATTACCGGGCTGAAGGCAACATAGCCAACAACCTGACCTTCGTCATCGGTGGCTACCAGCCCTAAAGTAATCAGGCCGTCTTCACGGAGATCGTGGACCAGTTGGGCCTCCGCATCGCTCTCAAAAGCGCGGCGTAACAACGCATCGATACCCGGTGCATCAATCCCAATTTCGACTCGAATCAGCATGGCTCACCTACTGAAGTGTGTTTACTGTCAGGCGGGGTTTTCAGCCCGGCCTCAACGAAATCTGCCATTTGCATCAGCATCACGCGCAGCGCTTTCGGCATCTGCTCCAGCTCAATGGCATCCATTAAATTTTTCACGTACAGACCCAGCTCCGTATCGCCTTCAATGACCAGACGGCGCTGGAAGAATAACGTATCCGGATCCTGTTTACGCGCGGCGATCATCAGCAGATCGCTGGCACTGGCGCTAAAGCTCACATCCGCCTCGGCGGACTCACGCACAATGAGTTGATCATTCTCAACCGAGGTAAACCAGCGCAGCCCGATGTCACGCACCTCAATGCTCAGCCAGCGGCCTTCCAGAAACTCCAGCTCGCCGTCCTGCAGCGCCTGGCGGAATTGCCAGCTCAGGACCTGCTCGAGCACCTGACGTTTTAGCGCGAACGGCGCCAGTTTCACCGGCACGCTCAGCATTGATGGACCGAATTGTACGAGACGTGAACGCAGTTTATCCAGCACGAGCTTTACTCCCTGATAGCAATAGTCCCGCTATTTTGCCATATCCGACGCACAACATAGCGGCGTAAATCAACAAACCGTCGTCCGGTGACGCTCATTATTGGTGTCATCAATACGCCATTAGCTGCCTTAAATCAAAAATTGTCGCCCAGGGGTTAATTAAAATCCCAGCTCGTTAACAATTTTGCGATCGACTACATCAGGATAATTTATGGAGCTGCTCTGCCCTGCCGGTAACCTACCGGCGCTTAAGGCGGCCATCGAAAATGGGGCCGATGCGGTCTATATCGGGCTGAAAGATGATACCAACGCCCGCCATTTTGCTGGCCTCAACTTTACGGAGAAAAAGCTTCAGGAAGCCGTTAACTTCGTTCACCAGCACCGCCGCAAACTGCATATTGCCATTAATACCTTTGCGCATCCTGACGGCTATGCCCGCTGGCAGCGCGCGGTGGATATGGCCGCACAGCTGGGTGCCGATGCGTTAATCCTGGCCGACCTCGCCATGCTTGAGTATGCGGCAGAACGCTATCCGCATATTGAGCGCCACGTCTCTGTTCAGGCATCAGCCACGAATGAAGAGGCCGTGCGTTTTTATCATCAACACTTTGACGTCGCTCGCGTGGTGCTGCCCCGCGTGCTCTCCATTCATCAGGTTAAGCAACTCGCGCGCGTCACGCCAGTGCCGCTGGAAGTTTTTGCCTTTGGCAGCCTGTGCATCATGGCCGAAGGCCGTTGCTACCTTTCTTCTTATTTAACCGGTGAATCACCCAATACCGTTGGGGCCTGCTCTCCTGCCCGCTTTGTCCGCTGGCAACAAACCCCACAGGGGCTGGAATCACGCCTGAATGAAGTGTTGATTGACCGCTATCAGGACGGCGAAAACGCGGGTTATCCAACGTTATGCAAAGGCCGATATCTGGTTGACGGTGAGCGCTACCACGCGCTGGAAGAGCCTACCAGCCTCAACACGCTGGAGCTGCTGCCGGAACTGCTGGCGGCGAATATTGCCTCGGTAAAAATTGAAGGTCGCCAGCGTAGCCCGGCCTATGTGAGCCAGGTGGCGAAAGTCTGGCGTCAGGCTATCGACCGCTGCATGGCGGACCCGCAAAACTATGCTCCGCAGGCAGCCTGGATGGAGACGCTCGGTTCTATGTCCGAAGGCACGCAAACGACGCTTGGCGCGTATCACCGTAAATGGCAGTGAGATAACCATGAAATATTCATTAGGACCGGTGCTCTACTACTGGCCAAAAGAGACGCTGGAAGATTTTTACCAACAGGCCGCCACCAGCAGCGCTGATGTGATTTATCTCGGTGAAGCCGTGTGCAGCAAGCGCCGCGCCACCAAAGTGGGCGACTGGCTGGAGATGGCGAAAAGTCTCGCCGGAAGCGGTAAACAGGTGGTGCTCTCGACGCTCGCGCTGGTGCAAGCCTCGTCCGAACTGGGTGAACTGAAACGCTACGTTGAAAACGGTGAGTTCCTGCTGGAAGCGAGCGACCTGGGCGTGGTGAACATGTGCGCCGAACGTAAGTTACCGTTCGTCGCGGGTCATGCACTGAACTGCTATAACGCCGTCACGCTGCGCCTGCTTCTCAAACAGGGAATGACGCGCTGGTGTATGCCGGTGGAACTCTCACGCGACTGGCTGGTAAACCTGCTGACGCAGTGTGACGATCTCGGCATTCGCAATCAGTTTGAAGTGGAAGTGCTGAGCTACGGCCATCTTCCGCTGGCTTATTCCGCGCGCTGCTTTACCGCGCGTTCGGAAGACCGCCCGAAAGACGAGTGTGATACCTGCTGCATCAAGTACCCGAACGGGCGCAGCGTGCTATCCCAGGAAAATCAGCAGGTGTTTGTCCTGAACGGGATCCAGACCATGAGCGGCTATGTCTATAACCTGGGCAACGAACTGGCGTCGATGGACGGCCTGGTAGACATGGTGCGTTTATCCCCGCTGGATACCGGCGTGTTCACGATGCTGAACGCCTTCCGCGCAAATGAAACCGGCGCCGCTCCGCTGCCGCTGACGGCAAACAGCGACTGTAATGGTTACTGGAAACGCCTGGCCGGGCTGGAACTGCAGGCCTAAAAAAGGCTCACTTTGTTAACAACGGTTATCATTTTTTAATGCAGTATTAAAGATTGACCGTCGACAAAGTGAGCTGTTATGACTGACAAAACCCTTCCGTTTTCGGTGCTGGACCTGGCGCCGATCCCACAAGGCTCCTCGGCCAGAGAAGCCTTTTCGCATTCTCTCGATCTGGCTCAACTGGCTGAAAAGCGTGGCTACCATCGCTACTGGCTGGCCGAGCACCACAACATGGTCGGCATTGCCAGCGCCGCCACCTCGGTTCTGATTGGTTATCTGGCGGCGAACACAACGACATTGCACCTGGGCTCCGGTGGCGTGATGCTGCCGAACCACGCCCCGCTGGTGATTGCCGAGCAGTTTGGCACGCTAAATACCCTCTATCCTGGCCGTATTGATTTGGGGCTGGGTCGTGCGCCGGGTAGCGACCAGCCGACCATGCGCGCCCTGCGTCGCCATATGAGCGGCGATATCGACAACTTCCCGCGCGATGTGGCTGAACTGGTTGACTGGTTTGACGCGCGCGATCCGAACCCACACGTGCGCCCGGTGCCGGGCTACGGCGAGAAGATCCCGGTGTGGCTGCTGGGTTCGAGTCTTTATAGCGCGCAGCTTGCCGCGCAGCTGGGTCTGCCGTTTGCGTTTGCCTCGCATTTCGCACCGGATATGCTGCATCAGGCTCTGCATCTCTATCGTACGAACTTTAAACCGTCTGAACGTCTGGAGAAACCGTACGCGATGGTGTGTATTAATATCATTGCCGCCGACAGTAATCGCGATGCTGAATTCCTGTTTACCTCCATGCAGCAGGCGTTTGTGAAGCTGCGCCGCGGTGAGACCGGGCAACTTCCACCGCCAGTGGAGAATATGCATCAGCTGTGGTCTGCCTCTGAGCAGTATGGCGTGCAGCAGGCGCTGAGCATGTCGCTGGTGGGGGATAAAGCGAAAGTGCGACACGGTCTGGAAGCGGTGCTGCGTGAAACGCAGGCGGATGAGATTATGGTTAACGGCCAGATTTTCGATCACCAGGCGCGTTTGCATTCGTTTGATTTGGCGATGCAGGTGAAAGAGGAGTTGGTGGGGTAGTTTTTTGCTTTGCTCCCTCTCCCTTTGGGAGAGGGTCGGGGTGAGGGGGGCAAGCCGCACGTTTTACTGGTATACCGGCAACAGATTAAAGCTCGACAGCACGTGAACCACCGCGTTACCCACCCCAAATACCAGGATCAGTGCAATCATCGGTTTGCCACCCCAGACGCGGAATTTAGGGCTACCGAAGCGTTTACGTGATTTACGCGCCAGCAGCGCCGGCACAATCGCCGCCCAGATGGTTGCCGCCAGACCCGCATAGCCGATGGCGTACAGGAAACCGTTCGGCCACAGCAGCCCCCCCGCAACGGGCGGCAGGAACGTCAGCAGCGCCGTTTTGAAACGTCCCATCGCGGAATCATCAAAGCCAAACAGATCCGCCAGGTAGTCAAACAGACCCAGCGTCACGCCGAGGAAAGAGCTCGCCACGGCAAAGTTGGAGAAGATCACCAGCAGCAGATCCAGGCTACGGCTGTTCAGCACGCCGCTCAACGCCTGAACCAGCACATCAATGTTACCGCCCTTCTGCGCAATATCGATGAACGCCGGGCGCGGGATGTTGCCCATCGTACCCAGCAGCCAAATTACATACAGGCCCAGCGCCAGCAGCGTACCGTAGACCAGACACTTCACGATGGTGCGTGGATCTTTGCCGTAGTACTTCATCAGGCTCGGCACGTTACCGTGGTAGCCAAACGATGCCAGACAGAACGGCAGCGTCATCAGCAGGTACGGGGTGTAGGAAGTATTCACTTCCGCGACATTAAACAGCGTGGCGGGCGTGACGTGCCCCAGCAGGCTACCGAAGGTCAGGAAGAAGGTGATGACCTTGGCGCCCAACACAATCGCCGTCATGCGGCTCACCGCTTTGGTACTCATCCAGACGATAAAGGCCACGCCCAGAGCAAAACACAGACCCGCCAGACGCGCCGGAACGTTTAGCGACATCTCAGCAAAGGTGTGGTGCAGTATCGAACCGCTCGCGGAAATGTACGCGTAGGTCAGAATGTAGAGCACAAACGCGATGGAAAGCCCGTTTACCAGGTTCCAGCCCTTGCCCAGCAGATCTTTGGTGATGGTGTCGAAGCTGGAGCCAATGCGGTAGTTGAGGTTCGCCTCAAGGATCATCAGCCCGGAATGGAGCATACAGAACCAGGTAAAGACCAGCGCCGCCAGCGACCAGAAGAACCACGCACCGGACATGACCACAGGCAGGGAAAACATCCCGGCACCTATAATGGTTCCGCCGATGATCACCACGCCGCCAAGCAGCGAAGGTGACGTTTGGGTGGTGGTTAGTGTCGCCATACAGCCTTTTCTCCAGTCAATTATGCGGTTCTGCATTTTAGTGTGACGCACTGTACCAGTACAAGAGTACAAAGGGAATAAAAAAAGCCCCGATAGCATTTATCGGGGCTGTATATTTTACTTTACGTCAGAAGCGTAAGGCTTACGCGTCACCGAAACGACGACGGCTGGTGCCTTCTTCACGACGTGGGCCACGGTTTTCGCGGCGCTCGCCGGAGAAACGACGACCTTCACCACCGCGACCTTCTGTGCGACCGCCTTCACGACGCTCGCCGCCGAAACTGCGACCACCGCCACGACGTTCGCCGCCACGGTCAGGACGTGGCTGAGCATCGCCCAGCAGCTGCATGTTCATCGGCTTGTTCAGGATGCGGGTGCGAGTAAAGTGCTGCAGTACTTCACCCGGCATACCTTTTGGCAGCTCGATGGTAGAGTGGGATGCGAACAGCTTGATGTTACCGATGTAACGGCTGCTGATGTCGCCTTCGTTAGCGATAGCGCCAACGATGTGACGAACTTCAACACCATCATCACGGCCCACTTCAATGCGGTACAGTTCCATATCGCCCGCTTCACGGCGTTCACGACGTGGACGGTCTTCACCACCACGCTCTGGACGGTCACCACGTGGGCCACGATCGTTACGGTCGCCACGACGTTCAAAGCGATCGTCACGGTCACGGAATTCACGCTTAGGACGCATTGGCGCATCAGGTGGCACGATCAGAGTACGTTCGCCCTGCGCCATTTTCAGCAGTGCCGCAGCCAGGGTTTCCATGTCCAGCTCTTCGCCTTCAGCCGTAGGCTGAATCTGCGACAGCAGTGCACGGTACTGATCCAGATCGCTGCTTTCCAGCTGCTGCTGTACTTTCGCGGCGAATTTTTCCAGACGGCGTTTGCCCAGCAGTTCTGCGTTTGGCAGTTCAGCTTCTGGAATAGTCAGCTTCATGGTGCGTTCGATGTTACGCAGCAGACGACGCTCGCGGTTCTCAACGAACAGCAGCGCACGGCCCGCACGACCCGCACGACCGGTACGGCCGATACGGTGAACGTAAGACTCGGAATCCATCGGGATGTCGTAGTTAACAACCAGGCTGATACGCTCAACGTCCAGACCACGTGCTGCCACGTCGGTTGCAATCAGGATATCCAGACGACCGTCTTTCAGGCGCTCCAGCGTCTGCTCACGCAGAGCCTGGTTCATGTCACCGTTCAGTGCTGCGCTGTTGTAGCCGTTACGCTCCAGCGCTTCAGCCACTTCCAGGGTCGCGTTTTTGGTACGCACGAAGATAATCGCCGCATCAAAATCTTCCGCTTCCAGGAAACGTACCAGCGCTTCGTTTTTGCGCATGCCGTACACAGACCAGTAGCTCTGGCTGATGTCCGGGCGAGTGGTGACGCTGGACTGAATACGCACTTCCTGAGGATCTTTCATGAAGCGTTTGGTGATACGACGAATCGCTTCTGGCATGGTAGCAGAGAACAGCGCGGTCTGATGACCTTCTGGGATCTGCGCCATGATGGTTTCGACGTCTTCGATGAAGCCCATACGCAGCATTTCATCTGCTTCGTCCAGTACCAGACCGCTCAGTTTAGAGAGATCCAGCGTACCGCGCTTCAGGTGATCCAGCAGACGGCCCGGCGTACCGACAACAATCTGTGGGCCCTGGCGCAGGGCGCGTAACTGCACGTCATAACGCTGGCCACCGTAAAGGGCTACCACGTTTACGCCGCGCATATGTTTAGAGAATTCCGTCATGGCTTCAGCAACCTGAACAGCCAGTTCACGGGTTGGAGCCAGGACAAGGATCTGCGGTGCACGCAGGTCCGGATCGATGTTGTTCAGCAGCGGCAGCGAGAACGCTGCAGTTTTACCGCTACCAGTCTGGGCCATGCCCAGCACGTCACGACCAGAAAGCAGGTGTGGGATACACTCAGCCTGGATCGGAGATGGTTTTTCGTAACCCAGATCGTTAAGGGCTTCAAGGATAGGAGCCTTCAGGCCCAGATCTGCAAAAGTGGTTTCGAATTCAGCCATGTAGTACAAGTGCCTCGATATTAATGGCGGCCAGTCTACTTAGCTCATCGTGAAAATGATTAGCAATTTTCATTGAAAAGTGTGAACCGGCTCAAAGTAGGTGTATTGACGAACAACAACGCCCTCACCAGTTAAGGTGATGGCAATCAAAAGATTACGGGCTGATGTTTATGTCGTCAGCTATTGCTGGTCCGATTCTGCCAGGTCGTCTTGCTCCTGGCCCAAGAGCGATAATTCCAACAATGCATAACGGTGCTCAACGAAATTGTGTACGTTGTTAGCAACCGCTAATTTGAACAGTGCCGTAGCGCTGTCCTTATCCCCCAGACTTAGGTAGTACTTACCTAAATAGAAGTTGGTTTCACTGAGATGCTCAGCGAGCGAGGTGTTATCCGTTGCGTCCGCCTTGAGGCGTTCCATCAGCGTTGCTTCGCTAATGTTGCCCAGGTAGAACTCGACAATGTTCCATCCCCACTGTTCCTTGTCCGATTTATCGAAGCGCTGTTTCAGGGCCTCTTTTGCCTGCTTCTCATCGAGCTTCTGCTCAACGATGTAAAGCCACAGGCTACGGAAAGGATCATTAGGATCGTCTTGATAAAACGCCAGCAGATCATCTTGCGCTAACTTATCACGACCGCCGTAGTACAATGCGATACCGCGATTCAAGTGCGCGTAGTTGTAAGTTGGATCAAGCTCAAGTACAGAATCAAACGCTTCATAGGCAGCATCAAAATTGCCTGCCTGCGTTAAATAAATGCCTAAGTAATTGAATACTTCAGGCATATCAGGTCGGATAGCCAGCGCTTGTGAAAAATCATTTCGCGCCAATGCCCTCAGACCGAGACTATCATACAACACTCCGCGCTCATATAAAAGCTGTGCGCGTTCGTCATCGGTTAAAGCCCGACTGGCAAGAATTTGTTCCATGCGTGCCAGAATCACTTCCTGCTGCAAAGTCGGTTGCAATGGCACTGCGAGGACTTCGCTCTTACGCCAGGCAGAGTTGCTGCATCCTGCCAGCGTTAAAGCTGTCGCAACGAAACACCAGCGCAAAAAAGGCTTCATTTCCCACTCCCGAAGACAACTATTGGATGAACGTCCTGTCCCCCGGCGGCTTAACAAGGCGTCCTGCCTGATACCAGGCCCTCCGCAATGCGGAGGGCAAATGGCAACCTTACTCGCCTTGCTGTTCAGCAGCCGGAGTTTCCGGCGCCGCAGCAGGCTGAGACTGCTCGGTTGCTTCTTTAATGCTCAGACGGATACGGCCCTGGCGGTCAACTTCCAGAACTTTAACCGGTACTTCCTGACCCATCTGCAGGTAATCGGTCACTTTCTCAACGCGCTTGTCAGCGATCTGAGAGATGTGAACCAGACCTTCTTTACCGCCACCGATGGCAACGAACGCGCCAAAGTCAACGATACGGGTCACTTTACCGTTGTAGATACGGCCCACTTCGATTTCAGCGGTGATCTCTTCGATACGACGGATAGCGAATTTCGCTTTCTCGCCGTCGGTTGCTGCGATCTTCACAGTACCGTCATCTTCGATTTCGATGGTGGTGCCCGTCTCTTCGGTCAGCGCACGGATTACGGAACCGCCCTTACCGATAACATCTTTGATCTTGTCTGGATTGATCTTGATGGTGTGGATACGTGGAGCGAACTGAGAAATGTCGCCACGCGGCGCGTTAATCGCCTGTTCCATCACGCCCAGGATGTGCAGACGCGCACCTTTAGCCTGGTTCAGAGCAACCTGCATGATCTCTTTGGTGATACCTTCAATTTTGATATCCATCTGCAGTGCAGAGATACCGTCGCGGGAACCCGCCACTTTGAAGTCCATATCGCCGAGGTGATCTTCGTCACCCAGAATGTCAGACAGAACTACGAAGTTGTCGCCTTCTTTCACCAGGCCCATTGCGATACCCGCAACAGCGGCTTTGATCGGCACGCCTGCATCCATCAGTGCCAGAGAAGCACCACATACGGAAGCCATGGAAGAAGAACCGTTAGATTCGGTGATTTCAGACACCACACGAACGGTGTACGGGAATTTGTCAGCTTCTGGCATCACGGCCAGCACGCCGCGCTTCGCCAGACGACCGTGACCAATTTCACGACGCTTCGGCGAGCCAACCATGCCGGTTTCCCCTACGGAGTACGGAGGGAAGTTGTAGTGGAACAGGAAGTTGTCAGTGCGCTCGCCCATCAATTCGTCGATGATCTGTGCGTCACGAGCGGTACCCAGGGTCGCGGTGACCAGGGCCTGCGTTTCACCACGGGTAAACAGTGCGGAACCGTGAGTACGTGGCAGTACGCCAGTACGCACATCCAGACCACGGATCATGTCTTTTTCACGGCCATCAATACGCGGCTCGCCGGCCAGTACGCGGCTACGAACAACGTTTTTCTCGATAGCGTGCAGGATTTCGCCAATTTCGTTAGCGTCCAGCGTTTCGTCTTCAGCAACCAGGGTCGCGGTCACTTCAGATTTGATCACATCAACCTGAGCATAGCGCTCCTGTTTGTCGGTGATGCGGTACGCGTCGCTCAGACGAGACTCTGCCAGTGCCGCAACACGTGCGTTCAGCGCGTCGTTTGCTGCTTCTGGCTGCCAGTCCCAACGTGGCTTACCGGCTTCTTTCACCAGGTCGTTGATGTTCTGGATAACGATCTGCTGCTGATCGTGGCCGAAGACCACTGCGCCCAGCATCTGGTCTTCGCTCAGCAGTTCTGCTTCGGATTCAACCATCAGAACCGCCGCTTCAGTACCGGCAACAACCAGGTCCAGCTTACTTTCTTTCAGCTCTTCCTGAGTTGGGTTCAGCACGTACTGGTCATTGATGTAACCCACGCGCGCGGCACCGATTGGGCCATTGAATGGAATACCAGACAGTGACAGGGCAGCAGATGCACCGATCATCGCAACGATGTCCGGGTTAACCTGTGGGTTAACGGAAACTACGGTTGCGATAACCTGTACTTCGTTAACGAAGCCTTCCGGGAACAGCGGACGAACCGGGCGGTCAATCAGCCGCGCGATCAGGGTTTCGCCTTCGCTTGGACGGCCTTCACGACGGAAGAAACCACCAGGGATTTTACCGGCAGCGTAGGTACGCTCCTGGTAGTTAACGGTCAGCGGGAAGAAGTCCTGACCTGGTTTAGCTTTTTTCTGGCCCACTACGGTGACGAACACCGCGGTGTCATCCATGCTTACCATAACGGCAGCAGTAGCCTGACGTGCCATCATGCCGGTTTCCAGCGTGACGGTATGTTGACCATACTGGAATTTACGAACGATCGGATTCAGCAAAATTCTGTCCTTTCTTAAATGTATGACAGCACACCACCGGCGTGCTGTCGATTTAACCCGACCTTCTTCGCATCCTCGCGACTAATGACAACCGACACCCCCATGGGTGAAGCCTCTCATTAGCCGCGCGAACCTCTGCAATGAAGATCATTTATAGCAACAATACAATAGTTTCCAGTGAATTGCTGCCGTCTGGTTGAAAAAAGGGGCCATCAGGCCCCCTTTTCTGAAACTCGCAAGACTTAGCGACGCAGACCCAGACGCTCGATCAGCGCGGTGTAACGTGCAACATCTTTACGTTTCAGGTAGTCGAGCAGTTTACGACGCTGAGAAACCATACGCAGCAGACCACGACGGCTGTGGTGATCTTTTTTGTGCTCTGCAAAGTGACCCTGCAGGTGGTTAATCTGTGCAGTCAGCAGAGCAACCTGAACTTCGGTAGAACCGCTGTCGTTAGTACCACGACCAAACTCAGAAACGATTTTAGCTTTAGCTTCAACGCTTAGAGACATTTTAAAACTCCAAAGTATAAAGAATGTAAGGGTGCCGATCTCTAATTCAGCGACCCCATGTACGCCTCGCAGATTGTTAAACAATTTACCAGGCGTTAAGCGGCAATATTCTACTCGTCTCCCCTGCTTATCGCAAGATGAGGCGTTATCACCGTCACGCGTCGACCGGATATTCGACGACCAGACGACGCGGCGCAACGCGCCCTTCACCATCCATTTCGCCCATTCCGATAAACTTACCGTCGTCACCTTCGGTCACGCGCACCAGCCCTTCCAGCGGAGCTTCCGCCGTGCGAACCGGGTTGCCGTTCTTAAAGTAAACGGACGATGTTAAAGGAAGATTAACCACCGGGAAGTCCGCTGCCGGACTGTCCATTGGCATCAGCAAGGGATCCAGCAACGATGCTGGCGCGATCCCCTGTACTTCCGCCTGTTCAACCAGCTCGCGCAGGTGCTCAAGCGTCACCATCCGCTCAACCGGGTACTTACTCACCGCCAGACGGCGCAGGTAGATAACATGCGCACCGCAGCCCAGTTTTTCACCGAGGTCGTCGATGATGGTGCGAATGTACGTCCCTTTGGAACAGTGCACTTCCAGCTCCAGCTCATCACCTTCGTGGCGAATAAAGAGCAGCTCATACACGGTTATCGGACGGGCTTCGCGCGGAACGTCAATGCCCTGACGCGCATATTCGTAGAGTTTCTTGCCCTGGTATTTCAGGGCGGAATACATCGACGGCACCTGCATCGTGTCCCCGCGGAAGCTCTCCAGTGCAGCGTCAAGCTGTTCAGCACTGAAGGTCACCGGACGTTCTTCCACGACCTGGCCATCCGCGTCGGAGGTATCCGTGCGCTGGCCGAGCTTCGCGATAACGCGGTAACGCTTATCGGAGTCGAGCAGATACTGGGAAAACTTTGTCGCCTCTCCCAGACAGATCGGCAGCATACCGGTCGCCAGCGGATCGAGCGCGCCGGTGTGGCCCGCCCGGTTGGCGTTATAAAGACGCTTCACTTTTTGCAGCACGTCGTTGCTGGATGCCCCCTGCGGTTTGTCCAGCAGCAGCACGCCATGCACGTCGCGACCACGACGACGAGGACGACTCATTAGTCCTCCTTGCTGTCGTCCGTCGGGTTAACACGACGTTCGTCGTCATGTTTCACCACGCTGGTCACCAGATTGGACATGCGCATACCTTCTACCAGCGAGTTGTCGTAGAAGAAGGTCAGCTCAGGCACGATACGCAGACGCATCGCTTTGCCGAGCAGAGAGCGGATAAACCCGGAGGCTTCCTGCAGCGCTTTAATGCCGTTCTTCACGGCCGCTTCGTCCTGATCGTTCAGGAAGGTGACGAACACTTTGGCGTAGGCCAGGTCACGGGACATTTCCACGCCGGACACGGTGGTCATCACGCCGATGCGAGGGTCTTTAATTTCGCGTTGCAGGATAAGCGCGATCTCTTTTTGCATTTCCTGCGCCACGCGCTGTGGGCGACCAAATTCTTTCGCCATAATAAATTCTCCAGACAAAAAAGGGGCTTAAGCCCCTTTTGAAATAATTGCCGGATGGCGCTTCGCTAACCCGGCCTACGATCTCAATTAATCGATGCTGCGTTGGATCTCGATGATTTCGAACACTTCGATCATATCGCCAACGCGTACGTCGTTGTAGTTCTTCACACCGATACCACATTCCATGCCGTTACGGACTTCGTTAACGTCATCTTTGAAGCGGCGCAGAGATTCCAGCTCACCTTCGTAGATAACCACGTTGTCACGCAGTACGCGGATTGGGTTGTGACGCTTGATGGTACCTTCGGTAACCATACAGCCCGCGATCGCACCGAATTTCGGTGATTTGAACACGTCACGCACTTCAGCCAGACCGATGATCTGCTGTTTCAGCTCAGGAGACAGCATGCCGCTCATCGCCGCTTTCACTTCGTCGATCAGGTTATAGATGACGGAGTAGTAGCGCAGATCCAGGCTTTCCGCTTCGATCACGCGGCGAGCAGAAGCATCAGCACGCACGTTGAAGCCTACCAGGATGGCGTTGGACGCAGCAGCCAGGGTCGCGTCGGTTTCGGTGATACCACCTACGCCAGAACCGATGATCTTCACTTTCACTTCGTCGGTAGACAGTTTCAGCAAGGAGTCGGAGATCGCTTCCACAGAACCCTGAACGTCAGCTTTCAGCACAACGTTCACTTCGTGAACTTCACCCTCGGTCATGTTGGCAAACATGTTCTCGAGTTTAGATTTCTGCTGACGAGCCAGTTTAACTTCACGGAATTTGCCCTGACGATACAGTGCCACTTCACGCGCTTTCTTCTCGTCACGCACGACGGTCACTTCGTCACCGGCAGCCGGCACACCGGACAGACCGAGGATTTCAACTGGAATGGACGGACCCGCTTCCAGCACTTCCTGACCCAGTTCGTTACGCATCGCACGAACACGACCGTATTCGAAGCCACACAGAACGATATCGCCCTTAAGCAGGGTACCTTCACGAACCAGAACGGTTGCAACCGGGCCACGACCTTTATCCAGGAAGGATTCGATCACCGCACCGCTCGCCATACCTTTACGCACGGCTTTCAGCTCCAGAACTTCAGCCTGCAGCAGGATAGCGTTCAGAAGGTCGTCAATACCGGTACCCGCTTTAGCAGATACTGGGATGAACTGTGCTTCACCGCCCCACTCTTCCGGCATAACGCCATACTGAGACAGTTCGTTTTTAACACGGTCCAGATCGGCTTCTGGCTTATCGATTTTGTTGACTGCAACAACCAGAGGCACCTGCGCCGCTTTCGCGTGCTGGATAGCTTCGATGGTTTGCGGCATTACGCCGTCGTCTGCAGCAACAACCAGCACAACGATATCCGTTGCCTGAGCACCACGAGCACGCATAGACGTAAACGCTGCGTGGCCTGGGGTATCCAGGAAGGTAATCATACCGTTGTCGGTTTCTACGTGGTAAGCACCGATGTGCTGGGTAATACCACCCGCTTCGCCAGAGGCAACTTTCGTAGAACGAATGTAGTCAAGCAGAGAGGTTTTACCGTGGTCAACGTGACCCATAATGGTCACAACCGGTGCACGCGGTTCAGCCGCAGCGCCAGTATCACGGTCGCTCATTACGGCTTCTTCCAGCTCGTTTTCACGACGCAGGATAACTTTGTGGCCCATCTCTTCGGCAACCAGCTGCGCGGTTTCCTGGTCGATAACCTGGTTGATGGTCGCCATTGCACCCAGCTTCATCATCGCTTTGATGACCTGAGAGCCTTTAACCGCCATCTTGTTCGCCAGTTCGCCAACGGTGATGGTTTCGCCGATCACGACGTCACGGTTAACAGCCTGAGCGGGCTTCTGGAAGCTCTGCTGCAGAGCGGAACCCTTACGCTTGCCACCTTTACCACCGCGAACAGCAGCGCGTGCTTCTTCACGATCGGCTTTGGATTCAGCGTGCTTGTTACCTTTCTTCGCAGGACGCGCAGCTTTTGCATTACGACCACGGCCACGGCCGCCTTCTACTTCACGGTCGTTGTCATCTTCAGCCTGACGTGCGTGCTGAGAAGTGGTGACGTGATAGTCGCTGGTGTCTTCAGTCGGTTCAACGGTATTCACACCGTTCTTCTCGTTTTCTTCTGCCATACGGCGTGCTTCTTCAGCGACGCGGCGAGCTTCTTCTTCGAGCTTGCGGCGTGCTTCTTCTTCGGCTTTACGCTTCAGTTCGGCAGCTTCATTTTCACGACGGGCTTTTTCAGCCTGGGCAGTTTTGGTCATTTCGTCTGTCTGTTGATTGCTCACTTTGTCTTTTTCCGCAGCGTCACGCTTCACTTTATCACTGGCGTCGCGTTTCGCTTTTTCTGCGGCCTCACGTTCAGCTTTTAATTCTGCCTCGCGTTTGGCGGCAGCTTCCGCCTCACGCTGAGCTTGTTCTTCCGCTTCACGCTGTGCCTGCTCTTCCGCGGCAAGGCGTTCTGCCTCTTGCGGATCACGTTTTACAAAGGTGCGCGTCTTGCGGACTTCAATTTGTACCGATTTACTTTTGCCACCGGTACCAGGAATATTCAACGTGCTGCGCGTTTTGCGCTGCAGCGTTAACTTGTCAGGCGTAGAACCGTGCTCACGGTTCAGGTGCGTTAACAAGGTTTGTTTTTCTTGCGCGGTCACCGAGTCATCAGCGGACTTCGGGATCCCTGCATCAGCAAATTGCTGTACCAGGCGGTCCACGGAGGTCTGAATCTCAGCAGCCAGCGATTTTACAGTTACATCAGTCATGCTGTTCCTTCCTGCTACAGTTTATTACGCTTCGTCGCCGAACCAGCAAATATTACGTGCGGCCATGATGAGTTCGCCGGCTTTCTCGTCGGTTAAACCTTCGATATCAGCCAGGTCATCAACGCCTTGCTCAGCGAGATCTTCCAGCGTACAAACACCACGGGCAGCCAGCTTGAACGCAATCGCACGATCAAGACCTTCCAGATTCAGCAGGTCATCAGCCGGCTTCTTATCGCCAAGGCTTTCTGCCTGAGCCAGTGCCAGGGTGGTCAGTGCGTTTTTAGCGCGTTCACCCAGGGCTTCAACGGTTGGTTCATCCAGACCGTCAATTTCCAGCAGCTCTTTCATTGGCACATAGGCCAGTTCTTCCAGCGTAGAGAAACCTTCCTCAACCAGAACAGTGGCGAAATCTTCGTCAATGTCGAGGTATTTGGTGAAGGTATCGATCGCCGCATGGGCTTCAGCCTGATGCTTGGCCTGCAGGTCGTCAACGGTCATTACGTTGAGTTCCCAGCCGCTCAGCTGTGACGCCAGACGTACGTTCTGACCGTTACGGCCAATCGCCTGCGCCAGGTTGCCCGCTTCAACAGCGATATCCATGGTGTGTTTGTCTTCGTCAACAACGATAGACGCCACATCTGCCGGAGCCATTGCGTTGATCACGAATTGCGCCGGGTTGTCATCCCACAGAACGATATCAATACGTTCGCCACCCAGCTCGGTAGACACCGCCTGAACACGCGCACCACGCATACCAACGCAAGCACCGACCGGGTCGATACGCTTGTCGTTCGTTTTCACCGCAATTTTCGCACGGGAGCCCGGATCGCGAGCCGCCGCTTTGATTTCGATGACTTCTTCACCGATTTCCGGTACTTCGATACGGAACAGTTCAACCAGCATTTCCGGTTTAGAACGGGTCACGAACAGTTGAGCACCACGCGCTTCAGGACGCACGGCGTACAGCACACCACGGATACGGTCGCCCGGGCGGAAGTTTTCACGCGGCAGCATGTCTTCACGCAGGATCACCGCTTCAGCGTTACCCGGCATCCCTTCGGATTTGATCTCCAGAGAGATGTTGTCGCGGTTTACTTTCTTCACCACGCCGGTAATGATTTCGCCTTCCTGATCGCGGAACTGGTCAACCACCAGTGCGCGCTCGGCTTCGCGCACTTTCTGCACGATAACCTGTTTCGCGGTCTGGGTAGTGATACGGTCAAAGGTGACAGATTCAATCTGATCTTCAACGTAGTCACCCACGTTCAGACTTTCGTCTTCAAAACGTGCCGCTTCCAGCGTGATCTCTTTGGTCGGCTGGGTCACTTCTTCAACAATTACCCAACGACGGAATGTATCGAAGTCACCGCTTTTACGATCGATTTCTACGCGAACATCGATCTCTTGTTCGTATTTTTTCTTGGTTGCTGTAGCCAGTGCACTTTCCAGCGCTTCGAAAATCTTCTCACGCGGCAGTGATTTCTCGTTGGAGACGGCTTCAACAACAGCCAAAATTTCTTTGTTCATCGCGGGCTTTTCACCTCAATCCAGACTGTTAAAAGTGGGGAACCAGGTTCGCCTTCTGGATATTACTCAGCGCGAACACTTCATCTTTGCCTTCGACTGTCACCGTGATCATTTCACCATCAACGGCTTTGATAATTCCCTGCCATTTACGGCGGTTCTGTACGGCCATACGCAGAACGAGAGCCACTTCTTCACCGGTAAAGCGCACATAGTGCTCGGCCGTGAACATCGGACGATCGAGGCCAGGTGAGGAAACTTCCAGGTTGTACGCAACGGTAATTGGGTCTTCAACATCAAGAACCGCACTCACCTGGTGGCTGACATCAGCACAATCATCAACATTGATGCCATCTTCACTATCAATATAGATGCGCAGCGTCGATGTACGGCCGCGAACGAATTCGATGCCGACCAGTTCGTAGCCCAGTGCTTCGACCGGTGCAGTAATCATCTCTGTTAATTTTTGCTCTAATGTGGACAAGCCCACCCCCAAGACATAAAAAAAGGGCGTAAAGCCCAGTTATTCTTTAGTCAGATAACAAAAAACCCCGATAAATCGGGGCTTTAGATAACTGAACCCTATAGCCACAACTGTGGCCTGGAGCACTCTCCGAAAGAATTTTTTCAAATCCAGCTACGAAGGCTCTGAGTCTTCACAGTATATTTGAAAAAGAACTTTATGGGAAAGTGGTTGCGGGGGCCGGATTTGAACCGACGACCTTCGGGTTATGAGCCCGACGAGCTACCAGGCTGCTCCACCCCGCGCCTGAAACGTGGCAAATTCTACGCGTTTTGGACAGAATTTGCAAATAATGCTGGGATTTGGTACCGAAGACGGGACGTAAAATCGGCGTTTAGTATATTGATAGTTGACCCCACCTGTCAACCCAACTTCCATCAGACGAAACAGACCAAATTTTTTACAAAAAACGCACGAGTCTCTTCCGGTATTCGATAAAAGATGATTAAATGAATACTCACTTATTTTGCATAAAAATGCACAAGAGAGCGAAAGCGGTCTCTAATCAGTCAATCAAGCAGGGTTTTATTCTATGACGACGATTCTCAAGCATCTTCCGGTAGGACAACGTATTGGCATCGCTTTCTCAGGCGGCCTGGATACCAGCGCTGCACTGCTGTGGATGCGCCAGAAGGGAGCGGTTCCGTATGCATATACTGCGAACCTGGGTCAGCCGGATGAGGACGACTACGATGCTATTCCTCGTCGCGCGAAAGAGTATGGCGCAGAAAACGCGCGCCTGATTGACTGCCGTAAGCAACTCGTCGCAGAAGGTATTGCGGCTATTCAGTGTGGTGCGTTCCATAACACCACCGGCGGTCTGACCTATTTCAACACCACTCCACTGGGTCGCGCCGTTACCGGCACGATGCTGGTTGCCGCGATGAAAGAAGATGGCGTGAACATCTGGGGTGACGGCAGCACCTATAAAGGTAACGATATCGAACGTTTCTATCGTTATGGCCTGCTGACCAACGCCGAGCTGCAGATCTACAAACCCTGGCTGGATACCGACTTCATCGACGAGCTGGGTGGCCGTCATGAAATGTCCGAGTTTATGATTGCCTGCGGCTTTGACTACAAGATGTCCGTCGAGAAAGCCTACTCTACCGACTCCAACATGCTGGGTGCAACGCACGAAGCGAAAGACCTGGAATTCCTGAACTCCAGCGTGAAGATCGTTAACCCAATCATGGGCGTGAAGTTCTGGGATGAGAACGTGAAGATCGCGGCAGAAGAGGTGACCGTGCGTTTCGAACGTGGTCATCCGGTTGCCCTGAACGGCAAAACGTTCTCTGACGACGTAGAGTTGATGCTGGAAGCAAACCGCATTGGCGGCCGTCACGGTCTGGGCATGAGCGACCAGATTGAGAACCGTATTATCGAAGCGAAAAGCCGTGGCATTTATGAAGCCCCGGGGATGGCGCTGCTGCATATCGCTTATGAGCGTCTGCTGACCGGGATCCACAACGAAGACACCATTGAGCAGTATCACTCTCATGGTCGTCAGCTGGGTAAACTGCTGTATCAGGGTCGCTGGTTCGATCCGCAGGCGCTGATGCTGCGTGATGCGCTGCAGCGCTGGGTGGCGAGTGCCATTACCGGTGAGGTCACTCTGGAACTGCGTCGCGGTAACGACTACTCCATCCTGAACACCATGTCTGACAACCTGACCTATAAAGCAGAGCGTCTGACCATGGAGAAAGGTGAGTCGGTGTTCTCGCCAGATGACCGTATTGGTCAGCTGACCATGCGTAACCTGGACATCACCGATACCCGTGAAAAGCTGTTCAATTATGTTGAGAATGGTCTGCTCTCCGCAAGCTCCGGTAACGGCCTGCCGCAGGTGGAAAACCTGGAGCACAGCGATAAGAAGTAATCGCTATTCAGAAATGCAGAAGGCACTCTTAGGGTGCCTTTTTTATGCCCTTTTGTAGGGCGGGTAAGCGCAGCGCCACCCGCCATTTTGCCCGGTGGCGCTGCGCTTACCGGGCCTACGAAAACAAAAAGTACAGACGAAAAAAAAGACGTCATTCGACGTCTTTCTTCTGGAATATTGGTACCGAGGATGGGACTCGAACCCACAAGCCCGTTAGGGCACTACCACCTCAAGGTAGCGTGTCTACCAATTCCACCACCTCGGTACGGAATACTTACTGCGGGATATCGCTGGTTGGCTTCGCCGGTGCAGCTGGCTGAGTCTGCTCAGTTTTCGCTGGCGCGCTCAGGTTTTCCCACTCGCTTCCTTTACTGGTCTTGTTGCTGTTGATATTGCCCAGCACCAGACTGATGATGAAGAACAGCGTAGCCAGAATCGCTGTCGTACGGGTCATGAAGTTCGCAGAACCACTTGAACCGAACAGCGTACCGGAAGCGCCTGCTCCGAAGGAGGCTCCCATATCAGCGCCTTTACCTTGCTGCAGCATAATCAGCGCTACGAGAGCGATGGCTACAATAAGGAAAATAACTAAAAGAGCTTCGTACATAATCAACCTGTTCCTTGCGGATTTGCCGCATACCAATGCTTCGACCAATTAGCAGGATTTTTGTTTCCCACTGAAGCGGGTGTGAATACTAACCAAAGCGAATGGCCTTCGCAAGGGCATTTTTGAGCCATTGTATCAACTGCGGAAAAAAACAGCAAAAAGCCATTAATTGCTTAAAACAAAGGCGACAAAAGTCGCCTTTTTAAACAGTTAGCGTGCAAGTTTATGCAGCTTTAACGGCATCAGCAATACGGTGGGCAAATTCAGTCACCTGCGCTTCATCCTCACCTTCCACCATAACGCGAATCAGTGGTTCAGTTCCGGACTTACGCAGCAGCACGCGGCCACGGCTTCCCAGCGCCGCTTCAACGTCAGCCATTACCGCTTTCACATTGTCATTTTCCAGCGGATCGCCTTTACCTGCCGTGAAACGCACGTTCACCAGGATCTGCGGGAACATTTTCATGCCGCTGCAGAGATCGTGCAGGCTCATATGGTTACGGGCCATTGCTGCGACGACCTGAAGCGCAGCCACGATGCCGTCACCGGTGGTGGTTTTGTCGAGCAGGATCACGTGGCCTGAGTTTTCTGCGCCAATGCGCCAGCCTTTCTCCTGAAGCTTCTCCAGCACGTAACGGTCACCCACTTTCGCGCGAACAAACGGGATACCCAGCTGTTTCAGCGCCAGCTCCAGACCCATGTTGCTCATCAGCGTGCCGACGGCACCACCGCGCAGTTGACCCTGACGCAGCCCTTCGCGGGCGATGATGTAGAGGATCTGATCGCCATCAACCTTGTTGCCTTCGTGGTCGACCATGATCACGCGATCGCCGTCGCCATCCAGCGCAATACCCAGGTCGGCCTTCTCTGCCAGCACGCGCGCCTGCAGGGCACGCACGTCCGTCGCGCCAACCTGCTCGTTAATGTTCAGACCATCCGGCTCGCAGCCAATGGTGATCACTTTGGCGCCCAGCTCGCGGAATACGTTTGGCGCAATGTGGTAGGTCGCACCGTTGGCGCAGTCCACCACAATTTTAAGGTGGGCAAGGCTCAGTTCGTTCGGGAAGGTGCCTTTGCAAAATTCAATATAGCGACCCGCGGCATCGACGATACGGTTTGCTTTACCCAGCTCTGCGGAGTCCACGCAGGTGATCTCTTTTTCCATTTCGGCTTCAATGGCTTCTTCCACTTCATCCGGCAGCTTGGTGCCATCAATGGAGAAGAACTTGATGCCGTTGTCATAGAACGGGTTATGGGAGGCCGAAATCACAATTCCCGCTTCCGCGCGGAAGGTACGGGTCAGATACGCAACAGCCGGCGTTGGCATTGGGCCAGTAAAGGAAGCTGACAGCCCCGCGGCTGCCAGTCCGGCTTCCAGCGCCGATTCCAGCATATAACCTGAAATACGGGTATCTTTACCAATAATGATCTTACGGGAACCATGACGTGCGAGTACCTTGCCAGCAGCCCAGCCAAGCTTAAGGACAAAATCAGGCGTGATAGGCGCATCGCCGACACGCCCACGGATACCATCGGTCCCAAAATATTTACGATTACTCATAGCGTTTGTTTTCCTTCGCTGCCAGTGTGGCTTCCACCACGCGCATGGCTTCTACTGTTTCTTTGACGTCATGGACACGAATAATATGCGCGCCTTGCATCGCCGCAATGACCGCGCAGGCCAGACTACCACTCAGGCGCTCGCTCGGCCCTACGTTAAGCAATTGGCCAATCATCGATTTTCTCGACATCCCCACCAGCAGCGGCAGGCCGAAGTGATGGAATTCCGATAAGCGCGCAAGCAGTGCATAGTTGTGGGAGAGATTTTTACCGAAACCGAACCCCGGGTCGAGCAGCAATTTCTCTTTTGGGATGCCTGCACGCTCACAGCGTTCAATATGCTCAATAAAGAAGCGATTCACATCAGCAAAGACATCGTCATACTTCGGCGCCTCCTGCATGGTTTTCGGCTGCCCCTGCATGTGCATCAGGCACACAGGCAACCCTGTCTCAGCAGCGGCTTCGATTGCACCGGGTTCAGTCAGCGAGCGGATATCATTAATAATGTGAGCACCCACTCTCGCCACTTCACGAATCACTTCTGGTTTGGAAGTATCGACGGAGATCCATACCTCAAAACGTTGTGCGATTGCCTCAACGACCGGCACCACGCGCGCCAGCTCTTCTTCCACCGACACATCCGCTGCCCCTGGGCGCGTCGATTCACCGCCGACATCAATGATGGTAGCACCCGCGTTGATCATTAAATTCGCGTGCTTAACCGCGTCGATAAGCGTGTTGTGCGTGCCGCCGTCAGAGAAGGAGTCAGGGGTAACATTCAGGATACCCATCACATGAGGATGTGAGAGATCGAGATGCGAGTCCTGGGCGAAGAGTTTCATGGCTAAATCCCTGGTATCAATATGGTTAAATGAAAAAGAAAAACCCCGGAGCAAGCTCCAGGGTTTGAGATACAGACAAACGCTTCAACAGCAGTGACTTACTTGTCGCCCAACTGTTCTGACATGGTGTTGCCCGGGTTCGGCGTACGCGGTTCATCGACCGGACGCGGCGCACGCGGGGTGCCATTGTTGTCAGAATTGTTGGAAGCACCTGGGTCTTCCCAGCCTGCTGGCGGACGCACTTCGCGGCGAGCCATCAGGTCGTCAATCTGCGGTGCATCGATGGTCTCATATTTCATGAGCGCATCTTTCATCGAATGCAGGATGTCCATATTGTCGTTCAGGATCTGACGCGCGCGACCGTAGTTACGTTCAATCAGCGCTTTCACTTCCTGGTCGATGATACGAGCCGTCTCATCGGACATATGTTTCGCTTTTGCCACGGAGCGGCCCAGGAATACTTCACCCTCTTCCTCTGCATAAAGCAGCGGACCGAGTTTGTCGGAGAAGCCCCACTGAGTGACCATGTTACGTGCCAGGTTTGTCGCCACTTTAATGTCGTTCGACGCACCGGTAGAAACATGTTCCGGCCCGTAGATGATCTCTTCCGCCAGACGACCACCGTACAGGGTTGAAATCTGGCTTTCCAGTTTCTGACGGCTGGCGCTGATCGCGTCGCCTTCAGGCAGGAAGAAAGTCACACCCAGCGCACGACCGCGCGGAATAATCGTCACTTTGTGTACCGGATCGTGCTCCGGTACCAGGCGGCCGATAATCGCGTGACCGGCTTCGTGATATGCCGTGGACTCTTTCTGCGCTTCCGTCATCACCATGGAGCGACGTTCCGCACCCATCATGATTTTGTCTTTCGCTTTCTCGAACTCCACCATGGACACCACGCGCTTGTTACCGCGAGCGGCGAACAGAGCAGCTTCGTTGACCAGGTTAGCCAGATCCGCACCGGAGAAGCCCGGGGTACCGCGCGCAATAATTGCCGCGTCGATATCTGGCGCCAGCGGTACGCGACGCATGTGCACTTTCAGAATCTGTTCACGACCACGAACATCTGGCAGACCGACCACAACCTGACGGTCGAAACGGCCTGGACGCAGCAGCGCCGGGTCAAGTACGTCCGGACGGTTAGTTGCGGCGATAACGATAATACCTTCGTTACCTTCGAAGCCGTCCATCTCAACCAGCATCTGGTTCAGGGTCTGTTCACGTTCATCGTGACCACCGCCCAGGCCCGCGCCACGCTGGCGGCCTACGGCGTCGATTTCATCGATGAAGATAATACACGGTGCTGCCTTCTTAGCCTGCTCGAACATGTCACGCACACGAGATGCACCGACACCCACGAACATTTCGACGAAGTCAGAACCTGAAATAGTAAAGAACGGTACCTTCGCTTCACCTGCGATAGCTTTCGCCAGCAGGGTTTTACCGGTACCCGGAGGGCCGACCATCAGCACGCCTTTCGGGATCTTACCGCCCAGTTTCTGGAAACGGCTCGGCTCGCGCAGGTATTCAACCAGTTCACCGACTTCTTCTTTCGCTTCGTCACAACCAGCAACGTCAGCGAACGTAGTCTTGATCTGGTCTTCCGTCAGCATACGCGCCTTGCTCTTACCGAACGACATGGCACCTTTGCCACCGCCGCCCTGCATCTGGCGCATAAAGAAGATCCAGACGCCGATGAGAAGCAGCATCGGGAACCAGGAAATGAAGATTGAAGCCAACAGGCTTGGTTCTTCTGGCGGCTCGCCTACCACTTTGACGTTTTTGGTCAGAAGGTTATCAAGCAGCTTAGGATCGTTCACCGGGATGTAAGTCGTGTAACGGTTACTATCTTTCTTGGTAACGTTGATCTCACGTCCGTTGATACGCGCTTCGCGAACCTGGTCCTGATTGACCTCCTGCAGGAAGGTAGAATAATCCACCTTGCGGCCATTCGACTCGCTGGGCCCAAAGCTCTGGAATACTGACATCAGCACAACGGCAATGACCAGCCAGAGTATTAGGTTTTTCGCCATGTCACTCAAGGGATTAACCTCATATTACAACTGTGTTAAAAACAGCGTCAGGATACTCTATATCCAGTTTCATTCAAACTTTCGCCTGAAATCTACCGGTTATCATTTTCGCCCGGTCGCTACAATATACACTTCGCGGGAACGGGCCCGGGAAGAGTCCGGCTTACGAACTTTGACCTTCGCAAACAGGGAGCGAATTTCCTTAAGATACTCCTCGAAACCTTCGCCCTGAAACACCTTCACAACAAAACTACCACCAGGCGCTAGTACATCACGACACATTTCTAACGCTAGCTCCACCAGATACATGGCGCGGGGGATATCCACCGCCGGTGTTCCACACATATTTGGTGCCATATCTGACATGACAACCTGGACCTTACTGTCACCTACACGATCAAGTAACGCTTTAAGCACTAATTCATCACGAAAGTCGCCCTGAAGGAAGTCGACACCGACGATAGGATCCATTGGTAAAAGATCGCACGCGATGATTCGGCCCGTTCCGCCGATCTGCGTTACCGCATACTGGGACCATCCGCCAGGTGCCGCACCGAGGTCAACAACCGTCATCCCCGGCTTAAAAAGTTTGTCACTTTGCTGTATTTCATCAAGTTTAAACCAGGCACGGGAACGCAACCCCTTTTTCTGCGCCTGTTGAACATATTTATCGCTAAAGTGTTCCTGAAGCCAGCGGCTGGAGCTGGCAGAACGCTTTTTACCTGTCATTTAACATTTCCGTCCTGGTTCATCGTTACTTGCCTGTGACGTAAATTTCTACGCAGCTATTTGGCGATATAAGGGAGATGGCGGTAGAATGAACCGTTTTCAATCCCAACGTAAGCAAAAATATACGATGAATCTGAGTACTAAACAAAAACAGCACCTTAAAGGTCTGGCACATCCGCTCAAGCCTGTAGTGATGCTTGGCAACAATGGTTTGACCGAAGGGGTGCTTGCCGAGATTGAACAAGCGCTGGAACACCACGAGCTGATCAAGGTGAAAATCGCCTCTGAAGACAGAGACACTAAAAACCTGATCGTGGAAGCCATCGTGCGCGAAACCGGCGCCTGTAATGTACAGGTCATCGGTAAAACGCTGGTGCTCTACCGCCCATCTAAAGAGCGTAAAATCTCGCTGCCACGCTAAGGATATCCTGAATCAAACACATTTTCTGTGTGAAACGAGGGATTTCTGTCAGCAGGCGAGCAAAATGCCATGCTCCTTGAGTTGATAAAAGGCCGCTATGCGGCCTTTTTCTTTTCTTTACAATGTATCAACATCTTACCAGAGATGCGAATTACAGGTATTCAACCTTGATAATTTCGTATTCCACTTCACCGCCAGGCGTGCGAATGGTAACAACATCATCCTGCTCTTTGCCAATCAGGCCGCGAGCAATCGGAGAGTTCACGGAAATCAGGTTCTGTTTGAAGTCTGCTTCATCATCACCCACGATGCGATAGGTCTGCTCTTCGTCGTTGTCCAGGTTCAGCACGGTCACGGTTGAACCAAAGATCACACGCCCATTGTTAGGCATCTTGGTGATATCGATAACCTGCGCATTGGACAGTTTTGCTTCGATATCTTTGATACGTCCTTCACAGAAGCCCTGCTGCTCACGCGCCGCGTGGTATTCAGCGTTCTCCTTCAGGTCGCCATGCTCACGCGCATCCGCGATAGCGGCGATAATTTCAGGGCGACGAACGGATTTCAGGAAATCCAGCTCTTCGCGCAGTTTTTCGGCACCACGTAAGGTCATCGGAATAGCTTGCATTTGTTATACCTCTTAAACATTCCTGTTGGGAGCAGTGTTCCCTGCCCCTGCCCCCCTAAGCGGGCAAGAAGCAAAAAGAAAACCGACCCGGGAGCAACGCCCCAGGTCAGCAGCAATTTTTCAATTTGATACGCATTTTACCGCGAAGTTCACTATGGGTCATCGTTTACTTTGCAGTGCTATGCACCGTAGTATGACGGTTTGTTTTCGGGTTGTTAGCGCGAGATTATGCGATTTTCCAGATTTATCATCGGATTGACTACCAGTATAGCGTTCAGCGTTCAGGCCGCGAATGTTGATGAGTACATTAATCAGCTACCCGCAGGTGCTAACCTTGCATTGATGGTGCAGAAGGTCGGGGCGCAGACGCCAGAGATTGACTATCACAGTCAACAGATGGCGCTGCCTGCCAGTACCCAAAAGGTGATCACGGCCCTCGCCGCGCTGCTTCAGCTCGGCCCTGACTTTCGTTTTACCACCACGCTTGAGAGCAAAGGCAACATTGAAGGCGGTGTGCTGAAAGGCGATCTTATCGCCCGTTTTGGCGGCGATCCGACCTTTAAGCGCCAGGATATCCGCAATATGGTGGCGGTGCTGAAAAAATCCGGTGTGACGAAAATCGAGGGTAACGTGCTGATCGACACCTCGATTTTTGCCAGCCATGATAAAGCGCCAGGCTGGCCGTGGAACGACATGACGCAATGTTTTAGCGCCCCACCCGCCGCCGCGATTGTTGACCGCAACTGCTTTTCAATTTCCCTTTACAGCGCGCCCAAACCGGATGATTTAGCGTTTATCCGCGTGGCATCCTACTACCCGGTGACCATGTTTAGCCAGGTGCGTACGCTGGCCAAAGGCTCCCCGGATGCCCAGTATTGCGAACTGGACGTGGTGCCTGGCGATCTTAACCGTTTCACGCTCACCGGCTGTCTGACCCAGCGCGCCGATCCCCTGCCGCTGGCCTTTGCGATACAAGATGGCGCGAGCTACGCGGGCGCCATTCTGAAGGATGAACTGAAGCAGGCAGGCATTAGCTACTCCGGTACGCTGCTCCGCCAGACGCAGGTCAACCAGCCCGGAACGGTCATCGCCAGCAAACAGTCGCCTCCGCTGCACGATTTGCTGCGAATTATGCTGAAAAAGTCTGACAACATGATTGCTGATACGGTGTTCCGCATGATCGGCCACGCGCGTTTTGGCGTGCCGGGAACCTGGCGCGCGGGCTCAGACGCTGTGCGCCAGATCCTGCGCCAACAGGCGGGAATCGATCTGGGTAATACCATTGCTGTCGATGGTTCCGGATTATCGCGTCATAATTTGATCGCACCGGCAACCATGATGCAAGTGCTTCAGTACATTGCACAACATGACTCTGAGCTAAACTTTATTTCAATGCTGCCGCTTGCCGGGCATGACGGTTCTCTGCAGTATCGCGCCGGGCTTCACGCGGCCGGCGTAGATGGCAAAGTATCCGCTAAAACAGGTTCACTGCAGGGCGTTTACAATCTTGCAGGGTTCATCACGACCGCCAGCGGACAACGCATGGCCTTCGTACAGTATCTTTCCGGCTATGCCGTCGAACCGACCGATCAGCGCAACCGTCGTATTCCGCTGGTTCGCTTCGAAAGCAGGCTTTATAAAGACATTTATCAGAATAACTAGCGATGAAACTACTCATAGTTGAAGATGATCTGTTATTACAGGAAGGACTCGCGCTGGGGCTTGCCAACGAAGGGTATGCTCTGGATTGTGCCGGTACCGCGGCAGAGGCGGATTCCCTGATCCAGAGCGGCGAGTACAGTCTGGTGATCCTCGATTTGGGTTTGCCGGACAAAGACGGCGCGACGCTGCTCACCCAATGGCGTCGGCGCGGCATCACTAACCCGGTGTTGATCCTGACGGCACGCGATGCGATTGAAGATCGTATTACCGGTCTTGATGCTGGCGCAGATGACTATCTGGTGAAGCCCTTTGCGCTCGCAGAACTTCAGGCACGCGTGCGGGCGCTTATCCGGCGCTATCAGGGGCACAGCGATAATCTGCTGACGGACGGCGACATCACGCTCAATCTGCAAACCCAGCAGGTACTGCGTCAGTCCCAGCCCGTTGAAGTGACCCCAAAAGAGTTCGCCCTCCTGACCCGCCTGATTATGCGCAGCGGGCAAACGGTGCACCGTGAAACGCTGCAACAGGACATTTACTCCTGGCAGGACGATCCCGGCTCTAACACCCTGGAAGTCCACATCCATAACCTGCGTCGCAAGCTTGGCAAAGACAGGATAAAAACCGTCCGCGGCGTTGGCTATCGTCTGGAGAGCCAGAAATGAACAGCATGCGTCGGCGATTAATGGTGTTGCTGGCGGTCATTCTGTTATTTTTCCAGCTGATAAGCGTGATTTGGTTGTGGCATGAAAGTCGTGAGCAGATTGGCTTTCTGGTGAATGAAACGCTGTCTGCAAAAGCCCGCAATAACCATGTCGAAAAAGAGATCCGCGAGGCGATTGCATCTCTTCTGGTCCCTTCCCTGGTGATGGTCAGTTTCACTCTGCTGTTTTCATTCTGGGCGGTCACCTGGATAACCCGGCCTCTGAATAAACTCCGCGACAGCCTCGCTAACCGTTCGGCGGATAACTTAACGCCGCTGCCTATGTATTCCGACATGGAAGAAATAGGCGCCGTTACCACCTCTCTCAACCAGCTACTCGCCAGGCTGGACAGTACCATTCAGCAGGAGCGTCTCTTCACCGCAGACGCCGCCCACGAACTGCGAACGCCACTGGCCGGGATCCGGCTTCATCTGGAGTTAATGGCGCAGTCAGGCTCTCCGCAGGCGACAACGTTAATCAGCCGTATCGATCAGCTCATGCATACCGTTGAACAACTGCTGATGCTGGCCCGTGCCGGACAGGCGATGGCGAGCGGTCACTATGAGACCATCAACTGGACGGACACGATCATCACGCCCCTTGGTCTTGAGCATGAAGCCAAAGAACATACGGTGATATGGCCGGCCAAAAGCACCCTTACGGTGCAGGGTGACGCGGTGCTTTTGCGACTGATGCTGCGTAACCTGCTGGAAAATGCCGGACGTTATAGTCCACCAGGCACAACAATCACCGTGGCACTAACCGAGGTTGCGGGAGGTACGCTGGTCAGCGTGAGCGATCAGGGGCCCGGCATCGATGAAGCACATCGACAGTCGATCACCGAGCCGTTCCGTCGGCTTGATCAGCGCTACGGCGGTAGCGGCCTGGGCCTGAGTATCGTACAGCGTATCCTGCAACTCCACCGCGGTAAGCTAGCGTTGGAGAACGGTGCTGAAGGCGGCCTGATAGCAAGCTGCTGGCTCCCCTCAACGCTGGAATAAAAAAAGCCCCCGGAATGGGGGCTTTAGACAGATATCAGTGCTTGTAGATGAACTCGACACCTTCTTCGTCGTCTTCATCCCAGTCATCGTCCCAGTCGTCTTCCTCTTCCGCTTCCAGCTCTTCGAGCTGCTGACGGTGGTAGTCATCCCACATGAATTCGACTTTTTCTGGCTGTTTCGCTTCTTCAGCCTGAACAACCGGGTTTTCGATGATAAAGGTCATCACATCCCAGCAGAGGTCTTTCACGCCAACCTGGCTTGCCGCGGAGATCAGGTAGTATTTATCTTCCCAGCCCATCGCTTCAGCAATCGCTTTAGCTTTCGCTTCCGCTTCCGCTTTATCCATCAGGTCGATCTTGTTGAAGACCAGCCAGCGCGGTTTAGACGCCAGTTTTTCGCTGTATTTTTCCAGCTCACCGATGATGATCCGGGCATTTTCAACCGGATCGGAACCATCAATAGGATCGATATCAATGAGGTGCAGCAGTACGCGGCAACGCTCAAGGTGTTTCAGGAAGCGAATGCCGAGACCGGCACCTTCCGCTGCACCTTCGATCAGACCCGGGATGTCAGCAACAACGAAGCTCTTCTCGTTATCCATACGGACAACACCCAGGCTCGGTACCAGCGTGGTAAACGGATAGTCCGCCACTTTTGGTTTCGCCGCAGAAACCGCGCGAATAAAGGTCGATTTACCGGCATTTGGCATACCCAGCATGCCCACGTCTGCCAGGAGCATCAGCTCCAGCTGCAGATCGCGCTTATCGCCCGGCGTCCCCATCGTCTTCTGACGCGGAGTACGGTTAACGGATGATTTGAAGCGGCTGTTGCCCAGACCGTGCCAGCCGCCTTTTGCAACCATCAGGCGCTGACCGTGTTTGGTCATGTCACCCATGGTTTCACCGGTGCCCTGGTCAATCACGCGCGTACCAACCGGCACTTTAATGGTCACGTCTTTACCGCGTTTACCGGTACAGTCGCGGCTCTGACCGTTCTGACCTCGTTCAGCGCGGAAGGATTTTTCGAAACGGTAGTCGATCAGCGTGTTGAGGTTCTCATCCGCCTCCAGCCACACATCACCACCATCCCCGCCGTCGCCGCCATCCGGGCCACCTCGAGGAATATATTTTTCACGGCGGAAGCTCACGCAACCGTTGCCGCCATCACCAGCCACAACCAGGATCGTTGCTTCATCAACAAACTTCATTTTACTCTCCGTAACTCATTCGCCTGAGCGGGGACCGCTTCATTTTTGCGCCAACGTCCCCAAAGACGATGACCAATGGCGGAATACATCGCGCCCGCAACCACGACAAACGCACCGAGATAGCCCAACAGGTTGAGCATCGGTCTGACGAAGACATCGGGCCAGGCCATTGATAACAAATCTGAAAATAACAGGGTAAACAGCGGAGTCAGCGTGATCAATGCGCTAACCTGTGCTGCCTGCCAGCGCGCCATTGCTTCAGCAAGCGCGCCATAACCAACCAGCGTGTTAAGCCCACAAAAAATGAGGCACGCCAGCTGCCAGTCGCTCAGTTGGGTAATGACACCCGGCTTTGCTAACGGCAATAATGCAACTGTACATAAAGTGTACAGCAAAAAAAGGATCTGCTGTGAGGCCAGGCGCCGCAATAACACCTTTTGCGCGACGCCATAGCTTACCCAGACCGTAGCTGCTCCCACACCAAAAATCACACCCCAGGTGTAATCCGTCAGGCGGGTAAAAATTTCGATCAGGCTGGTGTTAAAGAACATCACCAGACCACACAGCAACATGCTCGCCCCGATAATCTGCGTCCCACGCATCTTTTCCTTGAGGATAAACACGCTGGCGACCATCATGCCCACAGGTGAAAGCTGACCAATCACCTGTGACGCTGTAGGGCTAAGATACTGCAGAGAAGAGCTGAACAGGATGAAGTTACCAAACAGACCGCCCGTCGCGATAGCCAGCAGCACCAGCCAGCGCGGTTTGCGGAAAAGTCGTAAAGGCGGAAGCTTACCTTTGATAGCCAGAATGGCGCCGAGGCCGATGCTTGCCATCAGAAAGCGATAAAAGACCACCGTAGGCGGCTCCATCACTTCCAGTACTTGCTTCATTGCAATTGGCAGCGCACCCCAGCACATTGCGGTCGTGAGCGCCAAAAGAATACCAATGCCGGCCTGCTGCTTCATGCCCGTTTTCCCTACAGAAAATTTTCCGGGTTTCCAATGTAAAAAGCCCCGCAACACGTTGCGGGGCTTTAATCCGTTACCGGACCGAGAAAACCTTACTCAGCAACGATGCTGATGTATTTACGGTTGTTCGGGCCTTTAACTTCAAATTTCACTTTACCGTCTGCTTTAGCAAACAGAGTGTGGTCACGACCGCAACCTACGTTGTTGCCAGCGTGGAATTTGGTACCACGTTGACGAACAATGATGCTACCCGCCAGAACGGATTCGCCACCGAAACGCTTAACGCCCAGGCGTTTAGCTTCTGAATCGCGACCGTTACGTGTGGAGCCGCCAGCCTTTTTATGTGCCATTTAAATCTCTCCTCAGGTCTTAGGCGCTGATGCCAGTAATTTTCACATCAGTGAACCACTGACGGTGGCCCTGCTGCTTACGGTAGTGTTTACGACGACGAAACTTAACGATTTTAACTTTCTCGCCACGACCGTGAGCAACAACTTCAGCTTTGATAACGCCGCCATCAACGAAAGGAACGCCGATTTTGACTTCTTCACCGTTTGCGATCATCAGAACTTCTGCGAACTCAACAGATTCGCCAGTTGCGATGTCCAGCTTTTCCAGGCGAACGGTCTGACCTTCGCTTACTCGGTGTTGTTTACCACCACTTTGGAAAACCGCGTACATATAAACTCCGCTTCCGCGCACATCCTCGTATGATTCAGAGTGCGCTATAAATATTCACAATAGGGCGCGAATATTACGCAAAACGCGAGCCTTTGACAAGTGCTACCATCAATACATGAAGAAAAAAAACACAACACGTACGGTAACGTTTATCTGAGCCGTTTTTTCAGTACAATCAGCACTACTATTGATAAACCGAAACCCTTCGTTACCCCATTGAAGATGGGATCAACAGGATGAAAAGCCCGGCTTTTGCGATGAATTTAGAAAAAATCAATGAGTTAACCGCGCAAGATATGGCGGGTGTGAATGCAGCAATCCTGGAGCAACTCAACTCTGACGTTCAGTTGATCAATCAGTTGGGCTATTACATTGTCAGCGGCGGCGGTAAACGCATTCGCCCGATGATTGCCATTCTGGCTGCCAGAGCCGTTGGCTATCAGGGAAATGCCCACGTCACGATCGCCGCACTGATCGAATTTATTCACACAGCGACGCTTCTGCATGACGATGTTGTGGATGAATCCGATATGCGTCGCGGTAAGGCCACGGCCAATGCCGCCTTCGGTAATGCCGCCAGCGTTCTGGTCGGGGATTTTATCTATACCCGCGCCTTCCAGATGATGACCAGCCTGGGCTCGCTGAAAGTGCTGGAAGTGATGTCAGAAGCCGTAAACGTCATCGCTGAAGGCGAAGTGCTGCAGCTGATGAACGTCAACGATCCGGATATCACTGAAGAAAACTACATGCGCGTCATCTACAGCAAAACAGCACGCCTGTTTGAAGCGGCCGCGCAGTGCTCCGGCATTCTGGCTGGCTGTTCTGAGGCTCAGGAAAAAGGGCTCCAGGACTATGGTCGCTATCTGGGGACAGCCTTCCAGCTAATTGATGATTTGCTGGACTACAGTGCGGACGGCGAAACGCTCGGCAAAAACGTGGGCGATGACCTGAACGAAGGCAAACCGACCCTGCCGCTGCTCCATGCGATGCGCAACGGAACTGCAGATCAGGCGAAAATGATCCGTGAGGCGATCGAACAGGGAAATGGTCGCCATCTTCTGGAACCGGTACTGGAAACTATGGCGATCTGCGGTTCACTGGAATGGACGCGTCAGCGTGCCGAAGAAGAGGCTGATAAAGCCATCGCTGCCCTTCAGGTTATTCCAGACAGCCCGTGGCGTGATGCCCTTATTGGCCTTGCCCACATCGCTGTTCAACGCGATCGTTAATCCTTTCACGCCTCCCCGTTTCCATCGCGGGGAGGTTCTAAAACACCCCAGTAAATTCCGTATTCATGTAAATTCATCGGTTTAGAGACCGCATGAATAAAGGCATGTCTTATTCTGAATATCCGTTCAAGTAACGCGAACTTTTTAGAACAAGAGTTTGAAATGGATATAGTAAGCCAGTCGTTTCAGAAGAAACGGCGTAGGTGAATCCGCACTTAAGGACAGCGTTATGGATACGAAATTTATCGACTGGCATACGGCAGATATCATTGCGGCACTGCGCAAAAGAGGGACGTCACTGGCAGCAGAGTCCCGCCGCCATGGTCTGAGTTCTTCCACCCTGGCCAACGCCCTGACCCGCCCCTGGCCAAAGGGAGAATTAATTATCGCGACGGCGCTGGAAACGCACCCGTGGGTGATCTGGCCCTCGCGCTACCACGATCCCATTACCCATGAATTCATCGACAGAACGCGCATGATGCGCCAGAGAAAGTTAAAGAAAGAACCACAGGAATAACGCGCTTTTTAGCAGGAACAGCAACCCCCCGGTCATCTCTGGCAGGGGGCTGCCGGAACGATTACTCGCCCTTCACACGCTCGATATTGGCACCCAGCGCGCGCAGTTTGTCTTCGATACGCTCATAACCACGATCGATGTGGTAAATACGATCCACCACCGTGGTACCTTCCGCAATACATCCCGCCAGCACCAGGCTTGCAGAAGCACGCAGATCGGTTGCCATCACCTGAGCACCTGACAGTTTCTCCACGCCGTGGCAAATCACGGTATTGCTCTCGATCTCAGCATGCGCACCCATACGGATCAGTTCCGGTACGTGCATAAAGCGGTTCTCGAAAATGGTCTCTGTGATGAAGCCTGTCCCTTCGGCAACCAGGTTCAACAGGGTGAACTGAGCCTGCATGTCCGTTGGGAACGCCGGATGCGGCGCCGTACGTACATTGACCGCTTTTGGACGCTGACCGTGCATATCGAGGCTGATCCAGTCTTCGCCGATTTCGATATCCGCGCCTGCATCACGCAGTTTCGCCAGCACCGCATCCAGGGTATCAGGCTGCGCGTTGCGACAAACAATCTTACCGCCAGAGATCGCTGCGGCCACCAGGAAGGTGCCAGTTTCGATACGGTCGGGCAGAACGCGATACACACCGCCGCCCAGACGCTCAACGCCTTCGATGGTGATACGGTCAGTACCCTGGCCGGAGATCTTCGCCCCCAGCGCCACGAGGAAGTTGGCAGTATCCACAATCTCAGGTTCACGCGCGGCGTTTTCGATGATGGTCGTGCCGTCTGCCAGCGTTGCCGCAGACATGATGGTGACGGTTGCGCCCACACTCACTTTGTCCATGACAATGTGCGCGCCTTTCAGACGACCGTTGACGGAGGCTTTAACGTAACCTTCTTCCAGCTTGATCTCAGCGCCCAGTTTCTCCAGACCATAGATATGCAGATCAACCGGACGCGCACCGATGGCGCAACCGCCCGGCAGTGAAACCTGACCCTGACCAAAACGCGCCACCAGCGGGCCAAGTGCCCAGATGGATGCACGCATGGTTTTCACCAGATCGTAAGGCGCAGAGAAGTTGTTCACGTTGCTGGCATCGATCCAGACGGAACCGTTACGCTCAACTTTCGTGCCCAGCTGGGTGAGCAGCTTCATGGTGGTGTCGATATCTTTCAGCTTCGGTACGTTCTGAATTTCTACCGGCTTTTCCGCGAGCAGCGCAGCAAAGAGGATTGGCAGCGCGGCGTTTTTCGCGCCAGAAATTGTGACTTCGCCCTGGAGACGCGTTGGCCCCTGTACACGAAATTTATCCATTGTGTGCTCTCTTATAAATTCAACCGTGCTGCGGGCCTGTCGCCCTCAGCTCAAAAACCGTTTAGTTTGCGATCGCGTGCCCACTCTTGCGGGGTGAACGCTTTAATCGACAGGGCGTGGATGCGGTTATCCGCAATATATTCCATCAGCGGCGCGTACACAGCCTGCTGTTTCTTCACACGGCTCATACCGTCGAACATCTCACCCACAGCAATAACCTGAAAGTGACTGCCATCGCCAGTGACGTGGGCTTCCTGAAGGGAGAGTGCATTCATCAGCACTGTCTGGATTTCATGATTTTCCATGGGTTCTTAATCATCTGATAGTGAAAACAAGCCCAACATCTTAGAGCAAAGTGGCGTCGTCTTAAACAAGCAAAAAGCCCCGACGATGAAACTGTCAGGGCTTTCGGAAGTAACGCACTGAAAATATTAACGAGGTAGGACGTCCGGAGGCAAATTGTAGAGTTGGGCAAGGGTAACGACATTATCGCTCGCGCCATGAAGCCTGACGCTTGTCCCCTGCTTTTTCCCCACAGCGACCAGATGGGCGAGCAGCGCAACACCTGCCGTATCCACCCGCGTGACGTCGGTTAAGTCGATGAGCGTCACGCCCTGCATCGCGTCGTGGCGTTTATCCCACAGTGGGTTCAGCAGGTCCTGATCAAGTTCACCGGACAGCTTTAACGTCTCACCTTCACGCGACCAGCTGAGTTGCTGCGACATTACTTTTTCTCGTCCAGAGTAATTTTCTGACGCGCAATAGACTGCAGTTGCGCGGTCAGGCCATCAATACCTTTGGTGCGCAGCAGGTCACTCCACTCGTTCTGTTTGGTGGTGATCATGCTTACCCCTTCGGCAATCATGTCATAGGCCTGCCAGTGCCCGGTCTGGCTGTTTTTACGCCACTGGAAATCCAGGCGCACCGGTGGACGGCCGTTAGGATCGTTGATCGTCACGCGGATAGGCACAATGGTGGCATCACCCAGCGGCTGCTCGGGAGCAATCTGATAGGTCTGGCCGTGGTACATCGCCAGCGCCTGACCATACGCCTGTTTCAGGTATTCACGGAACGCAGCAAAGTAGGCTTCACGCTGCGCAGGCGTCGCATCTTTGTAATAACGTCCCAGCACCAGCGCACCAGCATATTTGATCTGCACATAGGGCAGCAGTTCCTGGTCTACCACGTCACGCAGATAATCAGGATTCGCGCGAATTTTTGGCTGTTCGTTTTTGAGACGGTCGAAGGTTTTCTTCGCAGCTTCGTCCATCAGTTTGTACGGGTTGCTTTGATCCGCAGCATGAGCCGCAGTCAGGGGAGCAATGACCAGCATGGCAACCATTAACAGTCGTTTAAACATGAATGACTTCTCCTGAATTAATTCGTCGCACCTGGGGTCGGCGCAGCGTTGGTATGGTCTTCACTCTGCGCAGGGGCATCGTCAGACTTTTTATCATCCCCTTTACTGTTGTAAAGGAACTGACCAATCATATCTTCCAGCACCATCGCGGACTTCGTATCCTGGATAACGCTACCGTCTTTAAGGATAGTCGTTCCAAGCTCAGGGTCTTCAAAGCCAACGTTGAGCGCCAGGTATTGCTCTCCCAGCAGGCCGGAAGTACGGATTGACAGGGAGCTGGTGTCCGGAATGTGGTTGTAACGCTCTTCGATATCCATCGCAACGCGCGGCAGATACGTTTTCTCATCAAGCGTTATGTCTGATACACGCCCAATAACAACGCCACCAATACGCACCGGTGAGCGCGCTTTCAGGCCGCCGATATTATCGAAGGTGGCATAGACACGGTATGTCGGCTCGGTGCGCACTGAGGTGATATCCGCCGCTCGCAGACAGATAAACAGTGCGGCCAGCAGCGCCAGCAGCAGAAACACGCCGACCCAAATTTCATTTTTTCTCGTTTGCATGAACTCAATTCCCAAACATCAGTGCGGTGAGCACAAAATCCAGACCCAGTACGGCCAGCGACGAATGTACGACAGTACGTGTAGTTGCACGGCTAATGCCCGCCGACGTCGGAATGGCATCATAACCATTGAACAAGGCGATCCAGGTGACCGTAATGGCAAATACCACGCTTTTAATCAGGCAGTTAACCAGATCCATTCGCAGATCGATGGCATCCTGCATGGCGGACCAGAAGAAACCGGCATCAATGCCTTTCCAGTGGACCCCCACCAGCGAACCACCCCAGATCCCCACGGCGACAAACAGAATAGTCAGTAGGGGTAACGAGATCACCCCCGCCCAGAAACGCGGAGAGATGACCCGACGCAGCGGGTCGACCGCCATCATCTCCATGCTGGAGAGTTGCTCGGTGGCGCGCATCAGGCCAATTTCTGCCGTGAGTGCTGACCCTGCACGACCGGCGAACAGCAGCGCCGCCACAACCGGCCCCAGTTCACGCAGCAGTGAGAGCGCCACCAGCATCCCGAGGCTGGTTTCCGCACTGTAGGTGGTCAGAACGAGGTAGCCCTGCAGCCCCAGCACCATACCGATAAACAGGCCGGAGACAATGATGATGAGCATCGACAGCACACCGACATTATAAAGCTGCCGCACCAGCAGAGGCGCGTGCTTGCGAAACTCCGGCTTGCCAACCAGCGCGTTGAATAACATTAATCCGGCACGCCCGAACGTCCTGATGGTTTTTATGCCACGGTGTCCAAGGGCGGCCAACGCATTTAACAGCATGAGTGGCTTAACTCCCTAATCCCAGTAAATCGTCACGATAATCGCCCGCCGGGTAGCGGAACGGTACGGGTCCGTCAGCAATACCATCGAGGAATTGCCGCACGCGCGGATCGCAATTTTCCTGAAGCGCCTGGGCGCTGCCGTGTGCGACGATCTTTTTGTCCGCCACGATATAGGCGTAATCGGCAATGCTCAACACTTCCGGTACATCGTGAGACACCACAATACAGGTTACGCCGAGCGCGCTGTTCAGTTCAGAGATAAGCTTCACCAGCACGCCCATCGTGATGGGATCCTGTCCGACAAACGGTTCGTCAAACATGATTAAATCGGGTTCTAATGCAATGGCTCGCGCCAGTGCGGCACGTCGCGCCATCCCGCCAGACAGTTCTGAAGGCATCAGTTTCGCAGCCCCCCGCAGACCGACAGCTTCAAGCTTCATCATCACCGTGCTTTTCAGCAGTTCAGGCGGCAGGCTGGTATGTTCGCGCAGCGGATAAGCCACGTTATCAAAGACGTTCATGTCGGTGAACAGCGCCCCCGACTGAAAGAGCATACTCATACGTTTGCGGACAGTATACAGGCGCGAGCGCGACATCTCCGGGATGTTTTCGCCATCGAAGAGGATTTCACCGCTGTCAGGTGGTATCTGCCCACCAATAAGGCGCAGAAGGGTCGTTTTACCGATCCCGGACGGCCCCATGATGGCGGTAATTTTGCCACGCGGTACGGTCAACGAAATATCATCGAATATCAATCGATTACTACGCGAGAAACTCACACCGCGGACATCGACTAAATTCGCCATCGTTTGGCTCATTTATGGTTCCTTTCTTACCCTGCTCACGTTTAAGCGTGCAGCCTGAATCAGCCCTAAACTCAGCATTTTTACAGAATATTAGCCATTGAGGTTAGCGAAAGCTGGCATTTGTTTTACTTTTCCGGCGCATAAAGTCAAAATTAGGAATTCGTTACGCCTCAGACCGTATGCAGTCCAGCCATTCCCGCGCGATGGACCGACAAGTATACCTGAAGAAAGGACTTTTGATGCTTTTAGCAACAGCACTGTTAATAATTGGTTTACTTTTGGTGGTCTACAGTGCTGACCGTTTAGTGTTTGCTGCATCAATCCTGTGTCGCCTGACGGGCGTACCGCCGGTTGTCATCGGGATGACCGTTGTCAGTGTTGGCACGTCGCTTCCTGAAATCATCGTCTCTGTCTCGGCATCGTTGCACGGTCAGTTAGACCTGGCAATTGGCACCGCGATTGGCTCTAACATCGTCAACATCTTACTGATCCTGGGCCTGGCGGCGCTGCTCCATCCATTTCGCGTGCATTCTGATGTTCTGCGCCGTGAATTGCCGCTAATGTTAATCGTAAGTCTGCTGGCAGGCTGCGTATTTTATGATGGCGTACTGAGCTACAGCGACGGCATTTTCCTGCTGGCGCTGGCCGTCATTTGGCTGCTGTATAGTGTTAAAATCGCCCGCCAGGCTGAGAAGCTGGGTCATGACAGCCTCACGCGTGAGCAGGTCGCCGAACTCCCGCGCGAAGGTACGCTACCGGTCGCTCTGCTCTGGCTTGGCGTCGCGCTGATTATTATGCCGATGGCAACGCGCATGGTCGTGGATAACGCGACGGTGCTGGCGAACTTTTTCGCCATGAGTGAACTGACGATTGGCCTGACGGTGATTGCTATCGGCACCAGCCTGCCGGAGCTGGCCACCGCCATTGCGGGGGCACGTAAAGGGGAAGATGACATTGCCATTGGTAATATCATCGGTTCCAACATATTTAATATCGCGATTGTGATGGGTCTGCCGGCCCTGATTACGCCAGGGCCCTTCAACCCTCTGGCATTCTCTCGCGATTACGGAGTGATGTTGCTGGTCAGCGTGATATTCGCCCTGCTCTGCTGGCGGCGGCAACGACAGATCGGCAAAGGCGCAGGTGCGCTGCTGACAGGTGGATTTATCGTATGGATGGCGATGCTGTACTGGCTCTCGCCTCTTCTCTCTGGGTAAACGGAAACGCATTATGTCGCAAATAGAATTGCAGCCGGGTTTTGACTTTCAGAAAGCAGGCAAAGACGTTCTGGAGATTGAACGTGAAGGTCTGGCGCAGTTAGATCAGTACATTAATCAGGATTTTAGTCTGGCCTGTGAGAAGATGTTTTACTGTGCCGGTAAAGTCGTGGTGATGGGGATGGGCAAATCCGGTCATATTGGCCGCAAAATGGCGGCAACCTTTGCCAGCACCGGAACCTCCTCCTTCTTTGTCCACCCGGGAGAAGCCGCACACGGCGACCTGGGGATGGTCACGCCGCAGGATGTTGTCATCGCGCTGTCCAACTCCGGTGAATCCAATGAAATCCTGGCGCTAATCCCGGTACTGAAGCGCCTGCAGGTGCCGCTGATTTGCATGACCAGCCGCCCGGAAAGCAGCATGGCGCGTGCAGCCGATATTCACCTGTGCGTAAAAGTACCCAAAGAAGCCTGTCCTCTCGGTCTGGCGCCAACGTCCAGTACCACCGCGGCCCTGGTCATGGGCGATGCACTTGCCGTTGCGTTGCTGGAAGCGCGTGGTTTTACGCCGGAGGACTTCGCGCTTTCCCACCCGGGTGGCGCGCTGGGGCGCAAGCTGCTGCTTCGGGTAAACGACATTATGCACACCGGGGATGAGATCCCTCACGTCAGTAAAGAGGCCTCCCTGCGTGATGCGCTGCTGGAAATCACCCGCAAGAATCTGGGCATGACGGTCGTGTGTGACGACCTGATGAAAATTCAGGGGATCTTCACCGATGGCGACCTGCGTCGCGTGTTCGACATGGGTGTAGATGTCCGTACACTTGGCATTGCCGATGTCATGACGCCCGGCGGGATTCGCGTGCGTCCGGGTACGCTGGCCGTGGATGTGCTGAACCTGATGCAGTCCCGCCATATCACCTCCGTTATGGTTGCCGATGGCGACCAGTTGCTGGGTGTGGTACATATGCATGATCTGCTGCGCGCAGGCGTAGTGTAATGAAGGATAAGACAATGAGTAATGCGGGTGCATCCCTTGCAACCTGTTATGGACCGGTTAGTACCCAGATGATGGCAAAGGCGGAAAATATTCGTCTGCTCATCCTTGATGTCGATGGCGTACTCTCCGATGGCCTGATTTACATGGGCAATCATGGCGAAGAGCTGAAAGCGTTTAACGTCCGCGATGGCTACGGAATTCGCTGCGCGCTCACCTCGGGTATCGAGGTGGCTATCATCACCGGGCGGAAAGCTAAACTGGTAGAAGACCGCTGTGAAACCTTAGGGATTACCCATCTGTATCAGGGGCAATCCGATAAAATGGCAGCGTTCAACGATTTACTGGGTAAACTGGCGATCGCGCCGGAAAACGTGGCCTATGTCGGGGACGATTTGATTGACTGGCCAGTGATGGCTGAAGTCGGTCTCAGCATTGCGGTTGCTGACGCTCACCCGTTGCTGCTCCCACGCGCTGACTACGTTACCCACATCAACGGTGGCCGTGGTGCCGTACGTGAAGTCTGCGACCTGCTTCTGCTGGCGCAGGGCAAGCTTGATGAGGCCAAAGGGCAATCAATATGAGTAAAACCAGACGTTGGGTTATCATTCTGCTTTCGCTTGTCGCACTGGTATTGATTGGCGTGAACCTGGCCGATCGCGACGATACGCAAAAGGAAGTGATCAACAATAACGATCCAACCTACAAAAGCGATCACAGCGACACCGTGGTCTATAGCCCGGAAGGTGCGCTGAACTATCGCCTGGTTGCCCAGCATGTGGAATATTTTTCCGATGACGGCGTTTCGTGGTTTACCCAACCCGTCATGACCACATTCGATAAAGACAAAGTGCCGACGTGGTCAATTAAGTCAGATCGGGCCAAACTGACAAATGACCGTATGCTTTATCTGTATGGCCATGTTGAAGTCAACGCCCTGACCGCTGACTCGCAACTGCGGAAAATTACGACCGATAATGCCCAGATCAACCTGGTAACCCAGGACGTGACCTCGCAGGATCTGGTCACACTGTATGGCACAACATTTAATTCCAGCGGTTTAAGAATGCGCGGGAACTTACGCAGCAAGAACGCCGAGCTGATTGAAAAGGTTAGAACCTCCTATGAAATTCAAAACAAACAAACTCAGCCTTAAAGTAATTATCGCCAGCGCGATGCTGGCGGCCAGTCTCCCCGCGCTTGCTGTAACGGGCGATACCGACCAGCCGATCCACATCGAGTCTGACACTCAGTCCCTCGATATGCAGGGTAACGTCGTCACCTTCACGGGTAACGTCGTGATGACGCAGGGCACCATCAAAATTAACGCTGATAAAGTGGTCGTTACCCGTCCGGGTGGCGAGCAGGGCAAAGAGATCATTGATGGTTACGGCAACCCGGCCACCTTCTACCAGATGCAGGACAACGGCAAGCCGGTGAAAGGCCGCGCCTCGCATATGCACTATGAGCTGGCGAAAGACCTGGTTATCCTGACCGGAAACGCGTATCTGGAACAGCTGGACAGCAACATTACCGGCGACAAGATCACCTATCTGGTGAAAGAGCAAAAAATGCAGGCCTCCAGCGAGAAAGGCAAACGCGTAACCACCGTGCTGGTTCCGTCTCAGCTGCAGGATAAAGGCAAGGGTCAGGCCCCGGCACAGAAGAAGAGTAACTAATTCGTTATGGCAACATTAACTGCAAAAAATCTCGCGAAGGCCTATAAGGGCCGCCGTGTCGTAGAAGATGTCAGTCTGACCGTCAACTCCGGCGAAATTGTGGGCCTGCTTGGCCCTAACGGTGCGGGTAAAACCACCACCTTCTACATGGTGGTTGGCATTGTCCCGCGTGATGCCGGCAACATCATCATCGATGATGAAGACATCAGCCTGCTGCCACTGCACGCGCGCGCGCGTCGTGGCATCGGCTATCTGCCGCAGGAAGCCTCTATTTTCCGCCGTCTGAGCGTCTTTGATAACCTGATGGCGGTTCTGCAAATTCGTGACGACCTGACCAGCGAACAGCGTCAGGATCGCGCCAACGAGCTGATGGAAGAGTTTCACATCGAGCACCTGCGCGACAGCCTGGGTCAGGCATTGTCCGGCGGTGAACGCCGTCGTGTTGAGATTGCGCGCGCGCTGGCTGCAAACCCGAAATTTATCCTTCTGGATGAACCGTTTGCCGGTGTTGACCCAATCTCCGTCATCGACATTAAACGTATCATTGAGCATCTGCGTGACAGCGGGCTTGGCGTGCTGATCACCGACCACAACGTGCGTGAAACGCTTGCCGTCTGTGAGCGCGCGTACATTGTGAGCCAGGGCAATCTGATCGCCCACGGTACGCCGCAGCAGATCCTCGAAAACGATCATGTTAAGCGCGTCTATCTTGGGGAAGACTTCAGACTCTGATAGGGTAGAGGTAACGTAACGCCGAACCGGAGAAAAATGCTCTGAACATGAAGCAAGGTTTGCAATTAAGGCTCAGCCAACAACTGGCGATGACGCCGCAGTTACAGCAGGCAATTCGTCTGTTGCAACTGTCCACCTTAGAACTCCAGCAGGAGCTCCAGCAAGCGCTGGACAGCAATCCCCTGCTGGAGCAAGCCGATCTTCATGATGAGGTAGATACACAGCAGTCCCAGGATACAGAATCGCTCGATACCGCAGATGCACTCGAACAAAAAGAGATGCCGGACGAGCTTCCTCTGGATGCCAGCTGGGATGAAATTTATACCGCCGGCACCCCTTCCGGTACGCGTGCAGACTACCAGGACGATGAGCTGCCGGTTTATCAGGGCGAAACCACCCAGTCGCTGCAGGATTACCTGATGTGGCAGGTGGAGCTGACCCCGTTCTCCGATACCGATCGTGCCATTGCCACCTCCATTGTCGACGCCGTTGATGACACCGGCTATCTGACCGTCACGCTGGACGACATTCTGGAGAGCATGGGCGATGAAGAGATTGAGCTGGAAGAGATTGAAGCCGTTCTGAAACGTATTCAGCGTTTCGATCCCGTAGGCGTGGCAGCGAAAGATCTGCGCGACTGCCTGCTGATCCAGCTTTCTCAGTTCAGCAAAGAGACGCCATGGCTCGACGAAGCACGCTTAATCATCAGCGATCATCTGGATCTTCTCGCTAACCACGACTTTCGTAGCCTGATGCGCGTTACGCGCCTCAAAGAAGAGGTGCTGAAAGAGGCGGTGAATCTGATTCAGTCCCTCGATCCGCGGCCTGGTCAGTCGATCCAGACGAGTGAACCCGAGTACGTGATCCCGGACGTGCTGGTCAGAAAACATAACGACCGCTGGGTCGTTGAACTGAACTCTGACAGCATCCCTCGCCTGCAAATCAACCAGCAGTACGCCTCCATGTGCACCAGCGCGCGCAACGACGCCGATAATCAATATATTCGTAGCAACCTTCAGGAAGCGCGATGGTTGATCAAGAGTCTGGAGAGCCGAAATGATACCCTGCTTCGCGTGAGCCGCTGTATCGTCGAACAGCAGCAGGCATTCTTTGAACAGGGCGAAGAATATATGAAACCGATGGTACTGGCGGATATCGCTCAGGCCGTCGAGATGCATGAATCAACCATTTCCCGCGTCACCACGCAGAAGTATCTGCACAGTCCGCGCGGTATTTTTGAGCTTAAGTATTTCTTCTCCAGCCACGTGAGTACCGAGGGCGGCGGCGAAGCGTCGTCAACGGCGATTCGCGCACTGGTGAAGAAGTTAATCGCCGCGGAGAACCCCGCGAAGCCACTGAGTGACAGTAAGTTAACCACCATGCTGTCCGATCAGGGTATTATGGTGGCACGTCGTACTGTTGCGAAGTATCGAGAGTCTTTATCCATTCCGCCGTCAAACCAGCGTAAACAACTGGTGTGACACAACCGATAAGGAAGACACTATGCAGCTCAATATCACAGGACACAATGTCGAGATTACTGAGGCCTTACGTGATTTTGTGAACGCTAAGTTCGCGAAACTCGAGCAGTATTTCGAAAGGATCAACCAGGTCTACGTTGTGTTGAAAGTGGAGAAAGTGACTCATATCTCAGATGCGACCCTGCATGTAAACGGGGGTGAACTCCATGCCAGTGCGGAAGGGCAAGACATGTACGCTGCTATCGACGGCTTGATTGATAAGCTTGCGCGACAGCTCAATAAACATAAAGATAAACTGAAACAACACTAATTGTCCGGGCAGTTAACGGGTGCAGGACGGCCTGTTGTGAAAAACAACAGGCCATTTGTACAGTTAGCGCTTAGGTGAAATTATGATGAACAACGATTCCGCTCTTCAACTGAGCAATGTCCTTAACCAGGAATGTACCCGCAGTGCCGTTCACTGCCAGAGCAAAAAACGTGCGCTGGAGATCATCAGTGAACTGGCTGCAAAACAGCTGGGCCTGCCGCCGCAGGTGGTGTTCGAAGCGATCCTGACCCGTGAAAAGATGGGCAGTACCGGTATCGGCAACGGCATCGCGATCCCGCACGGCAAACTGGAAGAGGACACCCTGCGTGCCGTCGGTGTGTTTGTGCAACTGGAAACGCCAATTGCCTTTGATGCCATTGATAATCAGCCCGTCGATCTCCTCTTCGCGCTGCTGGTTCCTGCCGACCAGACCAAAACCCATCTGCACACGCTTTCGCTGGTCGCTAAACGTCTGGCCGATAAAACCATCTGCCGTCGACTGCGCTCAGCCCAAAGTGATGAAGAGCTTTATCAGATTATCACTGAAGCAGAAGGCAATCAGGATGACGCGTAACCAGGAGATGGCCTTCACATCTGTTGTCCTGAGGAGAAACGGAACATGGTGCTGATGATTGTCAGCGGTCGTTCAGGGTCGGGGAAATCCGTTGCCCTGCGCGCGCTGGAAGACATGGGTTTTTACTGCGTAGATAACCTGCCGGTGGTGTTATTGCCCGATCTGGCGCGTACCCTGGCGGAGAGACAAACCTCTGCTGCCGTCAGTATCGACGTTCGTAACATGCCCGAGTCGCCTGAAATCTTCGAGCAGGCAATGAGTAACCTGCCTGACGCATTCTCGCCTCAGCTGCTGTTTCTCGATGCCGATCGCAATACCCTGATCCGCCGCTACAGCGATACCCGGCGTTTGCACCCGCTTTCCAGTAAAAATCTCTCGCTGGAAAGCGCCATCGACGAAGAGAGCGATCTGCTGGAACCGCTGCGTTCACGCGCCGACCTGATTGTCGATACCTCAGAGATGTCCGTTCATGAACTGGCGGAAATGCTGCGTACCCGCCTGCTGGGCAAACGCGAGCGCGAACTGACGATGGTGTTCGAATCCTTTGGCTTTAAGCACGGTATTCCGATTGATGCGGACTATGTTTTCGACGTGCGCTTCCTGCCGAACCCGCACTGGGATCCTAAACTGCGTCCTATGACCGGCCTGGATAAACCCGTTGCGGCGTTCCTCGACAGGCACACAGAAGTTCACAATTTTATCTACCAGACGCGAAGCTACCTTGAGCTATGGTTACCTATGCTGGAGACAAACAATCGTAGCTACCTGACGGTGGCGATTGGCTGTACCGGCGGTAAACATCGTTCGGTCTACATTGCCGAACAGCTGGCCGACTATTTCCGCTCGCGCGGCAAGAACGTTCAGTCCCGTCATCGCACGCTGGAAAAACGTAAAACATGACCGTAAAACAAACCGTTGAGATCACCAACAAGCTGGGAATGCATGCACGCCCGGCGATGAAACTGTTTGAGCTGATGCAGGGTTTTGATGCAGAAGTTCTGTTGCGCAATGATGAAGGCACCGAAGCGGAAGCGAACAGCGTTATCGCCCTGCTAATGCTGGATTCTGCCAAAGGGCGCCAGATTGAGGTCGAAGCCACCGGCCCTCAGGAAGAGGAAGCGCTGGCGGCGGTGATTGCGCTGTTTAATGCCGGGTTTGACGAAGATTAGGTCTGCCATTCTGGCGGGTGGCGCTGCGCTTACCCGCCCTACATCAGATGATTACGCTGCATAAACCCCTCTCCACCCAGCTGTCGCATCTGACGCATGATCCACGCCTGACGGCTTCGCACGTAGCCTGATGGGGCACTGGCCTTAAAGCGAAGAGGATTAGGCAGTACAGCGGCTAACAGCGCGGCCTCCGACATGCTTAGCCTGCTGGCAGGTTTATTAAAATAGCGTTGTGATGCAGCTTCGACACCAAATACCCCCTCCCCAAACTCGGCAATATTGAGATAGACGGTCAGAATGCGCTTTTTGCTCCAGACTGTTTCCATTCCCAGGGTCAGCCCCGCTTCCAGCCCTTTTCGCACCCAGCTTCGGCCATCCCACAGGAAAAGATTTTTTGCCGTCTGTTGCGACAGGGTAGACGCACCGCGCACGCGATTTTCATGGCGTGCGTTATGGGCAAGCGCCTTTTCAATCGCGGCCACATCGAACCCCCAGTGCTCCGGGAACTTCTGATCTTCCGCCGCGATGACTGCCAGCCCCATCCACGGTGAGATCTCGTCCGTACTCACCCAGTCAGAATGCGCGACATAGCCAAAATCACCGGAGAACCACGCGCTGAGCTGACGCTCAACCATAACGGCTGAAAACGGTACTGGCAAAATGCTGAACACGGCCAGTCCGCCTCCCCAGAACACCGCCAGCACGAGTACGATGCGCAAAAGAAGGTATTTCACCCATTTTCCTGCGGAAGACTGTCGCCTCATTCCGTCAGCACCAGTACCCGGGCTACCAGTTTTTCAATACCCTCAGCCGCTTGCGCGATATTCTGCGCCAGCATGTACGCGGGCGTGGTGACGATTTTGTTCTCTTCATCCACGACAATGTCATCGACCGGGCACGGAACATGTTCGCCACCCATCTCCTCGATGACCTCAGCAGTGTCGATATCGGTCCCGATTGTCAGCCGTAACGGGAAATCAAAAATGTTTGGCAGCATGGCCGGTGCAATGCAGATAAAGCCCAGCGGCTTACCCGCCGCATGCATCGCCTGCGCCAGCGCTTTTAAATCCGCGTCCACCTTGCAAGCCGCGCCTTCAGCAGCAAAAGTGCTGAGATTTTTCGCGGCACCGAAGCCACCCGGCACAATGAGCGCATCCAGTTCAGCAGCATTTGCCTGGGCCAGCGGACGAATTTCTCCCCGGGCAATACGCGCGGCTTCAATCAACACATTACGGGTTTCGGCCATTGGCTCGCCGGTCAGATGGTTAATGACATCCGCCTGATTTTTATCTGGCGCAAAACACATCACCTCTGCGCCCTGTTTTGCCAGAGCCAGTAGGGTAATTACGGCTTCATGTATCTCTGAGCCATCATAAACACCGCATCCGCTCAGGACGACACCCATTTTTTTCATCTTGACGATCCTTCTTTGCAACTTGCTGAAGCACATTAATAATTTTGATTAAAACGCTATGCTTCACACATTTCACTGATTCATGTAACAAACCATTTAAGATTTGCTATCTTATCTGCGTGCGGCCTAAATTTTTCAGGCGGCGCCCATTCGAAAATAACGTTTAAAAACAGGCGCAGCCACGATTTCCCTGGTGTTGGCGCAGTATTCGCGCACCCCGGTTAAACCGGGGTCATTTTTTTCTGGCGTCCACCCAGGCTTTAAGCACCGCCACATCGTTCTGCCACTCTTGTTTCATCTCTTCAACCCAATCACCCACGTTATCTTCCCAGGCGGGTAAATCAGGCGACTGAATCTGTTGGCCCAGCTGCTGCAGGTGGCGTAACCCGACCGAGCCGGCGGCTCCTTTGATTTTATGCCCTTCTTCCACGATGCCCTTCTGGTCCCGTGCCGTCAGGTTTGACTCCAGCACGCTCAGATAGCCCGGCATCATTTTTTCAAACACAGCCAGACCGTCGGTAATCAGTTTCGGGCCGACCAGGTCAATGTACTGCTCCAGCATCGCGGTATCGAGTATCGTTTGGGCTTTTGCGCTATCAACAGACGTCATGGTGCTCTCCTCTTCATCACGGGTATCCCAGAACTTCTTGATCATGGCGGTCAGAGCAGGCACCGCCAGCGGCTTGCTGAGTACATCGTCCATACCGGCGTCGAGATACTCTTTTTTGTCTTTCAGTACGTTTGCCGTTAGCGCCACCAGCGGCGGCAGTTCGTCAGCCGCGTACTGACGCGTCAGTTCACGCGAGATATCCAGCCCGGTCATATCCGGCAACTGGATATCCAGCAGAACGAGGTCATATTCGCCCGGTGTAAACATCTCCAGCGCGGCTTTACCGGTCATTGCCACATCCACGCTGTTGCCCAGTTTTTCCAGCACCGAGCGCGCCACAATGACGTTCAGCTCAATATCTTCCACCAGCAGGACGTGCAGGGCTGGCAGCGGCATATCGTCGTTTTCAAAGGTATCCTCAACTTCTTCCGCCACCGCTGGCGCATGCACCGTCAGCGTAAAGGTTGATCCTTTGCCCGGCTGGCTGGCAACGGTAATATCACCGCCCATGCTCTTCGCCAGCCGTTTAGACACCGCCAGGCCAATACCGGTCCCGGTGGCAGGTTTTCCGCCGTTGCTGTCTTTCACCTGGTAGTACATCGCGAAAATTTTGTCCTGCTCTTCCTGTGGAATACCGATCCCGGAGTCCTCCACCTCGAAGTGCAGCATGTCGCCTGCGTCATAGCGGATACGCACCGCCACCTGCCCTTTCTGGGTAAATTTCACCGCGTTGCTGATCAGGTTCCACAGGATCTGGCGCAACCGCGTACCGTCGGTAACCACTTTATGCGGCAGCGGCAGGGTGGGCTCCATGACGAACCTCAGCCCTTTCTGCTGCGCCTGAAGACCAGACAGATTTTCCAGATCGGCAAGGAAACTGGTGAAATCAATCGGCTGGTTATCAAGCTGAACCTTACGGCGTTCCATCTTATCCATATCGATAATATCGTTGAAGATATTACCCAGCGTAACCGCCGAGACATGAATTGTTTTCAGGTACTTTTCCTGCTCTGCAGTGAGATCGGTATCCAGCAGAATACGGCTCAGCCCTACAATGCCATTGAGCGGCGTACGCAGTTCGTGGCTAATGGTGGAAATAAAGGTAGTTTTATCGCGGCTGGCGCGCTCCAGGGCATCCTGATAGCGCTTACGCTCGGTGATATCACGGCCGAAGCCCATCAGGCCGTGGCGTTTCCCTACGCGGTCATAATAGGGCACCTTACGGATCTCAAAGCAGGCTTTGCGGCCATCCGGATAATCCAGCCACTGCTCGTAGGTCAGCGAGACGTTATGTCGGAACACTTTTTCGTCCGTTTCCATGACCTTGGCGGCCGCCTCCTCAGAGTAAACGTCCTGCGGCTTCAGATGAATCAACTGCTTCTCGCTTTTTCCGGTCAGGAGTTCCATTGCCCGGTTACAGCCGGAAAACTCTTTATCTTCGTTGCGGTAGAACACCAGATCCGGCGAAGCATCCAGGAACGAACGCAGGAAAGAGGATTGCTGCTCAAGCTGGATCTGCGTCACCTCGCGCTCTTTCATTTCAACTTTCAGCTGTTCCAGCGTGGCCTGACGCTCCGCCTCCGCCTTCTCACGATCTGAAATTTCCTGATTCAGCTGCGCAATATTGTCTTTAAGCTGAACGTTGAGTTTCAGATCGCGCTCGCGCATCTCCTCCAGTTTATCCACCAGTTTTGACAAGCGCTGACGAGACTCCTCAAGCTGTTCAACCACGACGGAAAGGAAATAGACGGCCCAGGGGGTAATAAGCAAGCCAAAGAAGATAGAGCGGATGACGTCGATACTCTCAACCTGGCCATGCAGAACCATGGTGACGGCCATTTGCACGACAATGGCCAGAACGACCAGCGCCAGCGCCAGCAGCATGGAGAAACGCACCAGCCCAAGCTTCATCATCAGGTCGACGTAATACTGGGCAAGCATTCGAATTTGCTTCATAGAGGATCCCTTCACGACTTTATCGCTCAATAATACTCAAATTCGGGGCAGGGCGTTGAAGGTTGTGAGAAAAAGTGCGGGGTGAAACAGGTGATTAGCCTCGCTCCCGGTCAACCGGAAGCGAGGAGAGGTCTGTCAGGAGCGTTTCAAAAGCAGCCAGAGACTGATCAGGAAGAAACTGGCACTCGGCAGCAGCGCGCCAATAATCGGCGGGATACCGTACACCAGCGTCAGCGGTCCGAAGATCTGATCGAGAACGTAGAAGACAAAGCCGAAGCTGATCCCCGTCACCACGCGCACGCCCATCGGTACGCTACGCAGCGGACCGAAGATAAACGACAGCGCCATCAGCATCATTACCGCCACGGACATCGGCTGGAAGATCTTGCTCCACATGTTGAGCTGATAACGTCCGGCATCCTGCCCGCTCGCCTTCAGGTACTTCACATAGTTGTGCAAGCCGCTGATAGAGAGCGCATCAGGATCCAGCGCCACGACGCCGAGTTTATCCGGCGTGAGGTTGGTCTTCCACGTGCCGCTGACGGTCTGCGAACCGGTGATCTGTTTTGGATCGGTCAGGTCAGATTCATCCACCTGCGACAAACGCCACTGCTTATGTTCGGGGTCAAACTTTGCCGAAGAGGCATGTCGGACTGACTCCAGGCGGCGCTGGTCATTGAAGGCGTAGATGCTCACGCCGCCCAGTTCATCATCGCCTTTTACCCGTTCGATGTAGACGAAGTTTTTACCATCTTTCGCCCACAGCCCTTGCTGCGTCGAGAGTAGTGAACCACCGTACATCGCCTGAGCACGATAGTTACGCGCCATCTGCTCGCCCTGCGGTGCCACCCACTCACCAATCGCCATGGTCAACAGCACCAGCGGGATAGCGGTTTTCATTACCGACAGCGCAACCTGCATACGGGTAAAGCCTGAGGCCTGCATCACCACCAGCTCGCTGCGCTGTGCCAGCATGCCCAACCCGAGGAGTGCCCCCAGCAGGGCCGCCATTGGGAAGAAGATCTGCACATCTTTTGGCACGCTGAGCAGGGTGTACATCCCCGCGCCCAGCGCGTCATAACTGCCCTGCCCGGCTTTTTTCAGCTGGTCGACAAATTTGATAATGCCGGAGAGCGACACCAGCATGAACAACGTCATCATGATGGTGGTAAAAATGGTTTTACCGATATAGCGGTCAAGAACGCCAAACGCCTGCATTAGATGGCTCCTTTACGCGAAAATCGGGCACGTATGCGGCGCACTGGCACCGTATCCCACAGGTTTAATCCCAGCGCCAGTAAGATGTACAAGCTGTTAACGAACCACGTCCAGACCATAGGATCCAACTTACCCTTCGCGCCGTTAGAGCGAATAGAGGTTTGCAGCAGGAAATAGATCAGGTAAAGCAGCATCGCTGGCAGCATAGAGAGCACGCGCCCCTGACGCGGGTTCACCACGCTCAGCGGAACCACAATCAGTGCCATCATAAACACGGTGAATACGAGCGTAATACGCCAGTGGAACTCTGCACGCGCTCTGTCGGTGTCGGTGTTCCACAATGTACGCATATCCATTTGCTCGGTATCCGTCGGATCGAGCGCCACCGCCTGATGGCCGATAATAGCCTGATAGTTCTGGAAATCCGTAATACGGAAGTCGCGCAGCATCGCGGTGCCTTCAAAGCGAGTGCCTTTATTCAGCGTGACAATCTGCGAACCATCTTTACTCTGCGCCAGCTGACCGGAATCTGCCACCACGACGGATGGACGCGCGTTACCTTTAGGTCGCAGCTGGGCCAGGAATACATCGTTGAATTTACTGCCGTCAACGCTCTCAATGAACAGCACAGAGTTACCGTCGGTCGCCTGCTGGAACTGCCCCTGCGCTAACGCCGCCATGCCGGGGTTCGCTTTCGCTTCGGCCAGCACTTCGTCCTGATGACGAGAAGACATGGGGCCCGCCCACATCACATTCACTGCCGCCACGATCCCCGTGAACAGCGCCAGTATCATCGCCGCTTTCACCAGTACGGCTTTGCTCAGGCCACAGGCATGCATCACCGTGATTTCACTCTCGGTGTACAGCTTGCCGAGCGTCATGAGCAGGCCGAGGAAAAGACTCAGCGGCAGGATCAGCTGCGCCATTTCCGGGATCCCTAAACCAAGCAGGGAAAGCACCAGATTCGTTGGAATTTCGCCGTCAACGGCCGCACCGAGGATCTTAACCAGCTTCTGACAGAAAAAAATCAGCAGCAGGATGAAGAGGATCGCCAGTTGGCTTTTGAGCGTCTCCCGCACCAGATATCTTATGATTATCACTTTAAATACGCCCGTAAAAACCCGTCTCTTTGCTGGAAAATCGCTTGTTTCATGGCTTAAACGTCATTTATTCTCTTGAGTCGTCGAAATCATCGCTAAGATTAAAACATCCGGCGGATTCACGCTTCAGGACTTTTTCTGACGTGTCGAAACCGTAGTAACGTAAGATTAACACGAAGTCACCACAACAGCGGACATGAGTTACGAAAGGTTTCAATTCTATCCGTAGCAGCCGCTGTTGTCTTTAAGATTCAGGAGCGTAGTGCATGGAGTTCAGTGTAAAAAGCGGTAGCCCGGAGAAACAGCGGAGTGCCTGCATCGTTGTGGGCGTCTTTGAACCACGCCGACTCTCCCCGATCGCCGAGCAACTCGATAAAATCAGTGACGGCTATATCAGCGCCCTGCTGCGCCGTGGCGAACTGGAAGGCAAACCTGGGCAGACGCTGTTACTGCACCATGTTCCAAACGTCCTGTCAGAGCGTATTCTACTGATTGGCTGCGGCAAAGAGCGCGAGCTGGACGAGCGTCAGTATAAGCAGGTCATTCAGAAAACCATTAATACGCTGAATGATACCGGTTCAATGGAAGCCGTCTGCTTCCTGACCGAGCTGCACGTTAAAGGCCGTAACACTTACTGGAAAGTCCGTCAGGCGGTCGAAACCGCAAAAGAGAGCCTGTACAGCTTCGATCAGCTGAAGACCAATAAAAGCGAGCCGCGTCGTCCGCTGCGTAAAATGGTCTTCAATGTGCCAACCCGTCGCGAACTGACCAGCGGCGAACGCGCTATTCAGCATGGTCTGGCGATTGCCGCCGGTATTAAAGCGGCGAAAGACCTCGGCAACATGCCGCCGAACATCTGTAACGCTGCCTATCTGGCCTCTCAGGCGCGCCAGCTGGCAGACTCCTACAGCAAAAACGTCATCACTCGCGTCATCGGTGAACAGCAGATGAAAGAGCTGGGGATGCACTCCTATCTGGCGGTCGGCAACGGCTCGCAGAACGAATCTTTAATGTCGGTCATCGAATACAAGGGCAACCCGTCGGAAGATGCGCGCCCTGTCGTGCTCGTCGGTAAAGGCCTGACCTTCGACTCCGGCGGCATCTCCATCAAGCCTGCCGAAGGCATGGATGAGATGAAGTACGACATGTGCGGCGCGGCGGCGGTTTACGGCGTGATGCGCATGGTCGCGGAGCTCCAGCTGCCCATTAACGTGATCGGCGTTCTGGCAGGCTGCGAAAACATGCCTGGCGGACGCGCCTATCGTCCGGGTGACGTGCTGACCACGATGTCAGGCCAGACCGTTGAAGTGCTGAACACCGATGCCGAAGGCCGTCTGGTGCTGTGCGACGTGCTGACCTACGTTGAGCGCTTCGAGCCTGAAGCGGTAATTGACGTCGCCACATTGACGGGTGCCTGCGTGATTGCACTGGGCCACCACATCACCGGACTGATGTCGAACCACAATCCGCTGGCGCACGAGCTTATCGGGGCATCTGAACAGGCTGGCGATCGCGCATGGCGTCTGCCGCTGGGTGACGAGTACCAGGAACAGCTGGAGTCTAACTTTGCGGATATGGCGAACATCGGCGGTCGTCCTGGCGGGGCTATCACCGCGGGCTGCTTCCTGGCACGCTTCACCCGCAAGTATAACTGGGCACACCTGGATATCGCGGGTACCGCATGGCGCTCCGGTAAAGCCAAAGGCGCCACCGGTCGTCCGGTGGCGCTGCTGTCGCAGTTCCTGCTCAATCGTGCGGGTTTTAACGGCGACGAGTGATGTAAAACGCCGGGTAGCGGCTTCGCCTTACCCGGCCGACAACGTCGCTCAACCGTAGGCCGGGTAAGCGTAGCGCCACCCGGCTTTGCATTTAAATCCACGACAAGAAGCCCCATATATGAAGAATGCAACGTTCTACCTTCTGGACAACGACACCCATCAGGATGGCCTCAGCGCCGTCGAACAGCTGGTGTGTGACATTGCCGCAGAACGTTGGCGCGCAGGTAAACGCGTTCTGATTGCCTGTGAAGATGAACAGCAGGCGATTCGCCTTGATGAAGCCCTGTGGGCCCGCCCACCGGAGAGTTTTGTCCCGCATAACCTGTCGGGCGAAGGTCCGCGCGGTGGCGCCCCGGTCGAGATCGCCTGGCCACAAAAGCGCAACAGCAGCGCGCGCGATATTCTCATTAGCCTGCGGGCAGACTTTGCAGATTTTGCCACCGCTTTCACAGAAGTGGTAGACTTTGTCCCTTACGAAGAATCTTTGAAACAACTGGCGCGCGAACGCTATAAAGCGTACCGCCTGGCTGGTTTTAACCTGAATACGGCAACCTGGAAATAATGGAAAAGACATATAACCCACGCGATATCGAACAGCCGCTTTACGAGCACTGGGAACAGCAGGGCTATTTCAAGCCTAACGGCGACGAAAGCAAAGAGTCCTTCTGCATCATGATCCCGCCGCCGAACGTCACCGGCAGTTTGCATATGGGACATGCTTTCCAGCAGACCATCATGGACACCATGATCCGCTACCAGCGCATGCAGGGTAAAAACACCCTGTGGCAGGCGGGGACTGACCACGCGGGTATCGCGACCCAGATGGTGGTTGAGCGTAAAATTGCCGCTGAAGAAGGAAAAACCCGCCACGACTACGGTCGCGACGCCTTCATCGACAAAATCTGGCAGTGGAAAGCGGAATCCGGCGGCACCATTACCCGTCAGATGCGCCGCCTCGGCAACTCCGTGGACTGGGAGCGCGAGCGCTTCACCATGGATGAAGGCCTGTCCAATGCCGTGAAAGAAGTTTTCGTCCGTCTGTACAAAGAAGACCTGATTTACCGTGGCAAGCGCCTGGTGAACTGGGACCCGAAACTGCGTACCGCCATCTCTGACCTGGAAGTGGAAAACCGCGAGTCTAAAGGCTCCATGTGGCACATCCGCTATCCGCTGGCCGACGGCGCAAAAACCGCAGACGGTAAAGATTATCTGGTCGTTGCCACCACCCGTCCGGAAACCCTGCTGGGCGATACCGGCGTGGCCGTTAACCCGGAAGATCCGCGTTATAAAGATCTGATCGGCAAATTTGTAGTGCTGCCGCTGGTAAACCGCCGTATTCCGATCGTGGGCGACGAACACGCCGACATGGAAAAAGGCACTGGCTGCGTGAAAATCACTCCGGCGCACGACTTCAACGACTATGAAGTAGGTCGTCGTCACGCCCTGCCAATGATCAACATTCTGACCTTCGACGGTGATATCCGTGAAAGCGCAGAAGTGTACGACACCAAAGGCAACGAATCTGACGTTTACTCCAGCGAGATCCCGGCTGAATTCCAGAAACTGGAACGTTTTGCCGCGCGTAAAGCGATTGTGGCTGCCGTTGACGCACTCGGCCTGCTGGAAGAGATTAAACCTCACGACCTGACCGTGCCGTACGGCGATCGTGGTGGCGTAGTTATCGAGCCAATGCTGACCGACCAGTGGTACGTCCGTGCCGACGTGCTGGCGAAACCGGCGGTGGAAGCGGTTGAAAACGGCAGCATCCAGTTTGTGCCGAAGCAGTACGAAAACATGTACTTCTCCTGGATGCGTGATATTCAGGACTGGTGTATCTCCCGTCAGCTGTGGTGGGGTCACCGCATCCCGGCGTGGTATGACAACGAAGGCAACGTCTACGTTGGCCGCAGCGAAGACGAAGTGCGTCAGGAAAACAACCTGAGCGCTGACGTTGCGCTGCGTCAGGACGAAGACGTACTGGATACCTGGTTCTCTTCCGCGCTGTGGACCTTCTCCACCCTTGGCTGGCCTGAGAACACCGACGCGCTGCGTCAGTTCCACCCAACCAGCGTGATGGTGTCCGGTTTCGACATCATCTTCTTCTGGATTGCGCGCATGATCATGATGACCATGCACTTCATCAAAGACGAAGACGGCAAGCCTCAGGTTCCGTTCCATACCGTCTACATGACCGGTCTGATCCGTGACGATGAAGGCCAGAAGATGTCCAAATCCAAGGGTAACGTTATCGACCCACTGGATATGGTTGACGGTATTTCGCTGGAAGATCTGCTGGAAAAACGTACCGGCAACATGATGCAGCCGCAGCTGGCAGAGAAAATCCGCAAGCGCACCGAGAAGCAGTTCCCGAACGGGATTGAGTCTCACGGTACCGACGCCCTGCGCTTCACCCTGGCGGCGCTGGCCTCGACCGGCCGCGACATCAACTGGGACATGAAGCGTTTGGAAGGTTACCGTAACTTCTGTAACAAGCTGTGGAATGCCAGCCGCTTCGTGCTGATGAACACCGAAGATCAGGATTGCGGCTTCAACGGCGGCGAGATGACCCTGTCCCTGGCGGACCGCTGGATCCTGGCGGAATTCAACCAGACCGTGAAAGCGTTCCGTGAGGCGCTGGACAGCTACCGCTTCGATATCGCAGCGGGCATTCTGTATGAATTCACCTGGAACCAGTTCTGCGACTGGTACCTGGAGCTGGCGAAGCCGGTGATGAACGGCGGTTCTGAAGCGGAGCTGCGCGGCACGCGCAACACGCTGATTACCGTTCTGGAAGGTCTGCTGCGCCTGGCGCATCCGGTCATTCCATTCATTACCGAAACCATCTGGCAGCGCGTGAAGGTGATTGCAGGTATCAATGCCGATACCATCATGCTGCAGCCGTTCCCGGAATTCGATGCTGCGCGCGTTGATGAAGCCGCCGCTGCCGATACCGAATGGCTGAAGCAGGCGATTGTTGCCGTACGTAACGTGCGTGCAGAAATGAACATCGCCCCGAGCAAGCCGCTGGAACTGCTGCTGCGCGGCTGCAGCGAGGCTGCCGTGCGTCGCGTGAACGAGAACAGCACCTTCCTGAAAACGATGGCGCGTCTGGAAAGCATCACCGTGCTGCCTGCAGATGACAAAGGTCCGGTTTCCGTGACCAAAATCATCGACGGCGCCGAGCTGCTGATCCCGATGGCAGGCCTGATCGACAAAGATGCTGAGCTGGCGCGTCTGGCGAAAGAAGTGGCGAAAGTCGACGTAGAAATTGGCAAAATCGAAAGCAAACTGGCGAACGAAGGCTTTGTCGCCCGTGCGCCGGAGGCGGTCATTGCCAAAGAACGTGAACGTCTGGTTGCCTTCGCGGATGCGAAGACCAAGCTGATTGAGCAGCAGGCGGTTATTGCTGCCCTGTAATGCTTTTACCCCTTACGCTTCAGGGCGTAAGGGGTACCCTTCCTGAAAACTCCTCGCTTGCACTCCCTTTTCTGCGGTGCTATTAACAGCAGTTGTGTGTCAATTTTTGTCATGAGTAATACTATGAGCGTGATTACCCCCGTCGCGACGACGATGCGTCGGATCACTGAGCAGGACAATCCGGCTATTGCCACCGTTATCCGCACCGTTTCTGCGGAGTATGGGCTGACAGCGGATAAAGGCTATACCGTTGCTGACCCCAATCTTGACGAGCTTTTTCAGCTCTACAGCCAACCGGGCCACGCCTATTGGGTCATAGAGCAGAACGGCCAGGTAGTAGGCGGTGGCGGCGTTGCGCCGCTGAGCTGCAGCGAGCCGGACATCTGTGAGCTACAGAAAATGTATTTCCTGCCGTCCGCTCGCGGACAAGGGCTGGCAAAAAAACTGGCGCAGCTCGCCCTTGATCATGCTCGTACTCAGGGTTTTACGCGCTGTTACCTCGAAACAACCGCCTTCCTCAAAGAGGCCATCGGCCTGTATGAACATCTTGGCTTTGAGCATATCGATGCGCCGCTGGGCTGCACGGGCCACGTCGACTGCGAAGTGAGAATGCTGAAAAATCTGTAAATTTTGTTCCTGCCCCCTTCTGTTAAGCGGCCGTAAACTGAATGCTCTACACTCTCAGTTCACACCACAACGGGGGAAACACGATGTCGAAGATAAAAAGCTACGCCGCACCGCAGGCGGGTGCAGAACTTGAGCTGTACGAATACGATGCGGGCGAACTAAAAGCAGAAGACGTCGAAGTGCAGGTTGATTACTGCGGGATCTGTCACTCGGATCTCTCGATGATCGACAACGAATGGGGCTTCTCGAGCTATCCACTGATTGCCGGGCATGAAGTCATTGGTCGCGTCGCGGCGCTCGGTAGCGCCGCCCAGGACAAAGGGCTGAAGGTCGGCCAGCGCGTAGGTATTGGCTGGACGGCACGCAGCTGCGGTCATTGTGATGCTTGTATCAGCGGCAACCAGATCAACTGCCTTGAAGGCGCGGTGCCAACCATTCTGAACAAAGGCGGATTTGCCGATAAACTGCGTGCCGACTGGCAATGGGTTATCCCCCTGCCGGAGAGCATTGATATTGAATCCGCCGGTCCGCTGCTGTGTGGCGGTATCACCGTCTTTAAACCACTGCTGATGCACCACGTCACTGCGACCAGCCGCGTAGGCGTCATTGGTATTGGCGGCCTGGGACATATTGCCATCAAACTGCTGCACGCAATGGGCTGTGAAGTGACGGCGTTCAGCTCGAACCCGGCAAAAGAACAGGAAGTGCTGGCGATGGGTGCGGATAAAGTGGTGAACAGCCGCGATCCTGAGGCGCTGAAGGCGCTGGCGGGTCAGTTTGATCTGATCATCAACACCGTCAACGTCGATCTCAACTGGCAGCCATACTTTGAAGCGCTGGCCTACGGCGGTAACTTCCACACCGTGGGTGCGGTAATGAAGCCTCTGCCGGTTCCGGCGTTTACCCTGATCGGCGGGGATCGCAGCGTATCCGGTTCCGCGACCGGTACGCCGTACGAGTTGCGCAAGCTGATGAAGTTCGCCGGACGCACCAAAGTGGCGCCCACCACCGAGCTTTATCCGATGTCGAAAATTAACGAAGCTATCCAGCACGTACGCGACGGGAAAGCGCGGTATCGCGTGGTGTTGAAAGCGGATTTTTGATGTGAGTTTGCCGGGTGGCGGCTTCGCCTTACCCGGCCTACTTTTACCGCTGTGCCAATACGTTAAATACTTCTGCCACCGCAACCGCCCCCGGATCCATCACGCCATCCAGGTTCTCTTTGTTCACATACGACGAGCGCCCAGCTCCTGCTTTCTCCATTTTTGCCGTTGCTTCTGCCCCCAGCTGTGCTGCCTGCGCCGCTGCCTGAAGATCATTTTTCTGCAACGCCTCCAGCGCCGGTTGGAGCGCATCGATCAGGGTGCGATCGCCGAGATCCGCGCCGCCATACTGCTTCATTTGCGCCAGCCCGCTCAGCAGCGCATCCGGAAGCGATTTTCCGTCATGCAGCTTTTGCCCGGCTGCCGTAAAGAAGATCGACATCAGTACGCCACTCGATCCGCCCATCACCGTTGCCAGCCGCTCCCCTACCAGCAGCAGAAGCTTAGAGACATCATCAAGCGGAAGCGCATGCTCCTCCAGACGCTGCGCAATATCCCGCGCGCCTTGCGCAAAGGTGGAGCCGGTATCGCCGTCGCCCACTTTGGCATCCAGCGCGTTCAGACGATTTTCCAGTTGGATCAGCGTCCTGGCTACCAAAGAGACAGACTTTTCGACCTGTGGGTTTTCCGACGGAGTGTATTCCACGCGGTCATGGATGGCGCTATGTGCGACGGTACGCAGTGGCGCAAACGCCACGGGTTTCTGCCAGCCGAGCGTTTCCACCTCTTCATGAAGCGCTTTTTCGAACAGATCGTTGAGCCTCAGCAGCGTCAGCGAAAAACCCTTCATATCCAGGGCGCTTACCAGCGGGGCCGGGCCAATAAGATAAGCAATACTCTCTTTCAGCGCCGAGTGCGCCAGCTCTTTGGTCAGTAACGCCATTTCCAGCGCCGATACGCCACCAAGATTGTTAATCAGCACCGCAAAGCGCCCTTCACCCGCCTGCGCTTTCAGCGGGGTCACCAGCGTGTCGATAATCGCTTTGCTGTTTTGTGTGTCGACAACGGAAGCGCCCGGCTCACCGTGGATCCCCAGCCCCAGCTCGACATGACCCTGCTTAATGCGTCCCTCTTCATCGTCACTGCCCGGCAGGTTGCAGGTTTGCATCGCCACGCCCAGACTCCAGAGGTTATCGCAGGCCTGTTGCGCAATATCCCGCACTTCACTCAACGATTTCCCCTGCTCCGCCGCATAGCCCGCAATCTTATGCACCAGCGCCGTACCGGCAATACCGCGCGGCTGTTTGTTGTCGGGCAGCGCGATATCGTCCGCCACAATCACCATTTCGACCTTCAACCCGTAACGTTTGGCCTTCTCGGCCGCCAGACCGAAGTTCAGCCGATCGCCGGTGTAATTTTTGACAATCAGCAGGCAGCCGCGATCGCCCGTGACCGCGACAATGGCATTCAGCACCGCATCCACGCTCGGCGAGGCAAACAGATCGCCGCAGACGGCAGCCGTCAGCATGCCTTTGCCGACAAACCCGGCATGCGCGGGCTCGTGGCCAGAGCCGCCGCCGGAGATCACCGCCACGCGGCTTTTGTCCCAGTCACCGCGCGCGACAATCCTGATGGCAGGATCAATATCGAGTTTGACGAGATTCGCGTGTGGCGCAGAAAGCAGTATGCCTTCAATGGCATCGTTGACCAGCTGTTTGCGATCGTTAAAGAAGAATCTGGACATAGTTTCCCACTATTTTGTTAACCGTATGCAAAAGCATAGTCCGCGCTGGATAATGCGCCGCAAAGTCAGCAATTTACTCAGCCATTTTGCCGTCAGGTTGCCTATACTCCACCCAGGACTAAGAGAGGAAGCGCATTATGAGTACACCATTGTTAATTGCCCGGACGCTGGAAAAAGAGCTGTATCTGCTGCCCGCGATGGCGAACCGCCACGGCCTGATCACCGGCGCGACCGGGACGGGGAAAACCGTCACCCTGCAGAAGCTGGCGGAGTCGCTTTCAGAGATTGGCGTGCCGGTCTTTATGGCTGACGTGAAAGGCGATTTAACCGGTGTGGCTCAGGAGGGTACCGCCTCTGAAAAATTGCTCGAGCGGCTGAAGAATATTGGCATCACGGACTGGACGCCGCATGGCAACCCGGTGGTGGTATGGGATATCTTCGGTGAGAAAGGCCACCCGGTCCGCGCCACCGTCTCCGACCTCGGCCCGCTGCTGCTCGCCCGTCTGCTTAACCTTAACGATGTCCAGTCCGGGGTACTGAATATTATCTTCCGCATCGCCGATGACCAGGGACTGCTGCTGCTCGATTTCAAAGATCTGCGGGCCATTACCCAGTACATCGGGGATAACGCTAAATCTTTCCAGAACCAGTACGGCAATATCAGCAGCGCTTCTGTCGGCGCGATTCAACGCGGGTTACTGACTCTGGAACAACAGGGTGCCGAACACTTCTTTGGTGAACCGATGCTGGATATCAAAGACTGGATGCGCACCGACAGCAGCGGCAAAGGCATCATCAACATTCTGAGCTCAGAGAAGCTCTACCAGATGCCGAAACTCTACGCCGCCAGCCTGCTGTGGATGCTCTCCGAGCTTTATGAACAGCTGCCCGAAGCGGGTGACCTGGAAAAACCGAAGCTGGTGTTCTTCTTTGACGAAGCGCACCTGCTGTTCAACGACGCCCCGCAGGTCTTGCTGGATAAGATTGAACAGGTCATCCGTCTGATCCGCTCCAAAGGCGTTGGCGTCTGGTTTGTCTCGCAAAATCCGTCGGATATCCCCGATAACGTGCTCGGGCAGCTCGGCAACCGCGTCCAGCATGCCCTGCGCGCCTTCACGCCAAAGGATCAGAAAGCGGTAAAAGCCGCCGCGCAAACCATGCGTGCGAATCCGGCCTTTGATACCGAAGCCGCCATTCAGGCGCTGGGCACCGGTGAAGCGCTGATATCGTTCCTTGATACGAAGGGCAGCCCATCCATCGTGGAACGTGCGATGGTGATTGCGCCCTGCTCGCGTATGGGGCCCGTCACTGATGATGAACGCAACGGCCTGATTAACCATTCTCCGGTTTACGGTAAGTACGAAGACGAGGTGGATCGCGAGTCCGCGTTTGAGATGCTGCAAAAAGGCGTGCAGGCAACAACGGAGTCCCAGGATGCCCCTGCCGCAAAAGGGCAGTCCGTCGCCGTAGATGACGGCATTCTCGGTGGGCTCAAAGACATTCTGTTTGGCAGCACCGGTCCGCGCGGCGGCAAACGCGACGGCGTGGTGCAAACCATGGCGAAAAGCGCGGCGCGGCAGGTCACCAATCAGATTGTACGCGGCATGCTGGGGAGTTTGTTAGGCGGCCGTCGCCGGTAGACGAGGAACCCACGGGCGCCCCAGCGCCGAACCCTGTACGCCGTTTTGCTGCAGATAGCGGTCAATTTCCACCATGCCCGTCCAGCGGTTCTCACACCAGAGCGGTGCCAGAAGCGTTGGACGGCGGGCGCTGGCCGAGATGCGGTGGTAAACAATCTCCGGCGGCGTGTGGCGAATCATCTCCCCCGCGGTCACCGTATAGTCCTCAAGCTCAATACCGCTTAACCGCCCCGCTTGCCAGGCTTTCGCCATAATGCTTCCCGTAACGATGTGCAGCGGATGCAGCTTGATACCGTCCACGCCGGTCTCAACGACCTTTTCCAGCGTCTCCAGGCCGTGCTGCTGCCCTTCGCCAGGGAGACCGACAATCAGGTGTGAACAGACCTTCAACCCACGCGCGCGCGCGAGGCGTGTGGTGCGCTGGTAACAGGCGAAATCATGGCCACGGTTAATGCGGTGCAGGGTTTTATCATGTGCGGTCTGCAAGCCCAGTTCCAGCCAGATCTCGTAGCCTTGCTCCTTATACTCGCTGAGCAAGTCCAGCACCGCCTCCGGCACACAGTCCGGACGCGTACCGACGCACAACGCCACAATGTTCGCCTGCGTGACTGCCTGCTGATACATGGACCGCAGCACCTGCACTTCCGCCCAGGTACTGGTGTACGCCTGGAAATAGGCCAGATACTGCTTTGCGCGGTTAACCCGGCTGGCCTGATGTGCGAGCTGCTCTGCAATAGATTTATGCTGCTGAGCTTCGTCAGCAAAGGAGGCCACGTTACAGAAAGTGCAGCCACCGCGCCCGATGGTGCCATCGCGATTCGGACAGCTAAAACCGCCGTGCAGCGTCAGCTTGTGAACCTTTTGCCCGTAGCGCTGCAAAAGATCCCCACCAAACATATTGACTAATTTCTGTAACTGCATAATCTGATAGACCGTCCCGAAGAAAGGGGACAAGCCTGCCATTTTTAGCCTCTGTCGGCGATGACCTGGATCAATCGCCAAGGACGGCCTTTATCCATATGAATAAATACTCAAGATTACTGCAGTTTCATTCACACCACCTGTGATTACTTTTCCTTATGTTCTGATTGTTTTTTTCATTTATAGCGCCAGCACTGAAAAACAGTGACTTTATGCGGGTTTAGAACCCATGCCAGATTATTGTTCTGCGTTAAAACCACTATTCAGCACGCTACGTTGATAATACCGCTTACATATAGTGAGACAGATCACACTCCGTTGCGGTCTACAAGGGCTTTTAATCAATGTAAAAATAGTTAAATACCCTTTATTTACAAAGACATAGTCACTCTTTAGCACATTTTTGGATAAATAAGATTGCCATTTGACCTGTGTACCAATTCCCGATAAGTTGGAAATCCGCTGGAAGCTTTCTGGATGAGCGGCCTGCTCATCATATTTATGCAGTAATTGAGATTCCCTCTGAAGCAAGTCCTCAAACTTGTTTACCTGCGCGAAAGGATGAAAAGAGGGCGAATGCGAGGTACGCGTATGAAGCGCAAACTCCGTCGCCATGCTCTTTCTGCGCCTGTGCGCCACGGTAAAGTTCAGAGAGAAGCCCGACGAGCCTGGGGAGGTTCACTGATATGTTGTACGATAAATCCCTTGAGAAGGATAACTGTGGTTTCGGCCTGATCGCCCACATAGAAGGCGAACCTAGCCACAAGGTAGTGCGTACCGCTATTCACGCACTGGCCCGTATGCAGCACCGTGGCGCCATCCTTGCTGATGGTAAAACCGGCGACGGTTGTGGCCTGCTGCTGCAAAAACCGGATCGTTTCTTCCGTATCGTTGCGGAAGAGCGCGGCTGGCGTTTAGCCAAAAACTACGCTGTCGGTATGCTGTTCCTGAACCAGGATCCTGAAAAGGCTGCCGCTTCACGCCGCATCGTCGAAGAAGAACTTCAGCGTGAAACCCTGTCGATTGTCGGCTGGCGCGATGTGCCAACCAACGAAGGGGTGCTCGGTGAAATCGCCCTCTCCTCACTGCCTCGTATTGAGCAGATTTTTGTTAACGCGCCTGCGGGCTGGCGTCCGCGCGATATGGAACGCCGCCTGTTTATCGCCCGTCGCCGCATTGAAAAACGTCTCCAGGACGATAAAGAGTTCTACGTCTGTAGCCTCTCCAACCTGGTCAATATCTATAAAGGTCTGTGTATGCCGGCTGATCTGCCGCGCTTTTACCTGGACCTGGCGGACCTGCGTCTGGAATCGGCCATTTGCCTGTTCCACCAGCGCTTCTCCACCAACACCGTTCCACGCTGGCCGCTGGCGCAGCCGTTCCGCTATCTGGCGCACAACGGCGAGATCAACACCATCACCGGTAACCGCCAGTGGGCTCGCGCCCGTACTTATAAGTTCCAGACGCCACTGATCCCTGACCTGCACGACGCTGCGCCGTTCGTGAATGAAACTGGCTCGGACTCAAGCTCCATGGACAACATGCTGGAGCTGCTGCTGGCGGGCGGGATGGACATCGTGCGCGCCATGCGTCTGCTGGTGCCACCGGCATGGCAGAACAACCCGGATATGGACCCTGAGCTGCGCGCCTTCTTCGACTTTAACTCCATGCACATGGAGCCGTGGGACGGCCCGGCGGGCATCGTTATGTCCGACGGTCGTTTTGCCGCCTGCAACCTGGACCGTAACGGTCTGCGTCCGGCGCGATACGTCATCACAAAAGACAAGCTCATCACCTGTGCCTCTGAAGTCGGTATCTGGGATTACCAGCCTGATGAAGTGGTCGAGAAAGGCCGCGTCGGTCCGGGCGAGCTGATGGTTATTGACACCCGCGGTGGGCGCATCCTGCACTCTGCCGAAACCGATCACGATCTGAAGAGCCGTCATCCATACAAAGAGTGGATGGAGAAGAACGTGCGTCGTCTGGTGCCGTTTGAAGATTTGTCGGACGAAGAAGTGGGCAGCCGCGAGCTGGACGACGATACGCTCGCAAGTTTCCAGAAACAGTTTAACTACAGCGCGGAAGAGCTGGACTCGGTTATCCGTGTGCTCGGTGAAAACGGCCAGGAAGCAGTCGGCTCCATGGGTGACGATACCCCATTTGCCGTGCTCTCCAGCCAGCCACGCATCATTTATGACTACTTCCGCCAGCAGTTCGCGCAGGTTACTAACCCGCCAATCGATCCGCTGCGTGAAGCCCACGTGATGTCCCTGGCCACCAGCATCGGTCGCGAGATGAACGTCTTCTGCGAAGCCGAAGGCCAGGCGCACCGTCTGACCTTTAAATCGCCGATCCTGCTGTACTCCGACTTCAAACAGCTCACCACCATGACCGAGGAGCACTACCGCGCCGACACGCTCGACATTACGTTTGACGTGAACGACGCGAGCCTCGAAGAGACGGTGAATGCGCTGTGTGACAAAGCCGAACAGATGGTGCGTAACGGTACCGTTCTGCTGGTGCTGTCTGACCGCAATATCGCGAAAAACCGTCTGCCGGTGCCTGCGCCAATGGCGGTGGGTGCTATCCAGACGCGTCTGGTGGATAAGAGCCTGCGCTGCGATGCCAACATCATTGTTGAAACCGCCAGCGCCCGCGACCCGCACCACTTTGCCGTGCTGTTAGGCTTTGGCGCGACGGCGATCTACCCGTACCTGGCCTACGAAACGCTGGCCCGTCTGGTGGATACCCGCGCGATCGACAAAGATTACCGTACTGTGATGCTGAACTACCGTAACGGCATCAACAAAGGCCTGTACAAGATCATGTCCAAAATGGGCATCTCGACCATTGCCTCTTATCGCTGTTCGAAGCTCTTTGAAGCGGTCGGCCTGCATGATGACGTGGCAAATCTTTGCTTCCAGGGCGTGTTTAGCCGTATCGGTGGAGCCGGTTTTGCTGACTTCCAGCAGGATCTGGTGAACCTGTCCAAACGTGCCTGGCTGGCACGTAAGCCGCTGGATCAGGGCGGTCTGCTGAAATACGTTCACGGTGGTGAATACCACGCCTATAACCCGGACGTGGTGCGCACGCTGCAGCAGGCGGTGCAGAGCGGTGAATACAGCGATTATCAGCAGTATGCTGAGCTGGTGAACAACCGTCCGGCGGCGACGCTGCGCGATCTCATTGCCCTGAATCCGGGTGATGAAGCGGTCAGCATTGACGACGTTGAGCCTGCTTCCGAGCTGTTCAAACGCTTCGACACCGCGGCAATGTCCATCGGCGCACTGAGCCCGGAAGCCCACGAGGCGCTGGCCGAAGCCATGAACAGCATCGGCGGTAACTCCAACTCCGGTGAAGGCGGTGAAGATCCGGCGCGTTACGGCACCAATAAAGTGTCCCGTATCAAGCAGGTAGCATCCGGTCGTTTTGGCGTGACGCCTGCGTACCTGGTCAACGCCGACGTGATTCAGATTAAAGTCGCTCAGGGTGCGAAACCGGGCGAAGGCGGTCAGCTGCCGGGGGATAAAGTTACCCCGTACATCGCCAAACTGCGCTACTCGGTGCCGGGCGTGACGCTGATCTCCCCGCCACCGCACCACGATATCTACTCTATCGAGGACTTAGCGCAGCTGATTTTCGACCTGAAACAGGTCAACCCGAAAGCGATGATCTCCGTGAAGCTGGTTTCCGAACCGGGCGTGGGCACCATCGCCACCGGCGTGGCGAAAGCTTATGCGGATCTCATTACCATCGCCGGCTACGACGGCGGTACCGGTGCAAGCCCGCTCTCCTCCGTGAAATACGCGGGCTGCCCGTGGGAGCTGGGACTGGTGGAAACCCAGCAGGCGCTGGTGGCGAACGGTCTGCGTCATAAGATCCGTCTTCAGGTGGACGGTGGCCTGAAAACGGGCCTCGACATCATCAAAGCCGCGATCCTCGGTGCGGAAAGCTTCGGCTTCGGTACAGGCCCAATGGTGGCGCTCGGCTGTAAATACCTGCGTATTTGCCACCTGAACAACTGCGCAACCGGTGTGGCTACCCAGGATGAGAAGCTGCGTAAGAACCACTATCACGGGCTGCCGTTCAAAGTGACCAACTACTTTGACTTCATCGCCCGGGAAACCCGCGAGCTGATGGCGCAGCTGGGCGTGAAGCGTCTGGTGGATCTGATTGGCCGTACCGACCTGCTGAAAGAGCTGGAAGGCTTCACGGCGAAGCAGCAGAAGCTGGAGCTCAGCAAGCTGCTGGAAACCGCGCAGCCACACCCAGGCAAACCGGTGTACTGCACCGAGAACAACCCACCGTTTGACAATGGCGTGTTGAATGCGCAGCTGTTGCAGCAGGCGAAACCGTATGTGGACGAGAAGCAGAGCAAGACGTTCTGGTTTGATATCCGCAACACCGACCGTTCCGTGGGCGCGTCGCTCTCCGGTTATATCGCGCAAACGCACGGTGACCAGGGGCTGGCAGCGGATCCGATTACCGCGCACTTCAGCGGCACTGCGGGTCAGAGCTTCGGTGTGTGGAACGCAGGCGGCGTTGAGCTGTACCTGACCGGTGACGCCAACGACTACGTCGGTAAAGGCATGGCGGGTGGTCTGCTGGCAGTGCGCCCTCCGGTCGGCTCTGCCTTCCGCAGCCACGAAGCGAGCATCATCGGTAACACCTGTCTGTACGGCGCGACCGGCGGTCGTCTGTTCGCCGCGGGCCGTGCGGGTGAGCGTTTTGCGGTGCGTAACTCCGGTGCCATCACCGTGGTGGAAGGCATTGGCGATAACGGTTGTGAATACATGACGGGCGGGATTGTTTGCGTTCTGGGTAAAACCGGCGTGAACTTTGGCGCAGGCATGACGGGCGGTTTTGCCTACGTCCTGGATGAAGACGGTGAGTTCCGCAAACGCGTGAACCCGGAACTGGTGGAAGTGCTGGACGTTGATACGCTGGCTATCCATGAAGAACACCTGCGCGGTTTGATTACCGAACACGTGCAGCATACCGGTTCTTCGCGCGGCGAAGAGATCCTGGCGAACTGGCCGGCGTTCTCAGCGAAATTTGCGCTGGTTAAACCGAAGTCCAGCGATGTTAAAGCCCTGTTGGGTCACCGTAGTCGTAGCGCAGCAGAGCTGCGCGTGCAGGCGCAGTAAGGAATTCAGATGAGCCAGAACGTATACCAGTTTATCGACCTGCAGCGTGTTGATCCGCCAAAGAAACCGCTGAAGATCCGTAAAATTGAATTTGTTGAGATTTACGAGCCGTTTTCAGAAGGCCAGGCCAAAGCGCAGGCAGACCGCTGCCTGTCCTGCGGTAACCCTTATTGCGAATGGAAATGCCCGGTCCATAACTACATCCCGAACTGGCTGAAGCTGGCCAACGAAGGGCGTATTTTTGAAGCCGCCGAACTCTCTCACCAGACCAACACCCTGCCGGAAGTGTGCGGCCGTGTGTGTCCTCAGGACCGCCTGTGTGAAGGCTCCTGTACCCTGAACGACGAGTTTGGTGCGGTGACCATCGGTAACATTGAGCGCTACATCAATGATAAAGCGTTCGAGATGGGCTGGCGTCCGGATATGACCGGCGTGAAGCAAACCGATAAGCGCGTGGCGATCATCGGTGCGGGCCCGGCGGGCCTGGCCTGTGCGGACGTGCTGACCCGCAACGGCGTGAAGGCGGTGGTCTTTGACCGTCATCCGGAAATCGGTGGTCTGCTGACCTTTGGTATTCCGGCCTTCAAGCTGGAAAAAGAGGTCATGACCCGTCGCCGTGAAATCTTCACCGGCATGGGCATTGAGTTCAAACTGAATGTGGAAGTGGGCCGCGACGTGCAGCTCGACGATCTGCTGAAGGATTACGACGCGGTGTTCCTCGGCGTTGGCACCTATCAGTCCATGCGCGGCGGCCTGGAGAACGAAGATGCGCCGGGCGTTTATGATGCCCTGCCGTTCCTGATTGCCAATACCAAGCAGATTATGGGCTACGGCGAAACCGCCGACGAGCCGTTCGTCAGCATGGAAGGCAAACGCGTGGTGGTGCTGGGCGGCGGTGATACCGCGATGGACTGCGTGCGTACCTCTATTCGTCAGAATGCGGCGCACGTCATCTGCGCCTACCGCCGTGACGAAGAGAACATGCCGGGCTCTAAACGCGAAGTGAAAAACGCGCGTGAAGAGGGCGTGGAATTCCAGTTCAACATCCAGCCTCTGGGTATTGAAGTGAATGCTAACGGCAAAGTGAGCGGCGTGAAGATGGCGCGCACGGAGATGGGTGCGCCGGATGCGAAAGGCCGTCGTCGTGCAGAGATTGTCGCAGGCTCTGAGCATGTGATCCCGGCTGATGCCGTGGTGATGGCGTTCGGTTTCCGTCCTCACAGCATGGAGTGGCTGGCGAAGCACAGCGTTGAGCTTGACTCTCAGGGTCGTATTATCGCCCCTGAAGGCAGCGATAACGCTTTCCAGACCAGCAACCCAAAAATCTTCGCGGGTGGCGATATCGTTCGCGGATCTGACCTGGTGGTGACAGCCATTGCCGAAGGGCGTAAAGCGGCCGACGGGATTATGAACTACCTGGAAGTGTAAGAAAAAAGCCGGAGGGTATTTACCCTCCGGCTTTTTTTATGCGGTTTACAGCCATTGATTATCACCCTACCCCGCATGCAGCTCCGCTTTTAAGGAGTGCCGCGAAGAGAAGGGTTACTTCGTCAATAAACTCCAGGACAAATCACTTTCCAGCGTAGTTTGATCTGTCAGATGGCTGAACGCGCTATCGTTGAGAACCGGCGAGAGCGTTACGTTGAAACTCATCTGCTGGCCGGAAGGAACCTGGTTATTCTCAAGCGCAATCACCGCCTCGTTATTACGCAGGTAGAGAGGTGTCGGCGTACCGTTTTCAGGCGTAAAATTTAGCTGATCAACTGTTTTACCCACACTGTAACTTTTGCCATCGACGGTCATGTTGTCAATTTTGACCGCGACACCACCGGACTGCCCAAAAAGAAACCGCCCCTTATCTCCAGCTGTACCGCGCAGTAACACCGCCATCTGCTGAGTCTGAGGACAGAAAACGTTGACCGTGATGTCACGATCGGCCATTTTGTGCCAGTCCTGTTGCGTCGCTTCGATCGTATCCTGACGCATCTCGTGATAATCCACCACCGGCTGTGAGAGGCTGATCTGGCAGTCTTCAGCATGGGTTACCCCTGTCATACCGAGCATCAGCAAGGCTACTAAGCCCGATAAGTGTCGACTGTTCATCGGCAGACTCCGTTCACTTCTTCGTAGAAGGCATTTTCGTCACGCTTATCAGCCAGAGTGTAATCAATCTTACACAGTCGGTTATTGTTACCGTCTAGCGCGTAGAGGGCGCTCAGCTGATCGGCATCGTTAATAAAGACGTGGCCATCATCAACCGTGGTCACGATATAGTTACCTTTCTCATCAACAATCGAGATCCCTTTATTCAGGGGCTGACCGTTAGCCTGCTTTACGCTCAGCATGACGCGGCGGCTGTTGAGTACTTTGAAATCAATCTCGCTGACCGAAGCATGGCCTGCGGCGATATATTTCGTGCCGTTAGCAAGCGTCATACTCTGCGGCAGCTTGTTAGCATCAATTTCTATGCGGGAGTTATGCCATTCGTTGAGAGAAGGCACCACGGCCTGGCCCCATGGATCGGTCCAGACGGTGCCTTGCGGAGTGGAAATTTCAACGCCGCTCTTCTTCTCGCTCAGTCTGGCAATCGCGAAGGTATCCTGAATCGAATACGGCGAGAAAGTCACGCCCTCTTTATGCATGGCCACGCCACCCGACAATGTCGCACTGTAGTTCCGCTGATTATCACCACTGGTTCCGCCCCCCACGCTTAGCTGCGTATAGTGGAGGTTAGTGTTGATGTTGCCATTGAAGCTGTTGTCTTTGGTATCCTGATCGCGATCGGCTGAGATGTAATAGTGCGTATTGTCTCCCAGCGAGCCGCTGTTAGACACGCCATAGGTGGTGCTATCACCCTGTTTACGCATATAGGAACTGATCGACTGACTGCCACCGAGCGGGATGCTCACATTGACGTAGAACATCTCATTGTCCTGATCGTCATCGACATTACCGACCGCACTTTGCCAGTTCATGGACACTGACGCGTACGAAAAGGTCTTGCCCCAGGACAGCAGGAGATAACGTGAGTCATCCCTACCACCATTGGTCTGGTTGTAGTTGAACCCTGCGCTAAACACCCCCGCCAGAGGGGAGGAGAAACGAACGTTGCCAGAATAGGTATTGTCATATCCCTGATAATCGTCATCCATTGCGTCAGCCATTTCGCGGTACTCGCCGCTGTAATGCGTCGCACTGCCTGAAAGACCGACATACTGGTTCAGGATATAATCACTTTGCAGATCGGTTTTTACTCCGCTGCTGCTGTCACCAAAGCTTGCACTGCTGACTGCTGCGCCCGTTGAAAGAGTCCAGTCATCGTTTATCAGGAACTCTGTTCTGCCGCCTGCTGCCTGGTAGTTTTCCGCAGCTGCACCAGAAGCCAGGAGATTCATCCACGGTGAGATGCGCCAGCCGTCAGAAATGTTCATTACCAGCGGATCGCTATATTCGCTTTCGATGCTGCGCACCTGACCTACAGAAAGGGTCAGCCCCAGTGGGCGTGAAAGGTTGCGCGCCCTTACCTGAGACGCCGGGACAATAAACCGGTTAGTCGCACCATCGGACTCTACCACCGAGACGTCCAGATCCACATTGTTGCGAACCACGGGCACGTCATCCAGCGTGAAGGGGCCAGCAGGCACAAGGGTACTGAAGACCAACTGCCCGTTCTGGCGGACTTCTACACGTGCCTGGGAAGACTGGGCGATACCGGAAACACTCACGCCAGAGCTTGTTTTCGCCAGGCCGCTGGTCGGCATAAACTGCACGCCGGTAATCGGCACGCCGCTCAACACGTTAGACATGGCGTTGATTTCACCCACCTGCATCGTCATCTTCTGCGCGGCAAATACATGTTCTGCATAGGTGTAAATGCTTTCAGCATTTCGGCTACCGTTGTCATCCGTCAGGATATAACGGCTGCGCAGCGCCCAGTCCATCGTGTTGAATCCGGCTTCCAGGCTGGCCTGAGAGTAGCGGCTAGTGTCGTTGTCACCATAGTCGTTATGGGTACTGAACAATGAATAGTTCAGCAGCGCCGCCGTTCCGCCATGCTGAAAGTTTTTGATATCTCCCGACAGACTGTTCACCGCTTCAGCTGGCAGATAGAGTTCAACGGCTTCCTGGTTAGGCAAAGCGTTGATGATGGCTTTAGGATAGTTATCACGAATATCGTGACACGCCTCATCGGACTTTATTGGCACAGGCATCAGCCCGGCAAACTCCATGAGATCGTTGTCAAAGCAAAGCACGCCATCTTTGTTGAAACGAACTGCAGCCATTCCTCGCTCTTTCCCATTGACCTTCACCGAAACGGAGTGGGTTCCGGGTAAAAATCGCGGTGCTTCAGCGAAGTAATGGTTGAGATCTTTATTCAACCCCAGCGTTTGCATAATCCCCGTATCGAAGGTGACTTCCCTCGCCAGGACGGATGTCGAATCAAGTAATACCAGAGGTAATGTGCCGCAAAGAATGGCGCGGACACAAAATGCAAGGCGGCTTTGTTTAATCACCGTCATATCCCTATTTATTTAATTCCGATGTAAAGCTCGGTACCTCAACGCCATAGCGGCTGGCCGGGAAAAACTTAACGCTGCTGTCACCGCTGACTTTCTTTTTCATATCAGCCGTTAGCGTTTCGCCAGGAAGAATGTAGGTTTTGGACAGAGTGGCGCTCACACCTGAAGGCAGCAGCATTACGTTCTGCCCAAGACGGACCACATATTTGCTAGGGTTTTTCACGGTGACAGACGCGCCGTTTGAAGACCACTTAAGGAACTTCCAGGCATCAGTAACCACTCCCAGAGATGCCGGACGAATAAGCACGGGGATATCCTGGCGAATGTTTATACCGATCTTGATTTTTTTATCATCGTTTTTAGGTGGAATACCGTCGAACGTGACGCGTTTATAATGCTCAACGTCCAACGGTTGTTTATTCTGAAGAATAAAGCGCAACTGCTGCGTCTGACCTGGCTCAAGACGTACCACTGGCTGCGTCGCAATAAGCTTAAGACCGGTATCATCCGGCAGATCAACGACATTCGTATATAAAAGTGAAGGGTGCGAGTCGGTATTCTTGACGTTTATCGTTCCACTGTGCGTCGCTTCATCAATGATTAACAGACTGGTTTCAGGCACCATGCCTTCTGCATGTACAGCAACACTGGCAGACAATAATGTGGCAGTAATAAGTGTATTAATTAAAGTGGATTTTAAACCTTGCATAATAATATCTCCTTGAAAGCAACAACAGAACAGTCCATGTTTATCGCGCCGTTAAAAAGAGAGTAAATGCAGCGCATTTACTCTCCGGTAATTAAATAACATTTACTCGATTAAAAAGTCTTACAGATAACGCAGACTGATTGTTACCTGACCGTCAAGCTGGGTGTCATCAGTGATCGCCAGCGTGGTGGTATCCTGGATCGCCAGGGAGGTTACCAGCGGGAAGGTTGCAGTTTCGAACGCCAGAGGAGCCAAAGAGCCAACAGTCGCAACGGTGAAATCACGATAATTGTCGCCCTGAGTAGAACCGTTGTTGCTCTTAGTCCATACACCCGCAGAGCCCTGCTGGTAAATTGGATCAACAGTAGCGCCATCAGCCACTACGCTGTCAGTTTTAACAAACAGTGAATAAGAACCGATGTTCACTGGTGTTGCACCTGCAGTTTTACCGACACCATAAAGCTGGCTTTCAGAAGTCTGAGAATCCCCACCAAACATGCCATTCTCAACTTCGAGTTTCGCGTTTGAATCTTTGCGATCGTCAACCATGTTCCAGGAGACTTTCGTTGCCGCGGTGCAATTAATGGTCAGGTCGATATTTTTCTGACCCAGCTGGTTAACCGCTGTAGCACTCAAAGTGCCCAGATTAATTGTACCGTAGTCAACGGTACCACCATTACTTAATGTTGGCGTACATGCTGCATTTGTCAGCGTACCCTTAACCTTCAGAACAGCGGTAGGGTTAGCAGCAAATGCTGATGTTACACACAGAGAAAGGGCGGTAGCGAGTAATACTTTTTTCACTTGTTAATCCTTAACATACGAGAAATTGCAATATTAAATCACGTAATGGTAAATGCCTTTACCGATTACTGATTGTAGTCATGCTTGTCAGCATGCGCCCATAATATTATTTTTATAAATACATGCAATTTAGCAAAATTAATTTTGATATTAAGAATATCAAAAAAATGATTATTTCCTTAATTTATTAAGGAATTACTCGTTTAAAAAAGAGATTAACATCAAAAAAATAATATTACCCAAAATTTACCTTTACTTTTATCACTGTTTTGATATTGGCTTAAATCACAATAATTCACAGTAATTATAAATCCATTTAATTATTAACCAAGTGATGAAGAATCAAGAGGTATAAACAATGCTTGTTTATACCTATCGTCACGATTATTTGAAATAAGAATAAAAAAAAGCCAGTGATATCACTGGCTTTTAATAAACAGGCCGCAAGCGGATTTATTTCACTACGCGTAGTGCTGGACGACCACCGCGCGGCGGCGGTGTGTCATCAGGATCGTCGTCGTCGTGATGGTCGGGCTTATCGCCGTCGATCACCGACATGACCGTTTCACCTTCAGCGCCAGCTTCTTCATCGTCATTGACGTGAATTGCGTCTTCGTCATACGCCGCTTCCGGCTCAAACATGGTGCCTGCACCGTTTTCACGCGCATAAATCGCCAGCACAGCAGCCAGCGGCACAGAAACCTGACGCGGTACACCGCCGAAACGCGCGTTAAAGCGCACTTCGTCGTTGGCCAGTTCGAGGTTACCCACCGCGCGTGGCGCGATGTTCAGTACGATTTGTCCGTCGCGTGCATATTCCATTGGAACCAGCACGCCCGGCAACGTCACATCCACAACCAGGTGCGGCGTGAGCTGGTTATCCAGCAGCCATTCATAGAAGGCGCGCAGCAGATACGGACGGCGTGGGGTCAGTTGTGACATTTCCACAGTCATTAGCCTCGGCCGAGACGCATTTCACGTTCCGGTTCAGTTAAAGATGCCAGGAAAGAGTCGCGCTCAAATACGCGGGTCATATAGCCCTTCAGCTCTTTCGCGCCAGGACCGCTGAACTCTACGCCCAGGGTTGGCAGACGCCACAGCAGCGGCGCCAGGTAGCAATCCACCAGGCTGAACTCATCGCTCAGGAAGAAGGGTTTTTGGCCAAACACAGGGGCAATGGCGAGCAGCTCTTCACGCAGTTGCTTACGCGCTGCATCGGCTTCAGAAGCGGAACCGCTGGTGATGACGTTCATCAGCGAGTACCAGTCTTTTTCGATACGCTGCATGTACAGGCGGCTTTCACCACGCGCAACAGGGTAAACAGGCATCAGCGGCGGATGCGGGAAACGCTCATCCAGGTATTCCATAATGATACGGGATTCCCACAGGGTCAGCTCGCGATCCACCAGCGTCGGTACGCTTTGGCTCGGGTTGAGATCGATCAGATCCTGAGGCGGGTTATCCTTTTCCACATGCTCGATCTCAAAACTGACACCTTTCTCGGCCAGCACGATACGAACCTGATGGCTATAAATGTCAGTAGGACCAGAAAACAGCGTCATTACCGAACGTTTGTTGGCAGCGACAGCCATGAAAACCTCCAGGTATATTCAGAATTTTTACTGCTACCGGCCCAACAGGGGCCAGCCAGATGTTGTATCGCCCATCCCAGAGAAGACACATTGTTCAGGAATCGAACAAAAATCGAGTATTCACCGACATTTGGGCAGAAAATTGGATGATAGTTTACCAGATTTTGATGGCTTTGTGGTGAGGGGATTCTGGAAAAGAGGAAAAAGAGAAGATATATGCATGGATATTGTGGATAACCTGCGCATTATCCATAAAAAAACCCGCCGAAGCGGGTTTTTCGCCAATCGTTCTGCGTAAGCAGAATGGATTAACGTTTGGAGAACTGTGGACGACGACGTGCTTTACGCAGACCCACTTTCTTACGTTCAACCTGACGAGCGTCACGAGTAACGAAGCCAGCTTTACGCAGTTCAGAACGCAGGGATTCGTCGTACTCCATCAGAGCGCGGGTGATACCGTGACGGATCGCACCAGCCTGACCGGAGATACCACCACCTTTAACGGTGATGTACAGATCCAGTTTTTCTACCATGTCAACCAGTTCCAGCGGCTGGCGAACTACCATGCGGGCAGTTTCGCGACCGAAGTATTGTTCCAGAGAACGCTGGTTGATTACGATTTTACCACTGCCCGGTTTGATGAAAACGCGAGCTGCGGAACTTTTGCGGCGACCAGTGCCGTAGTATTGATTTTCAGCCATTGCCTATAATCCCGATTAGATGTCAAGAACTTGCGGTTGCTGTGCCGCGTGGTTGTGCTCGTTGCCTGCGTAAACTTTCAGTTTACGGAACATAGCACGACCCAGCGGGCCTTTTGGCAGCATGCCTTTAACCGCGATTTCAATCACACGCTCAGGACGGCGAGCAATCATCTCTTCAAAGGTCGCTTCTTTGATACCACCGATGTGGCCGGTGTGGTGGTAGTACATTTTGTCAGTACGCTTGTTGCCGGTTACAGCAACTTTATCAGCGTTCAGAACGATGATGTAATCACCGGTATCAACGTGCGGAGTGTATTCCGCTTTATGCTTACCGCGCAGGCGACGAGCCAGTTCAGTAGCCAGACGGCCCAGAGTTTTACCGGTCGCGTCAACAACATACCAGTCGCGCTGTACGGTTTCTGGTTTAGCTGTAAAAGTTTTCATTAAAAGCTTACCCAAATAATAAGTTACACGTTGGTGAACACCCAAACGTTTAGTCAGTTGAGGTTCACACGACAAAGTCCGGCAAACCTACCCCTTCGAATAGCACATGCCGACACATAGAAAGTTTCGGGAAAAAAACCTTCTCGTAACGTGGGGTCGCAAGATTATAGAGAAGTTGAGGTCAAAGATCGACCCTTAAATGTGATTTGGAATGGGTTTTTCGGGGGTTAAGTATTGTGCGGTCTGGTGCCCTCACCCCCGGCCCCTCTCCCACAGGGAGAGAGGAGCATTTACCTCACCCCCAGCCCCTCTCCACGGGAGAGGGTGGCATTTATGGCATATGCTCCCGCTTCAGGTATTCCTCGCTCTGCATCTCCTGCAGCCGCGACAGGCAGCGCTGGAACTCAAACTTAAGGCGCTCGCCCTGGTAGATCTTATATAAAGGTACCTCGGCGCTGACCACCAGCTTAACGTGGCGCTCATAAAACTCGTCCACCAGGGCAATGAAGCGTCGCGCTTCACTTTCCATCAGTTTCGTCATCACCGGCACATCCAGTACCATCACGGTGTGGAAGAGACGCGAAAGCGCAATGTAGTCGTGCTGACTACGGGCATCCACGCAGAGCGTCGTAAAGGAGACCGCCAGCGTTTGGTTTTCGACGCCGAGCGTTGGCAGCGGGCGATGGTTTATCTCCAGCGTCGGTGCATGTTCACGTTTTGTGCCCGCCAGCGCCAGCCACAGTTTATCCATCTCGCGGGTAGTCTCCGCATTGAGCGGCGAAAGCCACAAATGGGCCTGGGTCAGCGTGCGTAACCGGTAATCCACCCCGGCATCCACGTTCATGATGTCGCAGTGTTGCTTAATAGCATCAATAGCGGGCAAGAAGCGCGCCCGTTGCAGGCCGTTGCGATAGAGCTCGTCGGGCGGAATATTCGAAGTCGCCACCAGCGTGATCCCTCGGGCGAACAGGGCTTTCATCAGGCCGCCTAGCAGCATGGCGTCGGTGATGTCAGACACAAAAAACTCATCGAAGCAGAGCACGTCTGTTTCCGCCTTGAATCTGTCGGCCACAATCTCCAGCGGATCGCTTTTGCCCTGCAGCGCGGTCAGTTCCTCATGCACCCGCAGCATAAAACGGTGAAAGTGCAGACGCTGCTTACGTGCGCCAGGCAGGCTGAGATAGAACAGGTCCATCAGCCAGGTTTTGCCGCGCCCGACCCCGCCCCACATATATAAACCACGCACCGGAGCCTGAGTCTGTGGCGTTTTTTTACCGAGCAATCGTCCAAATGCCGCTTTTAGCCCACTGCTCTGATCAACGTCAGCGGGTTTTGCCGTGAGTTCCTGATAAATCATCTCCAGGCGGTTTACCGCCTCACGTTGAACATCATCTGGTTGGTGCGTGCCCTCGTTAAGGGCCTGTTGATATCGCGACGCAGGGGACAGGTTTTGCATAATCTTATTGTTATTCCTTCAATTAACGCTCACCAGCAGGCGTGACTGATGAAAAAAAGGCCGTTCTACACTACGCGATGATACGTCAGGATTCCACTTCTGCGGAAATAGCGGTTATAGTGGCATTATCAGGCACAGGCAGGAGCCGAGCCAACACCCTACGGAACAACAAGACAACGGGAGAAGTTCATGACCTGGGAATATGCGCTAATCGGTTTAGTCGTCGGCATCGTGATCGGTGCTGTGGCCATGCGTTTCGGTAACCGCAAATTGCGTCAGCAGCAGTCACTGCAGTACGAACTGGAAAAGAACAAAGCAGAGCTGGAAGAGTATCGCGAAGAGCTGGTTAGCCACTTTGCCCGTAGCGCTGAGCTGCTGGACAATATGGCAACCGACTACCGTCAGCTGTATCAGCATATGGCGAAGAGCTCCAGCAGCCTGCTGCCGGAAATGACCGCGGAAACGAACCCGTTCCGCAACCGTCTGGCAGACTCGGAAGCCGGTAACGATCAGGCTCCGGTTCAGATGCCTCGTGACTATTCTGACGGCGCATCCGGTCTGCTACGCGGTGGCGCAAAACGCGATTAATCGCACAACCTGAATATATTTTACGGGCGCATCCCTTGCGCCCGTCCTTTCTTCCCGTCCCCAGCTATTATTTAGTCAAACGCCTCATTGTTCAGCGGTAGAAAATTCAATAACATCATCATGATTTTGGGCCGTTCTTCTTTCATTCCAGGATACGAGAGTCAGCATCAATGAAGAAAAAAAACCAGCTGTTGAGCGCTTTAGCGTTAAGTGTCGGGTTATCCCTCTCGGCGTCCTTCCCTGCCAGTGCGGCGTTGCCCTCACAGGTACCGGGACAAGCAGCCATTCCAAGCCTCGCGCCGATGCTGGAAAAAGTGTTGCCTGCGGTTGTCAGCGTGCAGGTTGAAGGCACAGCAGTACAAAGCCAGCGCGTACCGGAAGAACTGAAAAAATATTTTGGTGATGAGGGCCCTGACCAGCAGGCACAACCCTTTGAAGGTCTGGGTTCCGGCGTCATTATTGATGCGGCCAAAGGCTATATCCTGACCAACAATCATGTCATCAGCCAGGCCGATAAAATCAGCGTACAGCTGAACGATGGTCGTGAATTTGACGCCAAACTGATTGGTGGCGATGACCAGAGTGACATCGCACTGCTGCAGGTACAAAACCCGAGCAACCTGACCCAGATTGCCATTGCGGATTCCGACAAACTCCGCGTCGGTGATTTTGCCGTTGCCGTGGGCAACCCCTTTGGTTTAGGACAAACCGCCACCTCCGGCATTATCTCTGCGCTGGGACGTAGCGGCCTGAATCTGGAAGGTCTGGAAAACTTTATCCAGACCGATGCCTCGATCAACCGCGGGAACTCCGGCGGGGCGTTGCTCAACCTTAACGGTGAGCTAATTGGGATTAACACAGCGATACTGGCGCCGGGCGGCGGCAGTATCGGGATCGGCTTTGCTATCCCGAGCAATATGGCCAAAACGCTGGCACAGCAGCTTATCCAGTTTGGCGAAGTCAAACGCGGGCTGTTGGGTATCAAAGGCATGGAGATGAGTGCGGATATTGCGAAGGCGTTCAATATTAACGTGCAGCGTGGTGCTTTTGTCAGCGAAGTGCTGCCAAACTCCGGCTCGGCAAAAGCAGGCATCAAATCAGGCGATGTAATCGTCAGCCTCAACGATAAGCCGCTGAGCAGCTTTGCTGAATTGCGCTCGCGTATTGCCACGACTGAGCCCGGTGCGAAGGTGAAACTCGGTCTGATCCGTGACGGTAAGCCGTTGAACGTCGAAGTGACACTGGATAAGAGTACCTCGTCATCGGCCAGCGCGGAGCTTATCGCCCCTGCGCTGCAAGGGGCGACGTTGAGCGACGGACAACTGAAAGACGGTACGAAAGGCATTCGCATCGACACCGTTGAGAAGAGCAGCCCTGCCGCGCAGGCCGGATTGCATCAGGAAGACGTCATCATTGGCGTAAACCGTAATCGCGTGCAATCCATCGCTGAACTTCGCAAAGTGCTGGAGAGCAAGCCGGCGGTCATTGCCCTGCAGGTGATGCGCGGCAATGAGTCCATCTACATTCTGTTGCGCTAAGCATTTGCTATCCCGGACATCACCGCTGCGTGTGATGTCCGGATAACTCATGTTATGCTGCAAATCGTTCCTTTTATCACGACACGCGCATCATGCTTTCAAAGCTCTTACGTTCCATTGTTATCGGTTTGATTGTCGCTGGCCTGCTGCTGCTGGCGATGCCGTCTTTGCGTCAGTTCAATAAACTGTCCGCTCCCCAGTTCGACAGCGCGGATGAAACGCCCGCAACCTATAACACGGCCGTTCGCCGTGCCGCCCCTGCCGTGGTTAACGTTTATAACCGCGGCCTCAATAGCTCGGCCCATAACCAGCTTGAGATCCGCACGCTGGGCTCCGGGGTGATTATGGACGAGCGCGGCTACATTATTACCAACAAACATGTGATCAACGATGCCGACCAAATCATCGTTGCCCTGCAGGATGGCCGCGCGTTTGAAGCATTGCTGGTGGGTTCTGACAGCCTGACCGACCTTGCCGTGCTCAAAATCAATGCCACCGGGGGTTTGCCGGTCATTCCGATTAACCGCAAACGCACGCCACACATTGGCGACGTGGTCCTGGCTATCGGTAACCCTTACAACCTCGGCCAGACGATCACGCAGGGGATTATCAGCGCAACCGGTCGAATTGGCCTTAACCCGTCAGGGCGGCAGAATTTCCTGCAAACCGATGCGTCAATCAACCACGGTAACTCGGGTGGCGCGCTGGTTAACTCGCTGGGCGAACTGATGGGCATCAATACCCTCTCGTTCGATAAGAGCAACGACGGCGAGACGCCGGAGGGGATCGGCTTTGCTATTCCCTTCCAGCTGGCGACCAAGATTATGGATAAGCTGATTCGCGACGGGCGCGTCATCCGCGGCTATATCGGCATTGGTGGGCGCGAAATTGCACCGATGCATACCCAGGGCGGCGGTATCGATCAGATTCAGGGCATTGTGGTCAACGAGGTATCGCCTGGCGGTCCGGCGGCTAACGCGGGGATTCAGGTGAATGATGTCATTGTCTCGGTTAACGGCACACCGGCCGTCTCTGCCCTGGAGACGATGGACCAGGTGGCAGAAATTCGTCCGGGTTCGATCATCCCTGTTGAAGTCATGCGTAACGATAAAAAACTGACGCTGCATGTGACGGTTCAGGAATATCCGGCAACAAACTGACAGCCATAAAAAAACCGAAGCCAGTCAGTGCTTCGGTTTTTTTTGCCGGGTGGCGCTAACGCTTACCCGGCCTACGGCAGTTGGCTCGTTTTACTTATTAACGAACTCTTCGCCCAGCGTGATATCTTTCTTCAGCGTATCCAGCATGCCTTCCATCGCGTTTTGCTCAAACGCGCTCAGCGTACCGATAGACTTACGTTCTTCAATACCATTTTTACCCAGCAGCAGCGGCTGAGAGAAGAAGCGGGCATGTTCGCCATCGCCTTCAACGTAAGCGCATTCAACAACGCCTTTTTCGCCCTGCAGAGCGCGAACCAGTGACAGACCGAAACGTGCCGCCGCCTGGCCCATAGACAGCGTTGCAGAACCGCCACCCGCCTTCGCTTCCACCACTTCGGTGCCCGCGTTCTGGATACGTTTGGTCAGGTCAGCCACTTCCTGCTCGGTAAAGCTCACGCCTGGGATCTGCGACAGCAGAGGCAGAATGGTGACACCAGAGTGACCGCCAATGACAGGCACTTCCACTTCTGTTGGCTGTTTGCCTTTCAGCTCAGCAACAAAGGTATTGGAACGGATGATATCCAGCGTGGTCACGCCGAACAGTTTGTTTTTATCGTAAACACCTGCTTTCTTCAGCACTTCTGCCGCGATAGCGACGGTGGTGTTCACTGGGTTAGTGATGATGCCGATGCACGCTTTCGGGCAGACTTCAGCGATCTGCTGCACCAGATTTTTCACGATGCCCGCGTTGACGTTGAACAGGTCTGAACGATCCATGCCTGGCTTACGCGCCACGCCTGCAGAAATCAGCACCACGTCAGCACCCTGCAGTGCAGGACGTGCATCTTCACCGGAGAAGCCTTTGATTTTTACAGCTGTCGGGATGTGGCTCAGGTCAACCGCCACACCTGGGGTTACCGGAGCAATATCGTACAGGGAGAGTTCTGAGCCTGAAGGCAGTTGGGTTTTCAGTAGTAGGGCAAGCGCCTGGCCGATACCACCAGCAGCGCCGAGGACTGCGACTTTCATCCTAAACTCCTTATTATGGTTAACTTAAGTATCTGTAAATCCGTTGCCGCGACCTTAATTCAGCAAGTCTTTAATTACAATTTTCGAAGCTAAAGAATTTGAGGTCACGCGTCTTTATCTCTCATCAGAAGGCTATCTGACGACAGAAGGCAACGCATTAAGAGGGGGTTACAATACACCCTGCCCCGCCACCAAAACAACATCATTTTGATAACATTTAATTTACTTTTAAGCTTATTTGCGTGGCGTGACCCAGGCATGTTTTCTGATAACGAAATCTGATAAAATCACTCCCTTTCATAACATTATTTCAGCCTTGCGCTGAGTAGATAATTTGCATAAAAATTCATCCACATGCATAATAATGTTGTTTCTTTCGTCATATTCCGGGTGACTTATGCGAAGCTCGTCTAAGCAAGAAGAATTAGTAAAGGCGTTTAAAGCGCTACTCAAAGAAGAGAAATTCAGTTCTCAGGGAGAAATTGTTCAGGCGCTGCAGGAACAAGGTTTCGATAACATCAATCAGTCGAAAGTCTCCCGCATGTTAACTAAGTTTGGCGCGGTACGTACCCGTAACGCGAAGATGGAGATGGTCTATTGCCTGCCGGCTGAACTTGGCGTGCCGACCACTTCCAGCCCCCTCAAAAATCTGGTTCTGGATATCGACTATAACGACGCCGTGGTGGTGATCCACACAAGCCCTGGTGCCGCACAGCTGATTGCCCGCATGCTGGACTCGTTAGGTAAAACGGAGGGCATCCTGGGTACCATCGCAGGCGACGACACCATTTTTACCACCCCGGCCAGCGGTTTCTCCGTAAAAGATCTCCACGAAGCGATTCTGGTTCTGTTCGAACAGGAACTGTAATCCACTCTCCCCGTAGCGCTGCTACGGGGAACATCCTGCTCCAGCCTCGTTTTCCCCTGCATTCCACTGCCTCTGGTTTTAACAAATAGTGCTTTTTACCACCTATTAACATTCATCTGGTGAATGATAAATCAAAAAATCGCACAAAAAATCAAAAGAAGATATCCATCTGATTTTCTTAGATTTAAACACACTTAAAGCTCAAAAATCACTCAATATTATGCATTTGGGTTATAAAAAACGGTGTGTTTAACACGTAATAACACAGGAAACCATTAGTCTGGTATTAATTTTTGCCGTTATTAGTGTATACTTGATTTTGTGATGAGGGTCACGAAACAAGACCCCACTAAAAAATTCGACGAGGTAAGAATCATGAAAATCAAAACTACTGTAGCGGCGCTGAGCGTCCTGTCTGTCCTGTCCTTCGGTGCTTTCGCGGCTGACGCTATTAATGCTGACCAGGCACAATCCCGTGAGGCAATCGGTACGGTTTCGGTCGGTGCAGTCGGCACGTCGCCAATGGACATGCATGAAATGCTGAACAAAAAAGCGGAAGAAAAAGGTGCATCATCTTATCGCATCATCGAAGCGCGTTCCGGTGACCACTGGCACGCAACCGCAGAGCTGTATAAATAAGTTTTAGTTATCACTGAAGATGTAATTCTCCACTCAACGGCACCAGGCATAAAAATAGCGGTTCAACCCTTCTCGCCGTTGAGCAAAAAACCTTTTCCAGGAGTAAAGACTATGAAAACCAAATTGATCATCGCAACCCTCGGTCTGGCATCCGTTCTCTCTTTCGGCGCAAGCGCAGCCGTACAGCAAGTGAATGCCGACCAGGCACAAAATCTGCAGCGTATGGGCAGCGTATCCGTCACGTCGGTCACCGGCTCACCGATGGATATCCGTCAGGAACTTGCCGCCAAAGCTGAAAAAGCAGGCGCCAGCAGCTATCGCGTCACCGAACTGAATCAGGGTGACCACTGGCATGCCACGGCAGAACTGTATAAATAAACCCTCGTCGTATCTCATCATACGACTTGCCCCTGGCCTGATGGTCAGGGGCTTTTTTATGGCTTGCTCAGTGGCGAGCATTGAAACGCAGTTGTCCTTCCAGCTCTTCTTCCGCTTCATCGAACAGTAATATCAGCGCCCCGAAACGTCTGCGCAGCTTATCGGGCAGATGGATAAACTCTATTTCCAGCGGTAGCGGCAACAGACTGCCGGTTACCACATCCCACAGCGTATCCAGATTCGTCACGCTTTGCCGTTCAAGATCAAACACCCGAGTAAATTCCCGATAGAAGTCTTCCTGACTGTCTATCTCATCAAAATCAAAGGTATAGGTTTTCATTACCAGCCACCAGTCCAGGCGAGCGGCAGATGCCGCTCCATCTATTATAATCCCCCGATATGCAGGGTTTTAACTTCCAGATACTCTTCCAGCCCCAGCACCGATCCCTCACGCCCCAGGCCGGATTCTTTTACGCCGCCAAAGGGCCCCAGCTCTGTGGAGACGGCGCACTCGTTAATCCCAATCATTCCGCTTTCAATTGCCTGTGAAACGCGGAAGACCCGCGAGAGATTCTGTGTATAGAAGTACGCCGCCAGACCATAAGGCGTGTTGTTGGCACGCTGGATGACTTCATCTTCTGAAGTGAAACGGAAGCACGCCGCGACCGGGCCAAACGTCTCCTCTTCTGCCAGCTTCATCCCTTCATGACAGTCCCCCAGTACGGTTGGCATCCAGAAATTGCCGCCAAGGGAATGAGGTTTACCGCCCGCCAGCACGGTCGCGCCACGCGCAACAGCGTCGTCAACATGTTCACGTACCTTGTCGACCGCTGCACCTTCAATCAACGGCCCGACGACGACGCCGTCCTCAAGACCATTTCCCACCTTCAGCGCCTTCACCGCATCAGCGAGTTTATTCACGAATTTGTCGTAGACGGTTTCCTGAATATAGAAGCGGTTCACGCTGACGCAGACCTGCCCGGCATTGCGAAACTTATTGGCGATCGCGCCTTTCACAGCCGCGTCGATGTCTGCATCCTCAAAGACGATGTACGGAGCATTCCCCCCCAGCTCCATCGAGACTTTTTTCATGGTTTCTGCGGCGTTACGCACCAGCGTTTTGCCAACCGATGTCGAGCCGGTGAAGGAGATTTTTCGCACGTCCCGGCTGGCCATAATCGCGTCGCTGATTTCGTGCGTATTCCCGGCGACTGCGTTGAGTACCCCATCCGGTACGCCGGCCTGTTTTGCCAGCGTCAGCAGCGCAAAAGCGCTGAGCGGCGTGTTATTGGCCGGTTTGATTACCCCGGTGCATCCGGCTGCCAGCGCCGGGCCTAACTTGCGGGTGAGCATCGCCATCGGGAAGTTCCACGGCGTGATAGCCGCGACAACACCTATCGGTTCACGGGTCGCCAGAATGCGCGAGCCGGGTTTGATCGGCGGAATAATTTCACCGTTCGCACGCTTGGCCTCTTCGGCAAACCACTGGATAAAGCTGGCGGCGTACTCCACTTCACCTTCCGCTTCTTTCAGGGGCTTACCCTGTTCGGTGGTCATTAGCCGTCCGAGCCAGCTTTTATTCTCAATAATCAGTTCGTACCAGCGGTAAAGAATGGCCGAACGCTCTTTCGCGGTTTTGGCGCGCCATGCAGGGAAAGCCTGGGTGGCGGCAGCAATTGCTGCTTCGGTCTCTGCTTTGCCGGCTTTCGCGACGCGGGCGATGACTTCCCCGGTGGCCGGGTTAAGCACATCAAACGTCGTATCCAGCGGTTTCCAGAGGCCGTTAACCAGATAGCCGGTCTGAAAAAGGGTATTGTCCTGAAGCGCCTGGGTCGTCATGTGTCCTCCCTTTCTGAATGTAAGAACGTGCTGGAATAAGTATAGCCACAAAAAAACCGACGCTTTTGGCGTCGGTTTTTTTACTTCAGTCAGTTATCCGTGAGGGCATTTTGATAGCGACGCAGCATCAGCGCCAGCCGCCCTACCGGTTCGGTGACCTGAAGCGGTGCCTCCCAGTGCTTAAGCTTTTCCTGATAGATATCGAGCTCTTCAAGCAGCTGCGTAAAGTAACGGCGACGTTTGTCATCACTGCTGGCGGAGAGCACATGGTCCGCGGTACGACGCAGCTGACGGTGCCAGGCGGAGAGATCGTCGTTGATCGGCACCGGTGCACTGCGCAGACGCTGGTGCGCGATAATCATGGTTAACGCCAGGCGGAACTTCGCGATGTCGCCCGGAAACTTGTTCAGCAGTAAAAACAGCTGCTGATAGAGCGCCGGGAGGTGGTTCTCTTTACGACGCGCCGTATTGGTGGTCATCGACGACACGGCGGCAGAAACAAACTGATTCAATAACACACGCCCCGTCCGCGCCTGTGAGTTATCTCGCACCAGCAGAATGACCATCATCGCCAGGAAACAGCCCACCAGCTGGCCCAGCGCGCTGTCGAGGAACTGGCTGAAATGGAAAGTCATCGGGTTATCGAGCACGATGATGTTAATCGTACTCGCCAGCGCCCCTAGCGATCCCAGGCGACGCTTTTGCACTTCAATGCCGATAAAGAACGCCATCACCGCCAGGCTAATACAGAGCAGCAACATGCTTTGTTGCGTCGACGGGATGATGACCAGGAAATAGAGCGCCCCTATCGGCAGGGCGGCAATGGTACCGTAGAGGAAATCAACGGCAACCATACGCGGGTTAGGCAGACGCATCGCCAGTGCGGTCACAACGGCAATCATCACCATCGCGCCGCTGCCAGACGTCCAGCCTGTCCACAACCAGAACAGCGTACCGAGCATACAGGCAAGCGTGGTACGCCAGAAGTTGACCATCGCGTGGTGACGTTCGGCAGATTCGGCCTTGATGACCACTTCACCCTGGAGGACCTCTTCTTCCGCCGCGCTAATTTTGGTGTTGCCGATCACGCCACGTTTCAGCAGCAGATAGCGCGTCGCGGCCCCGACCCAGGTGTAGATGGTCACCGGCGTGTCGCGCTCCCCGGTCCAGGCGATCACCCGACGCATACGCTTAAGCTGTTTATGCACGTCCTGCACGGTTTCCACCGGCTCGGCAAACAGCTCACGGAACGTATCGGTGACCGCTTCCGGACGGGTGTTCTGGATGAGATACGTTTCGCACGCCTGGGTAATCAGCGTCAGGGAGACAGTATTGAGGGCTTTCAGGCGGCGGTTCGCACGGGCCCAGCGCGAGGACTCCATGTTGAGGTTGCTACGCATCCCCTCCAGCGCCTGCGTCCGGCGAACCAGCCCGCTCCAGGCGTTATCCACCTCTTCACTGTCGCCATGCTTAATGCACAGCTGCATCAGCTGGTACTGGGCAACGATCAGCGCGTCAAGTTCACGGTCGACTTCCTGTTTGATGGAGCGTGGAGAGAAAAGCAGGTCAGCGACAATCGCACTCACAATACCGATCACAATCTCGCTGCAGCGCTCCACTGCAAACTGCGGCGCGAGCAAAGGTTCAGACTGAATGGTGATGATAATAATCAGCGCGGTATAACCCGCCAGCCCCCAGGCGTAGGAGTTTTCCACTTTCACCAGAGACGAAATCCAGGTGCAGAAACCCGCCCAGATACAGCACACCATCAGCATCAACAATGGCGTGCGGATCATCAGAATAATAATGGTGAGTGCTGCGAAACAGCCGATAAACGTCCCGATGATACGCAGCATCCCACGATAGCGGATCGCGCCAGAATAGGGTTCCCCGCCAGCGGCAAAGGCAGGACCCGCCGCAACTATTGCAGCCGTCAGGACCGCCCAGCGAGGGGTTTCAAGCTGGAAGTGAAAGCCAACAAACAGCGCCAGCACAATGGCACAGGCCAGCTTCACGGCGAAGCGAATGTGCTGGCTGGCGATGGAAAAGATACCCATGGCGATTAACCAAACTCGCGCAGGCGATGGGCAATTTTACGGAAGAAGGAGTCCTGGCTGGCATCCCGATCTTTTTCACCGGTGATCACCACCGTCGCCGTGGTCCCCGCCGGCCACAGGTTGCCCTGCTGTTCATCAAGGTGAATACGTACCGGCACACGCTGCGCCAGACGCACCCATTCCAGGTTGGAATCCACCGTCGCCATTCCTTTGGTATCGTTAGAGCTGCTGGAGTTGGTCACCCCTGCAGCGACACTGTCGACGGTACCTTTGAAGACGCGGTTACTGCCCAGCGGCGTGATTTCCGCACGATAACCCGGACGCACGCCTTCCAGCTTGGTCTCTTCCATATAGGCGAGCACGTAGAAGGAGTTCTGTTTAACCAGCGCCACGGCAGTGGAGCCACGGGTAATAAACTCCCCGGCATAGACATTGAGGTTAGTGACCCAGCCGTCGGATGGCGCGCGGATCACGGTGCGCTCCAGATCGAGCTTAGCGAGATCGCGCGTGGCTTGCGCTTTCGCCAGCTGGTGCAGCACGGTTTGCAGCACGTTGTTAGACTGGTCTATCTCTTCACGGGACATGGCCTGAACGCCCAACTGGTTACGGCGGCCCGCCTCACGGCGTTTTTCCGATGCCAGCGCCTGGTAATAGGCGACATCTGCTTCCGCTTCTTCCAGCGCCTTCTGGTAACGAGGCTGGTCGATGGTGAACAGAACCTGATCTTTTTTCACCAGCTGGTTATCGTGAACATTCACCGCCGTGATTAGACCAGCCACATCGGGGGCGATGGCCACGACATCAGCGCTGAAGCGCGCATCACGCGTCCACGGTGATTCGGTGTAATAGACCCAGGCACGAAAAATAGCGATGAAGGCGAGGATAACCAGGGCCATCGTGATGGCAGTGCGGGAGATTTTTCTTGTTAGCGTTTTCACATCAACCTCAGACAAACATGCGCGATATCAGGTAAAACAGGCAGCAATACAGCGCGGTATTGAACAATGCAGGGTGCCAGACGAAATCGTAAATCCCGGTAGGGACCAGCACCTTGCGCACCAGCCAGAAGATCGCCAGTGATAAAAGTAGCTCGAAAAATATCGGTGGGAACGACAGACCGAACACCACGATAACGGGAAACAGACTCATGTTGACCTTGATAAGAGAGAGTGCAGGCTTCAGAATTTTTTAGCGCACGCCATCGCAGAAGAGCAAGAAACGTCGGGCGAGAATGGCGCAGCCGTTATGTAATTAATAATATATTAACGTAACTGTTATGCTGTTATCTATAATATGTGATCTAAATCACTTTTAAGCCAGAGTGAACAATGGAACGTTTAAAACGCATGTCGGTCTTCGCCAAAGTGGTTGAACTGGGTTCGTTTACCGCCGCGGCACGTCAGCTTCAGATGAGCGTATCATCCATTAGCCAGACGGTCTCTAAACTGGAAGATGAGCTACAGGTCAAGCTGCTCAACCGCAGTACCCGCAGCATTGGGCTGACGGAGGCGGGTAAAATTTACTATCAGGGCTGCCGACGCATGATGCACGAAGTACAAGACGTCCATGAACAGCTCTACGCCTTTAACAACACCCCGATCGGCACACTCCGTATAGGGTGTTCTTCAACTATGGCACAAAATGTACTCGCTGCCATGACCGCGGATATGCTGAAGGAGTACCCCGGGCTTACCGTCAATCTGGTGACGGGTATCCCGGCGCCGGATCTGATCGCCGATGGTCTGGACGTGGTGATCCGCGTGGGGGCGTTGCAGGATTCCAGCCTCTTCTCGCGTCGACTGGGCAGCATGCCGATGGTTGTCTGCGCCTCGAAAAGCTATCTTGCGCAGTACGGCGTTCCGGAGAAACCCGCGGATCTCACCAACCACTCCTGGCTGGAGTACAGCGTGCGACCCGACAATGAATTCGAGCTGATTGCCCCGGAGGGGATCTCCACCCGGCTGCTGCCGGAAGGACGATTCGTCACTAACGATCCGATGACCATTTCGCGCTGGCTGGTGGCCGGTGCGGGGATCGCCTACGTCCCGTTGATGTGGGTGATCAATGAGATCAACAGCGGCGTGCTGGAGATCCTTTTCCCTCGCTATCAATCCGATCCGCGCCCGGTCTACGCCCTGTATACCGAAAAGGACAAGCTGCCGCTCAAAGTGCAGGTGTGTATCAACTATCTGACCGACTATTTTGTGGACGTGGCGGAGCTGTTTCAGGGGATGCGGGGAAGAAGAAAGGAATAATCAATTTATTTCTGAACGCATAGAGGCAATGAATATTCCCAGGATGAATCCCTTGTTGATTCAGGAATATTCCTTCACCACTATCAGGAATAGAGAATTGACACTACTGCCGCCACCCCATTACTTTATATGCAGTCTGCTCGTCAGACTGTTATTAATTTGTTGCTGATATGAATAATAAAATGTATTCCGCAGGATGACGTTAAACAAGGAAAAGAAATGAATCTATTTGAACAAACACCGCCTTCACGCAGGCGCTATGGACTCGCCGCGTTCATCGGTTTAATTGCAGGGATTGTCTCCGCGTTTGTCAAATGGGGAGCCGAAGTACCGCTTCCACCACGCAGCCCCTCCGACTTATTCACCGGCGCATGCGGACCCGAGCAATTAATAAGAGCCGCAAGCCAGATTGACTGTTCCCGCAATTTTTTAAACCCTCCCTATGTATTTTTACGCGACTGGCTGGGCGTTGTTGATCCTAACGCGGCAGTTTATACATTTGCCGGACATATATTTAACTGGGTTGGCGTGACGCATATTATTTTCTCAATCGTCTTCGCTGTTGGCTATTGTGTCGTGGCTGAAGTCTTCCCGAAAATTAAACTCTGGCAGGGTTTGCTGGCGGGTGCGTTAGCTCAGCTCTTTGTGCATATGATCTCCTTCCCGCTGATGGGGCTGACGCCACCGCTGTTTGAGCTGCCGTGGTATGAACACGTTTCAGAGATCGTAGGCCATCTGGTCTGGTTCTGGTCGATCGAAATTATTCGTCGTGACTTGCGTAACCGCATCACACACGAGCCGGATCCGGAGATACCGCTGGGTAACTTACGTTAAAAAAAAGGCGCTACATCAGTAGCGCCATTTTTTATGCCGATTCAGGTCAGGCTGTGCCGCCTACCGTCAGGTTGTCCACTTTCAGCGTTGGCTGGCCCACGCCCACCGGCAGGCTCTGGCCCTCTTTACCGCAGACGCCCACGCCGTTATCCAGCTTCAGATCGTTACCGACCATCGAGATCTGCTGCATGGCTTCAATACCGGAGCCAATCAGCGTCGCACCTTTTACCGCTTTGGTCACTTTGCCCTTCTCAATCAGATACGCTTCTGAGGTAGAGAAGACAAATTTACCGGAGGTGATGTCCACCTGGCCGCCGCCAAAGTTTGGCGCAAAGATACCGTAATCTACAGACTCGATAATCTCCTGCGGCGTGGATTTGCCCGGCAACATGTAAGTGTTGGTCATGCGCGGCATTGGCAGGTGCGCGTAAGATTCACGACGGCCATTACCCGTTGGCGCGACACCCATCAGGCGCGCGTTGAGTTTGTCCTGCATGTAACCTTTCAGCACGCCGTTTTCAATCAGCACATTGTACTGGCCTGGCGTACCTTCATCATCGATAGCCACCGAACCGCGACGGTCAGGCATGGTGCCATCATCCACCACGGTGCACAGCTCAGATGAGACGAGCTGTCCAATCTGACCGCTGAACACGGATGTCCCGCGACGGTTAAAGTCGCCTTCCAGACCGTGGCCCACCGCTTCGTGCAGCAGCACGCCCGGCCAGCCTGCGCCCAGCACCACCGGGAATGTCCCGGCGGGAGCCGCAACAGCATTAAGATTCACCAGCGCCATGCGCACGGCTTCTTTTGCCCACGCGTCAGCGCGCGCTTCGCCATCTACATCGCCCAGGAACCAGTCATAGCCGAAACGACCGCCGCCGCCGCTGGAGCCACGCTCGCGTTTACCGTTGTCATCAACCTGCACGCTGATGGAAAGACGCACCAGCGGACGCACATCGGCGGCCAGCGTACCGTCCGTTGCCGCCACCAGAATCAGTTCATAAACACCGCTCAGGCTGGCAGAGACTTCCTGCACGCGTTTATCTGCAGCACGCGCCACTTTGTCCACGCGGCGCAAAATATCCAGCTTCTCTTCGCGGCTCATGCTTTGCAGCGGATCGATACTGGTATAGAGCGCAGAGTGCGACACTTCACCGAGGGTTTTCACACGGCCATCGCCAGTATCACGCACAATGGTACGTGCAGCCTGCGCACTTTGCTCCAGTGCAGCCAGGCTAATCTGGTCGGCATAGGCAAAACCGGTTTTCTCACCGCTGACGGCGCGCACGCCGACGCCCTGGTCAATGTTATAAGAACCATCTTTGATGATGCTGTCTTCTAAAACCCAGGATTCGTGATAGCTCGACTGGAAATAGAGATCGCCGTAGTCGAGACGGCGTTCGGTCAGTTGACCAAGAATGGAGAACAGGTCCTGATGGCTCAGGCCGTTCGCTGCGAGCAAATGTTCACTTACCAGGTTCAGACTCATCGTATTGCTACTCGTTCGTTGCCGCCCATGGCGGTATAAAAATCGTATTTATTGAGAGTGAGGCAATTACCTGCCCACGTCAAATCATTGCTGTGCATCTTTGCGCGGCTGGCGCAGTACCTCGTTAATCTGGGGTTTATCCACCGGACCGGTAATGCGATAGCGCAGAATCGAGACTTTGCTCCACAGCGGGCCCAGCACTTTACTGGCAGCAAATACCGCCGCACCGACTATCGGGTTCACCACAAACGCCGCCGCCACGCCCACGCTCGCGGAAATTTCCGGCGCCACCACGGCTTCCATATCCAGCTCACGGCGTACCAGATTGACTGAGCCTTTCATGGCGATATCCGCTTCCAGGCCGTCTACCAGCGTGTCATCCGTATGCATCACGCCGTCCTTTATCCACGCCGTGCTGCGGATGGAATCGTAGTAGAAACCTTCGCTGAAGGTGTCGCTGAAATCGAAGCGCAGCTTGCGCAGCAGCGCATCAAAACTCAGCAGGCGCAGGATCTGCCCGGCTCGCCCCGTGCTCACATCGGCGATTTCCCCCTTGCCAAAGCGGGTTTTTAAAATACCGTTCAGTGACGCTTCGTCTGGCTTCCACGGCGCGTCTCGCCAGTGAAGATCGTAATTCACGTCAAATGACGATCCCCGCAGCGGCGTAGTGATGCCAAAGAAATTGGTTGCCGCATCCAGTTTGTTGCCTTTAATGTCGCCCTTCAGGGAGGTACGCTGTTCGCCCGGGTTATTGACCCATTCCCCTGCGGCCGTCATGCGGCCAAAACCGGTATCGACCAGGCCGCCGGAGAGCGTAAGCGTATTCCCCTGGATGGCAAAATCGCCGTCGATACGGCCATATTTTTGCCCCCACAGCCAGCATTCCGCGCAGCGCAGCTGGAGATCGGGCCAGCCGCTAAAATCGACGCGGGAGGCTTGACTCAGCGGCGATGTGTTCGCCGGTTGATCTTTACTCGCGGTGGCCGGGTTGTAGTAGAGATAGCGAATCGCTGCCTGCCACGGCGCGTTATTACGCATGGTAAGCGTGCCGTTGATCTCCCGGCCCTGCGCCTCCACTTTGGAGCCATTCGCGGTGGGCTGAGAAACAATGCTAAGGTTGTTCCACTGCTGTCCGCCCAACATCAGCGACGGCGTGCGTACCGTAACGGTTTGCGGGAACTGGGCGGCTTCATCCACGTTTTGTCCAACGCCTTTCTGGAACAGCGCCAGCCACTCCGCGCCATCCATCGGCGGAAGATTGAGCTCAACGCCCGCATGGTCGGGCAGCGGCGGCGTGGTTTTGCTGTCCGTCGTCCAGATAGCCCTGTCGAGGGTGAGTTTGCGATTAAGCAGCCAGCGGCTGTTGAAATGGTTTGTGCTGCCCGCATTTCCGGTCAACGCAAAGCTGTTCAGGTTGCCATCGACGTTGACCTTCACCGGCAGCGATTGTCCGGCCTGTTTATCCAGCGGCGCGGGCAACTGGCTGTGGATGTTTTTCAGGTCACCCGTGATGTCGACCTTATACTGCACGCCTGCGTGATAAGGCAGCTCAATAGCCACTTTGCCATTCCAGGCTACCGCGCCATCCACTGATGACGCGATCGGCTTCGGCAGGACGTCCATACGCGCAGGCTGCCAGTTACCGTCCAGATTGACGGCCACCTGGTAAGCTTTTTCACCCTCAGTGGTTGTGAAGTCAATATTCACCGGCTGATTAAACCAGCTGGCGGTCAGCGGCTCGCTCTTGAGGTTACCATTCACAAAACTGAACTGCCCGCTGAGGTTTTTCAGGGTGCTCTCAAGCGGTTTAATGTACAGACTGTTGTTCTTCAGACGGACATCACCTTTGGCGGTGGTCATCTCACCGTCAAGTGGGATATCAAGATGTAAGCGAGCATTCACATCGCCATCAAGCTGGAGCTGCTGCAGCGTCGCCGCCAGCGACTCTTTCAGCGGCGTCTCCTCAAAGTACGGCCCCACCGCTTTACCTGGACCGTTGATGTCGGCATCGATAAGCAGCTTCTCTTTTGAGTAGTCCGGGATGTTAGCCGTCAGGTTGCTGGCCGTCACGCCGCCCAGCGCAACGCTGTCAGACTTCATCCATAAGCCGTCATTGAGGAAGTTAAGTTCGATATCCAGGTTTTTCAGCGCAGGCCAGCCAGGCTGGAACGCGAAGGTGGCGTTGTGCAGCGGCACCAGCACCTGGAACTGACCTTCATTATGTTTGTACGGGAAAAGATGCGGATTACCACCGTAGACCAGTGTGGCATTATCCGCCTGACCGCCCTGAATCGCGCCGCTCAGATAGTCGACCAGCGCTTTCCCCATCAGGTTTTCCGGGAAATAGCGCCAGGCCTGAGAACCATCATCGGTACTGATGCCGGCCAGAATACCCAGCCAGGGCTCATCGCCATCTGGCTGCAGGTAGCGGAAATCGCCGCGTGCATGTACCGCTTTGGCTTTGACGTCGATATGCCTGCCATCAAGCTGGAAGCCCTTATCATTACGGAGCCAGTTCAGCACCGCATTGCCCTGTTCAATTTCCAGCGGCGCACGGAAGACCGTCTCGTAAGGCATTTTGGCGTTGTGCATATCCACCGTCAGCCTGCCGTTTTCCACACTGCCTTCCAGCTTGCCGCTGAAGTGCTCGGCTCCCGGAAGCAGCTTCCACTGCTTCCAGGCAAGATCGTTCCACGAGGCCTGGAAACGGGTTTTATCTGTGGCCTGAAGCGGGATATCCAGCGCCAGCGCATCAATCTTGCCGCTCGGCTGCGTTGCCAGCCAAATCTCGCCCAAATCCGGGGAGAGTTTCGCCGCCATTGAGCGCAGGCCTTCGATGGCTGTCAGATCCAGGTTACTGGCGCGGATACGCAGCTCATCGCTGCGTTTACTGGCCGCGCCGCCCACGTCCTGCTCCGGCATCCAGGCCAGCGTCAGCGCACCGCGCGGCCACGGCTTGCCGTCCATCGTGATGCGCGTATCCGGAATAGCAAACTGCCAGCCCTCTTTCTCCTGCGTCACATGCGCGGTGAGGTTATCGACGGAAAGCTGATGCTGCTGATTTTCGCCCTTCCAGCTTGCGCCCCCTTGCTTCAGCCAGATATCGCCGCTGGCGAATTTTCCCTTCGTCAGGGTTAGCCAGCCCTCAAGGCTAAAGCGGGCGGTTTCCAGCTGCATGTTTTGCTGTAACCAGTCGCCGAGCCAGGGCTTCACGTCCACATCGTCGGCCTGCAGCCAGACTTTACCGTTGTTTAACAGACCGTCATCGTCGCGCAGATCCATACGTACCTGCATCACGCCGTGCTGGCCGTTCAGGCTGGACAGGCTCACCAGTCCTTCCGCGCGGTGTCGGTTCTTGCCGTTAAGCCAGGTTAGCTGTGGGATCGCCAGTTCGGCGCGCTGGCCGGAAAGGGTAATAAAGCTCACTTCGCTGTCGCGCAGATCGAAATGATCGAACTGGCGGAGGAAGAGATCGCTGAAGCGGTTGGCTTCCAGGCCCTGATTATCCTCACCGCCCGTTAGCGGCGTATTGGTCAGAAACTGAAGCTGGTAAAAGGTGAGATCGCGAAACTGCCAGCGCAGATGCAGCAGGCTTTGCCAGACGTCCAGCGCCAGGGTCACGCGTTTGATTTTCAGATGGCCGCCATCTTTCAGGCTGGCATTGATATCCCGGACGTCGAGCGTCGGGCCAAAATTTTGCCAGCTGGCGCTTAGCTGGCTTACGTCGACCGGCACACCGGTGGTGGATTCGATTTTTGCCAGCAGCTGCGGACGCCAGCTGTCGAGATGCGGCAAAACGAGGCGTAGCCCGCTCACGAGCAACGCGACAATCACGACCAGCGTTGCCCCTGTAAGCAATAAAATCCCCGGCAATCGCCTCACGCATCTCTCCTTGTCAGCTTTCGTCACGCAGCGTACTGCGTTTTACATCATCACAACGTCAAACTGCTCCTGGTTATAGAGCGGTTCAATTTGTACTTTTACCTGTTTGCCGACAAAGATTTCCACTTCCGCCAGCGCGTGCGACTCTTCGCCTTTCAACGCTTCCGCCACCGCAGGGGAAGCATAGACCAGAAAACGGTCGGAGTCGTAGGCGTGATGAACACGGACGATTTCACGCATAATTTCGTAGCAGACGGTCTCAACCGTCTTTACCGTTCCGCGTCCATGGCAGGTTGGGCATTCATTACACAGCACATGCTCAACGCTTTCACGGGTGCGCTTACGCGTCATTTCCACCAGCCCCAGCTGTGAGAACCCGTTGATGCTGGTTTTCACGCGATCCTTACTCAGCGCCTGCTCCAGTGAATGCAGCACGCGGCGGCGGTGGTCTTCATTACTCATATCGATGAAGTCGATGATAATAATGCCGCCGAGATTGCGCAGACGCAGCTGGCGGGCAATCGCCTGCGTGGCTTCAATGTTGGTGTTGAAGATGGTGTCATCGAGGTTGCGATGGCCAACAAACGCGCCGGTGTTGATATCGACGGTGGTCATCGCTTCGGTCTGATCGATAATCAGATACCCGCCGGACTTGAGCTCAACCTTACGCTCCAGGGCACGCTGGATCTCGTTTTCGACATCATAGAGATCGAAGATAGGCTGACGCCCGGTGTAGTGCTCCAGCAGGCCCGGCATTTCCGGGATGTATTCAGCGGTAAATTCCAGCAGCGCTTCATACGTCAGGCGAGAGTCCACACGAATGCGGTCGAGCTGCGCATCGGCAAAGTCACGCAGAACGCGCTGAGCCAGCGCCAGCTCACCGTAAAGCTGGTAGCGGGTCTGGTTGCGTTTTTTACGCTCCATCACTTTGGTCCAGACGCGCTTAAGGTATGCGGCATCGGATGCCAGATCGTCTTCGCTGATCCCTTCCGCGGCGGTGCGGATAATAAACCCGCCCTGTTCATCGCAGTAGGCGCTGACCACTTTCTTCAGACGCTCGCGCTCGCTTTCGCTCTCAATGCGCTGCGAAACGCCGACGTGTGACGCGCCGGGCATAAAGACCAGATAACGGGAGGGTAAGGTAATGTCGGTAGTCAGACGGGCGCCTTTGGTGCCCAGGGGATCTTTCACCACCTGCACCATTAAGTCCTGACCCTGACGCACCAGTTCGGAAATATCGCGCACGGCAAACTGCTTTTGCTCTTCGCCCGCAACGCACTCGGTGTGCGGCATGATATCGGAGGCATGTAAAAATGCCGCCTTATCCAGACCAATATCTACAAAAGCCGCCTGCATACCCGGCAGTACACGACTGACACGACCTTTGTAGATATTGCCTACTATTCCGCGCCGCGCTTCACGCTCAATATGAATTTCCTGAAGAATGCCACCGTCAATATAGGCCACACGGGTTTCCGATGGCGTTACGTTTACCAACAATTCAGCCGTCATAATTATCCCTTCCCTCACGCAGTGAGTTAAAATTGCTCAGCAACTCATACGTTTCCACCAGCGGTAAGCCGACTACGGCGTGATAGCTGCCATGAATCTTCCTGACAAAACAGCCACCCAGCCCCTGAATACCGTATGCACCTGCTTTATCCATCGGTTCACCGCTGGCAATATAAGCGGCGATCTCGTCGTCGGTAAGTACTCTGAACGTGACATCGGTTACCACCAGACAATCCAGCACGTGCTGGCTATCCGCCAGCGCGACCGCCGTCATTACCTGATGCGTTTGCCCGGACATTTTGCGCAGCATACGCGCCGCATGTTCGGTATCGTGCGGTTTCTCAAGCACTTCACCATTAAGGATAACGATGGTATCTGCTCCCAGCACTGGCAGATCGCGGGGCGCTAACGCCACGCCCGCCTGCGCTTTCTCGCGCGCCAGACGAGAGACATATTGCTGCGCACTTTCGCCCTCAGCACGTTTTTCTTCAATGCCGGTCACGATGCGTTCAAAAGATACCCCTAACTGGGTCAGGAGTTCCTGACGGCGCGGGGAACCGGAAGCGAGATACAAAGACGTCATAGAAACCTTTTATTGCACGGCAAACTGCTGGCGAACCTTACGCATCAGCAGGAACAGCCACGGCCAGAGCACACCGTTTACTACACTACTCCAGAACACTTCCGGTCGGAAAGAGACGTTGATCACTAAAAACTCTGCCCAGAAAACAACGATATCCGCAGCAAGCGACAACAACATCACGACCAGGGCCTGTTGCCAGAGCGCGAGGTTACGAAAGAGCTGGAATTTTAGTGCGACGAGGTACGCAATAATGCTCATGGACAGGGCGCGAACGCCCAGCGTAGAGCCACTAATGAGATCCAGTATGGCACCCATAACAAAACCCGTGCCGACATTTACGCGGTGCGGCAGGGCAAGGATCCAGTAAAGTAAAATGAGCAAGACCCAGTTTGGCCGGAAAACGAGAATGTTATCCGGCCAGGGCATAATCTGCAGCAACAGTGCAATGAGGAACGAGAGCCAGATGACCCAGCGTCCCTGGCTACGATAACTTGCCACTACTGCCCTCCCAAAGAGAGTTTAGGCGGTGGCGGCGCATCAGGCAGCGGCTGCGTTAACCCGGTTGCCGGCGCGGGCACTGGCGCAGGTGGCCCCATGGAGTCCGCAGGCGGAAGAACCTGCGGCATCATCTGCATCAGGCGTTCGTTTGCGACACGGTGCACCTCTTCAGGCGTCATCGGATTCGTGCCATTACGATCGGCACCCCAGAGCAGCAGCAGGTAGCGCAGACGCTGTAAACCCGCAGTCGGACGAGCCTGAATGACGGTATACGCACGTTGAGTATCGAGCTTCACGGAAGAGACCACCGCAACCGGGTAGCCCTCAGGGAAGCGTCCACCCAAACCGGAAGTCACCAGTACATCACCGACACGGATGTCCGTGTTCGCAGGCAGGTGTTCCAGCTGCAGATCGTCCGTACAGCCGTTACCGGCCGCAATCACGCGGATATCGTTACGCAGGACCTGGATAGGCAGCGCATGCGTGGCATCGCAAATCAGCAGCACGCGGCTGGTCAGCTTGGCGACGGCAACAACCTGCCCCACTACGCCTTTATCACTGATTACAGGCTGGCCTTCATACACACCGTTCACACTCCCTTTGTCGATCACAACCTGATCGCTGTAAGGATCGTTCACGGTGGAGATCACCTGGGTGACCATCTTCTGCTCATCCTGACGCAGCGGCGAGCCGAGCAGTTCACGCAGACGCGCGTTTTCCTGCTTATATTGCCCCAGCATCAGCAGTTCGCTGTTTTTCAGCAGCAGTTCCTGGCGTAATGCCCGGTTTTCAAGTTCGAGCTGGTCTCGTGAAGACAGCGTTTGAGAAACGGAGTCGAGCAGTTCACGGGGACCATTTGATATAAAGTAGAAAGGACTGACGGCGGTATCCATGTACGTTCTGATCTGGCTGAACGTACCGAGGCGGCTATCGGCAATAATGACGCCAAGCGCAACCAGAACCGCCAGAATAAGGCGAAACTGTAGCGATGGGCCACGGCTAAAAATTGGCTTCATAGGCTATGCGTATTCTCGTGTCAGAGAGAAAGGGTAGCGATTCGCTACCCTTTCACAATGACTACTCTTCGCTGAACAAGTCGCCGCCGTGCATGTCGATCATTTCCAGCGCCTTGCCACCACCACGGGCGACGCAAGTCAGTGGATCTTCTGCAACTACGACAGGAATACCTGTCTCTTCCATTAACAGGCGGTCGAGGTTACGCAGCAGCGCACCACCACCGGTCAGAACCATACCGCGCTCGGAGATATCGGACGCCAGTTCTGGTGGGCACTGTTCCAGCGCAACCATTACCGCGCTCACGATGCCAGTCAGCGGTTCCTGCAGCGCTTCCAGAATTTCGTTGGAGTTCAGGGTAAAGCCGCGTGGCACACCTTCCGCCAGGTTACGACCACGCACTTCGATCTCGCGCACTTCATCGCCCGGGTAAGCAGAGCCGATTTCGTGTTTGATACGCTCTGCGGTCGCTTCACCGATCAGAGAGCCGTAGTTACGGCGCACGTAATTAATGATGGCTTCATCGAAGCGGTCACCACCGATACGTACGGAGGAGGAGTACACCACACCGTTCAGAGAGATAACGGCCACTTCTGTGGTACCACCACCGATATCCACTACCATTGAGCCGGTTGCTTCAGACACAGGCAGACCTGCACCGATTGCCGCCGCCATTGGCTCTTCAATCAGGAACACTTCACGAGCACCCGCCCCCTGAGCAGATTCACGGATTGCGCGACGTTCTACCTGGGTTGCGCCAACCGGCACACACACCAGAACACGCGGGCTTGGACGCATGAAGCTGTTGCTGTGAACCTGCTTGATGAAGTGCTGAAGCATTTTTTCAGTCACGAAGAAGTCAGCGATAACGCCGTCTTTCATTGGGCGAATTGCGGCGATGTTGCCAGGGGTACGACCCAGCATCTGCTTCGCGTCATGACCCACTGCGGCGACGCTTTTCGGCGAGCCTGCACGATCCTGACGAATGGCCACAACAGAAGGCTCATTCAAAACGATGCCTTGTCCTTTTACGTAAATAAGGGTATTCGCGGTACCCAGGTCAATGGACAGGTCATTGGAAAACATGCCACGAAATTTTTTCAACATACTAAGGGATAATCCTGAAAGCTGGGGCGGAAAACAAAATCCGCTTACTTTACCAACCACACGCAGCAGCGACAAGGCGCAAAAATCATCTGCAACGGTGAAAATTTGTGCAGTACGTTTCCTGATGTTACAAAATTGATCCCTGACTCCCTCAGGGCTGAGTCAACAGCAGCATTCCTTACTGACCTTTGTAACCCGTTAAAGGTCGTTCACTGGCTTTTTGCTCGACATACTCAAAGCTACAGGCGCGATATTCTACGTGAAAACAACGTAAACGGCAGGTCAAACAGAGTATCTTTGCAAATATTTTTTCACGTTGGTGTCAAGCGGTTGAGAGGCGGCAAAAAAATCGCCCTGACCACCCATGACACCGCGCTCTGTTAACATCTGCCATTCGCCCCTGGAGCGCACGCCCGCGGCAAAGACTTGTGTTCGGGTTCCTTTACACGCTTCAACCAGACTCTGAACCAGCAGCTGGTTTTCCGTGCGCTTTTCAATATTTCTTACCAGCCCCGGATGCAGCTTTAATAGCTCCACATCCAGTTCCTTGATCCAGTCGGTACTGACCAGCGTTAAACCAGCTTGTGTCACCGCCACACGCGCACCGAGCGCGTTGATCAAACGAACCACCGGACGTAACCGGCTGATGTGTTGACCCACATCCGCCTCAGCAAGTTCAAAAATAATGCGTTTGCGTTGCGATTTTTCGCATTGCATTAATGTATCACGCAGCCAGCGCTGAAAACGCGGGCGTATTAACGACTCAACGGTGACCTGTAACGCCAGACTTTCTTCCGGCCAGAAAGATAAAAATGGGATCAGGCGGGAAATTTGCTGGCGGTCATACTCTTCAGACAGCCCAAATTGCAGCACCATTGGCAGATATTCCGCAGAAATAACCTCTTCCGTACCGTCAAAAATACGGCACATCAGTTCGCGATGGTGGACATAGCCGTTTTTCATGACCGCCGGTTTTTGATAAATACGTGGCCCACCGCGGCTCAGCATTTGCTCAATCAACGTACGCCACCGCACGTTTCCACGCCCTTTTTCCGGTAACGAGTCATCGTAAACGGCCCATCCGTTCGCCCCCTGCAACACGGCGTTGCGGGTAGCCGATTCCGCATGCTCCATCACCTGCTCCGTCGACTGACCGCCGCGCCAGGCGCAGATCCCCATATGCACCATGTCGTCGCGATCGAGCATTTTACTCTGGGGCAGCGCGTCTACCGCCTTCAGCAGCTGGCTGGCAATACTTTCCGACTCTTTTAGCGTGCGATGCGGCAATAACACGGCAAAGTCGCTGCGGTGATAGCGGGCCAATAGTGCCCCGGGGTAGCGCATGATAAAGGTGGAGAGCAGGTTGATCAGCGTAAAGAGATTTTCTTCCGCGGCCCGCTGCCCCCATGTGTCGCGCAGCAGATCGAAATCGGGCAGGCGAATCATCATCACCACGCCGTGAGTGCCCACTTTTTCCGAATCGTCGAGCAGCGTGGCCAGTTGATTATCAAAGAAAAGGCGGTTGTTAAGGCCGGTTTTATTATCCTGCGCGGCATAAGAGCGGATCAGCGTATCCATACGGCTGCGCTGGTCGCTGGCAAACTGAATTTCTGAGAGCAACGTATCCAGCGCACTGCTGGTGCGTGACGGCCATTCATGAACAGAGCCGCGCACCTGCGGGCCGCGCTCACCGTTCAGGATGCGGACGGAGCGGATTTCCAGCAGTTCCTGCCCTGAGAGCTGGCGGCGCAACCAGCGAACCGCGAGAAAAATGAGCAGAATAATGAATGCAACCGCGATCGTGAGCGGCGCGGTGGTCATCATGGAACGGAAATAGCTGGCCATCGGATCGAGATATACCATGTGAATGGTCATACCCGGGTTTTTAAGGGAGTGCACCGTTACTTCCCGGTACTGACTCACTACGCCCGCAGGGCGATAACTTCCCTGCCGTTCATGGCTTAAAACCTGATGCTTTCCCTGCTGAATATCGATCCGAATAATATCAACCGGCACCATCAACTCATCCAGTTCCCGGGAGAGCGACGGGAGTGGCGTGGTCAGCAGACGCGTATCAATGACCAACGCAACAGACTGCACCCGGTTGACCAGTTTGTCCTGAATGGCGTTATAAAAGCTCAAAGAGCAACCCAGAAGCGTGACAAAGATGGTCAGCCCCGTTAGCAAGGTGATAAAAGCCGAGAACTTCGTCGTTAATCGCATCCTTGAGATTACTCCGTGGGTTGAGGGGGTAGCGAGTAAGCGCTAACTTGCATTTCAAATGCGGCATACTACCAAATCGGGCGTATCTGGCAATTTATTGCGTTAAATCGGCATTGAATTACCCTGAGCGAGTATAGTCTTCAGAAATTATTTTCCAATCATCTGAGTCGTGAGGACCCCGTATGCAGGCTTTGATCTTAGAACAGCAGGACGGCAAAACGCTTGCCTCAGTACAGGCCGTAGAAGAGAGCCGTCTGCCGGAAGGCGACGTCACCGTCGACATCGACTGGTCCAGTTTAAATTACAAAGATGCACTGGCGATCACCGGTAAGGGTAAAATCATCCGAAATTTCCCTATGGTGCCGGGTATTGATTTTGCTGGCCGGGTCCACAGCAGCGAAGACCCTCGCTTCCATGCGGGCCAGCACGTGCTGCTCACCGGCTGGGGTGTGGGTGAAAATCACTGGGGCGGGCTGGCAACACAGGCGCGCGTAAAAGGCGACTGGCTGGTGCCGATGCCGAAAGGCATGGATGGTCGCAAAGCGATGATCATCGGCACCGCAGGCTTTACCGCCATGCTGTGCGTGATGGCGCTGGAAGAGGCGGGGGTTCGCCCTGAGTCGGGTGACATTGTCGTGACCGGCGCCAGCGGTGGCGTGGGGAGCACGGCGGTAACGTTGCTGCACAAACTGGGTTACCAGGTCACGGCGGTTTCCGGCCGGGAAAGTACGCATGATTATCTTCGCCAGCTCGGTGCCAGCCGCATTCTTGGCCGCGATGAATTCGCCGAAACCCGTCCACTGGAAAAACAGGTCTGGGCGGGCGCGGTAGATACCGTCGGCGATAAAGTGCTGGCGAAGGTCCTGGCGCAGATGAACTACGGCGGCTGCGTGGCAGCCTGCGGTCTGGCGGGCGGCTTTGCCCTGCCAACTACCGTCATGCCGTTTATTTTGCGTAACGTTCGCCTGCAGGGCGTGGACTCCGTGATGACGCCAGCGGCTCGCCGCACGGAGGCCTGGGAACGTCTGGTACGCGATCTGCCGGAATCGTTCTTTACCCAGAGCGCAACGGAGATAAAACTCAGCCAGGCGCCAGACTATGCAAGTAAAATCATGGATAACCAGTTCCACGGTCGCGCGCTGGTGAAAATCGCCTAATCTTCAAATTTTCGTGACATATTCGCGTGAAGCGCTCTCCTCCGTCATGCTTAGAAAAACGCATGACGGAGGATGCCATGAAAAACCGAAAACTGACGGAAGCCGACGTAACGTCCGAGTCTGTCTTTATGTTACAGCGCCGCCAGATCCTGAAAATGCTTGGCATCAGCGCCACTGCACTGACGCTCTCCCCTGCGGCACATGCCGACCTGCTCGACTGGTTTAAAGGTAACGATCGCCCTAAGGCGCCTTCCGGCGCCCCGCTTACGTTTACGAAACCCGCCGAGTGGCAAAACAAACTGACGCTCACCCCTGAAGACAAAGTCACCGGCTACAACAACTTTTACGAATTTGGTCTGGATAAAGCCGATCCTGCCGCCAATGCAGGCAGCATGAAAACCGATCCGTGGACGTTGAAAATTGACGGCGAGGTGGCAAAACCCCTGACATTGGACCACCACGATCTGACCACCCGCTTCCCGCTCGAAGAGCGCATCTATCGCATGCGCTGCGTGGAAGCCTGGTCGATGGTGGTACCCTGGGTCGGCTTCCCGCTGCATAAGCTGCTGGCGTTGGTTGAGCCCACCAGCAATGCAAAATATGTCGCCTTCCAGACGCGCTACGCTCCGGACGAGATGCCGGGCCAGAAAGATCGGTTTATCGGCGGTGGACTGGACTATCCGTACGTTGAAGGGCTACGCCTCGACGAAGCCATGCATCCCCTTACCCTGCTGACCGTTGGCGTATACGGCAAGGCGCTTCCTCCTCAAAACGGCGCCCCCATTCGGTTAACCGTACCGTGGAAATACGGCTTCAAAGGAATTAAGTCTATCGTCAGCATTAAGCTGACTCGCGAGCGTCCGCCAACGACCTGGAACCTGGCAGCACCGGGTGAATACGGTTTCTTCGCGAATGTGAATCCTCATGTGGATCATCCCCGCTGGTCGCAGGCGACTGAGCGCTTTATTGGCGCGGGTGGTGCGCTGGACGTTAAGCGTCAGCCCACGCTGTTGTTTAACGGGTATGCGGATGAAGTGGCTTCGCTTTACCGTGGCCTTAATTTACGGGAGAACTTCTGAGTGCGTTTAACGGCAAAGCAGATTACCTGGCTAAAAGTGCTGCTGCATTTAGCCGGAATACTTCCTTTTATCTGGTTGTTCTGGGCCGCCAGTCAGGGCCTCTTTAGCGCCGATCCAGCAAAAGATATCCAGCATTTTACGGGTCGGATGGCTCTGAAATTTTTACTGGCAACCTTGCTCGTCTCGCCGCTGGCGCGCTACGCTAAACAGCCATTATTGATACGTACCCGTCGGCTTTTGGGGCTATGGTGTTTTGCCTGGGCGACGCTGCACCTTACCAGCTACGCCCTACTGGAACTGGGAATTAACAATCTGACACTGCTTGGCCGAGAGCTGGTGACACGCCCTTATCTGACGCTGGGTATCGTAAGCTGGCTGGTTTTACTGGCGTTAGCGCTGACGTCCACGCAATATGCGCAGCGAAAGCTGGGCAGACGCTGGCAGTTACTGCACAACTTCGTCTATCTTGTCGCGATCCTCGCCCCCATTCATTATCTGTGGTCGGTGAAGATCCTCTCCCCGCAGCCAGTCCTGTATGCGCTGGCGGCAGTGGCGCTTTTAGCATGGCGTTACAAGAAGTTCCGCCAGTGGTTGCGATAGTTCGCGAAACTGTGCGTTTTCCCGCAGATTCCCCCTCAACCGCAAATCTTTTTTGGATTGCGGTTGATAATCTTCCCTGATAAGACCAGTATTTAGCTGCCAAATGCTACGAAATCGTTATAATGTGCGACCTTGGTTCGCCTGACAGTGGTTTTTGGCCTCTGAAAAGGTGACATTTGCGCTTCGACGGTATATTTTGTTTTTTACCCAAAAATCGCAGGAGATAGCGGCATAATGACTGACAAGTTCCATATCTTAGTATTGAACGGACCGAACCTGAACATGCTCGGCACCCGTGAGCCAGAGAAGTACGGCACGCTAACATTGAGCGAAATTGTTAACCGTCTGAGCACGGAAGCAGCATCGCTGAATGTGGATTTGGATCATTTTCAGTCAAACGCGGAGTACGCAATCATCGACCGTATTCATCAGGCTAAAGACAATGTGGACTATATCCTGATCAATCCGGCCGCGTTTACGCACACCAGTGTTGCTATCCGCGACGCACTGCTCGCGGTGAGTATCCCGTTTATCGAGATCCACCTGAGTAACGTGCACGCCCGAGAGCCGTTCCGCCACCATTCGTATCTGTCGGATATCGCTACTGGCGTTATCTGCGGACTGGGCGCTGACGGTTATTCATACGCTTTACAGACAGCGGTAAAACGCTTGTCACAATCACACTAAACAAGAGTACGGAACCCACTCATGGATATTCGTAAGATTAAAAAACTGATCGAGCTGGTTGAAGAATCAGGCATCTCCGAACTGGAAATTTCTGAAGGCGAAGAGTCTGTACGCATCAGCCGTGCAGCCCCAGCCGCTAGCTTCCCGGTAATGCAGCAGGCTTACGCTGCGCCAGTGCAGCAGCCTGCGCTTTCCGCAGCCGTTGCACCAGCAGCTGAAGCCGCACCTGCCGCTGCAGCAGAAATCAGTGGTCACATCGTACGTTCCCCAATGGTTGGTACTTTCTACCGCACCCCGAGCCCGGACGCGAAGGCGTTCATCGAAGTGGGTCAGAAAGTCAACGTAGGCGATACCCTGTGCATCGTTGAAGCGATGAAAATGATGAACCAGATCGAAGCAGACAAATCAGGTACTGTGAAAGCGATTCTGGTCGAAAGTGGTCAGCCGGTTGAATTTGACGAGCCGCTGGTCGTCATCGAGTAACGAGGCGAACATGCTGGATAAAATTGTTATCGCCAACCGCGGCGAGATTGCACTGCGTATTCTTCGTGCCTGTAAAGAACTGGGCATCAAGACCGTCGCGGTGCACTCAAGTGCGGATCGCGATTTAAAACACGTATTGCTGGCGGATGAGACGGTCTGTATTGGCCCGGCTCCGTCCGTAAAAAGCTATCTGAACATCCCGGCTATCATCAGCGCCGCTGAAATCACCGGCGCGGTGGCAATTCATCCGGGTTATGGCTTCCTCTCTGAGAACGCCAACTTTGCTGAGCAGGTTGAACGCTCTGGCTTTATCTTCATCGGCCCGAAAGCCGACACTATCCGCCTGATGGGCGACAAAGTGTCTGCGATCACCGCGATGAAAAAAGCCGGTGTGCCAACCGTACCAGGCTCTGACGGCCCTCTGACCGACGACATGGATGCTAACCGTGCTCATGCTAAACGCATTGGCTACCCGGTTATCATCAAGGCGTCCGGCGGTGGCGGCGGTCGCGGTATGCGCGTAGTACGCAGCGATGCTGAACTGGCGCAGTCCATCTCCATGACCAAAGCGGAAGCGAAAGCGGCTTTCAGCAATGACATGGTGTACATGGAAAAATACCTGGAAAACCCACGCCACATCGAAATTCAGGTGTTGGCTGACGGTCAGGGTAACGCGATCTATCTGGCAGAACGTGACTGCTCCATGCAGCGTCGTCACCAGAAAGTCGTCGAAGAAGCACCTGCGCCGGGCATTACCCCGGAACTGCGTCGCTACATCGGTGAGCGTTGCGCCAAGGCGTGTGTCGATATCGGCTATCGCGGGGCGGGTACTTTTGAGTTCCTGTTCGAAAACGGCGAGTTCTACTTCATCGAGATGAACACCCGTATTCAGGTTGAACACCCGGTTACCGAAATGATCACCGGCGTTGACCTGATCAAAGAACAGCTGCGTATCGCTGCGGGTCAGCCGTTGTCCATCAAGCAGGAAGAAGTCGTGGTGAAAGGCCATGCGGTTGAATGCCGTATCAACGCCGAAGACCCGAACACCTTCCTGCCAAGCCCGGGTAAAATCACGCGTTTCCACGCGCCGGGTGGCTTTGGTGTGCGTTGGGAGTCTCATATCTACGCCGGTTACACCGTACCGCCGTACTATGACTCAATGATCGGTAAGCTCATCTGCTACGGCGAAAACCGTGACGTGGCGATTGCCCGCATGAAGAACGCCCTGCAGGAGTTGATCATCGACGGTATTAAAACCAACGTTGATCTCCAGATGCGCATCATGAGCGACGAGCACTTCCAGAATGGTGGAACTAACATCCACTATCTTGAGAAGAAACTCGGCCTCAACGAGAAGTAATCTTAAAACACGCCTGTTTATCAGGCGTGTTTATTTTTTGCGTCCTTGTTTCTCCCCCCAAACTATTTACCGTCACTATATCTCCAACCCAACCCAGAAATATTCAATATCATCATTTTTTCTACATTTACTTTTCATCATTCCTCGGTTCTTAACGATATTACAGCGTGATGTAATGAGTCCGTTTTTCTTAATATTTTCTCGATAACGGACATATCTTTTATGAATATACTGAAGAGTGGCATACAGAAAAAATGTGTTGCTGCTGCGCTGTTATGTGCATCGGTAACGTCTTTGCCTTTATACGCTGAAACCACGGCCAACTGGTGGGAAAGATGGCAGGATAACCAGGCCTTCAATGAAGCTCTGGATGAACTCGGTATGAGTTATCAACTGTTATCTGAAGATCCACAAAAAACCCTCACCCGTTCAGCCGACCCGACTGATGTTCTCTACTGGCAAAAGCGCACCATGCAAATTTATGGTGAGGCTGACAAAGACATTTATTATATTCCAGCCATTGAAGATCATGATGAAGCTCGTGCCAGAACAGGCTTCACAGGTCGCAATCCCTATTTTAATACCTATTATTATGGTGAACAGGGTGATACGTTCACATTGACCACCTCTTCCCAACCCGATGATGTGGTCTGCTACGCAGGACTGGAAAATCAATACAGCGGTACAATCACCACTAAATATCAGGTGCAGTTAAATGCCAATCACTCAACGCAATATACCCTGAGTGAAAATGGATTAATGCTGCTGGCCTGCTGGGATAAAAGTGGTACCTATAGCCATATGAACACACTCGTTCGTGTGGATGTCACATCGACGACCGCGAAAAAACACCCGTTATTTGTCTTTGGTCTTAACACAAAAGAAGAGTGGAAGGCCCTTAGCCAGCAGAGTACACCGACCGGGCAAACGCTGCTCTTTGACGGGCGCTCTCGATATGTTGTGAATAATTCCACCGCCAAAGCATCGCAGAATACCAACGTGCTGCAAATGCTGCGCGAACAATTAAGCTACGTTATGGACTATGATAAAGTTAACGGGCTTGATGGGTCATCGTATTTACATCAGCCTCTGCGCGGTTTGAATTTCGGTATTTTTAACAGCTGCTGCTGGTCTCAGGGCGGTGCCGGACGTATTGGGATCGGCTTTGGCAACAGCTTACCAACGGAAACCAGCTGGGGTCATTGGCATGAATATGGTCATCAAAATCAGATGACCTGGGCATGGAACGGGTTAACTGAAGTGACAAATAATATTATGTCCCTTTCAGCCTGCCGCCTATTACGCGGAGAAGTCACGGATAAATCCTGTCACGAAAACCTGTATTACAACAATTTCTCCTGGGATCAGCAGGCCGTAGGTTCTTTCCTGAACTCTGGCGAAACACATCAGTTTGATACTGACACTGACGTCTTCCGTAAATTAATGATGTTTGCGCAGCTGAAAACATCGTGGCCCGATCTCTTCGCTTATATTGGCAAAGCCTACCGCGAAACCTATAACGAGGGTAAAGGTAAATCTCTGGTTGCAACCAATCAACAAAAAATTGATTTCTTTGTGGTCAATGCCAGCAAAGCAGCGGGACGTGATTTACGTGAATTCTTTACACGCTGGGGTTTAGGCTATTCCGCTGATGCTGACTCACAAATTGCTGCCCTGAACTTACCTCAGCCGAACAAAGTGACGAAAACCTTTACCGGTAGCCTGAACGGCTCTTCCCCGATAACGATTGAAGTTCCGGCTGAAGATAACACTGTGAATATTGCTTTTGTGACCAACACACCTAAGGCTGGCCCTACCTCTCTGGTCTGGGTTGAGGATGGTGAAACGCCACTGTATGCGCAGGTTGTCGATAGTCGTAACAGAAGCTTCATCGTGAAACTGCGTGGCCAGAACAGCCATGGCGGCTGCAATATTCATTCCGTTAACACCGCGGTTAACTGCAACTCAGGAACAAGCGCATATTTAAGAGTCGCTTATAAAGCAGAAGATAACCCGCATCTGCCTCAGGGCAGCTATACGGGTGTTCTTCATCTGATTGCGCGTGACTGGCACAACACTGACTGGACGGCAAACGTGAATGTCGATCTCTCCATTGTGAAGTAAGTGCTTTATTGCTGCGCCAGTTTCTGGCGCAGCAGAAAATGATTTGGCCTGACTTGCTTATTTATCAGATTCACTACAATGAATATTAATTAGTTCTACATTTAATAATCCGTTACGAAATGTTGTAATTAAACAAGCTTCACCTCATGTTTAATTACGGACATTTTAACTATGAATATATTTCAACATGGAATAAAGAAAACTTTTTCCATCGCAGCACTACTCTGTGCGTCTGTTTCTTCCGCTTGTTATGCGGCAGAGACGGTCTCTACTAACCAAACGATGTGGGACGAGTGGAAAAATAATCCGGGATTTACTGAAGCACTCGATGAATTAGGTATTGACTACAATAATTTAATCAATCCTGCTTATGCATCAACCTATGATGCGCAAAATGTCAATAATCCCCTGTTCTGGCTCAACCGTACTTTAAAAATTTACGGTGAGGCTGAACAAGGTCGCTATCAAATTCCTGTTACCGAAGTTCATGGCAATGGCACGAACAGAACCACCAACGGTGGACGTAATAATTACTTCTTAACGCATACATGGGGCGTCAAGGGTGAAAACGTCACCCTCCGTCTCGGTGATGTTCCGCAAAATGTTTCCTGTTATGCTGCCGTTGATCCTAACTACGAGGGTATTGGCGGTCCGACTAACGAACTTATTTTGAACGCAAGCGGTGACACAACCTACACGTTCTCACAGAACGCGCTGCTTGTCGTTGGGTGTCAGGATAAAACCAAAAAAATGGAGAATGTTGATAAATTCGTCTCCGTGGATATTGTTAACGGCGGTACGTATCACCCTCTCTTTATCTTTGGTATGAATGACAGAGCCGAATGGCGCGCACAGGCACAGGCTACAACGCCATCAGGCTACCACTTTATGTTTGATGGCAGGACACGCTTCGTTGCAAGTCAGGTAATTGCGCAAAACTCGGCAACTAAAAATATAGAGCAGACTCTCCGCCAGTCGCTGCTGCGAACCATCACTTATGACAAACTTGATGGTCTGGATGGCTCCAGCTGGTTGCACCAGCCTAGCCGCGGTTTACTCTTCGCCACTTATCAGAGCTGCTGCTGGGCAAGTGGTGGACAAGGGCTGACTGGCATAGGTGGTGACAGTTCAATCCCTGAGACGCCGAGCTGGCTCGACTGGCACGAATACGGTCACCAGTTCCAGATGAGCTGGTCCTGGAGTGACCAGGGAGAAGTTACCGTCAACCTTTATTCTATCGCTGCATGTTACACCACACTCGGCGATACCGATTTCAAAAACTGTCATAGTAATGAAGGCTTTTACGGTTTCGGTTGGGATCAACAAGCTATTGGCACTCTGCTGAAATCCGGGCACACCTGGAATTTTGCTAAAGAAGATCTGTTCCGTCGGGCGTCTTTCTTTGGTGAAATAATGACGAGCTGGCCACAGCTTTACCCGACACTGGCGAAAGCTTACCGTGAAGTTAACCAGAATGACCCAACCCTGGTTAATAGCAGCCAGAAAAAAATCGACTGGTTTACGCTTAATGCCAGTAAAATCGCCGGCTTAAATCTGAATCAGTATTTCCAGCAGTGGAATATTCCCCTTTCCGCAGAGGCGGTTGCAGCGATTAATGCGCTGAATTTACCTCAGCCGAATAAAGTGGAGAAAACCTTTACCGGTAGCCTGAATGGCTCTTCCCCAGCCAATATTGAAGTACCGGCTGAAGATAAAAATTTCAATATTGCTTTTGTAACCAACACACCTGAAGCAGGTCCTACCTCTCTGGTCTGGGTTGAGGATGGTGAAACACCACTTTATGCGCAGGTTGTCGATAATCGTAACAGAACCTTCATCGTGAAACTGCGTGGCCAGAACAGCCATGGCGATTGCAATATTCATTCCGTTAATACCGCGGTTAACTGCTCCGTAGGAACAAGTGCACATTTAAGAGTCACTTATAAAGCAGAAGATAACCCGCTTCTGCCTCAGGGCAGCTACACCGGTGTCCTTCATCTGATTGCGCGTGACTGGCACAAAACGGACTGGACGGCAAACGTGAATGTCGATCTCTCCATTGTGAAGTAAGTACTTTATTGCTGCGCCAGTTTCTGGCGCAGCAGAAAATGATTTGGTATCCCCCCTGCAATGCGTACAATCCGCCTCTCACTATGAATTATCCAGGAGAGTGGATGGACGCTCGTTTTGTTCAGGCCCATAAAGAAGCGCGCTGGGCGCTGTGGCTGACCCTTCTCTATCTTGCCGCATGGTTGGTAACCGCTTACTTACCTAATTCAGACATCGGTATTACCGGCCTGCCACACTGGTTTGAAATGGCGTGCCTGCTGGTACCGCTGGTATTTATCCTGCTGTGCTGGGCGATGGTTAAATTTATCTACCGGGATATTCCGCTGGAGGACGATGATGCAGCTTGAAGTCATTCTGCCGCTTGTCGCATACCTGCTGGTCGTATTTGGCTTGTCCATTTATGCCATGCGTAAAAGGGCGACCGGCGCCTTTCTGAATGAGTATTTCCTCGGTAGCCGTTCGATGGGCGGCGTCGTGCTGGCCATGACGCTGACGGCCACCTACATCAGCGCCAGTTCATTTATCGGCGGTCCCGGTGCCGCGTATAAGTACGGGTTAGGCTGGGTACTGCTGGCCATGATCCAGCTACCTGCCGTCTGGCTCTCTCTGGGTATTCTGGGTAAAAAGTTTGCCATTCTGGCACGGCGCTATAATGCCGTGACGCTCAACGATATGCTGTTTGCACGCTACCAAAGTCGCTTGCTGGTGTGGCTGGCAAGCCTGAGCCTGCTGGTCGCCTTTATTGGTGCGATGACGGTGCAGTTTATCGGTGGAGCACGTCTGCTGGAAACGGCAGCCGGGATCCCCTACGAGACAGGGTTGATTATCTTCGGGGTAAGCATTGCGCTGTATACTGCGTTTGGCGGATTCCGCGCCAGCGTGCTGAACGATACGCTGCAGGGAATGGTCATGCTGATTGGCACGATCGTTCTGCTGGTGGGCATCGTTCATGCTGCGGGTGGACTTACGCATGCGGTGGAAACCCTGGAAGCCATTGATCCGAAACTGGTCTCGCCGCAAGGCGCGGATGATATTCTTTCTCCGGCATTTATGACGTCGTTCTGGGTGTTAGTCTGCTTTGGGGTGATTGGTCTGCCCCATACCGCCGTGCGCTGTATCTCCTATAAAGACAGCAAAGCCGTTCACAAAGGCATTATTATCGGGACGATTGTCGTCGCGATCCTGATGTTCGGTATGCATCTGGCGGGTGCATTAGGACGTGCAGTCATCCCTGACCTTACCGTGCCGGATCTGGTGATCCCGACACTGATGGTTAAAGTGCTGCCGCCATTTGCCGCCGGGATTTTCCTTGCTGCGCCAATGGCCGCTATTATGTCCACTATCAACGCCCAGCTACTGCAAAGCTCCGCGACGATCATTAAAGATCTCTATCTCAACCTGCGTCCTGAGCAGGTAGAAAATGAACGTCGCCTGAAGCGTATGTCAGCCATTATTACGCTGGTGTTAGGGGCATTGCTGCTGTTAGCCGCATGGCGCCCGCCGGAGATGATCATCTGGCTGAACCTGCTGGCGTTCGGCGGCCTTGAAGCCGTTTTCCTCTGGCCGCTGGTGTTGGGTCTCTACTGGGAACGTGCCAATGCTGCAGGCGCGCTGGGCGCGATGATTGTTGGCGGGGTGCTGTATGCCGTCCTCGCAACGTTTAAGATTCAGTACCTGGGCTTCCATCCTATTGTGCCTTCGTTACTGCTAAGTTTACTGGCGTTTGTGGTGGGGAACCGTTTCGGTCAGCCCGTCCCACAGTCCGCTATGATTTCTACTGATAAATAAAGAGTTTTGCCATGCCGTGGATCCAATTAAAACTGAACACAACCGGCGCGAACGCCGAGGAACTGAGCGATGCGCTGATGGAGGCCGGCTCGGTCTCCATCACCTTCCAGGACACGCATGACACGCCGGTCTTCGAGCCGCTGCCGGGCGAAACGCGCCTGTGGGGTGATACCGACGTCATTGGACTTTTCGATGCCGAGACCGACATGAAAGAGGTCGTCGCGATTCTGGAAAACCACCCACTGTTAGGTGCAGGTTTCGTGCACAAAATCGAACAGCTGGAAGATAAAGACTGGGAACGGGAGTGGATGGATAACTTCCACCCGATGCAGTTTGGCAAGCGTCTGTGGATCTGCCCAAGCTGGCGCGAAGTGCCAGATCAAAACGCCGTCAACGTGATGCTCGACCCGGGCCTGGCATTTGGTACCGGCACCCACCCGACCACCTCCCTGTGCCTGCAGTGGCTGGACGGTCTGGATCTGGCAGGAAAAACCGTGATCGACTTCGGCTGCGGCTCCGGGATCCTCGCTATCGCGGCGCTGAAACTGGGTGCGGCAAAAGCGATTGGGATCGACATCGATCCGCAGGCAATTCAGGCCAGCCGCGATAACGCCGAGCGTAACGGCGTCTCCGATCGTCTGGAACTGTATTTGCCGGATGCGCAGCCAGCGGTCATGAAAGCCGACGTGGTGGTCGCCAACATCCTGGCAGGCCCGTTACGTGAACTGGCACCGTTAATCAGCGTACTGCCCGTTGAGGGCGGTCTGCTGGGGCTTTCAGGTATCCTGGCAAGCCAGGCCGACAGCGTGTGTGAAGCCTACGCGGATCTCTTCGCCCTTGACCCGGTGGTAGAGAAAGAAGAGTGGTGCAGGATCACCGGTCGTAAAAAATAAGCATTTGGCGTGGTCATCTGACCACGCCTCTCCTCCACTGATAGTCCTCTCTCCCCGCGCATTTCTCCGGTAAAATAACCACACAAATCATAATTATTTGAATTACAACAATTCACCGGAAGAATATTATGAAACACATTACTGGCAAGGCAGCGCTGATTGCGCTGAGTATGATCTCGGCATCAGCTTTCGCTTCACACTGGAGCTACGAAGGGGAAGGTTCACCGGAACACTGGGGTGAACTGGACGAGGCCTACAAGACCTGTCAAAACGGGATGTATCAGTCTCCGATTAACATTGAATCGACTGCAAACGCCCATTTCTCTCCGCTTAAAACGCACTACATTGATGGCCCCATGACGTTGACGAACAATGGCCATACCATTCAGGCCAGTGAGAAAGCGGATACCCGCGACACGATAACCCTGGATAATCAAGCCTGGACTCTGCAGCAGTTCCATTTCCACGCGCCGAGCGAGAACACCGTGCATGGCAAAAAATACGCAATGGAAATGCATCTGGTGCATAAAAATAGCGCAGGTGAGCTGACCGTAGTGGCCGTCATGTTTGACAAAGGCGCCGCGAACCCGGAGCTTGATAAACTGTGGAGCGTGATGCCCCAACAGGCCGAACAGAACATCTCCATTAAGCAGGATCTCAACCTGAACAAGCTGCTCCCGGTCAACAAAACTTACTGGCGCTTCAGCGGTTCACTGACCACCCCACCTTGTTCAGAAGGCGTCACCTGGATTGTGCTTAAGCACCCTCTCACGCTCTCAGCTGAGCAGCTGGAGAAATTCACCCATACAATGCATCACGATAACAACCGCCCGGTACAGGCCCTGCATGGCCGTCTTGTGGTCGAATAATCTGCATTTTTTGCCCTGAGATCATGTTCTAAAATGCGACAGAGATCGCAAAGAAGTGAGGAAATCTGCTGTGAAAAACAGCAGATTATCCCGCTCAACTGTCGCGTTTAATGAGAAATGATGAGAAGTTACGGGAAATTGTAAGCGCTCATAAAACAATCATTTAATTATAACCCAATGATTTAAATGATGAATAATTTTTAACGGAATGATTGAGCGGCGATTCCTTGATCTACAACAGTGGATTGTTCAAAGTTTGGCCTTTCATCTCGTGCAAAAAATGCGTAATATACGCCGCCTTGCAGTCACAGTATGGTCATTTCTTAACTCATGCGCATCGGACACCACCAGCTTAGAAATCGCCTGATCGCAGCCCCAATGGCAGGTATTACCGACCGGCCGTTCAGGACGCTGTGCTATGAGATGGGAGCCGGTTTAACCGTATCCGAGATGATGTCGTCTAACCCGCAGGTCTGGGAAAGCGATAAATCCCGCCTTCGGATGGTGCACATTGATGAGCCAGGTATCCGCACCGTGCAAATCGCCGGAAGCGTGCCTGAAGAGATGGCAGATGCCGCGCGTATTAACGTGGAAAGTGGCGCCCAGATTATTGATATCAATATGGGTTGCCCGGCCAAGAAAGTGAATCGCAAGCTTGCAGGTTCAGCCCTTCTGCAATACCCCGATCAGGTGAAGTCTATCCTGACGGCGGTTGTCAGCGCGGTGGACGTTCCTGTTACGTTGAAGATTCGCACGGGTTGGTCGCCGGAACACCGTAACTGTGTAGAGATTGCCCAACTGGCCGAAGACTGTGGCATTCAGGCCCTGACCATTCATGGACGCACTCGCGCCTGTTTGTTCAATGGTGAAGCTGAATACGACAGCATTCGGGCAGTTAAGCAGAAGGTTTCCATTCCGATTATCGCGAATGGCGACATAACTGACCCGCTTAAAGCCAGGGCTGTGCTCGACTATACGGGAGCTGATGCTCTGATGATAGGACGTGCAGCTCAGGGAAGACCCTGGATCTTCCGGGAAATCCAGCATTATCTGGACACTGGGGAGCTGCTTGCCCCACTGCCTCTGGCAGAGGTTAAGCGCTTGCTTTGTTCGCATGTTCGGGAACTGCATGACCATTACGGTCAGGCAAAAGGGTACCGAATTGCGCGTAAACACGTCTCCTGGTATCTCCAGGAGCACGCTCCAGATGACCAGTTTCGGCGCACATTCAACGCCATAGAGGATGCCAGCGAACAGCTGGAGGCGTTGGAGGCATACTTCGAAAATCTTGCGTAATGAAATAAAGAGCTGACAGAACTATGTTCGAACAACGCGTAAATTCTGACGTACTGACCGTTTCTACCGTTAACTCTCAGGACCAGGTAACTCAAAAGCCCCTGCGTGACTCGGTTAAACAGGCACTGAAGAACTATTTTGCTCAACTGAATGGTCAGGATGTTAATGACCTGTATGAGCTGGTACTGGCTGAAGTTGAACAGCCACTGTTGGACATGGTGATGCAATACACCCGCGGTAACCAGACCCGCGCTGCGCTGATGATGGGTATCAACCGTGGTACTCTGCGTAAGAAACTGAAAAAATACGGCATGAACTGATACTAATCAGTTAAGTGTTTGTTTAAAAAGGCGCTCTTCGGCATGGGGAAGCGCCTTTTTTATTGGATTGACTGCACCACTGACTGCACTAATTGACGAACAAATTAGAGCAATGGCGAACGGTAAAAACTAAACTCCCTTAATCAAACGCCACAATGGTGAGCCAGGCATACTGGCCTGCTCGTTAATAACGCCAGTGATGGCATCTTTCAGTTGTCTGCCAGCTGCACCAGCAGTCCCCTGACTGGCCGCCTGAGGTGATCCGCCCTGAATATTGATATCGCCGAAGTTAACTGAAGGCACACCACCAGAGACCTGAGGAGTGCCAACAGCCCGAACACCAAGAGAACCATCAGCTGCACGGGTAAGCGGCATAATGGCTTCAGGTCCAGCCTCCGCAAATACACCCGCTCCTTTGGCAAACGCAAAAAGCTGAGGCGTCTGAAAAACGCCATTGCTGTAAGCGCTCAGGGACGGAGAGTCGTAAACATTACCCTTCGCATTAAAGGTGAAGTTCGCACCAGCATTCTGAATAGCGGTGCCGCTACTGGCGGCAGCGGCGGAAGATGCACCGAAGCTGAAGAATGAGCCTAACGAGCTAACACCATTAGCAAGAGCCATGTTGATTGCAACATTTTCAACAATTTTGAGAACACTTATTCCCCAGTCCTTCCAACTGTCAACGTTGCCATTGAGCATGTCGGTGATCGTGGTGACCGCGCCACCCATGGCCTGCTTCATGCCGTCAGCGGCCATGGAAGAATAATCAGTAGCTTCGTCCACCCAGTTCGCATAACCCTCAGACAGTCCCGTCATCCAGTCGTCACGCTGCGCATCAGAAGCTGCGTAATATCCCTCCTGGTCGCGCAGGCGCTCTTCGAGGTAGCGCTTATTAAGTGCCAGCCCCTGCTGATAGAACGTCTCGTCGATTTCACCAGCCTGACGCTGGCGGAGAAGATCGGTATTCTTCTGCTCAAACTCCTTACGCAGATTGAACTGCTCCTGAAGTCTTTCACGGAACCTGGTTCCCTGCCCGTATCCCAGCAGTTGCGCTTCATTGGCTGCGCGGGCGCTGGCGTTACTGTCGGCAAGGTTGGCTTCGTAATTTCGCAGTTGCTCACGTAATTTAACCTGGTCAATCAGCGCAGCATTCTGCAATACCGTCTTTTTCTGGGCTTCTGTCAGAGAAGCAAGTTCGCCCTGGCTGACCTGGTATTTAACCTTCGCCAGTTCAGTATTCTGGCCTTGCAGGGCAATCTGCTCTTTTTGCTGCTTGATAAGGCGCTTATACACATCCTCGGTTTTCTCGCCTTCGGTTTTACCACCCTTCGCCTTAGGTTTGTTGGCCTCATTATTCCGCCATTCAGCAAGACCGTTATTAATAAACTCCTGACGGCCTGTCTGGAATTGCGGATCACTGGTTAACCCCAGGTCATCGGCTGCATAACTCAGACGCAGGCGCTCTTTGGCCTCACCCTTATGGCGTGACAACTCCAGATCCCGGCGACTCTTTTCGAGGGCATCGGTTTGCTTTTTGTCGAGATCGGCCTGCGGAAGTCTGAGCGGGACGTTAGCCAGCCCCTGACGCGCCATAAGGAGTTGGTTGCCTAAGCCAAGAAGACTGTTGAACTTTTCATGCTGCCCATTCATCATCAATTGCGACTGGTACAGTGCGTTCTGGCGCCAGGCATGCTCTTTGATCAGATCGTTACGTTGCCTTTCAATACCCTCAAGGGTTTGCTGAATATTGCGAGATTTCTCCCGCATATCATTCAACTTCCCTTCTTCAACGGCGAGCTGATCTGTGACGATGGCTATCGCTCTCAGGATATTTGCATCGTTCTCGCTGGTAATGCCCGGTTTTCCACGCGATGCATTCAAATCGTCGATCTGGTTCTTCAGCTCACCAACCTTTTTGGCTTGCTCATCAACCAAACGATTTTGCTCTACCAGAGCACCAACAGTTCTCCCCCTATTGTCGTCTGTTTCAGACAAAGACATGCGGGAAGTTTTTTCTCGTATTTCGTCGATTTGACTGGCGTATTCCTGGGCAGAGCGACGTGCCTGCTCCTGGTTTTGATACATCGCATACCAGGCTCCTGCTCCCAGCATCACCAGACCCGGCACGCCGCCAATCAGGCCAAGCGCACCACTCATCAGGCGAGTGCCGACAGATGTTACGCTATTGAGATTGCTTTGAGTCGAAACACGATTTGAGATGTTACGGTTTAAATCAGCCTGAGCGGCAGCCAGACGCCTTTCAGCGACAGCCTGAGCGTCGGCATTTTTAGCTGCTACCAGCCCTTCCTGCGCGCGTTCAAGTGCTGTTCTGGCTCGCACCTTTTCCGTAGCAGTGCCACTTGCAAGAGCGGTAGTCAGTCTGGCTTGAGCTGCTGTAACTTTTGCCTCTGCTGCCGCAATTTTCTCTTGCTGGGCGGCCTGAACATCTGCGCTTCGTGATCGCTGAACAGCTTGCTGAGCTCGATAAACTTCAGCCCTTGAAGCTGCAACAGCAGACTGAGCCGCTTTGTCCTGTGCGACAGCAAGAGCAACCTCTGATTTCGCGGCTGAAATTAGCGCACCTGTTGCACTCGTGGCGCTAGTTACTACTCCACTGAGATACCTTGCCAGCCCAACGCCAACAAGTGCACCCGCCACTGTTGTGATCGTGGACATATTGTCTGCAACATCACTTAGTGCGCCGCTTACTGCCGAAGAGGTAAATGAATCAAGCGTTTGGGCAACTCCGTCTAGGCCACCAGATAGCGCATCGGTAGCACCTGTAGCCTGGTTGACACCTCCAACCCATGCCATGAACGAGTTTGTGACTTTTTGCAGGGATCCGGAAACTGTTTGCGGCATGCTGGCAAACTCACCCTGTAATGAGCCCAACTGGCTCATTAATGCAGGAACAACCTTATCAATCGTAAGTTGCCCCTGGTCAGCCATGCTCTTCAGGTCTTTGCGGGCCACGCCCATTCCGGCGGCAAGTGCGCGGATAACACGATCACCTGCTTCGTTAACGGCGTTGAATTCTTCACCGCGAAGAACGCCCTGCGCCAGAGCCTGGCTGAATTGAGTGATAACAGAACTCGCTTCCTGAGTATTAGCCCCCGAAAGTTTAAGGCCGGTAGAAACAGCTTCGGTAATTTTCAGAACTTCGTCAGAGCTATACCCAAACTCACGCATTGAAGCAGCTGCGCGTGAAAAAAGGTTTGCGTTGTCTGAAAACGCGGTGCCAGTTCTTTGGCTGATTTCCATTAACTGGCGCTGAGAGGCAGCAAAATCATCAGCTGAAGATGATGCCTGCTTAAGACGGGCGTTTACTGAATTCCACTCATCAGCAATCTGCACGAGCTTACCAGTCGCAAAAGCGGCCGTAGCAGCAGCAGCGGCTCTTCCTGCCGATGCAAACCCAGCGGTCAGATCAGATAACGCCCTTTCGCTCTCTCGGGCGGCAGCGGCAGCCTGCCGACCGCCATTTTGCATGGTTCGGTAATAATCCTGCCCCATGCGTGAGGCGCGGGAAATTTCCGCCTGGAATGATTGCGAGTTAGCAGAAATTTTGATTATCAGCTCACGAAGAGTTGCCATAATTTACCTCGATTTAGATGCCGTCAAACTTAGCGAGACGCTGTTTGTGGCTTTCACTCATATCAAACGCAAAATCCTCGTGCTCAGCCTGGAAGGTACCGAACGCCATCAGCGCGGATACAGCCGGGTCTATCTTGTTGGAGGATTTCTTCTTGTTGGGCTTAATGTTGGCGTTGGCATCCGTCTCCATCACCACGTTACCAATCGCCCAGGCCAGAACCGGATCGCCACGATGGCGCACCACCTTGCGGTTAACAAAAACCTCAAAGGATTTCGCTACCGGGCTGAATTTCAGATAGGTTTGCGGGAACGGCTCCACATCGAGGCCCGCCCCCTGTAGCTGGGTGCGCAGGTGCGTGGCGTTCCACGTATCGAAGCCCACCAGCCTGATATTGAAGGTTTCAGCGTCGCGCAGAATATCGTCACGGATGCGGTCATAGTCGATGCAGTCGCCGGGGGTAGTGTGTATCCATCCCGCTTTTACCCACTGTCGGTAGATGGCGCGGTTTTTGTTGGCGACGTTAAGCAGCTGTGCTTCCGGCAGATAATGACGGGTAAGGAGTCTGATCTCCCTGTCGAACGGGAAAGCGTAACTCACGCTGGTAATATCGCTGGTTGAGGACAGGTCAAATCCGGCGTAACACTCCATCCCGGCCAGATCTTCTTCGGTGTAGTCGAGTGCACAGGCATCCCATGCACCGGCACCCATCCACGGCGTGGAGCCCTGACACCAGATATTGAAACGCTTGGTCAGCATCTCCACCCACTGCGACGGTATGCCCCGCGCTTTCTGGATGGTGGACTCCAGTTTCGCCGCATCAACGGACACATGCAGGTTGGGGTTAGCCTTGATCCACATTTCAGGCTGCTCAACCTCGCTTTCGTCGTCCAGTTCGTAGATCAGGACAAAAAGCGAATCGTTGCTCTCTTCCCCGGCCAGAATCTGGCAGCAGTAGTCGTAATGCTGTTTACAGGCAGAGACAACGTTACTCCCGGCGGTCGTGATGGCGAACAAAATCGCCTCAGGACGTGCGCCCATACCCAGCTCAAGCGCGGAATAAACGCCGTTATCCGGGTGAAGGTGGTACTCATCAACAATCGCCAGGCTGGGGTTAGTCCCCTCAATGGTGGCCGCTTTCGCCGCCAGCGGCTTTAACAGGCTGTTGCTCTTCGGGAAAATGACCTTATGCGCCTGGATATTGACGCGCTTTTTCAGCGGTTTTGACAGCAGGCACATCTGGCGGGCATCATCGAACACGATTCTGGCCTGATCCCGGCTCACCGCCGCCGTGTAGATATCCTGCTGGCCCTTCTCCATTACGAGAAACCAGTTTGCCAGCATGGCGGCCACGGTTGATTTTGCGTTCTTGCGCGGTACTTCAATAAAGGCGCTGCTGTACTTGCGGCGCCCTGACTCCCTGACCTTAAAGCCCAGCAGGTTAGCAAAGGCGAACTGCTGCCACGGCTCCAGCTCGATAGGCTGGCCCCGCAGCGGGCCTTTGACGTGTGGACAGAGCCGGGAGAAGGCAATAAACCGCTCTACGGTCGCCGTATCGAACTCATAACGGGGGTCATTCAGGTCTGAAAAGTACCTTTCCACAGCCTGTTTTACGCGCTTACAGGCCGGAGTTTCGCCCGTTTTTATCGCATTTGCGTACTCATTCCAGACGGTCAAGCTCGTCCTCCTCTTCCGATTCCACCGGGTTACGGCGACGGCTTACCGGATCAAAGCCCAGCAGCGACGACATTTTAATCATGATTTTTTCAGCATCGGCCTTTGCGCTCAGCGCCGGATTTCGGCTCTCGCCGCCCTGACTGTTCACAATGCTGAATCCACGGCTGGCAAGGTCTTCCACGGCTTTGCGGTACATCGAATAGTTGACGCAAAAAAGCTCAAGGTTGTTCCAGTCGGCGGGAGTCAGATCACCGCGTTCGGCCAGTTGCTTCGCTTTCGCTTTCCACTGCTGCGCGGCTAACTCATCAAGGTAAGCTGGCGGTTTTGGTGGTCTTGCCATAAAAATTTCTCGTTTCCATCGCGTTTTATTTTCAAAAAAATCACCGTGCGTAAAAATTTGAGGGGGCGGGTGGTGCCTTGCGGCTGGGGTTTTGTCCTGAAAACCTCCCCCACCCCATCCATGCGGCCTGTCAGCGGTTGCGGAAGCATTGCATCACCTCCCGCTCACGTTCGCTCATGCGCTTCACTGGCTGGCGCTCATTGCGTCTGGTGCGGGTCTGCATAAAGCCATCACGGCATCGGGCCAGCGACTGATACAGATTCACCACGTCTTTCTCATTCATCGCTTGCCTCATACATCCAGTTATTGCGCTGTGCTGCCCGCTCTTCCTGCTCGATGTAGAGCCCTGCTTTGCGGTTGGCTTTGGTAATGGGGTCTTGCTGCGTGGTCTTCTGGTTATGATGCATTTGGCATAACGGCTGGTGATTCCACTCAGGCCAGAACAGAACATCACCACCACCATTGATAGGGATGATGTGATCGACAATCTTTGCAGGAACGTAGAGGCCCAGCTTCTGGCACTCAACACAAAGGGGGTGACGTTTCAGATACTGAGCGCGGTACTTCTCCCATGAGGCTGAGTAGCCACGGGCGCGACGGTGGCCGCGTCTGGCATCCTGTTCCCGCCACGCTTCCCGCTTATGCTCGTCGCACTTACCGGACTTCACCCGCTTATTGCATCCCGGCTCTGTGCACCGGCGCATTGGCTGCCATGGCATCAGTACACCCCCACATCACGATAGACAGACCACAGCGCAGAGATAGCCAGCGGAACCTCTTTCGACTCAGCATCGGCAATCATCGTGCGGTACTCGTACAGCTGAGAGACGTACATCAGGCAACCAATCTTGATAGCCGGGGTAAACTCCAGCCCGTTATCAAACCGCTTGCCGATATGCTTCTGGCAGACCTCCAGCGCCGCATCGATGTACGCCTGAATCAGCGCATCCTCCTCTGAGCCATCAACACGACAATGCAGTTTTGCTTCAGCCAGGGTGATTTCAGTAGTCATTTCTCGGTCCCCTGTTTGCATAGAATCTCAAGGCGCGTCATACCTGAGTCCGGTATGGGCGGCCCGATAATGTTGAGCGTCGCCCCGGCAAACGGGCCAGTCAGCACCTTAAGGCGGTTGGCGGCGGTAATATCGCGGCGGAATCGCACCCAGACGCGGATCGTTGCTTCGGCAACCTCAGCACCAGCCGCTACCAGTTCACGACCGCTGATCCCCTTAACCTCAGCCCAGATAGTTTCCCCGTCTTCCCAGGTCTGAATAACCTGACCAGATGGATCTCTGTGAGTAGTGAATACCCGGATTGTTAGCCGGTTTCTCAGTCCCCCGGCTCTCATGCGTCACCTTCCTTGCCGTCCTTACTGATCTTCACTTCCTGCTTCCATGCCTGGCTGAACTCGTCACCACCTTCACGCGGCGGCATCCCCTCACGCTCACGGGCTTCGTTCGGGTTCATGATCCCGTTCTTGATGCCGCGCTCATAAGTGGCGTAGCGTTCGGTTGGCGTGGCACGGAGAAGGTCAGCGGAGTCAAACTCCACCTGATAACGGGTTCCCGGAACAGGAGAGGCCACCAGCAGCGCAGATTTGATTTGTTGTTCGAAATTCGCCAGCCACGGGCGCATCGTCATGGTGAGAAAGGCGCGGCTCGCTTCGCTGAAGTTGCTGTAGGTGCTGTTGCTGTATTCCTGCAGGAAGATAGGCGACACGTTGAACATGCGGGCAATGTCTTCAATGGTGAAGCGACGGGAGGCCAGCCACTCGGCATCCTGATTACTCATGCCAAGCTGCTTGTAGTCCATCCCACCTTCAAGGATCGGCACTTTCCCTGCATTTTTAGCGCCTTTGTAGCGATCCAGCGCATCCATAGCCTGCTTGCCCTTCACGCTGTCGAGATACTCAGCTGTGGTTATGACTCCCGCCGCCATCATGCCATCTTTCATAATGCTGGCACCGTGGCGCTGTTGGGCCAGACCTAACCCCAGCGCCTCACGGCAGATGGAGATCGGGGAGCGCCCCAGAAAGCCATCATCGGTGGAGTAACGCAGGTGCAGAATCTCTTCCTGCAGGTAGGTGCGCACAGCCCCGGTAAACGGCTCGGTAACGGTATATTTGTACTTATGCTGGCCGATACGCTCAGGAACAACCGCCCCCGGCGCATACGGATGCAGGGATTGCGGCTGACCGTCGCGCCCCCACTGGATCACCGCATAGGCGTTACCGTTCAGCAGACAATGGCGCATCATCGTGCGTTTAAACTGATAAGGCGTCTGGCAGTCGTTCGGCTGCTCGTTCAGGAGAAAATCCACCGGGTGATTACTCAGCCACTCCCGCGCCTCGCGACCATTATCATTACGGACGCGATAGAGGTAGCAGGGCATTGTCGCCACAGCCTCACTAATAACTGACACGGCGTTCATCACCGCAGGCAGAGATTCCGCAGTACCAGCAGACACATACTCGCCTGATCCGGTATTTGGAATCCCTGCCATCGCCAGCCACTCATCAATGGTCATACTGCGCTGTTCGGAGGGTTCAGACTTACGGCCAAACGGCCAGATATTCCACATATCAGAGCCCCGCTAATTCAGCCCAGCGGCGACGGTTATCGCCAGCGCGGCGCAGTTCAGGATGTTGGGAGAAAAGCGAACGGTGCGCGATTTCCACGCCAGACTCAGGATAGGCAGGCATAGAGGTAACGGTAATCTCCCGCAGTTCGGCGGCTGTGACTGTGCGCAGATATGGAGACTGAGCAATATCCCACGCCTCTTTCAGCGCACGGAAACCGAAGCTCATGCCGGAGATATCCCCGCGCTCCACCAGCTCCAGCACATCGTTGCCAAGCTGGGTATTCGGCGGGGTCAGTTCGAAACGAAGCCCGGTATCATCTTCGGACAGTACCAGCGTGCCGGACTTGGTACGCCCCAGCAGTTGGGTATAGTTATGCTCATACAGCGCACGCACATCACTACCGGATGCCAGGCTGTCTTTAAATGCTCCCGGCGCAAACTGCTCGCGGAACTCATCCCAGATAACTTCTGACAGACTGTTCCAGCGCACGGCATAGCCCACCAGCTTTTTGTTGCTGGCACTCACTTCGGAAGTACGGATTTCAAAATCGGTTGTTTTCATTACTGGACTCCACAGAGGGCAAAAAGGGGCCGAAGCCCCTTAAACGTCAAATCAGGAACCGGAGCCGGAAAGCTCAAGCACCTTGATGGCGTTGGAGTCCACCACGCCGCCGCCCAGGTATTTATCGGTATGCACCTTGTAGAAACCCGGTTCAGTGATGTTGTCGGGGCGGGTACGTACGCCAGTGGTGTGATCCACGATAAAATAGCCGCGTTTGAAGTCGCCAACCGCGAGGAACGCTTTACCCGCACCCGCATCCGGCATGGTTTCCAGATACTGAACAGGACGGCCCAGCAGCGTATCGGGAGAACCGGCAACCAGACGATCGCGCCAGATGTAATCTCCGTTGCCGTTTTTCAGCTTTTGCAGTTTGGCGGCTGTGTTGGAGTTCATCACCCATACGGCGTTTTTGCGATATTTGGCTTTCAGCTTATACAGCAGGTCGATCAGACCATCAGAGGAAACGTCAGCGGCTTCCATCTTCTCCAGCGTACCGAAAGGACGGGTTTTATCGGCAGTGGCCGCGCGAGGGTAAGACAGGAAACCTTTGGATTTTTTATCACCGTCGCCGTTTACAAAGTCGCTCTCTTCAGTGGCGGTGAAGGTGTCAGCAATTTCAGAAGACAGCCAGCCCAGAATATCCACCTCGGAGAAGTCGAGAATCTCCTGAGTGGTTTTCGGGTAGGCGTAGATCGGGTTGAGTTTGATATCAACGCGCTCCATCTTCGGCGTGCTGGTTTCGGTACGTGGTTCACCTTCGGTGCCGCGATTAACGGTAGTGCCGCCTACAGATACCAGCTTCTGGTATTCGTTGGTTTTGGTGGTCTTCACCGTTGCGATGGAGCGCATCACGCTATCATCCTGCAACTGGCGCATAATCTCTTTGTCCAGCTCAGGGATAACGGTATAGCCGCCGTCAGCCTGCACCAGCGTGGAGAGAGAGCGGGTATCACCGGTCATGATGTAGTGGCGCAGCTCGTCGTTGCTTACTGGCTCACCTTCAACGGAAGTACCAGGCAGATTGCGCTGATCGTCGGCGACGGCTTCAAGACGGGTGATTTCAACTTCAAGCGCATCAGCCTGGGCGCGGAGTTCGTCGAACTTTTTGCCCTCTTCTTCGTTCAGGCTGCGCTTTTCGGTGTCAGCTTTGTCAAGCATGGAACGCATCTGAGTTTTGAGTGCGGCTTTCTGCTGGCGTAATTCGAGTAGTTTCTTCATGGAGTGGTTTCCGTAACAATTAACGTTGAGACGTGAAACCAGCGCGGGAAAGGGTGAGGCCGTTTAATCTTTTTCTGCATCCCACAGGCTACTTCGCGCAGCTTGATTAAACGGCCAGTGGCGGCTCACGTCTGAGTGCCACTCTTCAAAATATACATACTTATTAATAAGTAAACGTCATTTTTCAGTGATGAACAGTAATGAAAATTAACGAGCAATTAATTTACAAATCTATTCTTTAGCGCAGTCAAGAGCGTCATCAAGAAGCTCTCGCTTCGCTTTCAGTTCCCCGATAATAATATCCAACTGCTCTTTGCTGGCGGCAATAACTTCACCAGAAAATTGATGCCGTAGAAAGCCATTGTGATCGATGAAAAAGAATGACTCCCGCTTTACCATCTCACGGTATTCACTCAGCGGCATAAGCTGTAATTCCGCTTTGCTGTCTGGTATACCGAACGTATCTTTGTGCTCTACTATTTTCTGGATCAGAACCTTCGAATAAACAACATCATCAGTTTTACTTGTCATGAAATTTGTCCTTTAGTGGATGGTTTTTCCGAGTGTGACAACATTAGCTGTCTTCTTCATTGAGCTGAGTAAGTGGCGCATGGATTCCACTTCTGAAAGCCCCATACTGGCACCATGCTCAATAATTCTGGCTATTGCCTCCGTAGCCATTTCCGAGGCAGCCTGCTCGGCAATGTCACGGGGCATATCAGGATGCAGGTAGCCCAAAAAACAAAGCCTTATTTCCGACTCCATTTGCTCAATCAATTTTTCACTTTCTTTGCTCATAATTAAACCGCCATAATTTAAATGCCACTCATGCCGCACTTAGCGCCGCGCTTAGAAATGCCGCACTTAGCGCCGCACCAGATATTTCAAAAACACGCTAAAAGCCAGTAATGACGTGGGTTTCAGTGAAATGCCGCACTTAGCGCGTGTATACAGGGACTAAGTGCGGCATTTGGTCACAAAACATACTAAATGCCGCACATGCCGCACTTACCGCCGCATTTACTCGACTGTTACCGGGTAAAGGTTCTCACCCTCGATGCGAATAATTTGCTCACTCTCCAGCTTGTCCAGCCAGCGCGGGAATGACTTTCTCACTTTGTCTGCGCCCAGCGTTGCACGCAGATCGTCTTTAATGACGGAGATAGTGCATGGCTCCCCCTTAGCTGTGCGGCTGCGTACTGCCTGCCATAGTGCATGGTGGTTATCGCTAAGACGGGAGACATTGGCCAGTTCAGGCTCAACCTCTTTAGCCTCTCTCGGCTGATCGTGCACAACCAGAGAGCAAACAAGCTCACCATCTTCATCGGTGTAAAGCTCTGCCGTTCTCAGGTCATACGCTTTACGCTCTGGCTCCTCCGCGTCTTTCATCTTGGTACAGGTCAGAATAAGCGCCTTTCCATCCCCTTCACGCTTAACGTTAAATTCAGTATCAAGCGCAGCGCGGAAAGCACTGGAACCGCGAGCGCCTTTCCCTTCATCTTTGCCGGAGTGGTGAACTACCAGCACCGTTGCACCCGTTTTCTGTTTGATAACGTCACACCCTTCAATAAATGCCCCCATATCACGAGCATCGTTCTCGTCGTTACCGCCAAAACAACGGGCCAGCGTATCGATCACCACCATGCGAACCGGTACACCACATTCAGCTTCAATCTGCCTGGCAGCCAGAAGCACTTCCGTTACCTCTGACTCGCGTACAGGGAACACCGGGCGATTGACCAGCCAGAGGTTGTCTGCATGTATGCCATGCACCTGCTCCCATGCCCGTATACGCCGGGGAACACCCACGCCCCCCTCACCGACAACATACAGAACTGCGCCGGGAGTGACCTTTTTACCCGCCCATGAAAGGCCAGCAGCGATATGACAGGCCCACGAAACGGCGAGAAAACTCTTATACGAACCGCTGGGGCCGTAAATGCTGCACAGTGACTGTGCTGGCAGGAAGTGTTTAAGGATATAGTCCTGACGGACATCAAAGCCCTCTGAGCCACGCGTGAGCGGTAACTTTGTCCTTAACTTTGCACCAGCCTCAGGGAAAACTCGGTGAATACGCTGTAAATCAGACAGTAAGGCATTCATCTCCTCTTCACCTATCTCCTCCACCAGCACAGAACGCCGTGCAGCAATCATTTGTTTGCGGTCTGTATCGAGATACCCGGCATCACAAAGCTCCTCATACGGCATTGCTGCTATCTGGTTGAGTCGAGCCACCAGCTTCCCGTAACGGGTAGTCGGGTCTTTGTGCTGGTGGATGGCTTTATCCAAATCACTGCGGCTGTACTGCTTGCCATGCGCCCACAGATACGAACAGGTGAACAAGGCATCCGATACGGTTTCTACAGCTGTCAGTTGTACCGTCATTTTGGAATGCCCCCGCTCATCTGGAATTTGCCGATCAGAGGATGGAACCAGTATGCAGAGCCATATTTGCGCTTAGCACTACGCAGCACCAACCGTGCCGCTTCCCTGAACTTTTCATCAGGTGCAACGAACCCGCCTGATTTCAGCTTAACCAGCATCACCCCTGTGTTTTTCGCCAGCTCCTCAGCCTTTTTGGTTGAGATACCGTATTCAGCAGCCAGTGTTGCTACTGGCGTCATACCCGGAGGGATTTCTCCGCCCTGACTATCGGTAAGTGATTTAACCTGAGCCTCAAGGCGCAAAACCTTCTCAACCAGCAGATCAACGCGGTTAGCAAGTTCGTTAAACTTCACATTGCTGATCATGGTCTTGCCTCCTGCGTTTCAGGGTCTGAAAAAGTAGAAATATCCAGTGAGTTTGCCAGTTCGTCAGAAAGGCGCTGAGCCAGGTGCGTTAAACTCATTACATGGATACGCTCCGCCTCCCCCTTGATAGTTGAAAGGTAAGCAGCACATGACATGAGCGCAGCAACCTCTTGCGCCAGTAACAGCAAATCTTTTTTGCTGCGGTAGGTGTAAAAGTTATCCATTGAGCGCTCCCGTTTCATTCTGCTCCACCATGCTTGCCGCAAGTTGATCCGATACTCGTCTGGCCAGGCTGATAAGGTTTTCACGTTCTACCTGATCAACGTCGCACTCTTCGACAACCATCAACAACGCAGCCAGCTCACAGGCTATTGACGCGCTTTTATTGGTTAATTCACGCATGGCGTACCTCCTGAATAGCTGCGCTATCGAACTCCCAGCCACGGCGGGTGGTGTAATCGAAAAACGCAACGCGACAAGGAGACTGGGCGCGGATTTTGGCAGCGAAAACCAAATCCCAGCCGGGGAATGCAGCGCGGGCTTTATCTTCCGTGTCAGCATCAAAGCGGAGCACTACAGGTGTGCATTTTGGGGTGTGGTCTGGGGTTGCTAGGAATAACCATGTAAATTCCGGGCGAGTTTGGGTATGCTGTTGATCAGCCATAACTGTTACTCCGATTAACGGTTTGGTTAGACGCCCTGGTACTGCTCTAACAGTCCGGGGCGTTGCTTTTTGGTATGCACCTGTCATACACTTGATTACCATTTCAAAGTAATCAGGTGTCAACCAAATGTCAACCATAGAAATTAAAGCCAAAGGTAACAAGCAGATCGCATTACGCGTAGAACCAAACCTAGAAGAAGGAATTAAACAGGCTCTGGCGCAAGATGGTGACGCTTCTGTATCAGCATGGATAAAGCGAATAATCCGCAAAGAGTTACAGCAGCGAGGCATTGAGCCGAAAAGCTGATACCCAGAGTGCATAAATGCACTCTGGAAATCTTCCGGGGTTTGACCACCGCTATTTTTGTAGCTCTGGTTCTGACCGATGCGATTTTCTTCGCATCGATACCCAATATTTGGGTAACGGTCGAAACTACGAGATATCTCCGGGGTATGCTGTATTGCAGTAGACCCTGCACGCTGCTCCAGATCTCCCCAGATTTGGGGAAATGGGGTATGCGCCAATGGCGCAGTTCCTGAAATCACAGGAGCGCTCAGGCTTTGACCACCAGCATTAACCCTGGTATCCTGACTTTGCTTAAGTTTTTGGTAGTGACATTGGCGGCCCTGCATGGCCGCTTTTGTTTTATGTGACATTCCCCACCCCTCACGCTGCTTTGCTGCGGCTCTGCTGCCATGCTGTGACCTCAGACAGAAGCCAACCAACGGCACGACCTCCCAGCTTGCGGCGGGCGGGAAAGCTCCCCTCTTTTTCCATCACGTATCGAGTGGTGCGGCATATTCCTGTTAACTGGCGGCATTCTGCCTCACGGATAACTCTTTCTGCTGGCTGCTGGGGTTGTTTAATATTGTTCATAAAAAAATGCTCTCGTTCGCTAAGGTTCGAGAGCATTTAAAAACAAGCGATACTCTTGTTTAGGAAATTTCCAACATACAAAAGGAATTTCCAGTTAATTAAAATCTATATCAGCATCTTGTAACCAGGATGCTACAGTTTTACCAGAAGGCAGTGATATGCCTTTTAATTCAAAGTCCCTGCATATCTCGCTATCTTTACTTTCAATGAATTTTCTCGGGTTATTAGCAACATCCTCACCATAATGTATAGCTAATAGCGCCTTTATTAATGAGGCCCTATTAGTTGCAACGGTCTTGCTTAATTTATCATCCTCAATGATATTTTTAGAGGCATCTTTTTTCTCTATATTTATTTCTCTCGGCTCACTCCCAATGATTTTCTTTAAGGCGTTTTTAGATATAAGCAAATCTTTTTCAGAGAAACCAACCTCCTCCGGAATGATAGCGAGAGCATCTACAACCGATTCTCCATATGGCTTTAGTACCGCCCTTGTGTAAGGTGTATTTCTATTGTAATCAACAAAATATCTATTTAATTCCCAAACCCCGTATAGTCTTGCTCTTACCTTTGGTTTATCGGTAAACCTGGTTAATACTGATAAGACATCATCAACAGATGTGCATTCACAAAAATCATTTGTTGCAATTACTGAAAAAGGTGAAAGGTTAATATGATAATCGTCAAGCTGACCTGTATTAAATATTTGTGTAGCAATATTACCCATGTCACCAAAGAATTTAACAAAGGCACTGTATTCTTCAGTGCCTTTAAACTTATATGATAGATTTATAGCCCCAATCTCAGCCCAGTGAAGAATATCTTCAACCTCACAACCGGAACCGATAAATCTAGCTGCACGCTCTAGAGAGCAGTATTCTAAAATAGGTAAGTCGAAGTCTTTCATTTTGCCATCTCCAAAATAGTAACATTAGGATAATCAGAGGAAATGACCTCTAAACGTTCCATCCATTTATTCAATGCATCCAGTTTTTCCGGTAAATACTGGCTACGGTTGTAAACTGCCATAACCCCGCCGAGTGAGTGACCCAGCAACTGCTCAACAACATGGGGAGCGATTCCCATATTGTTTAGTGTGGTGGCGAACGTCCGCCGCAGATCGTGGAGCGTCCAAGGTTCAGAATGGCCCAGACGTTTATATAGCATCCTCCCCCATTGGCTTACGGCTTCCGGTTTCTTTATCTCTCCCAGCAATAGCCCTGTGCTTTGGTGCTGCTCTAAAAGCTGTTTGATAAATGGGCGGATATCTACGGGAATAGGCCGTAGTATTTTCTCACCACCTTTGCTGTGCTCTTTAGGTACCGTCCAAACCCAATCATTTAGATCCCATTCGGTTACGCGAGATAATCTCAGCTCCTGAGTTCGGCAGCCAAACACCACCAGCAGACGTAATAGAGCTGAGTAGTAGGGCTTAAATTTCAGGCCTGAGCATTCTCGCCATATATCAGCAAGCTCTTGCCGGCTATGCTCCCTGTCCCGCTTATTCTGTTTACGTCCAACATCGTCAATGGTCAGATCGTCCAGGACGTTACTCACCGCATACCGATGAACCCGGCAGAACTTGAGTGCTTGCTTACACATCTGCAAAAGATAGCCAGCCGCTACAGGCGCTTCGTTCCTTACCCTGGCGAAACATTCCAGCCAGTGGCGAGTTTCACACATAGAAAGCGGATAAGTACCTATATAAGGAAAGATATGCTTATTGAGCTGCTCAATGTGCTTTTCAACATTAGCGCGGTTATGGGTGGCATATTCCCTGATCCAGTATTCAAGGGCATCCCTGACCGTCACTGGCTTTAACGTTTCCTGAGTCGTAACGCTCAACTGGTGCTTTGGATTCTTTCCTTCTGCGAGCCATGCGCGACACTGCTCTCGTTTCTCACGAGCTGCTTTAAGTGAAAGGTCTGGATAATTACCCAGCTTTATACGCTGAGATTTTGATTCCCGGCCACCTATGCGGAAAGTGAAATACCAGGTCAATACGCCCGATCTGGACACCTTCACACTTAGCCCATCGCCATCAGCATAGAAGCTGTCTCCGGGGCTTTCTCTTCCCAGCATTTTACGAAGCGACGTGTCGCTTAATTTGTTCGTTCCACCAGCCATAGAAAACCTTAGTTCATATTGGAGACTGACTGCACCACTGACTGCACATCTCAATGTTACTCTATGAACGGCAATGAACAAAGGCAAACCAGAAAAACAATTTTATTGTTTTGTATCAGCATGATAGACGAACATTAGCAAACATAGCCAAACGGTAAAAAACGTAGGTTTTGAAAATACGGCATGAACTAATTTCGATTAGCGAAATGCTTGTTTAAAAAGGCGCTACTCGGCATGGGGATGCGCCTTTTTTATTGCCTGTTAATGTTATCGTCAACGCTTTGTAAACCCTCGCGTATCCCGCTTTTAAACCGCAACTTTTCGTGTATATTTCCACCACTTCAGTGGTTCTCTTCTCGCGGAATGACACAATGATTCGTAAATACTGGTGGCTGGTTGTCTTTGCAATCTCCGTTTTCCTCTTTGATGCCCTTTTGATGCAGTGGATTGAACTGATGAGCACTGAAACCGACAAGTGCCGCAATATGAACTCCGTGAACCCGCTCAAATTAGTGAACTGCTCAGAACTCGATTAACGCCCTGACGTCACTGCCCCCGAATTACCCACTAAAAACGGGGATTTAAAACCCTTTGAGCCGTTACCTTACGGTGATAATGTCTCGCCCTTCTCAACCTCTCCTGCTTAACGTCAGACACGAGTAGAACCGACCATGCTGGTTAGCCAATACAACCTTATCCTTGTAGTTCTCTCCTTCGTTGTGGCCATCCTCGCGTCGTATACCGCACTGAATATGGCGGCACGCGTCGCCGGAAGTCAGGGCGTCGCCGCCCGCGTCTGGTTGGCTGGCGGCGGTATTGCGATGGGCATTGGCGTGTGGGCTATGCACTTTATCGGCATGCTGGCGATGGACCTCTCCATGAGCATGAGTTACAACGTAAGCCTGACCATTTTATCCATGGTCATTGCCGTGGGTTCTTCACTGTTTGCACTCTGGCTCGTCAGCTGTGAACAACTGCGCTTGCGCCGTCTGCTACCCGGCGCGCTGGTGATGGGAAGCGGTATTATCGCCATGCATTACACCGGTATGGCCGCGCTGGAAGTGAGGCCCGGTATCGTCTGGGACACGCTGTGGGTGGCCATTTCAGTCATCATTGCCCTTGCCGCTTCGCTTGCTGCATTGTGGCTGACCTTCCGCCTGCGTCACGAAGCGGCTCAGGTCGTGCTGATGCGTCTGGGTGCCGCCATCACAATGGGCATTGCCATTGCCGGTATGCACTACGCCGGGATGAGAGCCGCGCAGTTTCCAATGTCGACGATGACGCACCATGTTGGTATTAACAGCAGCTGGCTCGCCATGCTGGTCAGCGTCGTCGCGCTCTCTATTCTTGGGATCACCCTGCTGGTGTCGATGCTGGATGCCCGTCTTCAGGCACGTACTGCCCTACTGGCCTCATCGCTTGCAGAAGCGAACCGGGAACTTGCTCAACTGGCGCTGCAGGATACGCTAACGCGCCTGCCCAACCGCATCCTGCTGGAAGACCGACTCGATCAGGCGATCAGTAAAGCCGATCGTGAAGGAACCCATTTTGCGCTGATGTTTATGGATCTCGACGGCTTTAAAGCCATCAATGACGCCTATGGTCATGATGTCGGTGACAAACTGCTGGTCGCCGTTACGCAGCGTCTGCTGCTGCTTCTGAAGGGCCAGTTCACTCTTGCACGTATCGGCGGTGATGAGTTTGTTCTGCTGGCTGAGGGCGAAGGCCCGGACGATGCGGCCTCGCTGGCAAATTCGCTGGTACGCGCAATCGATAGCCCGTTCAACCTCGACCCTTATGAACTGATGGTGACCCTCAGCATTGGTATCGCTTTTTATCCTCACGACGGCAAAACCGAACGCGAGTTGATGTTTAACGCCGACGCGGCGATGTACCACACCAAGCATATGGGCCGAAACGGTTATCACTTTTTCCAGCCTTCGATGAACACCCTGGCGCAGACCCATCTTCAGTTAATGAACGATCTGTGGATGGCCATCGAACGCAATGAGCTGCGCCTGTTGTATCAGCCAAAATTTCACGCGCCCGCAGGACCTCTCCTCGGGTTTGAGGCACTGTTGCGCTGGCAACATCCTAAGCAGGGACTACTGACGCCGGATCTTTTCCTGCCACTGGCGGAAAAGACGGGGCTTATCATCCCTATTGGTAACTGGGTGATCAATGAAGCCTGCCGCCAGCTGAGAGAATGGCATCTTCAGGGACATCAAGACTGGTCAATGGCTGTAAACCTGTCGACATTGCAGTTTGAACAACCATCACTGGTTAAAACGGTTCTCGACTGCCTGGAGCGCCATCAGGTACCGCCGGAAATGCTGATCCTGGAAGTTACGGAAACGACGGCAATGAGCAACCCGGATGAGAGCGTACGGGTGCTGACAGAATTGACGAATGCAGGCGTGAAAGCGTCCATTGATGACTTTGGAACCGGGTATTCAAGCCTGCTGTATCTCAAGCGCTTACCGGCCTGTGAACTGAAGATCGACAGAGCATTTGTAAAAGAGTTAAGCGGGGAAAGCGAGGATGCCACCATTGTCTCGGCGATTGTGGCTCTCGCAAAAACACTTAACCTGAAAGTCGTGGCTGAAGGTGTGGAAACCGAAGCCCAGCAAACCTTTTTAACAGAGCTGGGTTGTAACACCCTTCAGGGTTATCTGTTAGGCAAACCAGCCAGCGCGCAGACCATAGAGGCGCTTTGTGCGCGAGGTGAAATGTTGCCTGGCGCTGAGCTGTAGTCATCCTGAGGCGACACGCGCAAGACAGGGAGTGTCGCCAGAATACTGTCGACCAGCGCGGGTGCCTGTTGATAGAGATTAAAACTGTCGGTATTCATTAACCAGTTTTTAATGATTCCGCAAAAAAAGCCATGCAATACAATCATGGTCAGTTCAACATTCATCTGCGCCGCAACGATTCTCTGAGAAATACATTTTTCCAGCGTAATGCGTAAAGAATCATAATTAAAGCCAATGCGTTTACGGATTTCATCTTCTGAAATCATATCGCTATGAAACTCACATTTATGATACAGAATTTGTAAAAGCGCGCATTGCCGGGGTTCATGCGCGATATACTGTAGCGCAGTAATAAATTGCTCACGAAGCATTAACAACGGGTCATCATTTTCGGAAAGAGAAAGCCTGTCGCAAATAATGTCACGCAGCGGTAATTGCTGTTCCCAGATCGCATTAAATATCTCTGCTTTACTGGTAAAGTGCCAGTAGATGGCACCGCGCGTAACCTTTGCGGCATCCGCGATATCCGTCAGCGTCGTGCTGGCCACGCCACGCGTCGCAAACTGCCCGATAGCCGCCTCAATCAACTGCTGTCGGGTCTGTTGAGCCTCTTCTTTCTTTTTACGCGCCATAGGCAGCTACTCGTTACTCACTGGGTTTATACGTAACATCGGGTTCGGGTGGCTGGAATTATTCCCTAAAACCCGTTTTCATTTTGCACAAAAAAAGTCAAACCCCTTAACTCATAATTAATACAAATGCATAATCAATATTTAATTCATGATATGAATACCATAAGGCATTAAACCCTCTTTCTCTGGTTAGCCAGGAGGGGAGTATATTCATATCTTCTCCGGGCTCCATTCTGATTTTCCCTTCAAGCCTCGTCATTCGCACTTATAAATTAAAAAACATTAAATATCCTCATTATTATACGCAGCTACATTTTATTTTTTTATCCCTCTGCCCCAACGACCGTTCTACGGCAAATCTCGGTTATTGGGTATTTAAAGGAACAGTAATGACGAATCATTTCAGACGCTTGCCCTTATCCGGTTTCATTGTCTGCGCTGTACTGCTCTCTGGATGCGATGGCCAGGAAAACCAACAACAACATCCCCAGGCACCTCAGGTCAGCGTGCATATCGTGAAAAGCGCGCCGCTGGCGGTCACCACTGAACTCCCGGGCAGAACGGATGCATTCCGCGTGGCGGAGGTTCGTCCACAGGTTAGCGGTATCATCCTGCGTCGTAACTTCACGGAAGGTAGCGATGTAAAAGCAGGAGATTCGCTTTACCAGATTGATCCTGCGACCTATCAGGCGGCTTACGACAGCGCGAAAGGTGAGCTGGCGAAGGCCCAGGCGGCGGCCAATATTGCGCATCTGACAGTAAAACGTTATCTCCCGCTGGTAGGCACCCAGTATGTCAGCAAGCAGGAGTATGACCAGGCGGTGGCAACAGCCCAACAGGCCGATGCCAGTGTTATCGCCGCCAAAGCCGGCGTCGAAAGTGCACGTATTAACCTTGCCTATACCAAAGTGACGTCTCCCGTCGATGGGCGCATCGGCAAATCCAGCGTGACAGAAGGTGCTCTCGTCACGAACGGGCAGGCCTCTGCACTGGCAACAGTCCAGCAGCTTGATCCGATTTACGTCGACGTCACCCAGTCCAGCAATGAATTTATGCGCCTGAAACAGACAAGCCTGCAAAAAGGCGACACGGCCAGCAGCGTTGAACTGCTGATGGAAAATGGTCAGCCTTATCCGCTGAAAGGAACGTTGCAGTTCTCAGACGTCACGGTGGATGAAAGCACCGGTTCGATTACCTTGCGCGCTATTTTCCCTAACCCTCAACACCTTCTGTTACCCGGGATGTTCGTTCGCGCCCGCATTGATGAAGGCACACAGCCGAATGCAATTCTGATTCCCCAGCAGGGTCTGACCCGTACGCCGCGAGGTGAGGCAACCGTCATGGTGGTTAACGATAAAAACCAGGTTGAGCCACGCACCGTCGTTGCGCCTCAGGCCATTGGCGATCGCTGGCTGGTGACGGAAGGGCTGAAAAACGGTGACCGCGTGATTGTCAGCGGATTACAAAAAGCCAGGCCAGGTGCCACCGTCGTCGCCACCCCAGATACCACCACAGCGCCCGCCAGTTAAGGAACGACGACATGGCTAATTTCTTTATTCAGCGGCCGGTTTTCGCCTGGGTACTTGCCATCATTTTGATGATTGCAGGCGGGCTGGCTATTCTCAAACTGCCCGTTGCCCAGTATCCAACGATTGCCCCGCCAGCCGTTGCGATTTCCGCAACCTACCCCGGCGCAGATGCCCAGACGGTACAGGATACCGTAACCCAGGTTATCGAACAGAACATGAACGGTATCGATAACCTGATGTATATGTCCTCCACCAGCGATTCAGCGGGTAATGTCACCATCACCCTGACCTTCGAGTCGGGAACAGACCCGGACATCGCCCAGGTGCAGGTGCAGAACAAGTTGCAGCTGGCCATGCCGCTGCTGCCGCAAGAAGTTCAGCAGCAAGGGATTGGCGTTGAGAAGTCCAGCAGCAGCTTCCTTTTGGTCGCCGGTTTTGTTTCGGACAATAAAAGCCTTACTCAGGATGATATCTCCGACTACGTCGCTTCGAACGTCAAGGATGCCATCAGCCGAACATCGGGTGTCGGCGACGTTCAGTTGTTTGGTGCCCAGTATGCGATGCGCATCTGGCTCGACAGTAACGCGATGAACAAATACCAACTGACGCCGCTGGATATTATCAATCAGTTAAAAACGCAGAACGACCAGATAGCGGCAGGCCAGTTGGGTGGAACACCATCAGTCCCTGGACAGCAGCTGAATGCCTCCATCATCGCGCAAACTCGCCTGAAATCACCGGAAGAGTTTGGTCGCGTCACGCTCAAAGTGAACCAGGACGGCTCAATGGTTCATCTGAAGGATGTGGCTCGCATTGAGTTGGGTGGCGAAAACTACAATATGGTGACCAAAATCAACGGGCAGGCGGCAACCGGTCTGGGGATTAAGCTCGCTACTGGTGCAAACGCGCTGGATACGGCGGCAGCCATCAAGAGCAAGCTGGCACAACTGCAACAGTTCTTCCCGCAGGGACTGAAGGTCGTCTACCCCTACGACACCACGCCTTTTGTGAAAATCTCGATTCATGAAGTGGTGAAGACCCTGTTTGAGGCGATCATTCTGGTCTTCCTGGTCATGTATCTGTTCCTGCAAAACCTGCGGGCAACGCTGATCCCAACGATCGCCGTGCCGGTTGTTCTGCTGGGGACCTTCGCCGTGCTGGCTGCGTTCGGTTTCTCCATCAATACCCTGACGATGTTTGGGATGGTGCTGGCGATAGGGCTACTGGTTGATGACGCCATCGTGGTCGTCGAGAACGTTGAGCGCGTGATGGTGGAAGATAAACTGCCGCCGAAAGAGGCCACGCAGAAGTCGATGGAGCAGATTCAGGGCGCGCTGGTGGGGATCGCCATGGTCCTCTCGGCGGTCTTTGTTCCGATGGCCTTTTTTGGTGGCTCGACTGGGGCCATCTATCGCCAGTTCTCGTTAACTATCGTTTCCGCGATGGCGCTATCCGTGCTGGTCGCGCTGATCCTGACCCCCGCACTCTGCGCAACGTTGCTTAAGCCCGTCTCCAGCGACCACCACGAGAAAAAAGGGGGCTTCTTTGGCTGGTTCAATGCGCTCTTTGATAAGAGTGTGGAACACTATAGCAACAGCGTGAGCGGTATTTTGCGTAAGACCGGTCGCTATCTGGTGGTGTATGTCATTATTGTTGGTGGCATGGCGGTGTTGTTCCTGCGCTTACCGACCTCCTTCCTGCCCGAAGAGGACCAGGGGGTCTTTATGACAATGGTTCAACTCCCGGCGGGGGCGACCCAGACGCGTACTCAGGCGGTCCTCGACCAGGTTCAGGACTACTATCTGGACAAAGAGAAGGCGAACGTTGAATCCGTCTTCACCGTAAACGGCTTTAGCTTTAGCGGCCAGGGTCAGAACTCCGGTATTGCCTTTGTCAGCCTGAAGCCCTGGGAGGAGCGCCCGGGCGAGAAAAATAGCGTTGAAGCTATCGTGGGTCGCGCGACAAAAGCGTTCAGTCAGATTAAAGACGGCCTGGTGTTCCCGTTCAACCTGCCTGCGATTATTGAGCTTGGAACCGCAACGGGATTCGACTTTGAACTTATCGATCAGGCTAACCTGGGACATACCCAGCTGACGCAGGCACGTAATCAACTGCTCGCGATGGTAAAAGAGCACCCAGACCTGCTGGTGCGCGTGCGTCCAAACGGACTGGAAGATACGCCTCAGTTCAAGCTGGATGTCGATCAGGAAAAGGCGCAGGCATTGGGCGTCAGTCTTTCCGACGTCAACCAGACCATCTCGACGGCGTTGGGTGGCACCTATGTGAACGACTTTATCGACCACGGGCGCGTGAAAAAAGTTTACGTGCAGGCAGATGCCCGTTTCCGCATGCTGCCGGGGGACATTAACAACCTTTACGTGCGCAGCGCGAACGGAGAGATGGTTCCCTTCTCCGCCTTTAGCTACTCTCACTGGGTTTATGGCTCACCTCGCCTGGAACGCTTCAACGGGATGCCTTCAATGGAGATCCTCGGGGAATCCGCACCGGGTAAAAGTACCGGGGAAGCAATGGTGTTGATGGAAAGCCTGGCCGCAAAACTGCCTGCAGGAATTGGCTATGACTGGACGGGCATGTCTTATCAGGAACGCCTTTCCGGTAACCAGGCGCCCGCACTGTATGCCATTTCACTGATCGTGGTGTTCCTGTGTCTGGCGGCCCTGTATGAGAGCTGGTCCATCCCATTCTCCGTGATGCTGGTTGTGCCGCTGGGTGTTATCGGTGCTCTGCTCGCCGCGTCGCTGCGCGGATTGAACAATGACGTCTATTTCCAGGTCGGCCTGCTGACGACAATTGGCCTGTCGGCGAAAAACGCCATCCTGATTGTCGAATTTGCTAAGGACCTGATGGATAAAGAAGGTAAAGGGATTATTGAAGCCACACTGGAAGCATCAAGGATGCGCCTTCGACCGATCCTGATGACCTCCCTGGCCTTTATCCTTGGCGTCATGCCGCTGGTAATCAGTACCGGAGCCGGGAGCGGTGCGCAAAATGCTGTCGGTACGGGCGTTATGGGAGGCATGCTTTCCGCGACGCTGCTGGCGATTTTCTTCGTTCCCGTTTTCTTTGTGGTTGTCCGGCGACGGTTTACCCGCCATAAAGAGTAACGTCCCCCTGAAAGGCACCCTGCGGTGCCTTTTTTATTTTTAATATAAACAATAAATTAGACATTATTGAATTGCAGTGTTAAAAATGCGGTGATTTACATTAAGTAGAAACGCCCTGTTGTGTCTCCATAATTTCTCCATTAATTCATCCTGAAACCGACTTTTCTCCACGATTTTTACAAACGACATACTTTGAGATTATTCCCCGTGCAACGAGGTGTTATCCCGGTGGTAAAATAGCCTCCAGTTCGTTAATAGCCCTCCTGGCTTTGTAGCGAATGAGAAATAATACTGAGGTAACATCATGAAAAGATTCATTTCCGTTGCACTTCTCGCTGCGCTACTTGCTGGATGCGCGCACGATTCTCCATGTGTACCGGTTTACGATGACCAGGGTCGACTGGTTCATACCAATACCTGTATGAAAGGCACCACCCAGGATAACTGGGAAACCGCGGGTGCTATCGCCGGCGGAGCGGCTGCCGTGGCGGGGTTGACGCTGGGTATCGTTGCCCTGACGAAGTAACATCAATTAAGAAAGCGCGGCTCGGGCCGCGCTTTTGCGTTTAAAAAGTGCATTGTTATCGAATAAGTAAAAAAATAGCCCCGTTTTTATTCAAGAAATTAATTCCCATCGACTGGCTATCACATCTTTTTAGTATATAAAAGTTTATTTCATATTTTATCGTGATGATTTTCACACATTAATCTTATTGAATACCCTGCCAATATTCACTTCAGAAACTATCTCTTGATTTATCTCATCCTCATCGAAACTTTTGCTCCGATTTGTGGCACAGGTTGTAATTTCGCACCGTTTCGGGGCGTTCGTTTTATTTAAGCGTGTCTACACTCAGCATTAAGCGTTCTGTTATCACTTATTTTGTGGAACGCAAAACTGGCATTACGTTTGCTTTATAAACGTTGGCCAAAGCCACAGACAGGTTTAGCGCTTAAAAAGCGCTTCTATAACGATAAATTTCGCCACACAGGATGCATTATGAAAAAGACGATGATAGCCAGCCTGACCGCTGCAGGCATGTTGTTTGCCGTAGCGGGCCAGGCCCATGCGGGTACGACACTGGATGCCGTTAAAAAGAAAGGTTTTGTTCAATGTGGTATCAGTGATGGTCTGCCTGGCTTCTCATATGCCGATGCGAACGGCAAATTTACCGGTATTGATGTGGATGTCTGCCGCGGCGTCGCAGCTGCCGTTTTTGGGGATGACAGCAAAGTAAAATACACCCCGCTGACGGCGAAAGAACGCTTTACGGCGCTGCAATCCGGTGAAGTTGACATGCTCTCTCGTAATACCACCTGGACCTCCTCTCGTGATGCAGGTATGGGGATGTCATTTACCGGCGTGACCTATTATGACGGCATCGGATTCCTGACCCACAATAAAGCGGGTCTGAAAAGTGCCAAAGAACTGGATGGCGCCACCGTATGTATCCAGGCGGGTACGGATACTGAGCTGAACGTCGCGGATTATTTCAAAGCCAATAAGATGAAATACACCCCTGTGACGTTTGATCGCTCGGATGAATCAGCCAAAGCACTGGAATCCGGCCGTTGCGACACGCTGGCCTCTGACCAGTCACAGCTGTATGCCTTACGTATTAAGCTGAGCAACCCGGCAGAATGGATTGTGCTGCCAGAAGTGATCTCCAAAGAACCTCTCGGACCTGTTGTTCGTCGTGGTGATGAAGACTGGTTCTCCATTGTTCGCTGGACCCTGTTTGCCATGCTGAACGCGGAAGAGATGGGCATCAACTCGAAAAACGTTGATGAGAAAGCCGCTAATCCATCCAACCCGGATATGGCTCACCTGCTCGGTAAAGAGGGTGATTTCGGCAAGGATCTGAAGCTGGATAACAAGTGGGCTTACAACATCATCAAGCAGGTGGGTAACTATTCTGAGATCTTTGAGCGCAACGTGGGATCGGAAAGCCCGCTGAAGATCAAACGCGGCCAGAACAATCTCTGGAATAACGGCGGCATTCAGTACGCGCCACCAGTACGTTAAGTCAAAGCTGTAACGGGCACTGCTCAGGCGGTGCCCAGTCCAGAGTCATGGTTACTGAGGTTTCTTTATGTCCCATCGCCGCTCAGCCGTAAAAGGAACGCTATCCTTTTCTCATCCCGCGGTCCGCGCCTGGCTATTCCAGATCATTGCTATTGTTGCGGTTGTTCTCATCGCCGTGTATCTCATCCATAACACCATCACCAACCTGAATAACCGCGGTATTACCTCCGGTTTTGCGTTCCTGGATCGCAGTGCAGGGTTTGGTATTGTTCAGCATCTTATTGATTATGAGGAAGGTGACACGTACGGACGCGTGTTTGTGGTCGGTTTACTGAATACGCTGCTGGTATCGGCGCTTTGTATTGTCTTCGCCTCGATATTGGGTTTCTTTATTGGCCTGGCTCGTCTTTCTGAAAACTGGCTCCTGCGGAAGCTTTCAACCTTTTATATTGAGACTTTCCGCAACATCCCACCGCTGCTGCAGATCTTTTTCTGGTATTTCGCGGTCCTGCGTAACCTTCCTGGCCCCCGCCAGGCCGTCGATGCGTTTGAGCTGTTTTTCCTGAGTAATCGTGGGCTATACATTCCCTCTCCGCAGTTCGCCGAAGGGCTTTACGCCTTCATCGTCGCAGTTATTATTGCGATCGCCATTTCTGTCGGGCTGTTCCGTTATAACCGCAAGCACCAGATTAAAACAGGGCAGCTTCGTAAAACATGGCCCGTTGGCGCTGCGCTAATTGTTGGCTTACCGTTAGTCGCTCACTGGCTTTTTGGTGCGGCTTTGCACTGGGATATCCCCCATCTGCGCGGGTTCAATTTCCAGGGCGGGATGGTGTTAATTCCTGAACTGGCAGCACTCACGCTGGCGCTCTCGATTTATACCTCCGCATTTATTGCAGAAATCATTCGCTCCGGGATCCAGGCGGTGCCTTACGGACAGCACGAGGCGGCGCGTTCACTTGGTTTACCGAATACCGTGACGCTGCGCCAGGTCATTATTCCCCAGGCCCTGCGGGTAATCATTCCGCCACTGACCAGTCAATATCTCAACATTGTCAAAAACTCATCGCTGGCCGCCGCGATTGGTTACCCGGATATGGTGTCTCTCTTCGCCGGCACCGTGCTTAACCAGACCGGACAAGCTATAGAAACCATTGCCATCACCATGTCTGTCTATCTGATCATCAGTCTGGCGATTTCATTGCTGATGAACCTTTATAACCGCCGTATTGCACTGGTCGAGCGCTAAGGATTTATGATGTCGAAAGCGATACTGTCGCACTCCTCGCGTCCAGCCAGCACAACCGATGGACGTTTCATTATCTGGGCACGTAAGAACCTGTTCTCCAGCTGGAGCAACAGCCTGCTGACAATAGTCTGCCTGTGGTTGATGTGGGAACTGATCCCGCCGCTACTCAACTGGGCATTCCTGCAGGCGAACTGGGTGGGTTCAACGCGTGCCGACTGTACGAAAGCGGGCGCATGCTGGGTGTTTATTCACGAGCGTTTTGGCCAGTTCATGTATGGATTGTATCCTCATGAACAGCGCTGGCGGATTAATCTGGCGCTGGTTATCGGTCTGCTTTCCATCGCCGTAATGTTCTGGAAAAAGCTACCTCATCGTGGACGCTATATTGCCGGCTGGGCTGTGGCGTATCCCATTATTGTTTGGGTGTTGTTGTATGGCGGCTTCCTGGGGCTGGAACGCGTTGAAACACGCCAGTGGGGTGGTCTGACGCTGACGTTGATTATCGCTTCCGTGGGGATAGCTGGCGCTCTGCCGTGGGGCATTTTACTCGCTCTGGGGCGTCGTTCAACAATGCCGGTCGTGCGTGTGCTTTCCGTGATCTTCATTGAGTTCTGGCGTGGCGTACCACTGATCACCGTATTGTTTATGTCTTCGGTCATGCTGCCGCTGTTTATGGCAGAAGGTACAACGATCGACAAACTGATTCGTGCCCTGGTCGGGGTGATTCTGTTTCAGTCTGCCTATGTCGCTGAAGTTGTGCGTGGTGGCCTGCAGGCGTTGCCTAAAGGCCAGTACGAAGCGGCGGAATCACTGGCTCTCGGATACTGGAAAACGCAGGGACTGGTCATTCTTCCACAAGCACTCAAGCTGGTGATCCCGGGCCTGGTCAACACGATCATTGCCCTCTTCAAAGATACCAGCCTGGTCATCATCATCGGATTATTCGATCTCTTTAGCAGCGTGCAGCAGGCAACCGTTGACCCTGCCTGGTTGGGCATGTCCACCGAGGGATATGTCTTTGCTGCTCTGATCTACTGGATCTTTTGTTTTAGCATGTCGCGCTACAGCCAGCACCTGGAAAAGCGCTTTAACACCGGGCGTACACCGCACTGAGGAAATTATGAGCCAAATTACTATGACACCCGCCGACGCGATGATTACGCTGGAAAACGTGAATAAATGGTATGGACAGTTTCATGTCCTGAAAGACATTAATCTCAAGGTAAAGCAAGGCGAACGAATCGTCCTTTGCGGCCCTTCCGGTTCAGGGAAATCGACAACCATTCGCTGTATCAACCATCTTGAAGAGCATCAGCAGGGACGCATTGTGGTTGATGGTATCGAGCTGAATGAAGATATTCGCAATATCGAACGCGTGCGCCAGGAAGTGGGGATGGTATTTCAGCACTTTAATCTATTTCCCCACCTGACCGTTCTGCAGAACTGTACGCTTGCGCCGATTTGGGTACGAAAGATGCCGAAACAGGAAGCGGAGGCGTTGGCAATGCATTACCTCGAACGCGTACGTATTGCAGAGCACGCCAATAAATTTCCCGGCCAGATCTCAGGCGGACAACAGCAGCGTGTGGCTATCGCCCGTTCGCTATGCATGAAACCCAAAATTATGCTGTTTGACGAACCGACATCTGCGCTGGATCCGGAAATGGTGAAAGAAGTGCTGGATACTATGATTGGGCTGGCGCAATCCGGGATGACGATGTTGTGCGTGACGCATGAGATGGGTTTTGCCAGAACGGTGGCAGACCGGGTGATCTTTATGGACCGCGGTGAGATCGTTGAACAGGCCCCACCGGATGAGTTCTTTGCGCATCCGAAGTCGGAACGTACGCGTGCATTCCTGTCGCAGGTGATTCATTAGTCATTTGCTTTGCCGGGTGGAGGCTTTGCCTTACCCGGCCTACCGTTTTTTCTGCACATAAACGCAAAAAGGCCATCCTTTCGGATGGCCTTTTCACTTATTTGATGCCTGGCAGTTCCCTACTCTCACATGGGGAGACCCCACACTACCATCGGCGCTACGGCGTTTCACTTCTGAGTTCGGCATGGGGTCAGGTGGGACCACCGCGCTAAAGCCGCCAG
>NZ_KI973206.1:737149-1073390 GCF_000534515.1 Enterobacter sp. MGH 37
GGCTGGCGCAATCCGGGATGACGATGTTGTGCGTGACGCATGAGATGGGTTTTGCCAGAACGGTGGCAGACCGGGTGATCTTTATGGACCGCGGTGAGATCGTTGAACAGGCCCCACCGGATGAGTTCTTTGCGCATCCGAAGTCGGAACGTACGCGTGCATTCCTGTCGCAGGTGATTCATTAGTCATTTGCTTTGCCGGGTGGAGGCTTTGCCTTACCCGGCCTACCGTTTTTTCTGCACATAAACGCAAAAAGGCCATCCTTTCGGATGGCCTTTTCACTTATTTGATGCCTGGCAGTTCCCTACTCTCACATGGGGAGACCCCACACTACCATCGGCGCTACGGCGTTTCACTTCTGAGTTCGGCATGGGGTCAGGTGGGACCACCGCGCTAAAGCCGCCAGGCAAATTCTGTTATCTGTATCAGGCTGAAAATCGTCTCTCTCACCGCCAAAACAGCTTCGGCGTTGTAAGGTTAAGCCTCACGGTTCATTAGTATCGGTTAGCTCAACGCATCGCTGCGCTTACACACCCGACCTATCAACGTCATAGTCTTTAACGTTCCTTCAGGAGACTTATAGTCTCAGGGAGAACTCATCTCGGGGCAAGTTTCGTGCTTAGATGCTTTCAGCACTTATCTCTTCCGCATTTAGCTACCGGGCAGTGCCATTGGCATGACAACCCGAACACCAGTGATGCGTCCACTCCGGTCCTCTCGTACTAGGAGCAGCCCCCCTCAATTCTCCAGCGCCCACGGCAGATAGGGACCGAACTGTCTCACGACGTTCTAAACCCAGCTCGCGTACCACTTTAAATGGCGAACAGCCATACCCTTGGGACCTACTTCAGCCCCAGGATGTGATGAGCCGACATCGAGGTGCCAAACACCGCCGTCGATATGAACTCTTGGGCGGTATCAGCCTGTTATCCCCGGAGTACCTTTTATCCGTTGAGCGATGGCCCTTCCATTCAGAACCACCGGATCACTATGACCTGCTTTCGCACCTGCTCGAGCCGTCACTCTCGCAGTCAAGCTAGCTTATGCCATTGCACTAACCTCCTGATGTCCGACCAGGATTAGCTAACCTTCGTGCTCCTCCGTTACTCTTTGGGAGGAGACCGCCCCAGTCAAACTACCCACCAGACACTGTCCGCAACCCGGATCACGGGTCTACGTTAGAACACCAGCCATTAAAGGGTGGTATTTCAAGGGCGGCTCCACGCAGACTGGCGTCCACGCTTCAAAGCCTCCCACCTATCCTACACATCAAGGACCAGTGTTCAGTGTCAAGCTATAGTAAAGGTTCACGGGGTCTTTCCGTCTTGCCGCGGGTACACTGCATCTTCACAGCGAGTTCAATTTCACTGAGTCTCGGGTGGAGACAGCCTGGCCATCATTACGCCATTCGTGCAGGTCGGAACTTACCCGACAAGGAATTTCGCTACCTTAGGACCGTTATAGTTACGGCCGCCGTTTACCGGGGCTTCGATCAAGAGCTTCGCGTTGCCGCTAACCCCATCAATTAACCTTCCGGCACCGGGCAGGCGTCACACCGTATACGTCCACTTTCGTGTTTGCACAGTGCTGTGTTTTTAATAAACAGTTGCAGCCAGCTGGTATCTTCGACTGATTTCAGCTCCACCCGCAGGGGCTTCACCTACATATCAGCGTGCCTTCTCCCGAAGTTACGGCACCATTTTGCCTAGTTCCTTCACCCGAGTTCTCTCAAGCGCCTTGGTATTCTCTACCTGACCACCTGTGTCGGTTTGGGGTACGATTTCGTGTTACCTGATGCTTAGAGGCTTTTCCTGGAAGCAGGGCATTTGTTACTTCAGCACCGTAGTGCCTCGTCATCACACCTCAGCGTTAAAAGGTACCGGATTTACCTGGAACCTCCGCCTACATGCTTAAACCGGGACAACCGTCGCCCGGCTAACATAGCCTTCTCCGTCCCCCCTTCGCAGTAACACCAAGTACAGGAATATTAACCTGTTTCCCATCGACTACGCCTTTCGGCCTCGCCTTAGGGGTCGACTCACCCTGCCCCGATTAACGTTGGACAGGAACCCTTGGTCTTCCGGCGAGCGGGCTTTTCACCCGCTTTATCGTTACTTATGTCAGCATTCGCACTTCTGATACCTCCAGCAACCCTCACAGGCCACCTTCAACGGCTTACAGAACGCTCCCCTACCCAACAACGCATAAGCGTCGCTGCCGCAGCTTCGGTGCATGGTTTAGCCCCGTTACATCTTCCGCGCAGGCCGACTCGACCAGTGAGCTATTACGCTTTCTTTAAATGATGGCTGCTTCTAAGCCAACATCCTGGCTGTCTGTGCCTTCCCACATCGTTTCCCACTTAACCATGACTTTGGGACCTTAGCTGGCGGTCTGGGTTGTTTCCCTCTTCACGACGGACGTTAGCACCCGCCGTGTGTCTCCCGTGATAACATTCTTCGGTATTCGTAGTTTGCATCGGGTTGGTAAGCCGGGATGGCCCCCTAGCCGAAACAGTGCTCTACCCCCGAAGATGAATTCACGAGGCGCTACCTAAATAGCTTTCGGGGAGAACCAGCTATCTCCCGGTTTGATTGGCCTTTCACCCCCAGCCACAGGTCATCCGCTAATTTTTCAACATTAGTCGGTTCGGTCCTCCAGTTAGTGTTACCCAACCTTCAACCTGCCCATGGCTAGATCACCGGGTTTCGGGTCTATACCCTGCAACTTAACGCCCAGTTAAGACTCGGTTTCCCTTCGGCTCCCCTATACGGTTAACCTTGCTACAGAATATAAGTCGCTGACCCATTATACAAAAGGTACGCAGTCACCTAACAAGTAGGCTCCCACTGCTTGTACGTACACGGTTTCAGGTTCTTTTTCACTCCCCTCGCCGGGGTTCTTTTCGCCTTTCCCTCACGGTACTGGTTCACTATCGGTCAGTCAGGAGTATTTAGCCTTGGAGGATGGTCCCCCCATATTCAGACAGGATACCACGTGTCCCGCCCTACTCTTCGAGTTCACAACCTGTGCATTTTCGTGTACGGGACTATCACCCTGTACCGTCGGACTTTCCAGACCGTTCCACTAACACACAAGCTGATTCAGACTCCGGGCTGCTCCCCGTTCGCTCGCCGCTACTGGGGGAATCTCGGTTGATTTCTTTTCCTCGGGGTACTTAGATGTTTCAGTTCCCCCGGTTCGCCTCGTTAACCTATGTATTCAGTTAACGATAGTGTGACGAATCACACTGGGTTTCCCCATTCGGACATCGCCGGGTCAAAGGTTCATATCACCTCGCCGGCGCTTTTCGCAGATTAGCACGTCCTTCATCGCCTCTGACTGCCAGGGCATCCACCGTGTACGCTTAGTCGCTTAACCTCACAACCCGAAGATGTTTCTTTCGATTCACCATCGGTTTGCGAAAATTTGAGAGACTCGAACACACATAACATGTGTGTCGTTTCAATTTTCAGCTTGATCCAGATTTTTAAAGAGCAAATATCTCAAACATGACTCGCAAGTCAGTTTTGAGATATGACGGCAGGTGACTTTCACTCACGAACCAGCAAGTGGCGTCCCCTAGGGGATTCGAACCCCTGTTACCGCCGTGAAAGGGCGGTGTCCTGGGCCTCTAGACGAAGGGGACACTGAAGTCTCAATCGCAAGACGCCTTGCTATTTACTTTTCATCAGACAATCTGTGTGAGCACTACAAAGGCAGGTTCTTTAAGGTAAGGAGGTGATCCAACCGCAGGTTCCCCTACGGTTACCTTGTTACGACTTCACCCCAGTCATGAATCACAAAGTGGTAAGCGCCCTCCCGAAGGTTAAGCTACCTACTTCTTTTGCAACCCACTCCCATGGTGTGACGGGCGGTGTGTACAAGGCCCGGGAACGTATTCACCGTAGCATTCTGATCTACGATTACTAGCGATTCCGACTTCATGGAGTCGAGTTGCAGACTCCAATCCGGACTACGACGCACTTTATGAGGTCCGCTTGCTCTCGCGAGGTCGCTTCTCTTTGTATGCGCCATTGTAGCACGTGTGTAGCCCTACTCGTAAGGGCCATGATGACTTGACGTCATCCCCACCTTCCTCCAGTTTATCACTGGCAGTCTCCTTTGAGTTCCCGGCCTAACCGCTGGCAACAAAGGATAAGGGTTGCGCTCGTTGCGGGACTTAACCCAACATTTCACAACACGAGCTGACGACAGCCATGCAGCACCTGTCTCAGAGTTCCCGAAGGCACCAAAGCATCTCTGCTAAGTTCTCTGGATGTCAAGAGTAGGTAAGGTTCTTCGCGTTGCATCGAATTAAACCACATGCTCCACCGCTTGTGCGGGCCCCCGTCAATTCATTTGAGTTTTAACCTTGCGGCCGTACTCCCCAGGCGGTCGACTTAACGCGTTAGCTCCGGAAGCCACGCCTCAAGGGCACAACCTCCAAGTCGACATCGTTTACGGCGTGGACTACCAGGGTATCTAATCCTGTTTGCTCCCCACGCTTTCGCACCTGAGCGTCAGTCTTTGTCCAGGGGGCCGCCTTCGCCACCGGTATTCCTCCAGATCTCTACGCATTTCACCGCTACACCTGGAATTCTACCCCCCTCTACAAGACTCTAGCCTGCCAGTTTCGAATGCAGTTCCCAGGTTGAGCCCGGGGATTTCACATCCGACTTGACAGACCGCCTGCGTGCGCTTTACGCCCAGTAATTCCGATTAACGCTTGCACCCTCCGTATTACCGCGGCTGCTGGCACGGAGTTAGCCGGTGCTTCTTCTGCGGGTAACGTCAATTGCTGCGGTTATTAACCACAACACCTTCCTCCCCGCTGAAAGTACTTTACAACCCGAAGGCCTTCTTCATACACGCGGCATGGCTGCATCAGGCTTGCGCCCATTGTGCAATATTCCCCACTGCTGCCTCCCGTAGGAGTCTGGACCGTGTCTCAGTTCCAGTGTGGCTGGTCATCCTCTCAGACCAGCTAGGGATCGTCGCCTAGGTGAGCCATTACCCCACCTACTAGCTAATCCCATCTGGGCACATCTGATGGCAAGAGGCCCGAAGGTCCCCCTCTTTGGTCTTGCGACGTTATGCGGTATTAGCTACCGTTTCCAGTAGTTATCCCCCTCCATCAGGCAGTTTCCCAGACATTACTCACCCGTCCGCCACTCGTCACCCGAGAGCAAGCTCTCTGTGCTACCGTTCGACTTGCATGTGTTAGGCCTGCCGCCAGCGTTCAATCTGAGCCATGATCAAACTCTTCAATTTAAGTTTGATGCTCGTGAATTAAACTTCGTAATGAATTACGTATGTTCACTCAGAGACTTGGTATTCATTTTTCGTCCGAGGACGTTAAGAATCCATGTCACTTTGAGTGCCCACACAGATTGTCTGATAAATTGTTAAAGAGCAGTGCAACGCGGCTTTCACTCACCGTTGCGAGGTGGCGTATATTACGCTTTCCTCTTTCAGAGTCAACCCGTTATTTCAGGATTTTTTCTCTTCAACCGACCGGGTTGTCTGTGAAGTGATTCACATCTGCCGTGTCGATGGAGGCGCATTATAGGGATCCCATTTTTTAGCACAAGTATTTTTTAGATCTTTTTTTCCAACTGCTGATTTTCCGCGCTTTTCGCTGAAATCCCGCCCGATCTGCTTAAATATTGACGTATTTTGCCTTGCCTCGATCCCATATTATGATCAAAGTCTTCTGTCTAGCGCTCATCCTTAGAGGTAGTTATGTCTACTGTATTACGTCCTTATAAAGATCTGTTCCCCAAACAAGGCGATCGCGTGATGATCGATGCCAGCAGCGTAGTCGTAGGTGATGTCCGAATGGCTGATGATGTCAGTATCTGGCCACTCGTTGCCATCAGGGGAGACGTTAACTCTGTGTCGATTGGCGCACGTACCAATATTCAGGACGGCAGCGTTCTGCATGTCACGCACAAATCCTCTTATAACCCGGAAGGTAATCCACTCATTATTGGAGAGGATGTCACCGTTGGTCACAAAGTGATGCTTCACGGCTGCACTATAGGAAATCGCGTACTTGTTGGCATGGGATCGATTTTGCTGGATGGCGTCATAGTAGAAGATGACGTAATGATTGGTGCCGGTAGCCTGGTCCCGCAGAACAAACGGCTGGAGAGCGGCTATCTCTATCTGGGTAGCCCTGTAAAACAGATCCGCCCCCTGAAGGAGGCAGAGATCGAAGGATTAAAATACTCGGCGAACAACTACGTTAAATGGAAGAATGACTATCTGGATCAGGTTAACCAGACCCAGCCCTGATCGTCTTCCTGCTGGTCGCGGATTAAATCGCTGGCTTCTTCTTCAAGGTCCCAGCGATTTTCACAAAATATGTCTAAAGGATCTGAACCGCCAAAACGACGTAGCAGCGTTTCCCCATGAATGGCACAGGTAAGCTGCATCCCCTGCACCAGCACCGGGAAGCAGACTGCTTGTTTATCCTCATCCCAGCTCTCTCTGTCCGGGAAGTGAATAGCCTGATTCACGCCGAAAGCTCCTGCTTTAACTTTTCTATCACCGGCTCGACTGCAGGTAACACACCATGCCAGAGCAGCACCGCATGCGCAGCCTGGCCCACCAGCATCCCCAGCCCGTCGGCTAACTGTTTCGCGCCATGTTCTTCACACCACATAAGGAAGGGTGTCTTCCCTTTCTGGTAAAACATGTCATAGAAGTACATATGAGAGTTGATAAGTGAAACGGGGATTGCCGGGATCTCACCATTAATGCCGCTGGACGTGGCATTGATGACCAGATCAAATTCACGGTCTTCGAGATCCTCAAGCGCGATGGCGCTCACGCTACCGGTATGGGCAAACAACGCCGCCAGCGCTTCTGCCCTGGAAAAGGTTCTGTTGGTAATGGTCACTGCACAGTCCAGTGAAAGCAGGGGCAACAGCACGCCCCGCGATGCACCACCCGCACCAATCAGCAGAACCCGGAAACCAGGCTTGATAAACGAAAGTCTTTCCAGATCGCTCAGTAAACCAATCCCGTCAGTGTTGTCACCCAGAAGGCGGCCATCCTCAAGCCGTTTTAAGGTATTTACTGCACCAGCAAGTGAAGCACGCTCGGTCAGTTCGTCTGCACGTTCAAATGCCTCTTCTTTAAAGGGAACCGTCACATTCGCCCCTTTGCCGCCCGCAGCAAAAAACGCCTCGAGCGTTGGGATAAATGCATCAACCGGTGCCAGCACGCGGCCGTAAGGGTGATCTATCTGCAACTGCTCCGCAAATTGCTGATGGATCAAGGGTGACTTACTGTGTGCAATCGGGTTTCCAAAAACAGCATAAGTTTCCATGAGATTACCCCTGGCGAAAACGTTCACCGGTTAATGCGTCGCGAATTTCGGACGGATTCAGGCGCCCTCCCGTCTCGCCGGCAGCAACCGGAAAATCATTCCCGAACTGTGCCAGCACTTCTTCGGTTGTCCGGCACGGAGGTAACCCGGTCAGATTCGCGCTGGTTGAAACCAGTGGTTTACCAAACGCCAGACAAAGCTCAACCACCAGCGGATGGTCAGTGACGCGCACCGCCAGCGAATCAAACCGTCCGGTTAACCAGCGCGGTGTTGTCGGCTGGGCCGGGAAAACGAAGGTCACCGGTCCAGGCCATACGGAGAAGATGGCTTCACGCTGGGCCGGGGTAAGCATGGAATCATCAATGTAAGGTTTAAGCTGCTCATAATTGGCCGCGATTAAAATCAGCCCTTTTTCGACAGGCCGTTGCTTAAGTGCCAGCAATCGGCCAACGGCCGTCTCACTGTCAGGATCGCAACCGACCCCAAAAACAGCTTCAGTTGGATAAGCGATGACTTCTTCTTTTTTCAGTACGTCCACTGCATACGCAATGGAACCTGATGGCAGGTTATTATTCACTGTTTTGATCCGCCGGAACCGGCTTTCCACATTGTTTACTGGCGCAGAAGCGTTTAATGCCTTGCGCGGTTTTCTTCTCGATGAGTAGCGGATAATGGCAATGCACGCAGATACCCGCTACCGGTTTGAAATTGATAACGAACTGGCAGTCAGGGTAACGATCGCAGGAATGGAAAGTCTTACCAAAACGAGAACGACGCTGTACCAGTTGACCACGTTGGCACTGAGGACAGGCAATAGCCGTTTCATCTGGCTTATCAATTTGTTCTGTATGCCCACATTCCGGATAACGGCTACAGCCAATAAACATACCGAACCGCCCCTGACGCAACGCTAATTCACCATCACAGGCAGGACATAACTGCCCCTCCAGAATTTTGACGATATGTCCATCCGCCTGGCTTTTCAGAGGACGGACATAATCACATTCCGGATAGTGTGAACAACCGAGAAACGGACCGTGTTTCCCGGACCGAATAACAAGTTCAGCCCCGCACTGCGGGCAGGGCTCGTTTTTATGCACCGTAAATAGTGCGGATTTGGCCATAACAACTCTTGGTGCTGCACATTTGAATTAATGCAGCATACCTTCATTCACTTCAAAGAGTAATTCTTCCATTTGCTGATAGGCATTTTCACAACCCGGGATATTAAACAGAACCATCAGGATCACCCATTTGAGATCTTCCAGTTCAAATTCTGCCGTATCCAGCGCCATGACGCGCTCTATCACCATTTCTCTCGTTTCGAGGTTTAGCACCTGAATCTGCTCAAGGAATAAGATGAATCCCCGGCAGCTGGCATCCAGCCTTTCACACTCTTCAGCGGTATAGATGCGTACTGACAATGGGTCAGAAGCAAGCTGCATCGGTTCGGCGAGGCCTTCCTGATAATCAGCCAGTTTTTCCAGCCACATCAACGCATTATAGATATCTTCCCGCTCAAACCCCGCATCGGTAAGATCCTGTGTCAATTTGTCCTGATCCACTCGCATTTCTGCTTCGTTATGGATGTAAGTCTCAAACAAATACATCAGTACGTCGAACATGGCATGCCCTCCTTAATCGGACATAGCCGCCGGGTACAGCTGCGATCCACCCTGCTAACTCCAGTTCGAGTAGCTGTGCTACCGTTACTGGCACAGGTTGGCCGGCACGTTCAGCGACAACGTCAACAGGTGTTACCTCATCTCCTACGTTAGCCAGGAGCTTAGGAAATGGCAATGCCACCTTTCCCTGATCTGACGAATAATGTCGCTTTTCGGGATCTTCCTTCAGCCATTGCAACCCATGTTGCAAATTTTCAAGAATATCCCCTACCTCGGTTACCGGCGTTGCGCCCTGCTTTATCAGCCAGTGTGGTCCTTCGCAGCCGGGGTTACCTATCGGACCGGGCAAGGCGAAAACCTCCCGCCCCTGCTCAAGTGCGCACCGGGCCGTGACCAGAGAGCCGCTTCGCACTGCCGCTTCAACGACCAAGACGCCCTGGCTTAACCCGCTGATAATCCGATTACGGCGCGGAAAGTTTGCCGGTCGGGGCTGTGCCGAGAGAGGAAACTCAGACACTATCGCCCCGTCAGATTCAATAATCTGCATCGCCAGAGCCTGATGCCGACGGGGATAAACGCTAAACAGGCCGTTCCCCAGCACGGCCACGCTACGTCCTTTTGCGGACAGCGCTGCGTGATGGGCGACACCGTCAATACCGCAGGCCAACCCACTGGTGATTGTAAAACCGCTTTGTGAAAGCTGTTCGCACAGGATTTTCCCCCACCGCTCACCGTACCATGACGGCGCCCGACTCCCCACCACAGCCATTTGGACAGTATTAAGTGTCGCTAAGTTACCTTTTACACATAATGCCCCAGGATAATCGGGAATCGTTCGCAGCAAAGGGGGATAAAAGGGATGGTTTGCCGTCAACAAATGATTTCCCGGCATTTCAAGCCACTTAAGGCTTCGCTCCAGTTCACTTTCCTCTAAGGCAAAGAAACGGATAGCCTGTTTTGCTGACAGCCCGGCGTCTATGACAGCAGGAACATCTATATTTGTCTGCTTGTGCAACCGTGCAGCGGCTTCCAGCATCCCATCACCACACAGAGAACCCGTGTGGATAAGCCGTAACCATATCTCGGTAGACGTCATCCTTTCCCCCTGCCATAAGCGGCCTGCGCAATCATTGCGATTGGTCACTGATGCTGTCAATCGAACGGGGATTTGTCTAGAATAGAAGTAATATTTTTATCAACTCCTGAACACGACTCTGGAAATTTATGGCAGTTTTGCAAGTGTTACATATTCCGGACGAGCGCCTTCGCATCGTCGCTGAACCGGTTAAAGAAGTGAATGCAGAAATTCAGCGTATCGTCGATGATATGTTCGATACCATGTACGCTGAAGAAGGCATTGGCCTGGCGGCGACCCAGGTTGACATTCACAAGCGTATTATCGTTATCGACGTTTCTGAAAATCGCGATGAGCGTCTGGTGCTGATTAACCCTGAGTTGCTTGAAAAGAGCGGCGAAACGGGTATCGAGGAAGGCTGTTTGTCCATTCCTGAACAGCGCGCTTTGGTGCCACGTGCCGAAAAAGTGAAAATTCGCGCCCTGGATCGTGACGGTAATCCGTTCGAACTGGAAGCAGACGACCTGCTGGCGATTTGTATTCAGCATGAGATGGATCATCTGGTCGGTAAACTGTTTATCGATTACCTCTCGCCGCTGAAACAGCAGCGTATTCGTCAGAAAGTAGAGAAACTGGATCGTTTGCGCTCTCGCGCATAACGTCCCCCCGGATACAAGGATCATCGTGTCTAAAACACTACGTATTATCTTCGCGGGAACCCCTGATTTTGCAGCGCGTCATCTTGACGCGCTGTTATCTTCTGGTCACCAGGTTGTTGGCGTCTTTACCCAGCCGGACCGCCCGGCAGGTCGCGGTAAAAAACTGATGCCGAGCCCCGTAAAGGTGCTGGCAGAAGAGCATGGGCTACCCGTTTTCCAGCCCGCCTCCTTACGCCCTCAGGAAAACCAGCAGCTGGTTGCTGACCTGAATGCCGACGTAATGGTGGTGGTGGCGTATGGTTTAATTCTGCCAAAAGCCGTGCTTGATATGCCTCGCCTGGGCTGTATCAACGTGCATGGTTCCCTGCTCCCGCGTTGGCGTGGTGCGGCACCTATACAGCGCTCCCTGTGGGCGGGTGATGCTGAAACCGGCGTGACAATCATGAAGATGGATGTAGGTTTAGACACGGGCGACATGCTGTATAAGTTGACGTGTCCCATTACGGCAGAAGATACCAGCGCTACGCTGTATGACAAGCTGGCAGATCTCGGCCCACAAGGGCTCATTAAGACCTTACAGCAGCTTGCTGACAATACGGCGAAGCCTGAGGTTCAGGATGAGTCTCTCGTCACCTACGCCGAAAAACTGAGCAAAGAAGAAGCCCGGATCGACTGGTCTCTCTCCGCCGCTCAACTTGAACGCTGCATCCGCGCCTTCAATCCATGGCCAATGAGCTGGCTGATGATTGATGAGCAGCCCGTGAAAGTCTGGAAAGCGTCAGTGATAAACAGCGTCACAGCAGCTGAACCCGGTACGATTATCGACGCCAGCAAGAACGGAATTCAGGTTGCGACTGCAGAAGGGATCCTGAATCTTGAGTCGTTACAACCGGCCGGTAAGAAAGCCATGAGTGCACAGGATCTGTTAAATTCCCGTCGCGAATGGTTTATACCGGGCAATCGCCTTGCCTGATCCAATATTTGCTTAAAGCCCGGTGTTCCGGGCATTTTTATTTTTACGGTTATGAAAAAACAAAATCTTCGCAGTATGGCGGCGCAGGCCGTTGAGCAGGTCATCGAGCAGGGTCAGTCATTGAGTAATGTCCTGCCTCCCCTGCAACAAAAAGTATCTGATAAAGACAAAGCCCTGCTTCAGGAGCTCTGTTTTGGCGTCCTGCGCACTCTCTCTCAACTTGAGTGGCTCATTAATAAGCTGATGTCACGCCCAATGACCGGCAAACAGCGCACCATACATTATTTGATTATGGTGGGTTTTTATCAGCTTCTTCATACCCGAATCCCCCCTCATGCCGCACTGGCTGAGACGGTGGAAGGTGCCGTTGCGATTAAACGTCCTCAGTTGAAAGGGTTGATCAACGGTGTACTGCGTCAGTTCCAGCGACAGCAGGAAGAGCTGCTGGCTGAATTTACGCAAAGCGAAACACGTTACCTGCATCCGGACTGGCTTCTGAATCGCCTTAAAAAGGCGTATCCACAACAATGGCAAAACATTGCCGAAGCCAATAATCAACGTCCACCGATGTGGCTGCGCGTTAACCGGAATCATCATACCCGCGATGCCTGGCTGAGCTTGCTCGAAGAGGCCGGAATGAGTGGATTCACACATGATGCCTATCCTGACGCCGTGCGTTTAGCTTCCCCTGCACCGGTACATGCTTTACCCGGTTTTGATGAAGGCTGGGTGACCGTACAGGATGCCTCTGCTCAGGGTTGTATGACTTTCCTTGAGCCGAAAAATGGCGAGCAGATCCTCGATTTGTGCGCAGCACCAGGCGGAAAAACAACGCACATTCTGGAAGTGGCTCCGCAGGCCAGCGTGATGGCAGTCGATGTTGATGAGCAGCGTCTTTCACGCGTCTACGATAACCTTAAGCGTCTGGGTATGAAGGCACAGGTTAAGCAGGGCGATGGACGCAAACCCGCAGGGTGGTGTGGTGAAACACAATTCGATCGTATTTTGCTGGATGCCCCTTGCTCTGCAACCGGTGTTATTCGCCGTCACCCCGATATCAAGTGGCTGCGCCGCGATCGTGATATCAAGGAACTTGCCCAACTGCAATCGGATATTCTTGACGCCATCTGGCCGCATCTAAAACCTGGTGGAACGCTGGTCTACGCGACCTGCTCCGTACTGCCGGAAGAAAACAGCCAGCAAATCGCGGCCTTCCTTAAACGCACTCCGGACGCTACGCTGCGTGATACGGGAACACCTGAAAACCCGGGTCAGCAGAACCTGCCGGGTGCGGAAGAGGGTGATGGCTTCTTTTACGCTAAGCTAATCAAAGAGTGATGTTGAGAACAGGTCACAAGATATGAAGATTATCATTCTGGGCGCAGGACAGGTTGGTGGAACGCTGGCAGAAAACCTGGTTGGCGAAAACAATGACATCACTATTGTTGATACCAACGGCGATCGTCTGCGCGTATTGCAGGACAAGTTTGACCTTCGCGTTGTGCAGGGTCACGGTTCGCATCCGCGCGTTCTGCGCGAGGCGGGCGCTGACGATGCCGACATGCTGGTTGCGGTCACCAGTTCTGATGAAACCAATATGGTGGCTTGTCAGGTGGCCTATTCGCTTTTCAACACGCCAAACCGAATCGCACGTATCCGCTCTCCGGACTATGTTCGCGATGCCGAGAAACTGTTTAATTCAGAAGCGGTTCCAATCGATCATCTCATCGCGCCTGAACAACTGGTTATCGACAATATCTATCGCCTGATCGAATATCCAGGGGCACTGCAGGTGGTGAACTTTGCCGAAGGGAAAGTCAGTCTGGCTGTAGTTAAGGCTTATTACGGTGGGCCATTGATTGGCAACGCGTTGTCCACCATGCGCGAACATATGCCCCATATTGATACGCGCGTCGCCGCCATTTTCCGTCACGACAGACCTATCCGCCCGCAAGGCTCTACCATTGTCGAAGCTGGCGATGAGGTCTTCTTTATTGCTGCCTCTCAGCATATCCGTGCGGTGATGAGTGAGCTACAGCGTCTCGAAAAGCCTTATAAACGTATTATGCTGGTCGGCGGCGGCAATATCGGCGCGGGTCTCGCGCGCAGGCTGGAAAAAGACTATAGCGTGAAATTGATCGAGCGCGATCAACAGCGGGCTTCTGAACTGGCGGAGAAGTTGCAAAATACGATCGTATTTTATGGCGATGCGTCGGATCAGGAGCTGCTGGCAGAAGAACATATTGATCAAGTAGATCTTTTTATTGCCGTCACTAATGATGACGAGGCGAATATTATGTCTGCCATGCTCGCCAAGCGCATGGGGGCAAAGAAGGTCATGGTGCTTATCCAGCGTAAGGCTTATGTTGATCTCGTTCAGGGCAGCGTTATTGATATTGCCATTTCACCGCAGCAGGCAACGATTTCGGCCCTGCTTAGCCATGTACGTAAAGCGGACATTGTCGGTGTTTCATCACTCCGCCGCGGTGTGGCTGAAGCCATTGAAGCGGTGGCGCATGGTGATGAAACCACATCACGCGTTGTGGGCCGCGCCATCGACGAAATTAAACTGCCGCCAGGCACCATAATCGGCGCTGTCGTGCGTGGGAATGATGTCATGATCGCCAATGATAATTTGCGTATTGAACAAGGCGATCACGTAATTATGTTCCTTACCGATAAAAAGTTTATTACCGACGTCGAACGTTTATTCCAGCCAAGTCCCTTCTTCCTTTAATGAGTCGGGTGCTCGCATACGAGCACCCACGCTTTAACCGCTTAATTCCTGTGCCTTTTATTTTTCATAACGTTTAATTATCCCGAATGGCAAATAGCTAATCATTTGTTAAACTTATAGTCGTCAGCTGGCACAAGGAGAACATAATGAGTTTTATTAAAGAATTTCGCGAATTTGCGATGCGCGGGAACGTGGTTGATTTGGCAGTGGGTGTCATTATTGGTGCAGCATTCGGCAAGATTGTTTCATCATTAGTTGCAGATATCATCATGCCGCCTTTAGGGCTGCTCATCGGGGGCATTGATTTCAAACAATTCGCCTTCACGCTGCGTGAAGCGCAGGGGGATATCCCGGCAGTAGTGATGCATTATGGTGTATTTATTCAGAACGTATTTGATTTCGTGATTGTGGCGTTTGCTATTTTCATGGCTATCAAGCTGATCAACAGACTCAACCGTAAAAAAGAAGAGCCAGCAGCTGCGCCAGCACCAACGAAAGAAGAAGTCTTGCTGACTGAAATCCGCGATCTGTTAAAAGAGCAGAACAACCGCGTTTAATCAGCAAATTAAAGCAGGAAGGCCAGTGGTAAATAAGCGATTCGCTTGCTTGCCACTGGCCTCCCAGTTACCCCGTTTTGCATGTTTGTTTTTACGCAGATAACTTCCCTTCCCTTTTTTATTCTTTTCAACACGCTGTCGAAAAAGCGGGTCGTGAAGTAAGGCTTCAATGGCATTGTCTTTAATTTGTCCCTTCGTATGCTGATAGTGGCTCATCTTTTCTCCTGCGCATGGTTTATGACGACGGAAGTCTAGACTCGGGTGGATTAAAAATCAACATCCCCGCGTTTCTCCACTGGCCCCCTGTTCAAGGGCTTCAAGAATTGAACAATAAATACTGCTATGGGCCGTTCCACAGCAGGCATCATTCAGCCTTTGCAGAGAACGTTGCATGGTTTGCAGCTCCTGAATACGGGCTTCAACTTCATCAAGCCGGGCCTGCACGATGCTTTTTGATTCCTGGCAGGTATGATGTTCAGGATCGATGCGGATCGATAATAACTCGCGGATCGAGTCCAGCGTGAATCCAAGCTGTCGCGCATAGCGTATAAATCTTAAACGCTGTAGATCGTTATCGGTATAAAGCCGAAACCCGCCTTCTGTGCGTACTTCATGATCGATCATCTGCTGCTTTTCGTAATATCGGATAGTATCCGGCGTTACGTTCGCGAGCTTTGCAAGTTCACCGATACGGTACATCGCTACTCCTCGTTTATTTTCTGCATCAATCTTTCACTGTATTCGCCATGCAGAAATTCAGTACTCAACCCGGCCTGACGTAACTTGAGCTCGACAAGGGCAAGCCTGCGGCTAAGTTCAGTATGTCGTGGATCGTCCCGGCGAATACCTTTTAGCAAATCGATAAGTTCAACGGCCTCTCTGCGCTGCTCAAGCTCAGGAGGAAGACAGCCGGCGTTTTTTAGTAAACGGTATCCGGCCCGCAGTTCAGGCGCAATGTGCGAATCATCTTCCAGCACAAGAGGTTCGCCGCTTCCTGGGAGATCGTCGAAATCACCTTTATTTTGGGCATCGCGAATATGGCGTTCTGCCCACTGGTCAAGCAACCACATCGTCAGCTCCAGGGGATGAACAGAATTAATACAGACATTGTAGAGAAGTGGGGATACTGCGGATATAAAAAAACCCGCCGAGGCGGGTTTTTTTACGTTACTGCAGATTACTCTGCAGCAGCTTCTGCTTTCTCTGAACGATCAACCAGCTCGATGTAAGCCATCGGCGCGTTGTCGCCTGCACGGAAACCACACTTCAGAATGCGAGTGTAACCACCGGCACGGCTCGCGAAACGCGGGCCCAGTTCGTTAAACAGTTTTGCCACGATCTCGTTATCACGAGTACGGGCGAATGCCAGACGACGATTAGCAACGCTGTCAGTCTTGGCAAGAGTAATCAGCGGCTCAACTACGCGACGCAGCTCTTTCGCTTTAGGCAGGGTCGTCTTGATGATTTCATGACGAACCAGTGAACCTGCCATGTTGCGGAACATAGCCTGGCGATGGCTGCTGTTGCGGTTCAGTTGACGACCACTCTTACGATGGCGCATGACCTTATCCTTCTCAGTAAAACCTTAACCTGTGATCCGGTTACTCGTCAGCAATGCTTGCTGGTGGCCAGTTTTCCAGGCGCATGCCCAGAGACAAACCACGTGAAGCCAGCACGTCTTTAATCTCGGTAAGAGATTTTTTACCCAGGTTCGGCGTTTTCAGCAACTCAACCTCGGTACGCTGTACCAGATCACCGATATAGTGGATAGCTTCTGCCTTGAGGCAGTTAGCAGAGCGGACAGTCAATTCGAGATCGTCAACAGGGCGCAGCAGGATCGGATCGAATTCTGGTTTCTCTTCTTTCACTTCCGGCTGACGAACATCACGTAAGTCAACGAAAGCTTCCAGTTGTTCTGCCAGGATGGTTGCCGCACGACGAATCGCCTCTTCAGGATCGATTGTGCCGTTGGTTTCCATTTCGATGACCAGCTTGTCCAGGTCGGTACGCTGTTCTACACGCGCTGCTTCAACATTGTAGGCAATACGCTCTACAGGGCTGTAGCATGCGTCGACCAGCAGACGGCCGATTGGGCGCTCATCTTCTTCCGAATGAATTCGGGCAGAAGCCGGCACATAACCACGACCGCGCTGAACTTTGATACGCATGCTAATAGCTGCGTTCTCATCGGTCAGGTGGCAGATCACGTGCTGCGGCTTGACGATTTCAACATCACCGTCGTGGGTGATGTCGGCTGCAGTCACAGGGCCAATGCCAGATTTATTCAGAGTAAGAATAACTTCATCTTTACCCTGAACTCTCACCGCCAGCCCTTTCAGGTTGAGCAGGATTTCAAGGATATCTTCCTGAACGCCTTCTTTGGTGCTGTACTCATGAAGTACACCATCAATCTCAACCTCGGTCACCGCGCAACCCGGCATCGATGAGAGCAGAATACGGCGCAGTGCGTTACCCAGAGTATGGCCAAAGCCACGCTCTAAAGGCTCAAGGGTCACCTTGGCGTGCGTCGAACTCACTTGCTCGATATCTACCAGGCGCGGTTTTAGAAACTCTGTCACAGAACCCTGCATTGTGTCCTCTCTTTGGTACTAAGCTTTACTTGGAGTAAAGCTCGACGATCAGGTGTTCGTTAATGTCCGCAGACAGATCAGAACGTTCCGGCTGACGCTTGAACGTACCTTCCATCTTGCCAGCATCAACTTCCAGCCAGGTTGGCTTTTCACGCTGCTCAGCCAGCTCCAGAGCGGCCTTCACGCGAGATTGCTTTTTCGCTTTCTCACGAATGCTAACAACGTCATTCGCTTTAACCTGATAAGAAGCGATGTTAACAACACGACCGTTTACCATGATTGCTTTGTGGCTAACCAACTGGCGTGATTCAGCACGAGTCGCGCCGAAGCCCATACGGTAAACAACGTTGTCCAGACGACCTTCCAGCAGAGCCAGCAGGTTTTCACCTGTGTTGCCTTTCAGACGTGCTGCTTCTTTATAGTAGTTACGGAACTGACGCTCCAGCACACCGTAGATACGGCGAACTTTTTGCTTTTCACGCAACTGCACACCATAGTCAGACAGACGCGGTTTACGCGCACCGTGCTGGCCAGGAGCTTGTTCAATTTTACACTTGGTATCGATCGCGCGAACGCCAGACTTAAGGAATAAGTCGGTGCCCTCACGACGGCTCAGCTTGAGCTTAGGACCCAAATATCTTGCCATTTTCTATCTCCAACTAACCTAAAAAACGAGCGTTATACGCGACGTTTTTTCGGCGGACGACAACCGTTATGAGGGATCGGAGTCACATCAGTAATATTCGTGATGCGGAAACCAGCGGCGTTCAGAGCGCGAACAGTAGATTCACGACCCGGACCCGGACCTTTAACCATAACTTCCAGATTCTTGATGCCGTATTCTTTTACGGCTTCAGCGCAACGCTCTGCTGCAACCTGAGCTGCGAACGGAGTGGATTTGCGAGAACCACGGAAACCGGAACCACCGGCTGTTGCCCAACCCAAAGCGTTACCCTGACGATCAGTAATAGTAACGATGGTGTTGTTGAAAGAAGCATGGATATGAGCCACGCCGTCAGAGACTTGTTTTCTTACACGTTTACGTGCACGAACTGGTGCCTTTGCCATTATTCAATCACCCCGATTATTTCTTGATCGGTTTGCGCGGACCCTTACGGGTACGTGCGTTGGTCTTAGTACGCTGACCGCGCACTGGCAGACCACGACGATGACGCAAACCGCGATAGCAACCAAGATCCATCAGGCGCTTGATGCTCATGCTGATTTCACGGCGCAGATCACCTTCAACGACAAATTTGGCAACTTCGTCACGCAGCGTGTCGATTTGTTCTTCAGACAGCTCACTGATCTTAACATCTTCAGCGATACCCGCTGCAGCCAGAATGGCTTTAGAACGGGTCTTGCCGACGCCGTAGATCGAAGTTAATGCGATCACAGCATGTTTCTGATCAGGAATGTTAATGCCTGCTATACGGGCCACTATGCACTCCTACTATTTAATATGTACGCACCATGCTGAAAAGCCCGTTTTCAGGATACTCAAATGGAAACGTACAGACATACAAAAGATTGGCTGGCTAATCTAGCCAGCTCAACCCAACTTTGCAAGAAAAATATGCGAAATAATCAGCCTTGGCGCTGTTTATGCTTCGGCTCGGCACTGCAAATCACACGGATGACACCATCACGCTTAACGATTTTGCAGTTACGGCATAATTTCTTGACGGAAGCACGAACTTTCATTTTTACTCTCCGTAACTTCTCAGGCGACCAATTAGCGGCCGTAGCCTTTCAGGTTCGCCTTCTTCAATGCAGACTCATACTGACTGGACATCATCAGAGTTTGCACTTGAGCCATAAAGTCCATAATCACGACAACAACGATAAGCAGTGAGGTCCCACCGAAGTAGAACGGTACTTTCATTGCATCACGCATGAACTCCGGGATCAGGCAGATAAAAGTAATATAAAGCGCACCAACCAAAGTCAGGCGGGTCATTACTTTATCGATATACTTCGCCGTTTGCTCTCCCGGACGAATTCCTGGTACAAATGCACCGGACTTCTTCAGGTTATCTGCTGTTTCACGCGGGTTGAAGACCAACGCCGTGTAGAAGAAACAGAAGAAGATGATCGCAGACGCATAGAGTAACACATAAAGTGGTTGCCCAGGCTGCAAATACAGCGAAATTGTTGTCAGCCAGTTCCAACCAGTACCGCCCCCGAACCATGACGCGATGGTTGCCGGGAACAGAATAATACTGGAAGCGAAGATTGCCGGGATTACCCCCGCCATATTCACTTTCAGCGGTAAATGTGTGCTCTGTGCAGCATAGACACGACGACCTTGCTGACGTTTCGCGTAGTTCACCACAATGCGGCGTTGACCACGTTCAACGAAGACAACAAAGAACGTCACTGCAAATACTAATACTGCAACCAACAGCAACAGGAGGAAGTGCAGGTCGCCTTGACGCGCTTGCTCGATAGTGTGGGCGATGGCTGGCGGAAGACCCGCAACAATACCGGCGAAGATAATGATTGAGATACCGTTACCGATACCACGCTCAGTAATCTGTTCGCCGAGCCACATCAGGAACATCGTCCCTGTGACCAGACTAACAACAGCGGTGAAATAGAATGCAAAGCCTGGGTTTAATACCAGGCCCTGCATACCAGGCATATTCGGCAGACCGGTAGCAATACCGATCGACTGGAATATTGCCAGCACCAGAGTACCGTAACGGGTGTACTGACTAATCTTACGACGTCCAGACTCCCCTTCTTTCTTCAATTCTGCCAGGGCCGGATGAACGACCGTCAGCAGCTGGATAATAATCGATGCCGAAATATACGGCATGATACCCAGAGCGAAGATAGAAGCACGGCTGAGAGCACCACCAGAGAACATGTTGAACATTTCAATGATGGTGCCTCGCTGTTGCTCAAGCAGTTTGGCAAGTACAGCGGCATCGATACCAGGGATCGGAATAAAAGAGCCAATACGGAACACAATCAGCGCGCCGATAACAAACAGCAGTCTGCGTTTCAGCTCGCCAAATCCACCTTTGGCACTTTGAAAATCTAATCCCGGTTGCTTAGCCATCTGCTACTTATTCCTCAATTTTACCGCCAGCAGCTTCGATAGCAGCACGAGCACCTTTAGTAACACGCAGGCCACGAACAGTTACCGGAGTAGAAACTTCACCAGACAGGATCACTTTCGCGAACTCGATCTGAATACCGATAATGTTTGCTGCTTTCAGCGTGTTCAGGTCTACAACGCCGCCTTCAACTTTCGCCAGGTCAGACAGACGGATTTCCGCTGTGATCGCTGCTTTGCGAGAGGTGAAGCCGAACTTCGGCAGACGACGGTACAGTGGCATCTGGCCACCCTCGAAACCGCGACGTACGCCACCGCCAGAACGAGAGTTCTGACCTTTGTGACCACGACCACCGGTTTTGCCGAGGCCAGAACCGATACCACGACCCAGGCGTTTACCCGCCTTTTTAGAGCCTTCGGCCGGAGACAGAGTATTTAAACGCATCTCTTACTCCTCAACTTTAACCATGAAGTAAACCGCGTTGACCATACCACGAACAGCAGGAGTATCCTCGCGCTCAACGGTATGACCAATACGACGCAGACCCAGGCCAAGCAGCGTTGCCTTGTGTTTCGGCAGACGACCGATTGCACTGCGGGTTTGAGTGATTTTAATAGTCTTTGCCATGGTCAATTACCCCAGAATTTCTTCAACGGATTTACCACGCTTGGCAGCGACCATTTCTGGAGAATTCATATTTTCCAGGCCATCAATAGTTGCACGAACCACGTTAATCGGGTTGGTGGAACCATATGCTTTGGCCAGAACGTTATGAACCCCAGCAACTTCCAGAACGGCGCGCATTGCACCACCGGCGATGATACCGGTACCTTCTGAAGCTGGCTGCATGAATACACGAGAACCCGTGTGAACACCTTTAACAGGGTGTTGCAGGGTGCCGTTGTTCAGCGCGACGTTAATCATATTGCGACGGGCTTTTTCCATCGCTTTCTGGATCGCTGCTGGAACTTCACGCGCTTTACCGTAACCAAAACCAACGCGACCGTTACCATCGCCTACTACAGTCAGAGCTGTGAAGGAGAAAATACGACCACCTTTAACGGTTTTAGATACGCGGTTTACCGCGATCAGCTTTTCCTGCAGTTCGCCAGCCTGTTTTTCGATGTGAGCCATCTTACACCTCTACCTTAGAACTGAAGGCCAGCTTCACGGGCAGCATCTGCCAGTGCCTGGACACGACCATGATATTGGAACCCGGAACGGTCAAAGGAAACATTGCTGATGCCTTTTTCCAGAGCGCGTTCAGCAACAGCTTTACCTACAGCTGCAGCGGCGTCTTTGTTACCGGTGTACTTCAATTGTTCTGAGATAGCTTTTTCTACAGTAGAAGCAGCTACCAGAACTTCAGAACCGTTCGGTGCAATTACCTGTGCGTAAATATGACGCGGGGTACGATGTACCACCAGGCGAGTTGCACCCAGCTCTTTGAGCTTGCGGCGTGCGCGGGTCGCACGACGGATACGAGCAGATTTCTTATCCATAGTGTTACCTTACTTCTTCTTAGCCTCTTTGGTACGCACGACTTCGTCGGCGTAACGAACACCCTTGCCTTTGTAAGGCTCAGGACGACGGTAGGCGCGCAGATCTGCTGCAACCTGACCGATCAGCTGTTTATCAGCGCCTTTCAGCACGATTTCAGTTTGAGTCGGGCATTCTGCAGTGATACCGGCCGGCAGCGGATGCTCAACAGGGTGTGAGAAGCCCAGAGACAGGCCTACTGCATTCCCTTTGATCGCTGCACGATAACCTACACCAACCAGCTGAAGCTTTTTAGTGAAGCCTTCGGTAACACCAACAACCATTGAGTTCAGCAGGGCACGCGCGGTACCAGCCTGAGCCCATCCATCCACGAAACCATCACGTGGACCGAAGGTCAGAGCGTTATCTGCATGTTTAACTTCAACAGCTTTGTTGAGGGTACGAGTCAGCTCGCCGTTTTTACCTTTGATCGTAATAACCTGACCGTCGATTTTAACATCAACGCCGGCAGGAATGACGACCGGTGCTTTAGCAACACGAGACATTCTTTCCTCCGATTAGGCTACGTAGCAGATAATTTCGCCACCAAGACCAGCCTGGCGCGCTGCACGATCAGTCATAACACCTTTAGAGGTAGAAACAACTGCGATACCAAGACCAGCCATAACTTTTGGCAGCTCATCTTTTTTCTTATAGATGCGCAGGCCTGGGCGGCTGACACGCTGAATGCTTTCTACAACAGCTTTACCCTGGAAATACTTGAGAGTAAGTTCCAGTTCCGGCTTGGTGTCGCCTTCAACTTTAAAATCTTCGATAAAACCTTCTTCCTTCAGCACGTTGGCAATTGCCACTTTCAGCTTGGCGGAAGGCATGGTGACCGCAACTTTGTTCGCGGCCTGACCGTTACGGATACGGGTCAGCATATCCGCGATCGGATCTTGCATGCTCATCTGTCTTTACTCCCGTGATTCAATTGGTAATTACCAGCTAGCCTTTTTCAAGCCTGGCACTTCACCGCGCATGGCGGCTTCACGCAGTTTGATACGGCTCAACCCAAACTTGCCCACATAACCATGTGGACGACCTGTTTGACGACAGCGGTTACGCTGACGAGACGGGCTGGAATCACGCGGCAGAGACTGCAGCTTGAGAACCGCATTCCAACGATCTTCGTCGGAAGCGTTCACATCAGAAATGATCGCTTTCAGTTCAGCGCGTTTAGCGAAGAATTTATCAGCTAAAGCTACGCGCTTTACTTCGCGTGCTTTCATTGATTGCTTAGCCATTCAGTAACCCTACCTTACTTGCGGAACGGGAAGTCAAAGGCAGCCAGCAGAGCACGGCCTTCTTCGTCAGATTTCGCAGTAGTGGTAATGGTAATATCCAAACCACGCACGCGGTCGACTTTATCGTAGTCGATTTCTGGGAAGATGATCTGCTCACGGACACCCATGCTGTAGTTACCACGACCGTCGAAAGACTTAGCGGACAAGCCACGGAAGTCACGGATACGTGGAACAGCAATAGTGATCAGGCGCTCAAAGAACTCCCACATGCGTTCGCCACGCAGAGTTACTTTACAGCCGATCGGATAGCCCTGACGGATTTTGAAGCCTGCAACAGATTTGCGTGCTTTGGTGATCAGCGGTTTTTGACCGGAGATTGCTGTCAGGTCAGCTGCTGCGTTATCCAGCAGTTTCTTGTCAGCGATCGCTTCACCAACACCCATGTTCAGGGTGATCTTCTCGACCCGAGGGACTTGCATGACAGAATTGTAGTTAAACTCAGTCATGAGTTTGTTAACTACTTCGTCTTTGTAGTAATCATGCAGTTTCGCCATCGTACTACTCCAAATTACTTGATAGTTTCGCTGTTAGACTTGAAGAAACGGACTTTTTTGCCGTCTTCGAATCTAAAGCCTACACGGTCAGCCTTGCCGGTAGCCGCATTGAAGATTGCAACGTTAGAAACCTGAATAGCAGCTTCTTTTTCAACGATGCCACCTGGTTGGTTCAGGGCCGGAACCGGCTTCTGATGTTTCTTAACCAGGTTGATACCTTCAACGACGAGTTTGCCGGAAGACAGAACATTTTTTACTTTACCGCGTTTACCTTTATCTTTACCGGTTAACACGATAACTTCGTCATCACGACGGATTTTCGCTGCCATGATTCGCTCCTTAGAGTACTTCTGGTGCCAGAGAGATAATTTTCATGAACTTCTCAGTACGAAGTTCACGAGTTACCGGCCCAAAGATACGCGTGCCGATAGGCTGCTCGCTGTTATTGTTCAAAATAACGCATGCATTACCATCGAAGCGAATGACAGAACCGTCAGGGCGACGAACACCCTTCTTGGTGCGCACCACTACCGCTTTCAGCACATCACCTTTTTTGACCTTACCACGTGGAATTGCTTCTTTGATGGTGATCTTGATGATGTCGCCTACGCCTGCGTAGCGACGGTGCGAGCCACCCAGAACCTTGATACACATTACGCGACGTGCACCGGAGTTGTCGGCGACGTTCAGCATAGTCTGTTCTTGGATCATTTTAGTGCTCCGCTAATGTCAACTACTACCTGAGACTCTAAAATCAGAGCCGTTAAAAAGCCCCATATCGAGGGCGCGGCATTATAACACCGCTTCTGCAATATGGGTAGAAAAAATAAACGGCTCATCGCTGAGCCGTTTATTCGTATTGAGAATGCGTACTGTATTACAGAACCGCTTTCTCTACAACGCGAACCAGCGTCCAGGACTTAGTCTTGGACAGTGGACGGCATTCACGGATTTCAACCTTGTCGCCGATACCACATTCGTTGTTCTCGTCATGTACGTGCAGTTTGGTCGTACGCTTGATGAATTTACCGTAGATCGGGTGTTTCACAATACGTTCGATAGCTACAACAATGGATTTCTCCATTTTGTCGCTAACAACACGACCTTGCAGAGTACGGATTTTATCGGTCATTACGCACCCGCCTTCTGAGTCAGTAAAGTCTTAACGCGTGCAACATTGCGACGCACTTGCTTCAGCAGGTGAGTCTGTTGCAGCTGGCCACTTGCAGCCTGCATACGCAGGTTGAACTGCTCACGCAGCAGGTTCAGCAGCTCAGCGTTCAGCTCTTCAACGCTTTTTTCACGCAGCTCTTTTGCTTTCATTACATCACCGTCTTAGTTACAAAGGTGGTTTTGATAGGCAGTTTCGCTGCTGCCAGGCCGAAGGCTTCACGGGCCAGCTCTTCCGGAACACCGTCCATTTCATAAAGGACTTTGCCCGGTTGGATCAAGGCAACCCAGTACTCCACGTTACCTTTACCTTTACCCATACGAACTTCCAGCGGCTTCTCGGTGATCGGTTTGTCCGGGAATACACGGATCCAGATCTTACCTTGACGCTTAACTGCACGGGTCATTGCACGACGTGCTGCTTCGATCTGACGTGCAGTCAGACGACCACGGCCAACAGCTTTCAGACCGAAAGTGCCGAAGCTAACATCCGTACCCTGCGCCAGACCACGGTTGCGGCCTTTGTGCACTTTACGGAATTTTGTACGCTTTGGTTGTAACATCAGCGACGCTCCTTATTTACGGCCTTTACGCTGCTGCTTTTTAGGTTGAGCAGCCGGTTTTTCCGGTTGTTCAACAGCAGCCATACCACCCAGGATCTCACCTTTGAAGATCCATACCTTAACGCCGATTACACCGTAAGTGGTGTGCGCTTCAGAGGTGTTGTAGTCGATGTCAGCACGCAGAGTGTGCAGCGGTACGCGACCTTCACGGTACCATTCGGTACGTGCGATTTCCGCGCCGCCCAGACGGCCGCTAACTTCAACTTTGATACCCTTAGCGCCCAGACGCATTGCGTTCTGTACAGCACGCTTCATAGCACGACGGAACATAACACGACGTTCCAGCTGAGAAGTGATGCTGTCAGCAACCAATTTAGCGTCCAGTTCAGGCTTACGAACTTCAGCGATATTGATCTGTGCAGGAACGCCAGCGATATCCGCTACGACCTTGCGCAGTTTTTCTACGTCTTCGCCTTTCTTACCGATAACGATGCCAGGACGAGCAGTGTGAATAGTCACACGGATGCTCTTAGCTGGACGCTCGATAACGATACGAGATACAGACGCTTTAGCCAGTTCCTTAGTCAGGTACTGACGTACTTTAAAATCGCTGTCCAGGTTGTCAGCGAATTCTTTGGTGTTCGCAAACCAGGTAGAGTTCCATGGTTTTACAATACCCAGGCGAATACCATTAGGATGTACTTTCTGACCCATTGCTAGTCTCCAGAGTCTCAGCGATCGGACACAACCACAGTAATGTGGCTGGTGCGCTTCAGGATGCGATCTGCACGACCTTTCGCACGCGGCATAATGCGCTTCATGCTTGGGCCTTCATCTACGAAAATTTTCGCGACTTTCAGATCGTCGATGTCAGCGCCATCGTTGTGTTCAGCGTTAGCAATGGCAGATTCCAGTACTTTCTTGACCAATACCGCAGCTTTCTTGTTGGTATAGGTCAGGATGTCCAGGGCCTGCGACACTTTCTTACCGCGAATCAGGTCAGCAACAAGGCGAACCTTCTGTGCAGAAGAACGAGCATGGCGATGTTGAGCTAAAGTTTCCATCTCTTCCTCCTACCTTATTTCTTCTTCGCTTTTTTATCAGCAGCGTGGCCGCGATAAGTACGAGTCGGTGCGAATTCACCCAGTTTGTGACCAACCATTTCGTCGGTAACAAAGACTGGAACGTGCTGACGACCATTATGGACAGCGATGGTCAAACCGATCATGTTAGGAAAGATCGTTGAACGACGGGACCAAGTGCGCAGGGGCTTCTTGTCTCCGCTTTCCACCGCTTTCTCTACCTTCTTCAGCAAGTGCAGGTCAATAAAAGGACCTTTCTTGAGAGAACGTGGCATGGCTTATCCTCTAAAATTATTTGCTACGGCGACGTACGATAAATTTATCAGTACGCTTGTTGCTGCGGGTCTTCTTACCTTTGGTCTGAACGCCCCACGGAGTTACCGGGTGCTTACCAAAGTTACGACCTTCACCACCACCATGTGGGTGGTCGACTGGGTTCATCGCAGTACCGCGAACGGTAGGACGAACACCACGCCAGCGTGCAGCACCTGCTTTACCCAGAACGCGCAGCATATGCTCAGCATTGCCAACTTCGCCCAGAGTAGCGCGGCAGTCTGCTTCGACTTTACGCATTTCACCAGAACGCAGACGCAGGGTGACATAAGCACCGTCGCGCGCAACGATCTGAACGTAAGTACCCGCGGAACGCGCCAGCTGACCGCCTTTACCTGGTTTCATTTCTACGTTATGAACGGTAGAACCAACCGGGATATTGCGCATCGGCAGGGTGTTACCTGCTTTGATTGCAGCATCAACGCCAGACTGAATCTGGTCGCCAGCTTTCAGGCCTTTAGGGGCCAGGATGTAACGGCGTTCGCCATCTTTGTACAGAACCAGCGCGATGTTCGCGGAACGGTTCGGATCGTACTCAAGACGTTCAACAACTGCTGGGATACCGTCTTTGTTGCGTTTGAAGTCAACAATACGATAAGCCTGCTTGTGGCCACCACCGATGTGACGAGTGGTGATACGGCCATTGTTGTTACGACCACCGGATTTGCTGTTTTTTTCCAGCAACGGAGCAAAAGGTTTGCCCTTGTGCAGCTCAGGGTTAACCACTTTAACTACGTGGCGACGACCCGGAGATGTCGGTTTACATTTAACAACTGCCATTGTATTACTCCTCCGACTTACTCAGCGCCGCCAACGAAGTCCAGGTTCTGGCCTTCTTTCAGGGTGACGTAAGCTTTTTTCCAGTCGCTACGACGACCGATACGCTGTCCGTGACGTTTAACTTTCCCTTTAACAACCAGGGTGTTAACGACTTCGACTTCGACTTCAAACAGTTTCTGCACAGCAGCTTTGATCTCTGCTTTGGTCGCGTCTTTAGCAACTTTGAGAACGATGGTGTTTGTTTTTTCCATCGCAGTAGACGCTTTTTCAGAAACGTGCGGTGCGCGAAGCACCTTCAGCAGACGTTCTTCACGAATCATGCCAGCATCTCCTCAACTTGCTTAACAGCATCAGCAGTCATTACGACTTTGTCGAAGGCGATCAGGCTAACCGGGTCGATACCAGTCGCATCGCGTACGTCAACCTTGTGCAGGTTACGTGCGGCCAGGAACAGGTTCTCGTCCAGCTCACCGGTGATGATCAGCACATCTTCCAGAGCCATGTCTTTCAGTTTCTGAGCCAGCAGCTTAGTTTTAGGCGCTTCTACAGAGAACTTCTCGACAACGATCAGACGATCCTGACGTACCAGTTCGGACAGGATGCTTTTCAGCGCGCCGCGGTACATCTTTTTGTTAACTTTTTGACTGTGGTCCTGTGGACGCGCAGCGAAGGTCACGCCACCTGAACGCCAGATCGGGCTCTTGATAGAACCTGAACGCGCACGGCCGGTACCTTTCTGGCGCCATGGCTTTTTGCCAGAACCAGTTACTTCAGCACGAGTCTTCTGAGCACGAGTACCCTGACGAGCACCAGCTGCATAAGCAACAACAACCTGGTGAACCAGCGCTTCGTTGAAATCACGACCGAAGGTAGTTTCGGAAACAGTCAGCGCGCTCTGCGCGTCTTTCAATACTAATTCCATTGCTATCCCCTTACGCCTTCACAGCTGGTTTAACGATCAGGTCGCTACCGGTTGCACCCGGGACCGCACCTTTAACCAGCAGCAGGTTGCGCTCAGCGTCAACACGTACTACGTCCAGGCTCTGAACGGTTACACGTTCGTTACCCAGCTGACCTGCCATTTTCTTGCCTTTGAACACTTTGCCCGGAGTCTGGTTCTGACCGATAGAACCCGGAACGCGGTGAGACAAAGAGTTACCGTGGGTAGCGTCCTGGGTACGGAAGTTCCAGCGCTTAACGGTACCAGCAAAACCTTTACCTTTAGAGGTACCGGTTACGTCAACTTTTTTAACGTCAGCAAACAGCTCAACGCTAATGTCCTGACCTACGGTGAACTCTTCGCCTTCAGCAAGACGGAATTCCCACAGACCACGGCCAGCTTCTACGCCAGCTTTAGCGAAGTGACCCGCTTCTGGTTTGGTTACACGGTTAGCTTTTTTAGCACCAGTGGTAACCTGAATAGCGCGGTAGCCATCGTTAGCCAGATCTTTAACCTGAGTAACGCGGTTTGCTTCAACTTCGATTACGGTTACTGGGATAGAAACGCCATCTTCAGTGAAGATGCGGGTCATACCCACTTTTTTACCGACTAAACCAATCATTGTTTCAACCTCTCAATCGCTCGATGACCTGATTAACCCAGGCTGATCTGCACGTCTACACCGGCAGCCAGATCCAGACGCATCAGAGCATCAACGGTTTTCTCAGTTGGCTCAACGATGTCAACCAGACGCTTGTGAGTGCGGATTTCGTACTGATCACGCGCGTCTTTGTTAACGTGCGGAGAGATCAGAACGGTAAAGCGCTCTTTGCGGGTCGGCAGCGGGATCGGACCACGGACTTGCGCACCAGTGCGCTTAGCAGTCTCGACGATTTCCGCGGTTGATTGATCGATCAGACGATGATCAAACGCTTTAAGGCGGATACGGATTCTTTGGTTCTGCATGAGACCAGAGCTCCAATTATTTTATAAACGAAAATGATTACTCCTCAAACCCATTACGATTGATGGGAGAGTGTAACCGTTCTTACGTAGCTCCCCAATTGGGAGCATTGTTGAGTAACAAAATGCGCTACCCAGGTTCATATCGAACCAGCCGTCAATTACGACAAGCCCGCGCATTATACGTATTTACAGGCTTAATGCAAGTCGACTGTGTCGATAATAACCAACCTTTTGCAAGACACGTACACTACTGGTCAATATCTGCTATCGCCTGCTTAACACGCGCTTCAAGATCGCCCTTTCCTCCGGCAGCAACCGGATGCTCAGCGTCGCTTTCCTCCGACACACTAACATCCGTCTCTTCCACCGGCACCGGCAAGGGACGCTTCTTATAGATATAGTGCTCCTCAGAAAGCCGATAATGCTGAGGCTCTGGTGATGAAGACGCGTGCAGAGCAATCCCGCGGTACAGGTAATACCCTACGATCGCGCAACCCACACTATATAAAAGCCAGGACAATGCGATGCATATCCCCGCCCATAGCGGGCGCGGCATATCTGGCCGGACAAAGCGTACTTTGGGCTGCAAAGAGGTTACCGTTTGCTCGCTCATATCGCCCCTCTTTCCTGAATCAACGTTGGACTTTCACCCAGGGCTTGCCATAGCCTGATAAGTGACAACTGTCCCATCACACCATCGACTTTAATCTTATTTTGCGCCTGAAACTGGCGGACCTTCTCAGTTAGCAGCGAACTCCATTCTCCCGTCCCTTCCGCCTCGACATTCAGCACGCGGCTCAGCATCGTATCAAGCCAGACAATGTCATCGGTGCTACTCTTCTTTGTTATGCTTGCGTTGCCGTCGGGCGATGGCTTCCACATTCGCGTCACATTCCCTGTCCAGACATGGCTGAACCATGCCTTATCAAGGATCCATGTTTGATTTCCTGACAGCACGGTAAGCGTGTTCTCTCCTCCCCCGATCACGACGACAGGGAAACTGGCGCTACCTGCTTTCAGGGTGGCGACCCAGGGAAGTCCGTCAGACAACAGTGTTTCAAGCGTTTCGGTGCCGGAAAGGCAGGCCATCCCGCCCCGGTATGCCTGATCGCACCAGGCTTCCCCTTTGTCGACCTCATACCCCCAGACGCTAAACAGTAAACTGAGCGATTCATTGGTAGACATCGTCTCTGCCATCAGTCGCGCATGAGTTGAGACAGGTCTTGAGAATTCTACAGGAAGCAACGTTGTGAGCGGTGGCAGCCACTGGGAAAGAGGCCTGGCGAAGTATGCGCCTCCACCACCACATAGCACCGTTAACACCAACAGCAGCAACCAGGTTACGCCCTGACGGCCCGGTGCGGGCAGGTAACGCAGCGCCTCACGCTGAAGTGAAGCGTCAATAATGGAGGCGGCGTGTTCCTCCCCCTCCATCTTATTACGACGAATAACCCCTCCCAGTCGCGCGGCAAGATGAAGATTGCCATCGCAACGTCTCATGCATCGTCTGATAAATTGTTCCGGAAGAGTGTTGGTTGTCTCAGGGCCAATGCCTGCATGAGAGGAGATCACCTTGCGGTAATCTTTACTGTCCGGCGCGGGTATCTCAAACCATACCGACTGTAATACCCGTAACTCGCGCTGCTGACGACGGTTGAATATCCCTGTAAGTAGCAATCGGGCTTGCGGCATCATGGTCATAAACGCCAGAATCGTTGAAACAAGCCCCCTGGAGATTCGGTGTCCATCTTCCAGGACAAACAGCGGCATACTGCCGTGTGTCACGGTCCCCGCGCTGTACAGCTCCTCCCAGAGCTTCTCAACAGGGAATATTTTTCCCGCCAGACTGTTATCCGTCTGCGAATCCGCAATAATCACCCACTCCCACAGGTAACCTTTTCGGTTCAAAGGGCTGATGGTGAGCGCGCGATAAGGCCACGCGCTAATCACCCCTTGCGCAAGCACACTTTTTCCTGACCCTTTACCGCCCTGCAATATTAGCCATTGTTCCTGAATTAACGTGGAAAACATGCTGTCCCGAATCAGACAATGCCGCGTAGTATAAAAAGTATTTAGCTCATCCATGAATAGCCGCATTACCTCGAAAATTATTCTATTCCTAAAACAGGGATATATATTGCATATGACTTGCTGCGTGCCAACAACTGATTATATTATGACGGACTTAAACAAGAAACACGTTCACTCTTAGTCATTCTTAAAAGTGATTTCATGGCAACCATCTCTCCCTTAGTGAAAAATGCGTTATCGTATCGCACCCTGAGCCTTATGATTATATTGACTAGCGCTATGGGTATCTTTATCTTCATTTACTCAGCATATATACAGTGGGGTAATAACAAAGCGTCGCTGATTAATGAGGATATCATCACGCCATTGAATAATTTTAATGAAAAATATAAATGGAATTTATCATCGTCAGTCAATAATCGCATTGACGCGCCCCCATTAGTGAGTGGCAACGTAGATACTCTGTCCCATATCCATTTAAGCGGTATTATTCATAGTTCGGATAAATTATCGTCCCGGGCCATTCTGCAGGAAGGGGGGGAACAGAATGTCTATTCTATTGATGATGTGCTTAAATCATCCAACAGCACGCGCATCATTGATATCACTAAGAACCAGGTGTTTTTCTCCTCAGGCGGAAACACCGCGCAGCTTACGCTGCTTACCGAACTGACGCCACCTGCCGCAACGCCAGAAAAAGTGAACGAGCAGCCGGCACCAACAGATGTCACATTGTCAGATTTTATTGAAGCGATTCCTGTCGTTGATAAAAATGTCTTGCGTGGATTGCGCCTTTTACCTCGCGGTAATACAGAATTATTTTCACGGACAGCCATTGCACCTGGTGACATTGCTATTCAGCTTAACAATATGTCTTTAACGCAACAGGCGAATATAACCCATGCGCAGGAGGCACTTAGACATCTGCAGACGGCGCAGATTACCCTCTTGCGAAATGCATCACCAAAACTAATTAATGTTGCCGTTCAACAATTCCAGGACGGTCAGGATAAATAAATGGATGGAACCTCCGCAAGCCAGCGACTGAAAGCGCTTTCGCTGTTTTTTTTGCTCATCGCCACCGCTAAGCCCGGATATTCAGCTGATTACACGGCGAATTTTAACGGTGCGGACATTCAAACGTTTGTCAACATCGTGGGACAAAACATGGGGAAAACGATTCTGATTGATCCCGATGTTAAAGCATCCATTTCCGTCAGAAGCGTAGATACCTTTAATAAAGAGGAATACTATCAATTTTTCCTGAGCGTACTCGACCTTTATGGCTTTTCACTTATCACTCTTGATAATGGCCTGCTGAAAGTCGTGCGTTCAGAAACCGTGAAAAATCTTCCAGGAAAGCTTACCAGTAATACGCAACCCGGCAAGGGTGATGAACTGGTGACACGTATTGTTTCTCTGGAAAATGTTCCAGCGCGATCGCTGTCTCCTCTGCTTCGTCAAATGCTCGATGGCGGTAATGTCGGTAACGTCTCGCATTATGAGCCCTCTAATGCGCTGGTCATTACCGGCAAAGCATCAACCGTCAATCGCATGCTGGAAGTCATTAAACGTGTCGATGTCATGGGTGACGAGCAAGAGCAAATTATCCCGCTGAAATATGCTTCCGCAGTCGATCTTGCCGATGTCCTTAACACGCTGTCGCGTGAGAACGCAAAAGAGGCACAACCTGCGACACTCCAGACGCACATCGTTGCCGATAAAAGAAGCAATACGCTGATTATCAGAGGCTCAGAACGCGCCCGCGCAAGAATTACTGAGTTGATAAAACGTCTTGATACCCAGGAGCAAGGGCAAGGAAACACGCGGGTATGGTACCTGAAATATGCCAAAGCGGATAAGCTTGTTGACGTTTTAACCGGTGTCACACAAAAACTGAAAGAGGGCAAAAGTGGCACAACCAATACGGCAACCAGCAGCAGCCGCGATATCTCTATTACTGCAGATGAACAAACCAACTCACTGGTTGTGACCGCCGATCAGGGTATTCTCCAGCAACTCGATGAGGTTATCGCTAAGCTGGATATTCGTCGTGCACAGGTTCTGGTGGAAGCGATTATCGTTGAAGTTCAGGACGGTAAAGGTCTGAACCTGGGTGTGCAGTGGGCTGAGAAAAACGTTGGTGGACAACAGCTTACAAAAACTGGCCTGCCAATCTTTAACGCGGCACAGGGCGTGGGTGAATTCAAAGCAAACGGAGGGATCACCAGCGATAACCCAGCTTACAACCTCTTCAGTAATTATAACGGCCTTGCGGCAGGTTTTTTCAACGGCGACTGGGGGGTGCTCCTCACAGCACTCAATACCGACAACAAAAACGACATCCTGTCTACGCCCAGCATCGTTACGCTTGATAATAAAGAAGCAGCCTTCAACGTCGGGCAGGATGTGCCCGTACTTTCCGGTTCCCAGACGACCTCCGGCGATAATATTTACAATACCGTCGAGCGTAAGACGGTGGGGACCAAGTTAAAAGTCACCCCGCAGATTAACGAGGGTGATTCTGTTCTGATGGAGATCGAGCAAGAGGTTTCCAGCGTCGACACATCGACAAGCTCTTCCTCGCTCGGCCCAACCTTCAACACCCGAACAATACAGAATGCCGTCCTGGTGAAAAGTGGCGAAACCGTTGTGCTTGGCGGTTTGATGGATGACGCCAGTAAGCAAGAAGTTTCAAAAGTTCCCCTACTGGGCGATATCCCTTTGGTGGGACAGCTTTTCCGCTACACATCCAATGAGAAAAGCAAACGTAACCTGATGGTCTTTATCCGCCCGACCATTATCAGAGACGATGAGGTCTATCGTTCACTCTCACGTGAGAAATACACCAATTTCAAAGATCTGCAAAAAGAGAGACGAGAAAAGCAAAGTGAAACACTGATTAACGTCGACAACATCAAAGAGCTTGAAGATCGGGCTTTTAATAATGCACCGGCAACACCGGACGCCAAAAATCCGTTCAGGGAAGGTCGAACGGAATGAGTCAGCACGCATGGAAAAAAGCGCAGCGCTATGGCATTGCCTTACAAGGAGAGACTCTCTTCTACTCGACAGATGCCACACTTGAGCATCTGCTCGAGTTCGCATCCGTTGCGCCAGAGTGCACCTGTTTTACCCGGCTCCCCCCGCAGCAGTTTGCCGAAAAGCTGGAACTTATTTACCAACAGAACAGCGGGTCAGCCCAGTTAATTGCCGAAGATATTAATAATTCCGACGATCTCAATACTCTCTCTGAAGAGATCCCAACGAATGAAGATCTGCTGAACGAGCAGTCGGACGCGCCGGTTATCAGGCTTATTAATGCCGTGCTCAGCGAAGCAATTAAAGAACACGCCTCAGATATTCATATTGAAGTGTTTGAAAAAGCGATGAGTATCCGCTTCCGGGTTGATGGCATCTTGCGCCCGGTGGTTCAGCCGAATAAAAAACTGGCGGCCTTACTCATCTCACGTATCAAAATCATGGCCAAACTGGATATTGCCGAAAAAAGGCTGCCGCAGGATGGACGCATTACCTTAAAAATTGGTCAGCGAAATGTGGATGTCCGTGTGTCGACGCTCCCGTCGCAGCATGGCGAACGTGTTGTTCTGCGTCTGTTGGATAAAAGTAGTCTGCGCTTATCCATCGATAAACTGGATATGTCAGCGGCAGACACACACAGTCTGAAGAATCTGCTTGCCCTTCCCCACGGTATTATTCTGGTCACGGGGCCAACGGGCTCCGGGAAAAGCACCACGCTCTACGCCATTCTCTCCGCGCTAAATAGCCCAGAACGCAATGTGCTTACGGTAGAGGACCCAATTGAATACGAACTGGAAGGTATCGGACAAACCCAGGTTAATAGCCGCGTAGATATGTCATTTTCCCGCGGACTACGCGCTATTTTACGTCAGGATCCTGATGTCGTCATGGTAGGAGAAATTCGCGATAACGAAACCGCTCAAATTGCGGTTCAGGCTTCTTTGACCGGGCATCTGGTGCTTTCCACTCTCCACACCAATAGCGCGTGCGGTGCCGTAACGCGATTACGGGATATGGGCGTTGAGCCGTTCCTTCTCTCTTCCTCGCTCGTTGGGGTGATTGCCCAACGTCTGGTCAGACGGCTATGCCCTCACTGTAAAACGGCTCACGCCGTGCGGCCTCAGGAGCAACAGCTCCTGCAAGCCCATGGGATTAATGCATCTCATCTCTGGCAAGCAAAGGGTTGCACCGCTTGCAGACAAAGCGGCTATCAGGGGCGCATGGCTATCCATGAACTGCTGCTCGCCACACCAGAACTGCGTGACGCTATTCACAATGAGCGCCATGAAAGGCAGTTGGAAGAGATCCAGCGTCGTCATCACCTCAGCCTGCTGGCAAACGGTCTTCGCGTAGCGGCAGAAGGGATGACCTCACTTGAAGAAATTCTGCGGGTGACCTCTGAAGGTCAGACTCCAGCGGATGGGCGCCAATGAAATTTCACTGGACGGCGACGGACGCGCGGGGAAACCGCCATACGGGGCTGAGTGAGGCCGCGAGTGAAAGAGATATGGTCGCGCAGTTGCGTAGCCAGGGGTTATTACCGCAAACGCTAAAACGGCAGCGGCCCAGGGTCACCCTCAGGGCTTTTTCGACACGAATCAGCCACAGCGAATTAACGCTTTTTACGCGTCAGCTGGCGACGCTGATCGCCGCGGCGTTGCCGCTGGATGAAGCGCTCGCCGTTGTTCAGCAGCAAAAAGAAAATAAAAAACTGGCCGACGTCATCACTTCTCTGCATCTCGCCGTTCTGGAGGGACAGCCCCTCTCTGTGGCCATGCAAGCCCACCCTCGTCTGTTTGATACGGTCTTTTGCACCCTGGTAAAAGCGGGAGAGACGGTCGGCCAGCTGGGCGCCGTTCTTGAAAGGCTGGCCGAATATAATGAAGCACGTCAGCAAATGCGCAGCAAACTCACACAGGCGTTGATTTACCCTGCCCTGCTCACCACGGTCGCCATTCTGGTCGTTATCATTTTGCTTACCACGGTGGTACCGAAGGTCGCCGCGCAGTTCACTCATCTTAAGCATGAGCTACCGCTTTCCACCCGAACGTTACTGGCTATTAGTCACTTTCTGTCGACATACGGTCCCTGGATCGCACTGACGCTGATCTGTGGTGGAACGCTATTCTCTTTCTGGCTGAAGCGCGGGAAAAACCGGGATCATTTTCATCGCTGGCTCATCGCGTTTCGCATTACCTCCCCGCTGGTCTGCGCGATCAATAGCGCCCGTTATCTGCGCGCCCTGAGTATTCTCAATCGCAGCGGTATTCCACTCCTGGAAGGGATGTCGCTCTCAGCAGAAGGTGTGGGCAACCGTGAAATTGGACAGCGGCTCAGCGACGCAGCAGAAAGTGTGCGCCAGGGAAATAGCATCAGCCAGTCCCTGAAGCAGACGCAAATATTTCCCCCCATGATGATTTACATGATTGCTTCCGGGGAAAAAAGCGGCCAGCTCGGGGAACTCATGCAGCGTGCAACAAATAACCAGGAGGTGCAGCTGCAAAATCGCATTTCGCTGACCCTGGCGATTTTTGAACCGGCGCTGATTGTTGTCATGGCAGCGATCGTTTTGTTTATCGTTGTCTCGATCATGCAGCCCATATTACAACTCAACTCATTGATGAATTAAGGAAAAATCATGGAAGCGCAGAAAAAGGAAAGGCAGCGTGGTTTCACGCTTATGGAATTGATGGTCGTCATCGTGATTATGGGGGTTCTGGCCAGCCTGGTGGTGCCTAACTTAATGGGCAATAAGGATCGGGCAGACCGGCAAAAAGCCGCCAGCGATATTATTGCTCTCGAAAATGCGCTGGATATGTACAAGCTGGATAATCATCGTTATCCCACAACAGAACAGGGCCTGGAGGCGCTTATTACCGCCCCAGCGCAAGCTCCCCGGGCTGAAAACTACAACCCGGACGGTTATATCCGCCGTCTGCCCGCCGATCCGTGGGGGAATGACTACATCCTGATTAGCCCGGGTGAGCATGGCGCGATCGATATCATGTCCACAGGTCCTGATGCTGAAACCGGCACCGAGGATGATATCCACAACTGGGATAACGATAAAAAGTCACGCTAAAAATGGCCCATCAGAAAGGATTCACACTGCTGGAGGTGATGCTGGTTATGGTCATCATCGCCCTGGCGGCAGCCGGCGTTGTCGCTATGCAAAGTGACAGGCTGAGCGCTACCGGAAAGCTACTGCGGCAGATCGATGTCCTCAGACAGACAGCAAAATACATGTCAGACGTGGCGCTACTGGAAAAACATACTGTCGGCCTTCAGCTCACTACTGACGGCTGGCTTTTCTATGCACCGAAAAAGGATCACACCGGTGAATGGCAGTGGCAGGAAATAGCAAACAATGACAATTTGCCGTTACGCGGCGATTGGGACGCACCGGCCAGGCCTGACGTGACACCGTCGTCGGAGGAGGCCAAGCCGCAAATCGTCATCCTGCCCGATGGACAAGTCACTCCCTTTTCAGTGGTTTTCAACGCTAAAGATGGCGAAAAAATCGCCATTCTGCAATCACACGGCGCGCTGCCGCTTGAGGTCATTCGCTTTAAGGAACCGCAATGAAACAACAAAGCGGAATGCTGCTGCTTGAAGTCTTGCTGGCAATGGCTATTTTTGCGACCGCCATTATTGCACTCCTCAACAGTATGCAATGGCAGCTTTCAGCACTGGAAACGTTAAAACAGGAAACGCTAGCGCTTTGGGTTGCAGACAACGTACTCGTGACCTCGACTTACGGACAACTCGCCGCCAAAGAGGGAGCCTCTTCTCAATTAAATGAGACCTTCTCCTGGCAACTGGTTGAAGGGAAAAAAAGTTCGTCTCCTTTGCTTCAGAAAGAGGCCAGGGTGATAACGTCTGATGGCCGAACCCTCAGCCTGTATGCCTGGTCTTCAGATAGTAAGAAAACGGAGGCGAAGCATGAGTAAAGTCCCCAACGGCTTTACGCTTCTGGAAGTGATGCTGGCGATCGTCATTTTCTCAACGCTCAGCTTTCTGGCCTCTCAGGTGTTCTCCCAGGCAACCGAACAGTACCAGCGAGCCAAGAAGACTGGCGATGATTTTGAGGCCATCCAGCACACCGTGCTCATGCTTGAAAATGATTTAATGCAGTATGTCCCGCGGAAAAACCGGCAAACACCGCTCCCCTTCTTGAGTGAAAAAGAGAGCGTAATTTTCACAACACAAACCCGGGATCCCGCAATGCCTTTTGGGGCAACTTTCGTTTTGACGACCGTCCACTGGTATGTCGAAAACGACACATTATTCCGTGCAGTACGCTACTCATCCGACAGTGAAAAGGACGTGGCACCACAGCCCCTGCTGGATCATGTCTCCCATTTTTCTGCAACAATGACGCCGGCGGATGAAAAGAGCGTGTCAACGACAGCCACGATAACGCTGGAGCGTGACGGTAAAGCGGAAATAACCCGACGCGTTGTCCTGCCCGGCTGGTTTCCAGAAAAAAAAGCCGCCAGCCAACCTGCAGGAGCGACGCAATGAATGCGCAAAAAGGTTCTGCATTGCTGATTGTTTTAATGATTCTGGCGCTGATGGCTGCGCTGGCAGCAGAGATGACGATAAGTTTTCAGGTTCAGCTCCAGCGCACCCGGCGCATCAATGATAGCCTGCAGGGGAAATACGCTCTGCTCTATGCTGAAGCACAATCTATGGCGCGTTTTCAGGAGAAGCCTCGAGACGTACTCACCCACTCGGAGAGTCCTGGCGACGACACCGACGTCAGCTGGCAGATAAACGATCTGCACCATTGCTACAACCTGAACGCACTGAAGAATACGCCGGAAGAACCACTGGCGACGCCACCGTATGAAATCAGCGTGTTTTACGCCCTACTGGAGAAGCTCGCCGTTGAAAAATACCGGGCAGAAGAGATCGCTCAATCCATCGCAGACTACATCGATGATAACGACTCAACGCGCGTTAAAGGTGCAGAAGACGAATACTATCAACATAGTCAGCCAGGCTACCTGACCGCCGGTCAGGTGCTCTTTTTACCCACAGAAGTGCGCAAAATTAAAGGGATGACTGACGCGCTTTATCAAAAACTCGCCCCTTTTATCTGCACCCGATTCAGCAGTGACCTCGCCATTAATATCAATACCCTTACTGAGCAGCAAGCGCCGCTTCTGGCAGCCCTCTTCCTCAACAATATCAGCTTGTCAGATGCAAAAATGCTCCTGAAAAAACGTCCTGTAAATGGCTGGGAAAAGGTAGAGGATTTTCTTTACCAGGCCCAACAGGATTTCAGCGCAGCAAAACCGCTGGTGGATTCGCTTAAAAAACAGATTACAACCAGCAGCAGTTATTTTTTGACCACATCCACGGTTCATGAGGGTGACCTTACCTTTGGTATGCGCACATTTTTCATTTATGACGAAAAAACTAAAACACTCAAACTCTATTTACGCCAGCTTACGGATGGCAGTAGCGAACAATAAAGCAGTTAACGTCCCTGCGACGAAACTGCTTATCCGCCTTTCTGGATCGACGCCGAATGCCCTTGAATGGGTGGAATATGATGGATGTGGCTACAGCCAGGTTCAGAGTCTGACAACAGAACAGTTGCCGGAGATTGCCGCACGCCCGGCATCAGGATGCACTCATCTCGTTATTCCGGCCCAAAAGGCAACGAGCAGAATAATCGTCATCCCAGACGAAAATTACGAACTGACCGATCAAAAACTTCAGTGGCTTGCGGATGAAACACTGGACGAAGGCATGCCCCCGCTGCACTGGACGCTACTCTCTCGGGAGGGAACGCGAGTTTCCGTCATTGGCGTTGACGCCGACTGGCTTATGTCCCAGCTTCGTCTCTTTGCCGGGGCTGGTTTTAACGTCACGCATGCGACGATTGACGCCCTTCGCTTGCCAGCCTGTGAAAGCGGCTGGACGGTATTATCAGACAGCGGTGGATGGTTGCTCAGAACGCATGAGAACAGTGTTGCCCATCTGACAGAACCCTGGCTAGCACAGCTGCTAGCGCATTATCCCCCGCAAGAGGTCGTCAGCTACGGTCCACTGCCAACTGGCCTTTCCGCGAAGGAAACGCGTCCCGCATGTCATAGTTTGATACTCCATCCACAGGAACCACCCGCTAACCTTTTGCACGGGAAAATGCGCCCGCCTGCCCCGTGCTCTTTCTGGACCACCAATATCAAACGCGTGGCGCTTTGCAGCATTTTACTGTTAGCCGTGAGTGCGTGTCTGGCTCAGGCTGTCGTGTATTTGCAACTTCGGGAGTATGAAAAACAGCTGAGCCACATACTGACGCAGCAATGGCAACGTTATATTCCAGAAAACAGGCATACCCGTAATCTGCGTACCTATTTACCCAGGCAGCTACAGCAACGATCGCCTGCCCCCTATTTGCTCTTACAACAGCTTCAGGCTCATCTGTCCGCTTTCCCGGGACTGGCGCTGGAAGGGGTGAGTTATAACCCGGCACGTAATGATTTACGTCTTTTTATTTCTACCCGCGATGACCAACAGATCCAGGCGTTTTTAAATCAAAAACTGGCTGGCTACTCACTCAAAGTCGATAAACATGAACAGGGATTATGGACGATTCGAAATGATTAAACGCGCTCAGGAATGGTTTCACCAAAAAGATCCGCGTGAACAGCGGCTGCTACTCGCACTGCTTGTCTGCGGTGTCAGCATTCTTTTCTGGTTTGGGCTCTACCAGCCCCTGAAGCAGGCTACAGACATCATGCAATCCCGCTATGCTAAGGTGCAACGCGATCTGCAGTGGTTGCAGAAACAGGTTTCGGCTGCAGCTCTTCTTCCGGAAAAGAGACCATCAGGCTCCCTGGAGAATCAGGTTAAAAGCAGTTTGCACATGCTGGGCACTGCCGCAAAACTCCAGCGCACCGATAGCGGAGAACTGACTGTATCGGCCGACGCTCTCAGGATGGACGCTTTTATGAACTGGCTGGCGGTGCTACAGGGAGACTACGGTCTGCGGATTGCGGAACTTGAATTCCACGCCAGTGAACAGGGTACGGACACTATAATCCTGACGCGCCTGACGCTCGGAGTGAAATAAAATGGATAGCTCACTGGTTACTCTGTTTCTCATCATTGGCCTGCTGTCAGGAACCGCAATGGGTATACTCACCTGGCGTTTGCCTGCCGAGATTTTACGACCGTCTTCGACAGGCGAGGCGGGTTCAACGTCAGAGTTTACGTTCTCTGGCTCCCGGTGCTGCCAGTGTCAAACCCCACTGTTCTGGTACGACACGGTTCCCCTGCTCGGCTGGATGCTTCTCAAAGGGAAATGTCGCCACTGCGGCCAGCCTGTTTCAACACGCTATCCCTTGCTGGAAGGGTTTTGTGCGATGATGGCCGTCATTTGCTATGCCCTCCATCCAGCATCAATGATAATGTCACTGGCGCTTTTTCTGTTCTTTTGGTTTGTACTCGCACTCAGCGTGATCGATCTGCAGCATTACCTTTTACCCGACAAGCTCACGCTACCGTTACTGTGGGTTGGCCTGTTGTTTAATGCCTTTTTTGGCCCTGTTTCCTCCCAGGACGCCATTGTGGGTGCCGCTGCCGGCTATTTAATTCTGTGGCTGCTCTACTGGCTGGTCCGCTTAATCTGTCACAAAGAAGGGATCGGTTACGGGGATTTCAAGATGCTTGCGGCAGTGGGCGCCTGGTGCGGCTGGCGAGAGGTACCCGTGATCCTTTACGTAGCGGCAATCGCAGGGATCTTTTACGGGCTTCTGCTGTGGGTAAAAAAAGGGCATTTCGGTGACCCGATACCTTTCGGTCCGGCGCTGGCACTGAGCGGCTGGGGCTGTTTCTGCTGGGCAACGCTGTGAGGAGGCAGGAAGGAGGATTTCCTTCCTGTATCAACTACTCTTTTTCTTCGCGGATTTGCGCCTGCAGATAGTTTTGAATACCCAGCTTATCGATCAAATCCAACTCGGTTTCCAGCCAGTCTATATGGCCTTCTTCATCGGCAAGGATCTCAATCATCATGTCACGGCTGACATAATCAAAAACGCTGTCGGCATAGGCAATGGCTTCACGGAGATCTTTGGCACCTTCAAGTTCCAGCCTGAGGTCGGAACGTAGCATCTCCTCGACATCTTCACCGATGCCCAGCTTGCCGAGATCCTGCAGGTTTGGAATACCTTCAAGGAATAAAATGCGCTCGATATATTTATCGGCGTGTTTCATCTCATCTATAGATTCATGGTACTCAACGTCGTTCAGACGTTTAAGTCCCCAGTTTTTGAACATTCTCGCGTGAAGAAAGTACTGGTTGATTGCGACAAGCTCATTTCCCAATAATTTATTGAGATAACTTATGATTTTAACATCACCTTTCATTATATAGTCCCTCCGCTTCCACTCATTGAAGCGTAGATCGGGCTACGGGGATGTCAAAAAAAAGATGGGCGCTTACGCGATCTCTTTGTATTCCGGGATCTGCATCAACTCGTCCTGCATGATTTCACGTGCAGCACGTACACATTTACCGCATTGATTTCCAACCGGAACAAATTTGCGAAGCTGCTGAAATGACTGTGGCTGAAACTGGCGAACGGCCTGACGTATTTTTTTGTCGCTTACACCATTACATAAACAAACGTACATAGAGACTCCCGTTCAAATTATGCGCAAAGTGTAAGTGAGAATGGTTATGATTACAATAGCACAAACGCCAGAATACGGGGCGGGTGCAGGCAAAAAATGCGAAAGTTTGTGACAACACCTGAGCAGCACAAAACAAAAAAGGACGCCGAAGCGTCCTTTTTTAATTCGGGGATAATTAATTAGCCCAGAACTTTAGCAACAACGCCCGCGCCAACGGTACGGCCGCCTTCACGGATTGCGAAACGCAGACCGTCGTCCATCGCGATTGGGTGGATCAGAGTCACAACCATCTTGATGTTGTCGCCTGGCATTACCATCTCAACGCCTTCTGGCAGTTCGATGGTACCGGTCACGTCAGTTGTACGGAAGTAGAACTGTGGACGGTAGCCTTTGAAGAACGGAGTATGACGGCCGCCTTCGTCTTTGGACAGGATGTACACTTCAGATTCGAACTTGGTGTGTGGCTTGATTGAGCCTGGCTTCGCCAGAACCTGACCACGTTCGATTTCTTCACGTTTGATACCACGCAGCAGAACACCAACGTTCTCACCAGCACGGCCTTCGTCCAGCAGTTTGCGGAACATTTCAACGCCAGTACAGGTAGACTTCGCAGTCTCTTTGATACCAACGATTTCAACTTCTTCACCAACTTTGATGATACCGCGCTCTACACGACCGGTAACAACGGTACCACGACCGGAGATGGAGAATACGTCTTCGATTGGCAGCAGGAATGGCTTGTCAATCGCACGCTCTGGTTCTGGGATGTAAGAATCCAGGTAGCCAGCCAGTTCGATGATTTTCGCTTCCCACTCAGCGTCGCCTTCCAGCGCTTTCAGCGCGGAACCACGAACGATTGGGGTGTCGTCGCCTGGGAAATCGTACTGAGACAGCAGTTCACGAACTTCCATCTCTACCAGTTCCAGCAGCTCTTCGTCATCAACCATGTCACACTTGTTCAGGAACACGATGATGTAAGGAACGCCTACCTGACGACCCAGCAGGATGTGCTCACGAGTCTGAGGCATTGGGCCGTCAGTCGCAGCAACAACCAGGATCGCGCCGTCCATCTGCGCAGCACCGGTGATCATGTTTTTAACATAGTCGGCGTGGCCCGGGCAGTCTACGTGTGCGTAGTGGCGAGTCGGGGTGTCATATTCAACGTGAGAAGTGTTGATGGTGATACCACGCGCTTTTTCTTCTGGTGCGTTATCGATCTGGTCGAATGCACGAGCAGCACCGCCGTAGGTTTTAGCCAGAACGGTAGTGATTGCAGCAGTCAGGGTAGTTTTACCATGGTCAACGTGGCCGATAGTACCAACGTTAACGTGCGGTTTTGTACGTTCAAATTTTTCTTTAGACACGGCTATATTCCTTACTATAGTGCTCTCCCCTTCGGAGAGAGCACGGGACTTAGGTTTTAATCCTGTGGATTACTTACCACGGGCTTCAATAACGGCCTGAGCAACGTTGTTAGGCGCATCATCATACTTCAGGAATTCCATGGTGTATGATGCACGACCTTTGGTCAGAGAACGCAGCTGAGTTGCATATCCGAACATTTCAGACAGCGGAACTTCAGCGTGGATCTTAACGCCAGTTACTTCAGATTCCTGACCACGCAGCATACCGCGACGACGGCTCAAGTCACCGATAACGTCACCGGTGTTCTCTTCAGGAGTTTCTACTTCAACCTTCATGATTGGCTCAAGCAGAACTGGTTTTGCTTTCTTAAAGCCTTCTTTAAAGGCAATAGACGCAGCCAGTTTAAACGCCAGTTCAGAGGAGTCAACGTCGTGGTAAGAACCGAAGTGCAGACGAACACCCATGTCAACAACCGGATAGCCAGCCAGAGGGCCCGCTTTCAGCTGTTCCTGGATGCCTTTATCAACGGCTGGGATGTATTCGCCAGGAATTACACCACCTTTGATGTCGTTGATGAACTCGTAACCTTTCGGGTTAGAGCCCGGCTCCAGTGGGTACATGTCGATCACAACGTGACCGTACTGACCGCGACCACCAGACTGCTTAGCGTGTTTACCTTCAACATCGGTAACTTTCGCGCGAATCGCTTCGCGGTAAGCAACCTGAGGTTTACCCACGTTCGCTTCAACGTTGAATTCACGCTTCATACGGTCAACGATGATATCCAGGTGCAGTTCACCCATACCAGCGATGATGGTCTGGTTAGATTCTTCATCAGTCCATACGCGGAATGATGGGTCTTCTTTCGCCAGACGGCCCAGAGCCAGACCCATTTTTTCCTGGTCAGCTTTGGTTTTTGGTTCAACCGCGATGGAGATTACCGGCTCTGGGAATTCCATACGCTCCAGAATGATCGGGTGATCCGGGTCACACAGGGTGTCACCAGTGGTCACGTCTTTCAGACCGATAGCTGCAGCGATGTCGCCCGCACGAACTTCTTTGATCTCTTCACGTTTGTTAGCGTGCATCTGTACGATACGGCCAAAACGCTCACGCGCCGCTTTCACGGAGTTCAGGATGGTGTCACCGGAGTTAACCACACCAGAGTAAACGCGGAAGAAGGTCAGGTTACCCACGAATGGGTCGGTAGCAATTTTGAACGCCAGTGCAGAGAACGGCTCGTCGTCGCTTGCGTGACGCTCAGCCGGAGTATCTTTACCGTCGTCCAGGATGCCGTTGATCGCAGGAACGTCAACCGGGGATGGCAGGTAGTCAACTACCGCATCCAGCATCGCCTGAACACCTTTGTTCTTGAACGCAGAACCACAGGTTACCAGGATGATTTCGTTGTTCAGAACACGCTGACGCAGAGCTTTTTTGATCTCTTCTTCAGTCAGTTCTTCACCACCCAGGTATTTCTCCATCAGCTCTTCAGAAGCTTCAGCAGCGGATTCGATCAGGTTCTGGTGCCATTCGTCAGCCAGGTCCTGCATCTCAGCCGGGATGTCTTCGTATTCGAAGGTCACGCCCTGGTCTGCGTCGTTCCAGTTGATGGCTTTCATTTTCACCAGGTCGATAACGCCGGTGAAGCCTTCTTCAGCACCAATTGCCAGCTGCAGCGGAACAGGGTTCGCGCCCAGACGGGTTTTGATCTGACCAACAACTTTCAGGAAGTTAGCACCCATACGGTCCATTTTGTTAACGAACGCGATGCGTGGAACTTTATATTTGTTCGCCTGACGCCATACGGTTTCAGACTGTGGCTGAACACCACCAACTGCGCAATAAACCATTACCGCGCCGTCGAGCACACGCATGGAACGTTCTACTTCGATGGTGAAGTCAACGTGCCCTGGGGTGTCGATGATGTTTACGCGATGCGGTTCGTACTGCTTAGCCATACCTGACCAGAATGCAGTAGTCGCTGCGGAGGTGATAGTGATACCACGCTCCTGCTCCTGTTCCATCCAGTCCATGGTGGCTGCGCCGTCATGAACTTCACCGATTTTATGGTTTACACCGGTGTAGAACAGAATACGTTCGGTAGTAGTGGTCTTACCGGCGTCGATGTGCGCACTGATACCGATGTTACGGTAGCGTGCGATGGGTGTTGTACGAGCCATTTGATTCCTCGTTTGTTTCTTTAGGCGTTCAGTTAAGTTACCCAGAGCGGGCGGCTTCTCTGAAGCGCCCGCCTGGTGACTAATACTCCGAAGGGATTACCAACGGTAGTGTGCGAACGCCTTGTTGGCTTCTGCCATACGGTGAACGTCTTCACGTTTCTTAACTGCAGTACCTTTGTTTTCTGCAGCATCAGAAAGTTCGTTCGCCAGACGCAGAGCCATGGATTTATCACCGCGTTTACGAGCAGCTTCAACGATCCAACGCATTGCCAGAGCATTACGACGAACCGGACGAACTTCAACTGGAACCTGATAAGTAGAACCACCAACGCGGCGGGACTTAACTTCTACAGTTGGGCGAACGTTGTCGAGAGCGACTTCGAAAGCTTCCAGTTCATTTTTACCAGAACGCTGAGCCAGGGTCTCAAGCGCGCTGTATACGATGGCTTCTGCAGTAGATTTTTTACCATCTACCATCAGGATATTTACAAATTTTGCCAGCAGTTCTGATCCGAACTTCGGATCTGGAAGAATTTTACGCTGACCAATGACGCGACGACGTGGCATGGGAATACTCCGTTGTTAATTCAGGATTGTCCAAAACTCTACGAGTTTAGTTTGACATTAAGATAAATCAGTTTGGCCTTACTTAACGGAGAACCATTAAGCCTTAGGACGCTTCACGCCGTACTTGGAGCGAGCCTGCTTACGGTCTTTAACACCTGAGCAGTCCAGCGCACCACGAACGGTGTGGTAACGAACACCCGGAAGGTCTTTAACACGACCGCCACGGATCAGGATCACGGAGTGCTCCTGCAGGTTGTGACCTTCACCACCGATGTAGGAAGTCACTTCGAAACCGTTAGTCAAACGCACACGGCATACTTTACGCAGTGCGGAGTTTGGTTTTTTAGGAGTGGTGGTATATACACGAGTACATACACCACGTTTCTGCGGGCAGGCTTCCAGTGCAGGCACGTTGCTTTTTGCAACTTTGCGTGCACGTGGTTTGCGTACCAGCTGGTTAACTGTTGCCATTAAATAGCTCCTGGTTTTAGCTTTTGCTTCGTAAACACGTAATAAAACGACCTCATACAATATGAGGACGCGAAATTTTAGGGCTACGTCGAAAAGGTGTCAAGAAATATACAGCGATCTCGGATCACCAGTTCATTTGACTGGCGTGCGTCACAGTAAGATTGACGAAATCAGTATAGCCAACCACGTCAATTTTGGCTGAAATTTGACCAGAAAGACCTCGCGCGTCCAGATCGTCCTTCAGCGCAGAGACTGTTATGGGGGCATTCGTGAGAATTTCAACGAAACGGCTGCCTTCCAGAGCGGAAAGCACGCCGTCCTGAATGAGCAGCAAATCATCACCTTCGCGCAGCATGCTCAACAGTGTGTCGATATCACATTGCCACGGTGAGTGGCTCAGAATATGGAGCATGGCGGCCTCAGAACGTCAAAACGGTGTCGTAGTGGGAAAGGTGTTCACGCAGATCAGAGGAAGGTAAGATCGTCACATCCAGCACAAAAGACGACTTATCACTCAAACCGCGCGCCGTTAAGGAGTCGGCACAGACATAGCAGGTTTCGATATCGTACAGCGGCAGCACTTTGAAGGTTGCGATGTAATCGCGCGCCAGGATGGCCTGAGGCTGTTGGCCCGCGAGCAGTTGAAACACCCCGTCCCCCAGAAAGAAGACGCCGATATCTTCTGTTAATGCCGATGTCGCAAGTAACGCATCCAGCCCTTCGCGGCCCGAGGCGCTACCGTGCGGTGCAGAAGTAAAAACAAATGCCACGCGCTTCATCAGAATTGCACCACTCTGTCGCAGGTTAGCGCCGCCTGAGCCAGCTCGCCCAGACCACTCAACGAAAAGCCAGGCTGAAGGTTAGCGCCCGTTAACCCCAGGCGATCGGCTTCGGTTGCATCCGTCACGCCGCGACGCAGTGCCGCCGCCACGCAGATGTTCAGCTCAACGCCCTGCTTTTCATTTAACGCCTGCCACGCGCGGACCAGATCAAACTCATCGCTCGCCGGTGACGTAAACTGGTTCGCGTTATACACCCCTTCCCGATAGAAAAAGACGCTCGCCAGTTCATGTCCGGCCGCCAGTAGCGCATGCGCAAACTGCAGCGCGCTGCTGGCCTGCTGAGTGCCGTACGCCGGGCCTGTCACCATTAACGCAAAACGCATTACTTATCTTGCCCTACGAAGTCGCCGCTTTTGAACTGGCGGATGTAGAGGTAGACCGTATGCTTGGAGATATTCAGACGATCGGCCACCTGGTTAATGGCGTCTTTGATATCAAAAATCCCTTTCTCGTAGAGATTGAGTACGATCTGACGATTCTTGGCATTGTTCGAGACGTTGCGATCGGCATTCACCTCTTCAATCGTAAACTCAAGCGTTTGAGTCACCAGATCTTCTACGGAGGAGGCAAAGTTAACGGAGGAGCCAACGTCTGGCGTTTCAGGCGGAATAAAGGTGCTCATGATCTGCGAGAAAGGCACATCAAGGTTCATGTTGATGCACAGCAGCCCAATCACACGATGTTCGCGGTTTCGAATCGCGATAGTTTCTGATTTCATCAGCACGCCGCTTTTGGCGCGGGTGAAATAACATTTGGAGACGCTGCTGTCCGCGCCGGTCATGTCATGCAACATACGCAATGCAAGGTCGGTGATTGGCGAACCAATTTTACGGCCGGTATGCTCACCATTAGCAATGCGGATGGCGGAACACTTCAGATCTTGCAGGGAGTGCAATACGATTTCGCAGTGGGAACCAATGAGCATCGCTAACCCGTCCACCACCGCCTCATAGGATTTAAGAATATCGAAGTCGGTCTGGTCAAAAGGACGTTGATCCAGCAAATCAAGTTCACTGGTTTCGTTGGTTAAAAGCGACCTGGACATGAAAAAAACACTCCTTTTCAGGAGCCTGTCGTTAGGTTTTCAGGGCAGGCTCATTATCTACACGGACAACTAAATTAATACAGCGTACCAGACGCTTTCCAGTGTTAATTATATCTGCCCCGCAATAAAAACCGCCGCCTTAAAGGCGGCGGTTTTTATTACATTACTTCTTAGCGTCTGTCGCAGCTTTCTGATCTGCCTGCGCTTCCGGTTTCGCATCCGCTTTCGGTGCTGGTTTAATGTCCAGCAGCTCTACGTCGAAGACCAGCGTGGAGTTAGCCGGGATACCCGGAACGCCCGTTTTGCCGTAGGCCAGATCCGGTGGAATAACCAGCTTGATCTTGCCGCCTTTCTTGATGTTTTTCAGGCCTTCAGTCCAGCCAGGGATCACACCGTCCAGACGGAAGGAGAGCGGCTCACCGCGGGTGTAAGAGTTATCGAACTCTTTACCGTCGATCAGCGTACCTTTGTAGTTTACGACAACAGTATCGCTGTCTTTCGGCGCATCACCGGTGCCTTCTTTCTCAACTTTGTACACCAGGCCAGTAGAGGAGGTCTTCACACCCTTCTCTTTAGCAAAGGTATCGCGGTAGGCTTTGCCTTTCGCTTCGTTGTCTTTCGCGTCCGCTTCCATCTTGGTCTGAGCGGCACCCTTCACGCGTGCTTCGAACGCCTGCAGCGTCTGCTCAATTTCCTGGTCAGACAGCTTGCTCTTATCCGCAAATGCGTCCTGTACGCCTGCGATCAGCTGGGCTTTATCCAGTTTGATGCCCAGTTTCTCTTGTTCTTTCAGAGAGTTTTCCATGTAACGACCCAGAGATGCGCCCAGTGCGTAGGCGGATTTCTGGTCGTCATTTTTGAACGCCGCTTTGCTGTCTGCAGTGGCAGCAGGCTTCGCAGCAGTATCAGCAGCGAATGACAGCGGCGCGTTCAGCGCAACAGCCATCGTCGTCGCCAGCAGCGTTACTTTAAACAGTGATTTCATCCATATCTCCAGGGCCTGGGGACTCTCACCCCAGCGTTAAACGTAAATGAGTGACGTACTATAAAACGTTGCAGAAGAAATCTACAGACAGACACTCCCAATTCTCACCACTTTTCAGACTATTTTTGTTTAAATAAGTTTCTTGCCAGCGGGATAGAGACTGCACTTAAGGATAAACTCAGTTAAACTGCGCCGCCGCTGGACCATCAGGTAAATCAGACATAAACGAGGTGAATGATGAAGGATACAACGATAGAAGCGAGAATGGCTGAGCTGGAAAGCCGCCTGGCTTTTCAGGACATCACCATCGAAGAGCTAAACCAGACCGTCACAGCACATGAACTCGAAATGGCGAAGCTGCGGGATCACATGCGTCTGCTGACGGAAAAGCTAAAGGCAACGCAGCCGTCAAACATTGCCTCTCAGTCTGAAGAGACACCACCACCTCATTATTGAGGCGTAAAAAAAGCGGGGTCACCCGCTTTTTTATTTTCCGCTTAGCGGAATTAGTGGCAACCGCAGCCGCCGTTACCGCAACCACCTTTGCCATGGTCATGACCATGGTCGTGACCGTGACCACCGCAGCAGCCGTCGTGGCCGTGATCGTGGTCATGGTCGTGACCGTGCGCACCGTGAACGTGGCCATGAGCCAGCTCTTCTTCGGTCGCTTCACGGATCGCAACAACTTCTACGTTGAACTTCAGGTTCTGGCCAGCCAGCATGTGGTTGCCGTCAACCACAACGTGGTCGTCTTCAACTTCAGTGATTTCAACAGGCACTGGACCCTGGTCAGTTTCAGCCAGGAAGCGCATGCCAACCTGCAGTTCGTCAACGCCCATGAACACGTCTTTAGGAACGCGCTGAACCAGGTTGTCGTCATACTGACCGTAAGCGTCGTTCGCGCCGACAGCAACGTCGAATTTGTCGCCAACTTCATGACCTTCCAGCGCAGTTTCCAGGCCGGAAATCAGGGAACCGTGGCCATGCAGGTAGTCCAGCGGCGCACTCACCGGAGACTCATCAACCAACACACCGTCTTCTGTACGTACCTGATAGGCCAGGCTGACCACCAGGTCTTTTGCTACTTTCATGATATCTCCTGAGCGTGGGAAAATTGCTGGCGCAGATTGTAGCGGAAATCTGCACCCGTGTACCCTTTAGCTTAAAAAAACTCAGGGCATATCGCTAGTCCGGATGAAAAATGCCGATCACTTGCTCTTCTTTGCGAACATGATCGCGGGCCTCTTTATCGGCCTCACGCATCTGGTGACCACACTTAACACACTCAACGATATCAGTATTATTTTCTCGCCACATCGCCAGAGTATCTTGCGCCTGGCAGGACGGGCATTTTGCACCTGCGATAAAGCGTTTACGGACAGCCATCTTTCGTTACCCTTCATTCAAATTCATCCCAGCCATCAAGCTGGCGTCGTTCCTGTTGCATCTCTCGCTGGAAGATCTCCTCCAGCTCGCGACGCGCTTCCCGCACGCGGGAGATCTGCGCCGTGTCGGTATGTACCGGCATCAGTTCGCGCAGCATTCGCATATCCAGCCGACGGAAGTGCATCTGGGCACGTTGCGCCTGATGAGGATGCATACCCAGCGAGATCAACGCCTTACGGCCTAACTCCAGCGCACTGGAGAACGTCTCACGGGAGAAGTGTTTCACACCCGCCTGCAACAATTCGTGAGCTTCAACACGTCCCCGGGCACGCGCCAGTATATGCAGGTGCGGGAAGTGCTGTTGACACAGCTCCACCAGTTTCATCGTGTCTTCCGGATCGTTACAGGTGATCACGATGGACTCGGCGGCCTCAGCGCCCGCCGAGCGCAGCAGCTCAAGCTGGGTCGCGTCGCCGTAATACACCTTGTAGCCATATTTACGCATCAGGTTAACCGCACTGATATCGCGTTCCAGCACCGTAATGCGCATCTTATTCGCCATCAACAGGCGACCAATCACCTGCCCGAAGCGGCCAAAGCCCACCACTATCACCTGGGGTTTATCGTCTTCTACCCATGGCGCTTCATCTTCATCGTCCGTCGGGTTTAAGCGGCGCGACAGCAGTTTATCCACCAGCTTCATCAGCAGCGGCGTGGTCATCATCGACAGCGTCACCGTCACCAGCAGCAGCGCCATCTGATCGTCCTTAAACAGCTTCTGAGAGGACGCGGCGGAAAACAGCACAAACGCGAACTCTCCCCCCTGGCTTAACACGCTGGCAAACTGCATGCGTTCCGAACTGCGCAACCCGTAAATACGCGCCATGACGTACAGCACCAGCATTTTCACCGCCACCAGGATGGCGACGCTGACCACAACCCAGAGCAGATGGGTATAAAGCACGCCGAGATTGAGCGCCATCCCCACCGAAATAAAGAACAACCCTAGCAGCAGCCCTTTGAAGGGATCGATGGCAATTTCCAGTTCGTGACGATACTCGCTCTCCGCCAGCAGCACCCCGGCGATAAAAGTACCCAGCGCCATTGATAGCCCCAGCGCGTCCATAAACAGCGCCGAGCCAAGCACCAGCAACAGCGTCGCAGCGGTAAACACTTCACGCACGCCCGATGCGGCAATAAAGCGGAACACCGGACGCAACAGGAAGCGTCCGCCAATCAGCATGCCCGCAAAAGCCAGCACCTTCATGGAAATCTTTGCCCAGTCGAAGCTATCGTCGCCAGAACCCGCCAGCAGCGGCACCAGCGCCAGCGCCGGGATCACCGCTAAATCCTGAAACAGCAGCACCGAAAAGCCCAGCTGCCCGGCTTCATTGCGGTTCATCCCTTTGTCGCGCATCAGCTGCAGCGCCATCGCCGTCGACGACATGGCGAGACCAATCCCGCCAATCACCGCGGCCTGCCAGGAAAAGTGGGTCAGCATTAGCAGGCCAGCCAGAATCGCGGCGCTGAACAACACCTGCGCGGCCCCCACGCCAAAGATAGAGCGTCGGAGCTGCCACAATTTAGAGGGGTTCAGTTCCAGACCGATGATGAACATCAGGAACACCACGCCTAGCTCGGAGAAATGGAGAATTTCATCCACATCGCTGATGAATCCCAGTCCCCAGGGACCAATGGCGATCCCCGCGAGCAAATATCCCAGTACCGCACCGATGCCGAGACGGGCGGCAAGCGGAACCGCGACGACGGCCGCAAATAAAAACAGTACCCCGGCGAGGAGCAAATTCGATCCTTCCATTAACGACCTCCTGCCGGAATCGGCGATGCCAGCCACTCGCCATAAGCTCTGGCGTGGCTGGCCAGTTCTTTCGGATCCTGACGCCGTGCCCAGTAGACAATGATCGGGCTCATCCAGTGCATACGGCACATCGCCGCCGTCAACTCGAATGGCCGCAGGATATCGCTCATCGGATAACGGTTCAGCCCGTCGTGACGGTAAGCACTTTCGGGTTCACCGGTGGTGATCACGCTACGCCAGTACTTTCCCGCCAGCTGGTTTCCCCCCACCCCACTGGAGAAGCCGCGGCTCAGCACGCGGTCCAGCCACTCTTTCAGCAGTGCCGGACAGCTATAGGTATAAAGCGGGTGCTGGAACACAATCACGTCATGCTGACGCAGCAGTTCCTGCTCGTACGGAATATCAATAAAGAAATCAGGATAGTGCGCGTAGAGATCGTGCACCGTAACGTTACTGAGCTGTGTAGCCGGCTTAAGCAGCACCCGGTTCGCCACCGAGTCCTGAGATTCCGGATGGGCATACAGCAGCAGCACTTTCGCTGTCTGAGACATCATTCCCCTCCCGGTCGTGTTTCTGTTTTTGTGTATCGTTGTTGTTTTGGGCTACCATGGCGGCCCGGTGCGGAAAATGGCCCACACCTTACATTATCATAATGACAAATTAACATAGTCGGAACATACGGCGCTTCTATGATTGTTTTCTCCTCGTTACAAATTCGTCGCGGCGTGCGCGTTCTGCTCGATAACGCCACTGCTACCATCAACCCGGGCCAAAAAGTGGGTCTGGTCGGCAAAAACGGCTGTGGCAAATCCACGCTGCTGGCGCTGCTGAAAAACGAGATTAGCGCGGATGGCGGAAGCTTTACTTATCCGGGAAACTGGCAGCTCGCCTGGGTGAACCAGGAAACGCCTGCCCTGAGCGAACCGGCCCTCGACTATGTTATCGACGGCGACCGAGAATACCGCAAACTCGAAGCGGAACTCCACGCCGCCAACGAGCGCAACGACGGTCACGCCATCGCCACCGTTCATGGCAAGCTGGACGCCATCGACGCGTGGACCATTCGCTCCCGCGCCTCCAGCCTGCTGCACGGCCTGGGCTTCAGCAATGAACAGCTGGAACGCCCGGTCAGCGACTTCTCCGGTGGCTGGCGTATGCGCCTCAACCTGGCGCAGGCGCTGATCTGCCGTTCTGATCTTTTGCTACTCGATGAACCGACTAACCACCTCGATCTCGATGCGGTTATTTGGCTGGAGAAGTGGCTTAAGAGCTATCAGGGCACTCTGATTCTGATCTCCCACGACCGCGACTTCCTCGATCCGGTGGTGGATAAAATCATTCATATCGAACAGCAAACGATGTTCGAATATACCGGCAACTACAGCTCTTTCGAGCGCCAGCGCGCGACGCGCCTGGCCCAGCAGCAGGCGATGTACGAAAGCCAGCAGCAGCGCGTGGCGCACCTGCAAAGCTTTGTGGATCGCTTTAAGGCCAAAGCCTCTAAAGCCAAGCAGGCCCAGAGCCGCATCAAGATGCTGGAACGCATGGAGATGATTGCCCCGGCGCACGTCGATAACCCGTTCCACTTCAATTTCCGCGAACCGGAAAGCCTGCCGAATCCACTGCTGAAAATGGAAAAAGTGAGCGCGGGCTATGGCGATCGCATTATTCTCGACTCCATCAAGCTCAACCTGGTGCCGGGTTCACGTATCGGTCTGCTGGGGCGTAACGGCGCCGGTAAATCAACGCTAATCAAACTCCTGGCGGGCGAACTTAACCCGGTCAGCGGCGAAATCGGCCTGGCGAAAGGCATTAAGCTTGGCTATTTCGCTCAGCATCAGCTGGAATTTTTACGCGCGGATGAATCGCCTATCCAGCACCTTGCGCGTCTGGCACCGCAGGAGATGGAGCAGAAGCTGCGCGATTACCTCGGCGGCTTCGGCTTCCAGGGCGATAAAGTCACCGAAAACACCGAGCGTTTCTCCGGCGGTGAAAAAGCCCGCCTGGTACTGGCGCTGATCGTCTGGCAGCGCCCGAACCTGCTGCTGCTCGATGAACCGACCAACCACCTGGATCTCGACATGCGTCAGGCGCTGACCGAAGCGCTGATTGAGTTCGAAGGCGCGCTGGTGGTGGTCTCGCACGATCGTCACCTGATCCGCTCCACCACAGACGATCTCTACCTGGTGCATGATGGCAAAGTTGAACCGTTCGACGGCGATCTGGAAGACTACCAGCAGTGGCTGACGGACGTGCAGAAGCAGGAAAACCAGCCGGACGAGTCGGCGAAAGACAATGCCAACAGCGCGCAGGCGCGTAAAGACCAGAAGCGCCGCGAAGCGGAGCTGCGCACCCAGACTCAGCCGCTGCGTAAAGAGATTGCCCGTCTGGAAAAAGAGATGGAGAAGCTCAACGCCACGCTTGCCACCGTTGAAGAGAAGCTGGGCGACAGCGGCCTGTACGATCAAAGCCGTAAAGCGGAGCTGACGGATTGCCTGCAAACGCAGGCAAAGACCAAATCGAGCCTCGAAGCGTGCGAAATGGCGTGGCTGGACGCGCAGGAACAGCTGGAAGCGATGCTGCAGGCCGACTAACACACCGGGAGGGTTATGCGTTTCGATACCACGAGCGAGATTACATTCCGCAAACTCAGCATCTTCATGACCTTCATGGAGAAAGGGAATATCGCCCGTACCGCCGAAACGCTCGGGCTGAGCGGTGTCAGCGTGCACCGCGCGCTGCACACGCTGGAAGAGAACGTGCGCTGCCCGCTTTTTACCCACAAGGGGCGCAATCTGATTGCGCTGCCTTCCGCCTGGACGCTGCTGGAATATTGCCAGGAAGTCATGCAGGTGATGGAGCGCGGGCTGGAAGAGTCGCGCAAAATCGCCGGTATCGGCCAGGGTCGGTTGCGCGTCGGTACGCTCTACTCGCTCACCCTGGAAACCGTACCGCGCCTGATTATGGGCATGAAATTACGCCGTCCGGATCTGGAGATGGATCTGACGATGGGCTCTAACGACACGTTGCTACACATGCTGGACGAAGGGTCGCTGGACGCCATATTGATCTCCATCTCCGAAAGCGATATCGACCGTAACAGCCTCGAAGTGCTGCCCCTGTTTCACGACGACATTTTCCTTGCCGCGCCCGCGTCCGCCACGCTGAACGCCCATGGGCCAGCGGATCTTCGTGATTACAAACATCAGAAATTTGTCTCGCTGGCAGAAGGGTTTGCGACCTACGCCGGGTTTCAGGAGGCGTTTCATATCGCCGGATTCGAACCGGAGATCGTCACTCGCGTGAATGACATTTTCTCAATGCTGAGCCTGGTGCAGGCGGGGGTCGGCTTTACGCTGATGCCGGGGAGGATGAAGAAAGTGTATGAGAACTCGGTGCAGCTACTGAAGCTGGCGGAACCGTACCAGATGCAGCAGCTGATTGCGATTGTCTTTGCCCGCAACCGCGAGCAGGATCCGAGCCTCCGCGCACTGGCCGCCGAAGGGCGGATGTATGCGCGAAGCCTCACAGCAGATGCCTCGGCCCCGTAAGCCTGGTGCTTTCTCCCTGTTCCAGGGTTCACTAAAGCTGAACGCCACGCGATGCACTGAAATGGCGAGCGTATTTTACGAACTGGATTACCTGGAATATGAACCGTGTCCCCGTTATCAACATCTCCCCCTCCCAAGCAACGGAACGGCGTTTAGTTGGATATATGAACCAGATGCTCGTCGTTCCATGCATGACGACGATTTTTGTTAAGTGAGTACAGCCGATGATAAGAGAAGAGTTTGAGGTGGTTGTGTTAGCGGAAGATTTGCCGGTGGAAGGGTTAACTAAAGGCATGCTGGGTGCCATAGTATTAGTACATGAAAAACCCCATCTGGCTTATATGGTTGAATTTGTTGATGATGATGGGCGAACTATTGCAATGCCTTCACTGTTACCCAGCCAGGTGGCAGATTATATCCAACCGAAGTGAGAGGCAGGTACAATGGGGGAAGTGCTCAACAGAAACTGAACGCCACGTTTGACTTATCATCCGTTATCTCTGAATATCCACAAAAATAACATGGCTTAAAGCAGGAACAGGATGTTCACACTCTACATGAAATGGGATGCTGGCTGTGATTTAGCACCGGCTGATATTCAGTTCATCCTCACGCCACGCGATGCACTGGAAATGGCGAGCGTATTTTACGAACTGGATTATCTGAAATATGCCCCTCAAACCCGTTTTCAACATTTCACCATCCCCAGACGACGTGACGGCGTATACCACCGCTTCGCGGCGCAACCATACAAACGCAAGCACCACACGGAATACGACAGCCTTTATGATGAAGTAAAATGGAATCTTGAGCAGGGCTGGATGGTTGGCGTAAACACCGCAGAGAAGTGGGACCGTTTCCGTAACCCCTTCTTCTTCGATGACGACGGTAATCTGGTTTATGACCGTTTCATGGACAGCTATAGCGACAGTTTCCAGCGGGAAGTACAAAATATTTACGAACATTGCCTGAACGCACATCCGGGACGAAAACCCGCTCCGACCATTAAACAGCATGATTCCGATGCTCCCGTACAGCACGCACAGGCCACCAAAACCATCAACAGCAAAGCAGCCGGACGATTACTGGCGGCAGGTGGAATCTACAACGGCAACATTGAAGGCTTTAGGCAAACAGCGGAGCAACTTGGTGGAGAAGCCGTTACAGGCTACGACAGCGTTTTAAATGAAACCACGTCCGGTATGATGATAACCGCCGCCTCGCTGCTGCTCATCAGAAATCCAGCGACAGCGAAACAGTTGACCGACTATCTGGGAAAATATAAAAACAACCACGTTCTGCTAAGTGATATAAATGTTACGGAGCTAAATTACTTTCGCAGGAACCGTCTCGAATATAATGTGCTACGAAAAGAATTTAATAGTACTGTTCGCCCTGCTTTTCTCAAATCTCTTGCCAATCACCCTGATGCTTTAACAACTTTTGACTCTGACAACCTGCTCCGACTTGCCAATGGAAAAGTCCCCGCAGGATGGGAGGTCCATCATAAAATTCCCCTTGATGATGGGGGGGCAAATACCTTTGAAAACCTAACGCTGATACAAAGTTCGCCCTATCATTACACGCTTTCAAAGGCCCAGGGCACAATAACGAAAGTTCTTCCCTATAATGAAAGCGCAAAAGTGTTATGGCCTGCTCCAAAAGATGTAATTTATCCCGCTGGCATTAAGGAGAAGAAATGAAGGATACCGATGGATTGTTAGGCATATTCAAGACCCTAATGACTGCTGATAACTACCCGATAGCCAATCCTGTCCATCCTGCCGTGATGGCAGATCTCATGCGCAATGCTCCACCCGCCGAATGGGGTAGTCAGAAAAGAACGGTTTACGAGGATATACAGCGCCTGATGGTTACCCGACCTGACTACCTGAATATGTTCAACATTATGGATGGTCTGGAGTATAACGGACTGACTTTATATAACATAGTTCAGGCAGAAAATGGTGTGCCATTATGGTCAAATATCTACATCCGCAACGTTGATACACGCACCGATGAAATCTATCTTGATCAGAATCTCACTGATAAGGTGCTCATTGGTGAGGATGGTATATCCGTTATTGTCTACAGTTTCGCTGATGATTGCTTTCAGATCCGTGATAAAGTCTCAACGGATTATGTAATAGAATCACATAACCAATTTCACGGATTGTTATCCGCACTAATTGATACGGTGAATTAATATGCGTCAAATCTCAAACTGGCAGGATCCGCGAAAAACGACCAGTAGTTGTGCGTGAAACGTGGAAAATACCTGATGTGAATATACTGAGTAGTGGGGGGCTGAAATGATAAATGAAATAAAGAAAACGTTAACCAATATTATTAGCATACTGCACTCAAACAATGAGAATGCATGGGCCAAAACCTTTGAGACACTTGGTAGTGAACTTGACGTCGACTGTGAAGCTTCAATATTCGCATTAAAAAAAGTTTACGGTGGAATGGGATCATTTAACGATATTGTTCTTCACAAAAATGGGCAACCGCTCCGTAAAGAAAATGACGAACTGGAAGATTTGAGCCATAGGCTTTACCAGCAACTTGAGCAGGCAATCGAGTTAACAAAAAAAGGTGTTTACCCTAACACTCATCATCAGCGTCGCTGACGCATGCTCAGGGAGATTTCCACCCTGAGCTATAAGTGCCAAACTTACCTTACGTTTTTCGAAAGCGCCGCCGGGCAAAACTCACCGCTGAAGCCGCCCCGCCAGATGCACCGCCACATCCACCCCGCTGCGTTCCAGCGAAATGGATTCCCCTTCCCACGCCGCTTGTCGCGTTAAGCAGGTCAGCACGCCGCCGGGCGGCATCTCGATTGCCAGCCGCGCATCGCGTTCATTCGCGGATATCACCGCCTCCTGCCAGCGCACGGTACGCGCCATATTCATCGCCAGATCGTCGGCGATCTTCTCCGGCTGCCAGAGCACGCGTCCGGTACTGCCGCTCAGATACGCGCAGCGTGGGCGTGAAAGCGTGACCGATTCAAACGCTGCCGCCAGCTTCTGCGCCGGGTCCGCCAGCAGTGCGCAGTGCGACGGCACGCTGACCGCCAGCCGTTTGGCCTTGCTCGCCCCTTTCGCCAGCGCCCGCTCGGCTACCTGCGCCATCCCTTCATCGGAGCCGGCAATCACGATCTGCGTTTCGGCGTTCAGGTTCGCGATATACGTGCCCGTGCCTTCGATAAGCTGTTCCACCTGCGACAGGGTCAACCCCATAATCGCCGTCAGGCCATAGCCGTGCGGATACGCCTGCTCCATCAGATCGCCGCGCAATGCAACCAGCTTAAGGGCGTCGGTAAATTCCAGTGCGCCAGCCATCACTGCTGCCGGGTACGCGCCAATCGACAAACCGCTCACAATGTCCGGCGTCACGCCGCGACGTTGAAGCTCGCGTGCCCAGGCCACGCCTGAAATCAACAGACAAAGTTGAACCGCGCGGGTGTGGCGTAACGAGGCTGCACTGTCCAGCGTATCGACTTCGCTTCCCAGTACCTTACGCGCCTGAGCCAGCGCCGTTCCCGGCAGGTTATGCAGCATACCTTCATGCTGCGTGCCCTGCCCCGGAAAGGTAAACAGTATTTTCATTACTCCTCCCTGCGCCACGGGTCCGTTACCAGACGCGGTCCGCGGCGGGTTTTCAGCAGCGTTTTGCCGTCGCGCAGCCACTCCGCCAGCGCGAATCCCCCTTCGGGTGTATCGACCTGCGTATCCGCCCGGCACAATGCATGGCCGAGCTGCGACTGCCATGCGGTAAACGCATCAGGGGAAATCGGCTGAGGGGCGCGGATCAACAGGTCGAGATCGCTGTCGGCGTGGATAACCGGAATACCGGTCGCCAGTGCATAGCCAGTGCTGCCGGTAATGCCCCACGACCATGGCCACAGCTGCTGAGAAAGTTGTAGCGCCACCTGTACCGGTGGCTGCGTCACAAAGGGCGAGCGTAGCAGATCCGCCGTTACGCTCAGTGATTCGGGTGGCACCACACGCGTTACGTGTTCTGGTTTCACCCATCCGGCCGCCCGCTGGTCGCGGCGCAGGCCGCGCACGCCAACGGGAATACGGCCAGCGTTATCAACATCACGCCGCACTACGACCGGCAAACCGGTATGCCAGGCCGCCTCCACCCAGTCGTCGGTGATGCCTTCCAGCGCGTCTCGCGCGGTAAGCCAGATGAGGTCGTGGGGGCGTAATGTTGTGGTCATGATTACATTCCTGAGGTCAGCGAGATAAACAGCGGCAGCGACAGGATACACAGTACGGAGCTTAACAGCAGCACGGCTTCCGCATCCGGAGACTGCACGCCAAAGCGGTTACCGAACACCACACCGAAGAAGCCCGCAGAAAGCGCAATCATCAGGATAGCGGTGATCGCCACGGAACCGTGCAGACCAAAGAGTAAAACGATACCCCAGGCAATCGCAGGCTGAATCAGCAGCTTGGCGATAGTTGACGTGATGACCATGGTGTTGATCTGCAACTTACGGGCAGAGAGGATTACCCCGGTCAGGAACAGCGCTGCAGCGGTCGCGGACAGCCCCAGCGGTTTAATCGCCGCCAGCACCAGTTCCGGCATTTTGATACCGATGGCGGACAAAATGACACCCAGCAGCGGGCCCATCACGATCGGTTTTTTAATCGAACGCCACATCAGCACCGGCAGCATTGAGAGCGTTGAGCCAGAGTTATTCCCTTCGGTGCGCGCTTTTTCACGTTCCAGAATGAGCAGGCAGAACGGGGTCATCAGCACCGAACCGCAGGCGATGGAGACCGCAACAGACAGTGATGTCGATGAACCTTCACCCAGCACGCTGCCCAGAATAGGCAGGCCGAGCGCCGCATAGTTTGGCAGGGCGACGGTCAGCGTCAGCACGGCGGCATCCTGCGGCGATTTTTTAAAGACGCCGGTGGCGAGGAAGTAGATGGCCGCATAGGTTATCCACATCGCCAGGGTCAGTACCAGAATCAGCGGCGACTGGGCCACAATGCCGGTCCACGGCGTTTGCACGGTGGCGCTGAACAGCGCGGCAGGCAGTGCAAAATCCATCACGAAAATATTAAGCAGGGAAACGTTTTTGTTGTCGACCATCTTTGCCTTACCGGCCCAGAATCCCAGCAGCATGATGACGAAAATCGGTGCAAGAGCATGAACAATTACGTAAGTCATAATTCACCTGTAGTAAAAAAGTTTAAGCACTGGCGCGATGATTATTATTTTCAGGATGCAGGTTCCCGCGCGGACGTAACGGTTACGTCCGCGGGGTCGTGCATCTGGCAGGTCTCTTTTTACTTACCAGCTTGCCCGCATGCGTTCGCGTACGAGGGCAGAGCTGCGGCGGTTGTCAGCACCCAGACGATTGTTCAACGTGGTGTCCTGACGAGCGTCACTGATGGCCTGTTGCAGGGTGGTTTTCACCTGCGCCAGATCGTTATCGGAGGGGGCATCCGGGTTGCTGATGTCCAGCAGGTTTGAAAGCAGCCCCAGGGTGGCGTAGTTGCTGATGTCATAGGCCATCGGCGGAATGGTGGCCGCCAGTTTTTCCAGCGCGTCGACGGTTCGCAACGTAATGCGCGCCGCAGACTCTTTACCCATCGCGTGGATCAGCACCCCTTTATCGTTGAAAGCAATCAGGCGGTTAGCCTGGTAGCCATGCGCCAGAAATGCGCCGGACATCGCTTTACCGACGATAAGCCCAATCACCGGATGACCGGCCAGGCGCGCGTTGGCATACGCGGCGGCTGCCCCCGCCAGCGCCTGGTGGATACCAAACGCCTCTTCGCGACGGCCATAGGCCTGGCTTGGGACGTCAATCACCGCCACAATCGGGCGCTTCACGGACATACTGGCATCCTCGGCCACGGTTTCGCTCACCACTTTCGCCAGCGTCCAGCCCTCCAGCAGACCAACTTCCCCTTTCGCCGCGCGCGGGAAATGGTTGTGGGCATCCGGCACCACGGCAACAAAACGCACCGCTTCACCGTTCAGTTCGCCGTCTGCCGCCTGCACGGACGGGCAAAGCCCTTCCACACGTTTTGCATTCGGCGCGAGCAGAGTCATCCAGAGTTCGCCACGGCTTATTGCGTTAGTCATCATTTCACCTCCCGGGCAAAAAGCGCGTTAATTTGTTCGGCATCGGCCTGTTTGCGGGTGTCGAAATTCGTCAGACGGTTCAGGTAATCGTCGTAGTTATCGGTGCGGTGTTTCGCGGGTACGCCCCTGGCAATCGCGTCGTTCATCGCCGCTTTCACCGCGTTGATACCGTCACCGACCAGCGCGTCAACCAGCCCGCTTTGATAGCGCACTTCGCCACCGGTCATGCTCCAGATAAACGGACGGTCTCGGGAGTCGTACTCTTCAATCCCCGCTTCCTGCTCGATGACCTGCGGACCGTTCAGTCCGAGACGCGCTTCGCGGGTCACAATCAGGTAGCTGCACAGCGCCGCCGCGATGGACATCCCACCGAAGCAGCCCACGGTCCCTGCGACAATCCCGATAACGGGCGTGTAACGACGCAGGTCAACAATCGCCGCGTGGATATCGGCAATGGCGGCCAGACCCAGGTTCGCCTCCTGCAGACGAACGCCGCCGGTTTCGAGGCACAGCACAGCCTGAGTCGGAATGCCGTTGCGGTTATCTTCTGCCGCCAGCTCCAGCGCCGCCGCCATTTTGGCACCGGACACTTCACCCATGCTGCCGCCCTGGAACGCACCTTCAATGGCGACCACAACGGCTGGCTGACCGTTGATCGTGCCTTTCGCCACCACCATGCCGTCGTCCGCCTGCGGAACAATGCCCTGTGGCCCAAGCCACGGAGAGATAATGCCTTCAAACGGATCCAGCAGTTCGCGATAGCTACCCTCATCGAGCAGGGCCTGCGCACGCTGGCGTGCTTTCAATTCGATAAAGCTGCTGTCATCACGCATGGCTCACCCCCTCAAAAACCTGTTCGATACGAATGCGAGCCACGCCCGGCGTCGCGCCGAAATCATGAATGGTCAGTTTTCCTGCTGGCAGGCTACTGACCGTTTGCAGGCGGTTGAACAGTGCCTCCCAGCGACCCCGGCTGTTGTCGACGGAGGTGGTGATATCAATGGTTAATGTCTGGCCCGGTTCGGCGGTGAAGAGCACCTCCATATCCCCGGAACCGACTACCCCTGCCAGGGCCCTGCCGCTTAACGCGCGGCTGGCTGGCACGGTCAATGTGATTTTTTCCATAACATCCTCTTAATGCTTTGAATAAGGCGTTTCGACGCGATCGAGAAACAGCGTGGCAGCAAGCAGGTCAGCAGCGCCGCCTGGGGAGGCGTTTAGCGCCAGCATCTGACGGTCTAAGTTAGCCAGCGCCTGCTGGCCTGCAGTCGTTGCACAACCTCCGGCGTTCAGTACCGCTCGGGCACCGTCCTGCATGGCGTCCAGCCCCTCCAGCCCGGCACGCGACAGCACGCAGGTGTCGGTAAGCGACGTCATGATCGCCATCAGCGCGTCAAGCCTGGCGTGCGTTTCGCTGCTGCCGTTGAGACGGCTCAGGCGAAGCTGCGGCAACGCGCGCTGCATAATGTGCGGGAACGCCTGCTGAGCCTCTTCGCGTGCACCCGGTACGCGGTAGCGGTGCGTGGCGCGAAGGCCTTTGCTGAACACTTTCGGCGCCGCTTCGTCAGGGAGTTTCGCCAGCTGCGCGGCGGTGCGGGCGACGTCGTGCGCTCTGGCTTCCCCGCCCAGCATAGCCACCGCGCTGACCAGCAACCCCAGCGCCCAAATCGCGCCGCGATGGGTGTTTACGCCACACGTTGCAGCCATCATCTGCTGCTCGCCTTCGCGACCAAGACGGCCAACGGTTTGCCGAAGCGCAATATCTGCCGGACGCAGCCAGCTTTGCTGCGCCAGCGCCTGAAACGTCGGGGTCAGGCTGCGCGCGGAGCGCTCCATCAGCGCAAGGGATAAATCGTGGTGCGCACCGTTCCCCCGACTGTCCACCAGACCGGGTTTCGGGCTTAATCGTGCTTCGTCAATCAGACACTGCGTGGCGGTTCGCGCCAGCCATTCGGCACCGCCTTCAACCTGAATCTGGGGCAGAAGTTTCATTACCAGCTCCGGAATTTCGCAGGTGGGTTGTACAGACCGCCGGACCATTCAACGAGGTCTGACACGCTGCCCGCCGCCAGCAGAGAGCGGGTGGCATCGGTGCGGCGAATGCCCATATCTTCCGGATAAACGACCTTGCCGCTCTGGCGCAGTTCCGCCACGCGCTTAGCATCCACGCCCAGACCGATATCGGTGATCCCCGCCACAGCGGCAACCATGGCGCGACGCTCCTCAAGATCTTTGGCGCGATAGAGGTAAGCAATCCCCTCTTCCGTCAGCACGTGCGTCACGTCGTCGCCGTATATCATGACCGGCGCCAGAGGCATCCCGGACGCTTTTGCCACGTCAACAGCATCAAGTTTTTCCACAAAGGTCGGCTTCACGCCCGCCTGGAAGGTTTCCACCATCTGCACGACCAGTTTTTTACCGCGCTGCATCGGGTCAGGTTCGGTGATCATGTTCAGCCAGGCCGGTGTGGCGTGGCGACGACCGTGTGGGTCGTGCCCCATGTTTGGCGCACCGCCGAAGCCGGAAAGACGACCGCGTGTCACCGTTGAGGAGTTGGCGTAACCATCAACCTGCAGGGTTGAGCCGATAAACATATCGACCGCATACTGACCGGCCAGCTGACAGAACGCACGGTTGGAACGCATGGAGCCGTCGGCACCGGTAAAGAAGATGTCCGGACGGGCGCGGATGTACTCTTCCATCCCCAGCTCGCCGCCGAAGCAGTGCACGCTTTCCACCCAGCCGCTTTCAATTGCCGGGATCAGCGTTGGGTGCGGGTTCAGGGTCCAGTGCTTACAGATTTTGCCCTTCAGGCCGAGCTGTTCGCCGTAGGTCGGCAGCAGCAGTTCAATCGCTGCGGTGTTAAAACCGATCCCGTGGTTGAGGGACTGCACCTGATGTTCCGCGTAGATGCCCTTAATCGCCATCATCGCCATCAGGATGTGTTCCTGTTTGATCAGTCGCGGATCACGGGTAAACAGCGGTTCGATAAAGAATGGCTTGTCGGCAACGACAACATAGTCAATCCAGGAGCCCGGAATATCGACGCGCGGCAGGTCGCATTCGTCGTCCACCAGTTCATTCACCTGCGCAATCACAATCCCGTCGTGGAAGGCCGCGGCTTCCACCAGTGCCGGAGTATCTTCGGTGCTCGCCCCGGTGTAGAGGTTGCCTTTGCGGTCTGCTTTAAACCCCGCAATCAGCGCCACGTTGGGCGAGAGGTCGACGTAGAGGCGTGAATAGAGCTCGATATAGGTATGGATAGCGCCGATTTCGAGCTGACCATCTTCCAGCAGCTGGGAGATTCGCAGGCTCTGCGTCCCGGAGAAGGAGAAGTCCAGCTTGCGGGCGATGCCTTTCTCAAAGATATCCAGATGCTCGCTACGGCCGACGCTCGGCATGATCATATGCAGATCGTGGACAATTTGCGGGTTCACTTCAGCCAGCGAGCGTGAAAGGAAATCGGCCTGCTTCTGGTTGTTACCTTCCAGAACGACCTTATCGCCAGGGGCGATCAGTTTTTCCAGCATGGCGACAAGATCGCCGGTTGGCAGTACCTTGCCCTGCACCGGTACGGACGCCAGACGACGCGCTTTTTCGCTGCGTCGCGTGTTCCATTGCCGGGTGGGTGTTTGCCCAGATAACATTATTAACCTCCTGATTCAGCTAATCATTTTGATTTGCTTAACGTCGAGTAAAGTGTGCGCTCTGGTGGGAAAGGCATCAATTAAGCGTAGAGCGGAATCATTAGCCTGAGAGTAATAATCACGGTAAAGATTTGTGATCGGGATCAGTTCATGTTTCGGAAAACCAGGCTAAACGGGGTACAATTCGGAAAGTATCGTTAATTTCCGACAAGAATCAGCATCGCGCTTATGACCCAAATCATTCCAACAGACTTCGACATTGCAGCCGAAGACAGCACCGAGTTCGTGCCCATGCGCGGTGTGTCCAACTGCCATTTGCAGACCATGCTGCCACGGCTGATCCGCCGTAAGGTTCAGTTCACGCCGCACTGGCAGCGGCTTGATCTGCCAGACGGTGATTTTCTGGATCTCGCCTGGAGCGAAGACCCCGAGCAGGCACGTCATAAGCCGCGTCTGGTGGTTTTTCATGGTCTGGAAGGGAGTCTGCACAGCCCTTATGCGCATGGATTGATTGAGGCGGCAAAAGCGCGAGGCTGGCTCGGGGTGGTGATGCATTTTCGTGGCTGCAGCGGCGAGCCAAATCGTCAGAAACGCATCTATCACTCGGGTGAAACCGAAGACGGAACCTGGTTTTTACACTGGCTGCGGGAAAACTATGGCACCGTGCCAACGGCGGCCGTGGGGTATTCGCTGGGCGGAAATATGCTCGCCTGCCTGCTGGCCAAAGAGGGCGACAGCGTACCACTCAATGCCGCAGTGATTGTCTCCGCGCCGTTTATGCTGGAGCAGTGCAGCTACCATATGGATAAAGGGTTTTCCCGCGTCTATCAGCGCTATCTGCTCAACCTGCTGAAAGCCAACGCCGCACGTAAGCTGAAGGCTTACCCGGATACCCTGCCGGTCAGCCTGCGCCAGTTGAAAAAGGTGCGCCGCATTCGTGAATTCGACGATCTGATCACCGCAAAAATTCACGGCTTCGCCGATGCGATCGACTATTACCGTCAGTGCAGCGCCATGCCGTTGCTCAGCAAAATCACCCAGCCGACTCTGATTATTCACGCCAAAGATGACCCGTTTATGGATCATCACTCTATTCCCGCGCAGGAATTCCTTCCCGACAATGTTCACTATCAGTTGACTGAACATGGCGGCCACGTTGGGTTTATTGGCGGGACGCTGCGCCGCCCGAAAATGTGGCTGGAGGCGCGTATTCCTGACTGGCTTACTCCTTATCTGGACGGTGCAAAATGATCATCCCCTGGCAGGATCTGTCTCCCGAAACGCTCGATAATCTGATCGAAAGCTTTGTATTACGTGAAGGCACCGATTATGGTGAACATGAACGCTCACTCGAGCAGAAGGTCAACGATGTTAAACGCCAGCTGAAAAGCGGCGACGTGGTGCTGGTGTGGTCAGAACTGCATGAGACGGTCAATATCATGCCCCGCAACGCGTTTCACGGCTGACCTTCCAACCTTTTCAGTCAGGGAGTTGCTATGTCTGCCAGACATCCCATTATTGCCGTTACGGGGTCGAGTGGTGCGGGAACGACCACCACCAGCCTCGCGTTTCGTAAGATTTTCGCCCAACTGAATCTCCGGGCGGCGGAGGTCGAAGGCGACAGTTTTCACCGCTATACGCGACCTGAAATGGACATGGCGATCCGTAAGGCGCGCGATCTGGGTAAACACATCAGCTATTTCGGTCCCGAAGCCAATGACTTTGGCCTTCTTGAGCAAACCTTCCTGGAGTACGGTCAGAGCGGCAAAGGGCAGTCGCGTAAGTATCTGCATACCTATGATGAAGCTGTGCCGTGGAATCAGGTGCCGGGCACCTTTACCCCCTGGCAGCCGCTGCCGGAACCCACCGATGTGCTGTTTTATGAGGGATTACACGGCGGCGTAGTCACCCCCCAGCATGACGTGGCGCGCCATGTGGATCTGCTGGTCGGCGTGGTGCCTATCGTAAACCTGGAGTGGATCCAGAAGCTGACGCGCGACATGAGCGAGCGCGGCCATTCGCGCGAAGCGGTGATGGATTCGGTGGTGCGCTCCATGGAAGATTACATCAACTACCTCACGCCACAGTTCTCCCGCACGCACATTAACTTCCAGCGCGTGCCGACGGTGGACACCTCTAACCCGTTCGCGGCGAAAACCATCCCGTCGCTGGACGAGAGCTTTGTGGTGATCCACTTCCGCAATCTCGAAGGCATTGATTACCCCTGGCTGCTGGCGATGCTGCAGGGCTCGTTTATTTCGCACATGAATACGTTAGTGGTACCAGGCGGAAAAATGGGGCTGGCGATGGAGCTCATCATGACGCCGCTGGTGGAGCGGTTGATGGAAGGGAAGCAGATTGCGTGAGTTGTTCTGCCCGGTGGCGCTGCGCTTACCGGGCCTACGTTCATGCTTTTGTAGGGCGGGTCAGCGAAGCGCCACCCGCCAAAAGATTAAGCCTCGATCACTTCATACGAATGCGTGATTTTTACCGCTTTCTCCAGCATTAACGCCACAGAGCAGTATTTTTCCGCAGACAGATCCACCGCACGCGAAACCGCCGCGTCTTTAAGCGCTTTACCGGTGACCACAAAGTGCAGATTAATGTGGGTGAACAGGCGTGGCGCCTCTTCGCGACGTTCTGAGGTGAGTTTAACCTCGCAATCCGTCACGTCATGACGACCTTTTTGCAGAATCGACACAACGTCAATCGCGCTGCATCCACCCGCCGCCATCAGCACCATTTCCATTGGGCTGGGGGCTTTATCGCCGGAGTTACCGTCCATCAAAATCTGGTGCCCTGACGCGGATTCGCCCAGGAACGTTAAACCTTCAACCCATTTCACGCGCGCTTGCATATTCTTTAACTCCAACGTTGCATTTTCGGTGACAGATTACGCGTGCGTTACATTTCTCGCAACGGAAGGCGACCTGCATCATGCTGAAGCGAGACACCAGGAGACACGCGGCGAAAGCTATGCTAAAACACTCAGGATGCTACAGTAATACATTGACGTTACACATGTATGCAGAGGACATCAAACTTTACTGGCTGCGAAACGTTACGACAGCCGACTTCCCAGGGTATGGGTAAGAATTCGATTGCAACCCCAGAGTCCGGATGCATCTGATGACTCTGGTGACAGCTTATAACAGAGGATAACAGCGCATGGTGCTTGGCAAACCGCAAACAGACCCGACTCTCGAATGGTTCTTGTCTCATTGCCACATTCATAAGTACCCATCGAAGAGCACGCTGATTCACCAGGGTGAAAAAGCGGAAACGTTGTATTACATCGTCAAAGGCTCGGTGGCAGTGCTGATCAAAGATGAGGAAGGGAAAGAGATGATCCTTTCTTATCTGAACCAGGGCGATTTTATCGGTGAACTGGGCCTGTTTGAAGAAGGCCAGGAACGTAGCGCCTGGGTTCGTGCAAAGACAGCATGTGAAGTGGCTGAAATTTCTTACAAGAAATTCCGTCAGTTGATTCAGGTAAACCCTGACATCCTGATGCGTCTTTCTTCCCAGATGGCGCGTCGTCTGCAGGTCACATCCGAGAAAGTGGGTAACCTCGCCTTCCTGGACGTCACCGGTCGTATCGCGCAGACCCTGCTGAACCTGGCGAAACAGCCAGACGCCATGACCCACCCGGACGGCATGCAAATTAAAATTACCCGTCAGGAAATTGGTCAGATCGTCGGTTGCTCCCGCGAAACGGTGGGTCGTATCCTGAAAATGCTGGAAGATCAGAACCTGATCTCTGCCCACGGTAAAACCATCGTGGTCTACGGAACGCGTTAATTCCGCTCAAACGGCGTGCCATCGCAAGGTGTCACGCCGTTTTTGTCTCTATTCCCCATGTGGCGCAGGCTGATCTATCACCCGGAAGTTAATTACGCACTGCGACAAACGCTGGTGTTGTGCCTTCCTGTGGCCGTGGGCCTGATTCTGGGACATCTCCAGCAGGGTCTGCTGTTTTCTCTCGTTCCCGCCTGCTGCAACATCGCCGGTCTGGATACGCCGCATAAACGCTTTTTCAAACGCCTGATCGTTGGCGGTTCGCTGTTTGCTGGCTGTAGCCTCGCCGTGCAGCTTTTACTGGCGCGCGATATTCCGCTGCCGCTGATCCTGACCGTACTGGCGATGAGCCTCGGTGTTACCGCAGAAATCAGTTCCCTGCACGCCCGCCTGCTTCCCGCTTCACTGATTGCCGCCATCTTCACCCTGAGCCTCGCCGGGAATATGCCGGTGTGGGAGCCGCTGCTGATCTACGCCCTCGGCACGCTGTGGTACGGGCTGTTTAACTGGTTCTGGTTCTGGCTGTGGCGGGAACAGCCGCTGCGTGAATCTCTGAGCCTGTTGTATGTGCAGCTTGCGGATTACTGCGAAGCCAAATACACCTTGCTGACCCAGCATACCGACCCGGAAAAATCCTTACCGCCGCTGCTGACGCGCCAGCAAAAGGTAGTGGATCTGATAAGCCAGTGCTATCAGCAGCTGCATATGCTCGCCGCCAACAAGAATCACGAATATAAACGCCTGCTGCGCACTTTCCAGGTGGGGCTGGATCTGCAGGAGCATATCTCCGTGAGCCTTCATCACCCACAAGAGGTGCAAAAGCTGGTCGAGCGCAGCCACGCCGAGGCGGTGATCCGCTGGAATGCGCAGACCGTCTCCGCGCGCCTGCGGGTGCTGGCGGACGACATTCTCTATCACCGCTACCCCACGCGCTTTAACATGGATAAACAGCTCGGCGCGCTGGAGAAAATTGCTCGTCAGCATCCGGATAACCCGGTCGGCCAGTTTGCCGCCTGGCACTTCAGCCGCATTGCCCGCGTGCTGCGCACCCAGCGCCCGCTGTATCCCCGCGACCTGATGGCGGATAAGCAAAAACGTCTGCCGCTCCTGCCAGCACTCAGAAGCTATCTCTCTCTTAAGTCTTCTGCCCTGCGCAATGCCGCGCGGATCAGCGTTATGCTCAGTATCGCCAGTCTGATGGGCATGGCGCTGCATCTGCCGAAACCGTACTGGATCTTAATGACCGTGCTGTTTGTCACCCAGAACGGCTACGGCGCCACCCGGGTACGTATTCTGCATCGGGCAGGCGGCACGATGGCGGGGCTGATTATTGCGGGCGTAACGCTACACTTCCACGTTCCCGAGGGGTATACCCTGGCAGGGATGCTGGTGATTACGCTGGTGAGTTACCTGATTATCCGCAAAAACTACGGCTGGGCGATGGTGGGCTTTACGGTGACGGCGGTATATACCCTTCAGCTGCTTACGCTAAACGGGGAACAGTTTATCGTTGCCCGCCTGATCGATACGCTGATTGGCTGCCTGATCGCCTTTGGTGGCATGGTCTGGCTGTGGCCGCAGTGGCAAAGCGGATTGCTGCGCCAGAACGCCCACGACGCGCTGGAGGCTGACCAGCAGGCCATTCGTCTGATCCTGAGCGACGACCCGCAGCCCTCCCCGCTGGCGTATCAGCGGATGAAAGTTAATCAGGCGCACAACGCCCTGTTTAACTCGCTCAACCAGGCGATGCAGGAGCCAGGCTTTAACGCGCACTATCTGGCGGACATGAAGCTCTGGGTCACGCATAGCCAGTTTATCGTCGAGCATATTAACGCCATGACCACCCTGGCGCGCGAGCACACGATGCTGACGCCGGATCTGGCGCAGCGTTATTTGCAGTCGTGTGAAATCGCCCTGCAGAGGTGTCAGCAGCGTCTGGAGTATGACGCGCCGGGTGAGTCGGGGGATTCGAACATTCTGGAAGCGCCGGAAACGCTGACCCACGGGCCGATGAGCACCCTGGAGCAGCATTTGCAGCGCGTGCTGGGCCACCTGAACACCATGCACACCATTTCGTCGGTGGCATGGCGTCAGCGTCCGCATCATGGCATTTGGTTAACGCGCCGGTTAAAACGAACCGAGTATTAGCCTTTAACGATCTTCGCCACCGCCGCGGCAAAGCGGGTTAACCCGTCTTCAATGTCTTTCTCTTCCACCACCAGCGACGGTGCGAAACGCATCACGTCTGGCCCCGCATTCAGCACCATTACCCCTTCGTGGGCGGCAGCATGCAGAAAATCGCGGGCGCGGCCTTTGTACTGTGGCGTGAGCTCGGCACCGATCAGCAGACCCATGCCACGGATTTCGCTGAACACATCATACTGATCATTGATCTTTTGCAGATGTTTTACGAACAGCTCACGCTTCGCATTCACGCCGTTCAGCACTTCTGGGGTATTGATGAGATCAAATGCCGCCCCCGCCACGGCGCTCGCCAGCGGGTTACCGCCATAGGTTGAGCCGTGCGAACCGACATGGAACGCAGAGGCGATCTCCTGAGTCGTCAGCACCGCACTCACCGGGAAACCACCGCCGAGCGCTTTGGCACTGGTCAAAATATCCGGCGTCACACCGTAGTGCATATAAGCGAACAGATCGCCGGTACGTCCCATTCCGCACTGCACTTCATCAAACACCAGCAGCGCCTGATGCTCATCACACAGCGCGCGCAGCCCTTGCAGGAATTCCGGGGTGGCCGCCGTCACGCCGCCTTCGCCCTGGATTGGCTCCACGACTACCGCGCAGGTGTGGTCGTCCATCACCGCTTTCACCGCATGCAGATCGTTAAACGGCACATGGACGATGTCGGCCGGTTTTGGGCCAAAGCCGTCGGAATACTTCGGCTGGCCGCCGACGGAGACGGTAAAGAACGAGCGCCCGTGGAAGGCGTTGTGGAAGGCGATGATTTTGGTTTTGTACGGGCTGTGACGCGTCGTCGCGTAATAACGCGCCAGCTTAAAGGCGGTTTCGTTGGCTTCGGTGCCGGAGTTCATAAACAGCACACGCTCGGCAAACGTGGCATCAATGATTTTGCGGCCCAGACGCAGCGCCGGCTCGTTGGTGAATACGTTACTGGTGTGCCACAGGGTTTCGCCCTGGGTTTTCAGCGCCTCCACCAGCGCAGGATGGCAATGACCCAGCGCCGTGACCGCAATACCGCCCGCGAAATCCACATACTCTTTTCCCTGCTGATCCCAGACGCGGCTGCCTTTCCCCTTAACCGGGATAAACTCAGCTGGTGCATAAATCGGCAGAATCACTTCATCGAATGTTGCGCGGGTAATTGCTGGTTGTTCAGTTGCCATGTCATGCCCATCCATTTTATGTCACATTGATTGTGAAAATATAATCACAAAATATGCATAAAAAATCACAACAAGGCAACAGATATTCAGCGATGGTGGAAATTAGCCAGCAGGTCATGCCCTTGCTCACTGAGGATACTTTCCGGATGGAATTGCACGCCCTCAAGATCCCACTCGCGGTGGCGGATCCCCATGATCTCCTGCGTATCGCTCCAGGCGGTCACCTCAAAGCAGTCTGGCAGCGTCGTCGGGTCAATCACCAGCGAATGGTAGCGCGTCACGGTTAAGGGATTATTGAGCCCCGTGAATACCCCGGTACTGGTATGCGTGACCGGCGACGTTTTCCCGTGCATCACTTTCGCGGCACGCACGATGGTGGCGCCGAATACCTGGGCAATGGCCTGATGGCCCAGGCAGACGCCCAGAATGGGCAGCTTGCCAGCATAGTGCCAGATAACATCCAGAGACACGCCCGATTCCGACGGCGTGCAGGGGCCGGGTGAAATCACAATTTTCTGCGGAGCCAGCGTCGCAATATCGGCCAGAGTCACGTCATCGTTACGGCGGACAACCACCTCTGCTCCCAGCTCACAAAAATACTGGTAAAGGTTCCAGGTGAAGGAATCGTAGTTATCAATCAGCAGAATCATGGCGGCTCCCGAAAAAAATGCCGCCCTATTCTACTCAGATTCCCGCGCTTCGCTCACTACTTTGGCAAAGACAGCGTTCAGCGCAGTCAAATCGCCCGTGGCACCGCTTCGGTTCGCCGCCACCCACTGCTCGGGATCGATACCCCGCCAGTCCAGGATATACCCGGCATGAATGGCCAGCTGCTCAAAGAAAACCCGCTGCGCAATGCCGTTTCCGCTCATAAAAGGATGCAGCATGTTGATTTCGCAGTAGTAGTGGCTGATTCTGTCCACAAAGGTATCTTTCTGAAGACCCACCAGATACTTTTCGCTTTCCAGGTCCGCCATCAATTCATTGCCCATCTTCTCGATGTACTCGAAGTGGCAGAAAGGAATGTCACCTTTAAAAATATCGTCGGTACGGTACTCGCCCGCCCGCGTCATCTCTTTGCGATACAGATGGCGGTGAATAAGGCAAAGATGGGGCAAACCGGGCGCGGAAGGCCCGAGCTCCAGCGTCTCGATATGGGGTTCTGAAGGACCATGACCTTTTTCAAGGAGACAACTGGCCTGAAGATTGACGTTACGCTGCTGCTCCCAAATACGGGATTTTTGCTTGTCGGTGAGTTTTTTCACTTAACGCCTCCCTGAATAGTCCGTTTGCCACAAGTATAAGCAGCAAAACGCGCTTTCGCAGGGAGGGGGCATTACACGGGCGAGCGCCGCCCGTGTCAAAGAGGGTTACGGCAGTACTTTTGCGGAGAGGATCACGACCGGCTTGGACGGCACATTCTGGTACGGGCCGACGTCATGAGTAGGAACCTGAGAAATCTTATCCGCCACGTCCATCCCTTTCACAATTTTACCGAAGACCGCGTAACCGAAGTCGCGCTGGCCGTGGTCGAGGAAGGCGTTATCCGCCACGTTGAGGAAAAACTGGCTGGTGGCGCTGTCTTTATCCGCCGTACGCGCCATGGAAATCGTGCCGCGCTTGTTCAGCAAGCCATTGTCCGCTTCGTTTTTGATCGGCGGGTTCGGCTGCTTCTGCTGCATCTGCTCGTTGAAACCGCCGCCCTGAATCATGAAGCCAGGGATCACGCGGTGGAAAGTGGTGTTGTTATAAAAACCACTGTTCACATAGTCGAGGAAGTTTTTCACGGAAACCGGAGCTTTCTGGCTATTCAGTTCCAGCTCAATATTCCCGGCAGAGGTGGTCAGCAGAACGTGAGGGTCCCCTTTGGCTGCCAGCGCAGCAGGGGAAACGGCAGAAAGAGCAAACACAGCTGCGACAGCCGCCAGTGTTGATTTGAGCATGAGAATTCCTTAACAAAGCGCAGTATAAAAAAGCGAATGGCTTGATTCTAAAGAGCAGTATGAACGGAGACCAGCCTTTTACCTAATTTTACGAAATTGAAACAGTTGTAACCACGCAAACGATTGGTTATGGCGTCTTTTTATGTGATATAGATCACATAAAAAACTGCAATGAAGTTTAAATTTCTTTGAAAAGGTATGAATGGATCACTTTAATGTCTAAAATCTGCCCGCTCTCAGCGCCCTCCGGGCGCTTTTCTTTTTTTGAACAGGCCAGACATGACTAACAGCAATCGCATCAAGCTCACATGGATCAGCTTCTTCTCCTACGCCCTGACCGGCGCGTTGGTGATCGTCACCGGGATGGTGATGGGGAATATCGCAGACTACTTCCAGCTGCCCGTTTCCAGTATGAGTAACACCTTTACCTTCCTCAACGCCGGTATCCTCATCTCTATCTTCCTGAATGCCTGGCTGATGGAAATCGTGCCGCTGAAGACGCAGTTGCGTTTTGGTTTTGTGCTGATGGTCGCCGCCGTGGCGGGTCTGATGCTGAGTCACAGCATCGCATTGTTCTCCGCCGCCATGTTCGTGCTCGGCCTGGTCAGCGGGATCACCATGTCGATCGGTACGTTCCTGATTACCCATATGTATGAAGGCCGTCAGCGCGGCGCGCGCCTGCTGTTCACCGACTCCTTCTTCAGCATGGCCGGGATGATTTTCCCGATGGTGGCCGCCGTTCTGCTGGCACGCAGCATTGAGTGGTACTGGGTCTATGCCTGTATCGGTCTGGTTTACGTAGCAATCTTTATTCTGACCTTCGGCTGTGAATTCCCGGTTCTGGGCAAAAAAGCGCAAACCAGCGCAGAACCCGTCGCGAAAGAGAAATGGGGCATCGGCGTACTGTTCCTCTCCATCGCCGCCCTGTGCTATATCCTGGGCCAGCTGGGCTTTATCTCCTGGGTACCGGAATACGCGAAAGGCCTGGGCATGAGCCTGAACGACGCGGGTAAACTGGTAAGCGATTTCTGGATGTCTTACATGTTCGGCATGTGGGCGTTTAGCTTCATCCTGCGCTTCTTCGATCTGCAGCGCATCCTGACGGTGCTGGCGGGCCTGGCAACCGTGCTGATGTATCTGTTCATCAACGGTTCCCCGGACAATATGCCGTGGTTCATTATGACCCTGGGCTTCTTCTCCAGCGCGATTTACACCTCGATCATCACGCTGGGCTCCCTGCAGACTAAAGTAGCTTCGCCGAAGCTGGTTAACTTCGTGCTGACCTGCGGTACCATCGGCACCATGCTCACCTTTGTGGTGACGGGGCCGATCGTTGCCCACAGCGGCCCGCTGGCGGCGCTGCACACCGCTAACGGTCTGTATGCCGTGGTGTTCATCATGTGCTTCGTGCTGGGCTTCGTGACTCGCCACCGCCAGCACAACGCGGTAGCGTCTCACTAACCTTCACGCCCCTTTGCGCTACGCAGAGGGGCTGTTTCTGGCAAAGCTGACCTCCTCCCCCCCGATATCCATCTGGATCCACGTCTGCGCCAGCTGCGTCGTGGCAATCACCCGCCCCTGACGAATCGACCAGCGCACCGGCACCTGACAGCGCACCGCTTCAAACCCGCTTTCCGCAGGCAAAATCACCAGATTCGCCGGATTGCCCGTGGCAATACCGTAATCGCTCAGGCCAAAGGTACGGGCGCTGTTATGGGTGATCAGATCCAGGCCGCTGTCGATTTGCGGATAGCCCATCATCTGGCAGACGTGTAACCCCATGTGCAGCACCTGGAGCATATTGCCGGTTCCCAGCGGGTACCACGGGTCAAAAACATCGTCATGACCAAAGCAGACGTTAATGCCTGCTTCCTGGAGTTCCTTCACGCGCGTGATGCCGCGGCGCTTAGGATAGTCGTCAAAACGCCCCTGCAGGTGGATATTGACCAGCGGGTTAGCGACGAAGTTAATCCCCGACATCTTCAACAGGCGGAACAGGCGCGAGGTGTACGCACCGTTGTAGGAGTGCATGGCGGTAGTATGGCTGGCGGTCACGCGCGGACCGATGCCGGCCTCGTAGGCCAGGGTAGCCACCGTCTCGACAAACCGCGACTGTTCGTCGTCAATTTCATCGCAATGGATATCCAGCGGACGGTCATATTTCTTCGCCAGTGCAAAAGCAATATGCAGCGACTGGACGCCATACTCGCGGGTGAATTCGAAGTGCGGGATCGCCCCCACCACGTCGGCACCCAGTTTTAACGCCTCTTCCAGCAGCGCCGCGCCGTTCGGGTAAGAGAGAATACCCTCCTGGGGGAACGCGACGATTTGCAGCGTCACCCATGGGGCCACCTCCTGCTTCACCTCCAGCATGGCCTTCAGGGCGGTGAGCGTCGGGTCGGAGACATCCACATGGGTACGGACAAACTGAATGCCGTTGGCGATTTGCCACTTCAGCGTTTTCCAGGCGCGCGCTTTGACGTCGTCATGGCTGAGTAACGCTTTGCGCTCCGCCCAGCGTTCAATGCCCTCAAAGAGCGTGCCCGACTGATTCCAGTTCGGCTCGCCTGCCGTCTGGGTGGTATCAAGATGGATATGCGGCTCGATAAACGGTGGGATCGCCAGCCCGCCGCGCGCGTTCAACACTTCATAACTTTCAGCGCGGGTGTCGTCCATTGGGGTGATGTCACCAAATCGCCCGTTCTCAATGGCGAGTTGCCATAGTCCTTCCCGGCCCGGTAAGCGAACATTCTGAACAAGCCAAAGCGGTGTTGTAGACATTTCTTATCCCCTGATCAACGCAACGTTGTTTAAGCATATTTTTGTTCAAAAATACGCCATTGCTTTGTACACAAAATCGACGCCCCCGAAAAGCCTGCGATTTCCATAACTTATAAAAATCCTGATAAATCAGCCGCATACCACCTAAGGAGTAGGCGAAGACGTATTTGATTTACATCAATAAGCGCCCCTGCTGAATCGTTAAGGTAGGCAGTAATAGAAAAGAAATCGAGGCAAAAATGAGCAAAGTCAGACTCGCTATCATCGGTAACGGCATGGTCGGCCATCGCTTTATTGAGGATCTTCTCGATAAAGCCGGTGCCGACCAGTTCGATATTACCGTGTTCTGTGAAGAACCCCGCAAGGCGTACGACCGTGTGCACTTGTCTTCCTACTTCTCCCATCATACCGCCGAAGAGCTCTCTTTAGTGCGTGAAGGTTTCTATGAGAAGCATGGCGTAAAAGTGCTGGTGGGCGAACGCGCCATCACCATCAACCGTCAGGAAAAAGTGATCCACTCCAGCGCCGGGCGTACGGTTTTTTACGACAAGCTGATCATGGCGACAGGCTCGTATCCGTGGATCCCGCCTATTAAAGGTTCTGAAACTCAGGATTGCTTCGTTTACCGTACGATTGAAGACCTCAACGCCATTGAATCCTGCGCACGCCGCAGCAAGCGCGGCGCCGTTGTCGGCGGCGGTCTGCTTGGCTTAGAAGCCGCGGGCGCGCTGAAAAACCTCGGCGTAGAAACCCACGTCATCGAATTTGCCCCGATGCTGATGGCCGAACAGCTCGACCACATGGGTGGCGACCAGCTTCGCCGTAAAATCGAAAGCATGGGCGTGAAAGTTCACACCAGCAAGAACACCAAAGAGATCGTGCAGGAAGGCACCGAAGCACGTAAAACCATGCGCTTTGCTGACGGCAGCGAGCTGGAAGTAGACTTTATCGTCTTCTCCACCGGTATTCGTCCACGCGACAAGCTGGCAACCCAGTGCGGTCTGGCCGTCGCGCAGCGCGGCGGGATCATGATTAACGATACCTGCCAGACCTCCGACCCGGATATCTACGCGATTGGCGAATGCGCCAGCTGGAATAACCGCGTATACGGTCTCGTGGCGCCAGGCTACAAAATGGCGCAGGTCGCCGTGGATCATATTCTCGGCAGCGAAAACGCCTTCACGGGCGCGGATATGAGCGCCAAGCTGAAGCTGCTGGGCGTGGACGTGGGCGGTATCGGCGATGCGCACGGTCGCACGCCTGGCGCTCGCAGCTACGTCTATCTCGACGAAAGCAAAGAAGTCTACAAACGTCTTATCGTCAGTAAGGACAATAAAACCCTGCTCGGCGCAGTACTGGTAGGCGATACCAGCGACTTCGGTAACCTGCTCCAGCTGGTGCTCAACGCCATCGAGCTGCCGGAAAACCCGGACGCGCTGATCCTCCCGGCGCACGCCTCCAGCGGTAAACCGTCCATCGGCGTGGATAAACTGCCGGACAGCGCGCAGATTTGCTCCTGCTTCGACGTCACCAAAGGCATGCTGATCTCTGCCATCAACAAGGGCTGCCATACCGTTGCCGCGCTGAAAGCCGAAACCAAAGCCGGTACCGGCTGTGGCGGATGTATTCCACTGGTAACTCAGGTGCTGAACGCCGAGCTGGCGAAACAGGGCATCGAAGTGAACAACAACCTGTGCGAGCACTTTGCTTACTCTCGCCAGGAGCTTTATCACCTGATCCGTGTGGAAGGCATTAAGTCCTTCGACGAACTGCTGGCGAAACACGGCCAGGGTTACGGCTGTGAAGTGTGTAAACCGACCGTCGGCTCTCTGCTGGCCTCCTGCTGGAATGAATACGTGCTCAAACCCGAGCACACGCCGCTGCAGGATACCAATGACAACTTCCTGGCGAACATTCAGAAAGACGGCACCTACTCCGTCATTCCACGTTCCGCCGGTGGCGAAATCACGCCGGAAGGGCTGGTCGCGGTGGGCCGGATCGCCCGCGAATTTAACCTGTACACCAAAATTACCGGTTCACAACGTATCGGGCTGTTTGGGGCGCAGAAAGACGACCTGCCAGAAATCTGGCGCCAGCTGATTGAAGCAGGCTTTGAAACCGGCCACGCGTATGCCAAAGCGCTGCGTATGGCGAAAACCTGCGTGGGCAGCACCTGGTGCCGCTACGGCGTGGGCGACAGCGTCGGCTTCGGCGTGGAGCTGGAAAACCGCTACAAAGGCATCCGTACCCCGCATAAAATGAAGTTCGGCGTCTCCGGCTGTACCCGTGAATGTGCCGAAGCGCAGGGTAAAGACGTGGGTATTATTGCCACCGAAAAAGGCTGGAACCTGTACGTCTGCGGTAACGGCGGGATGAAACCACGCCATGCAGACCTGCTGGCAGCGGATCTTGACCACGACACGCTGATTAAGTACCTCGACCGCTTCATGATGTTCTACATCCGTACCGCCGATAAGCTGACCCGTACAGCGTCCTGGCTGGATAACCTGGAAGGCGGCATTGATTATCTGAAAGCGGTGATCATCGACGACAAGCTGGGCCTGAACGAGCATCTGGAAGCAGAGATGGCTCGCCTGCGCGAGGCAGTGATCTGCGAGTGGACCGAAACCGTGAATACCCCTGCGGCGCAGACACGCTTCAAACACTTTATCAACAGCACCCAGCGCGACCCGAACGTGCAGGTGGTGCCAGAGCGCGAGCAGCATCGCCCGGCAACACCGTATGAACGCATTCCAGTCACGCTGGTGGAGGAAAACGCATGAGCCAGTGGGTAAACATTTGCGAGATTAACGACATTCTGCCCGCCACCGGCGTGTGTGCGCTGCTGGGTAACGAGCAGGTCGCGATTTTCCGTCCCCGTCACGATGAACAGGTTTTTGCCATCAGCAATATCGACCCGTTCTTCGAGGCCAGCGTGCTCTCCCGTGGCCTGATTGCCGAGCACCAGGGTGAACTGTGGGTCGCCAGCCCGCTGAAAAAGCAGCGTTTCCGTTTAACCGACGGACGCTGCATGGAAGATGAAAGCGTCTCCGTGAAGCACTATGACGTCCGCGTGAAGGACGGCAAGGTGCAGCTCAAAGCGTAACCCCCCGCCTTTTCAATAGGAAAGGCTTATGACCCCTTATGGGTAACGGCAGGAAAAACCGTATATTTTCGGCGATTCCTGCTGTTATCCTGACGTCAATGCTTACCCCCCTCCTTGAATGCTGTGAGGTATCGTCGTGGACCACCTGCCGATTTTTTGTCAATTACGCCATCGCGACTGCCTGCTTGTGGGCGGAGGCGATGTGGCTGAGCGCAAGGCGCGCCTGCTGCTGGAAGCGGGGGCCCGACTGACCGTGAATGCTCTCACCTTTACCCCGCAGTTTGACGTCTGGGCCCAGGAAGGGATGCTCACGCGGGTACAAGGAGAGTTTGATGAATCCCTGCTGGATACCTGCTGGCTGACCATTGCCGCAACGGATGACGATGCCGTGAATCAGCGCGTCAGCGATGCCTGCGAAGCGCGGCGTATCTTCTGCAACGTGGTAGATGCGCCGAAAGAAGCCAGCTTTATCATGCCGTCGATTATCGACCGCTCACCGCTGATGATTGCGGTGTCATCCGGTGGACGCTCTCCTGTTCTCGCCCGCCTGCTGCGGGAAAAACTGGAAGCCGTGCTGCCGCAGCATCTTGGTCAGATTGCCCACTATGCCGGACAACTTCGTTCCCGCGTGAAGCAAACCTTCGCGACCGTAGGGGAGCGTCGTCGCTTCTGGGAAAAGTTCTTTGTGAACGACAGGCTGGCGCAGTCGCTGGCGAACCAGGACACAAAAGCGGTGGAAGAGACGACCGAACAGTTACTGAACGAACCGCTGGATCACCGTGGAGAAGTGGTGCTGGTCGGCGCGGGTCCTGGCGATGCAGGCTTACTGACGCTGAAAGGCCTGCAACAGATCCAGCAGGCGGATATCGTGGTCTACGACCGCCTGGTCTCCGATGACATCATGAACCTGGTGCGTCGCGACGCCGATCGCGTCTTCGTCGGCAAGCGCGCGGGCTACCACTGCGTACCGCAGGAAGAGATTAACCAGATCCTGCTGCGCGAGGCGCAGAAAGGTAAGCGCGTGGTGCGTCTGAAAGGCGGCGATCCGTTTATCTTTGGTCGCGGCGGCGAAGAGCTGGAAACCCTGTGCAACGCAGGTATTCCGTTCTCCGTGGTGCCAGGGATTACGGCGGCGTCCGGCTGCTCAGCCTACTCCGGCATCCCGCTGACCCACCGCGATTACGCGCAGAGCGTGCGTCTTGTGACGGGCCACCTCAAAACCGGCAGCGAACTGGACTGGCATAACCTGGCCGCTGAAAAGCAGACGCTGGTCTTCTACATGGGGCTGAATCAGGCCGCCACCATTCAGGCGAAACTGCTGGAGCACGGCATGGAGGCAGATATGCCCGTTGCGCTGGTTGAAAACGGTACCGCCATTACGCAGCGTGTTGTCGATGGTGTGCTGACTCAACTCGGCGAGCTGGCGCAGCAGGTTGAAAGTCCGGCGTTGATTGTGGTGGGTCGCGTGGTTGAATTACGCGATAAGCTGAACTGGTTCTCGAATCACTGACACATATTTTTCCCTCTTCGAGTAGTCCTTAAGCGGACTACTCCCCTCTAACGGCTACCGCTAACATACCGCCCGCATAGTGGAACTTTTCCATTTATTCCCTCGTATTACATCCAATTTTTTAGACAAGGAATGCGTATGTTCAAGCTGGCAAAAGCCGCCGTTCTGGTTGGCCTGTTATCGACCCTGACGGCCTGTACCGGTCACGTTCAAAACACCAAAAATAACTGCAGCTACGATTATCTGCTGCACCCGGCGATCTCAATTTCAAAGATCATCGGTGGTTGCGGACAGGCGGCACAGCAGTAAGCCGTTTTCAGGCGTAAAAAAACCGGGATTTCCCGGTTTTTTAGTTTTGGGAAGTGCGGCCTGATGCCCTCACCCTGACCCTCTCCCACGGGGAGAGGGAACAAACCCTAAAAACGGTAACGTGGTTACCGTTTTGCTTTTACCTATGGTTTACTAACAAACCCAATCGCTTCATACACCGCTTTGAGGGTTTCTGACGCGCGCGCGCTGGCTTTTTCCGCACCGTCTTTCATCACCTTCTGCAGGAAAGCTTCGTCGTTACGGTAGCGGTGATAACGCTCCTGCAACTCGGTCAACATGCCGGAAACGGCGTCTGCCACTTCACCTTTCAGGTGGCCGTACATCTTGCCTTCGAAGTGCTGTTCCAGCTCTGGAATGCTCTGGCCGGTCACACCGGAGAGAATATCCAGCAGGTTGGAAACGCCCGCTTTATTCTGCACGTCGTAGCGCACCACTGGCGGCTCGTCGGAGTCGGTCACCGCACGCTTAAGCTTTTTAACCACGGATTTCGGATCTTCCAGCAGGCCGATAACGTTGTTGCGGTTATCGTCTGACTTGGACATCTTCTTGGCCGGTTCCAGCAGCGACATGACGCGTGCGCCCGATTTCGGAATAAACGGCTCTGGTACTTTAAACACCTCGCCATAAAGCGCGTTGAAGCGCTGGGCGATATCGCGGCTCAGCTCCAGGTGCTGTTTCTGGTCTTCACCGACAGGAACCTGGTTGGTCTGGTACAGCAGAATGTCAGCCGCCATCAGCACCGGATAGTCAAACAGACCGGCGTTGATGTTTTCAGAATAGCGTGCGGATTTATCCTTGAACTGGGTCATGCGGCTCAGTTCACCGAAGTAGGTGTAGCAGTTCAGCGCCCAGCCCAGCTGTGCGTGCTCTGGTACATGTGACTGAACGAAAATGGTGCTCTTCTCAGGATCGATGCCGCAGGCCAGATAGAGGGCCAGGGTGTCCAGGGTGGCTTTGCGCAGCTTCTCAGGATCCTGACGCGCAGTGATGGCATGAAGGTCCACGATGCAGTAAATGCAATGGTAGTCATCCTGCATGCTGACCCACTGACGCAACGCACCCATGTAGTTACCAATGGTCAATTCACCTGACGGCTGTGCGCCACTAAATACGATGGGCTTAGTCATTATTCAATTCCTGATGTTCACTGTGCGAAAGCCCGAGTGCGGGCAACAAATCTTTGAAGTGGTCGAACACAACATCCGGCTCACTCAGCGTAATGGCCTCACCGTAGTTGTAGCCATAGGTCAATCCGACGGAAGGACATCCTGCCGCGCGGGCAGCCAGAATATCATTGCGGGAATCCCCGACAAAGAGCAGCTCCGCAGGTGTTAAGGATAATTTTCCTGCCACCAGCAACAGCGGTTCCGGATGCGGCTTTTTGTTTTGCACATCATCGCCGCCCACAATCACGGAGAAATATTTCGCGATATCCAGCGCGTCGAGAAGAGGGGCAACAAACGGCGTGGGTTTATTGGTCACTAGCCCAAGCGGGATGCCTTTGGCATGCAGCACGCTCAGGGTTTCCTGGACGTCCGGGAAGAGAAAACTCCCCTCTTCAACGGTCTCTTCATAGAAACGATTGAACAGTTTGCGCAGAATACGCAGCTGCTCATCCTGAGGGATATCCGCGTGATCGACGCTCGGTTTGCCCTGCGCGGAACGCTGCGACGCGCGCTCCTGGCGAGCCCACGTTAACGCGCGCTCCATCAGCACATCGGCACCGTTGCCAATCCACGTCACAACACGTTCTTCGCCCGCAACGGGCAGTTCAAGGGCATACAGCGCCTGATCCACGGCGCTCGTTAAGCCCGGCGCGCTGTCAACCAGCGTGCCGTCGAGGTCGAACGCTACACCCCGAATTGCCTGCAATTTATCCATGACTTACCTTCGCCAGCTCGCGGCGCATTTCATCAATGACTTTTTTGTAATCCGGTTGGTCGAAAATGGCCGACCCGGCAACGAACATATCCGCGCCCGCTGCCGCAATTTCACCAATGTTATTCACTTTCACACCGCCGTCCACTTCCAGGCGAATATCGTAGCCTGACTCATCAATACGACGGCGCACTTCGCGCAGCTTGTCCAGCGTATGAGGGATGAACGACTGACCGCCAAAGCCCGGGTTAACAGACATCAGCAAAATGACGTCCAGTTTATCCATGACATGATCGAGATAGCTCAACGGCGTGGCCGGGTTAAACACCAGACCCGCCTTACAGCCATTCTCTTTGATCAGCTGCAGGGTGCGGTCCACATGTTCAGAGGCTTCCGGATGGAAAGTGATGATGCTGGCCCCCGCCGCGGCGAAGTCTGGCACGATTCGGTCGACCGGCTTCACCATCAGGTGAACGTCGATCGGCGCGGTGATGCCGTAGTTACGCAGCGCCTTGAGCACCATTGGGCCAATCGTCAGGTTGGGGACATAGTGGTTATCCATAACGTCGAAATGGACGACATCTGCGCCAGCCGCGAGAGCTTTAGCCGTGTCTTCACCCAGGCGGGCAAAATCGGCCGACAGAATTGAGGGAGCAATCAAAAACTGTTTCATCCGCATCTCCTTGAAATGTGTTTACCGGCGGGCAAAACGGCTCAGGGGCGATAAAGAGCCAGGAGTTCGTCCACCTTTTTACGTGTGCCGCCGTTGCTGCTAATGCTACGCCGCACTTTAACCTGAAAATGCTTCGCGGCTTTATACCATTCGCGCGTATCAGGCGTATCGTGATTCGAAATTAACACCGGAATTCTTTTGCTGACCAGCTTTTCCGCCATCTCCGCCAGACGCGCCTGTTCGGCCGGGCTGAAGCTGTTGGTATGGTAGGCGGTGAAATTCGCCGTCGCAGACAGCGGGGCGTACGGAGGGTCACAGTAAACCACCGAATTTACGCCTGCCAGTTCCATACACTCCTCATAGGAGAGACAGTGGAACTCTGCATTCTGCGCTTTTGCAGCAAAGTGATATAACTCGTCCTGCGGGAAGTACGGGCGCTTATAACGACCAAACGGCACGTTGAATTCACCACGCAGATTATACCGGCACAGGCCGTTGTAACCATGACGGTTGAGATAGAGGAACAACAGAGCGCGGCGGAACGGATCCTGGCTCTGATTAAACTCCGTGCGGAACCGATAGTAGACGTCAGGGTTGTTGTTCTCAGGCGTAAACAGCTTACGCGCCTCTTCCACATACTCATCGGTACGCAGTTTGACGATGTTATAGAGGCTGATAAGGTCGCTGTTGATATCCGCGAGGATATAACGAGAAAAATCGGTGTTCAGGAACACCGATCCTGCACCCACGAAGGGCTCGATAAGACACTCGCCTTTTGGCAGGTGCTTTTTAATATCATCGAGCAGGGGGTATTTCCCCCCTGCCCATTTCAGAAAAGCGCGATTTTTTTTCATGCTGACTAACTGATTACACCTTCTCCGGCTGTGGAGAAAGCTCCGACAGCATCCTGCGCTTTAAACATTACTTCAGATCGGCCTGAACCTGATGAATCGGCTTCGCCCATGGGTTTTTAGCCTGAACATCTGCAGGCAGCGACGCCACGGCACGTTTCGCTTCATCTTTGGATGCATAAACCCCGCTAACCAACACATACCACGGTTGACCGTTTCGGGTCGTCTGATAAACCACGTAGTTTTTCAGATTTGATTTCTTCGCCCAACCGTTGAGGTTGTCATAGTTAGACGAACTGCTCAACTGCAGCGTGTAGTTGCTGGATGGCGCAGATTTCAGCGAGCTGACGTTCCCTGCGGTTTTGCCTGCTGTCGTGCTGGAAGCCGTCGCGGCAGGCGCAGTGGTGGCCGCCGGTGCCGTTGTGGTCGCCGTCGCTTTCGGTGCAGTCTGCGTGACTGGCGCTTTGGCCGGCTCGTTCACGGCAGCTGTAGCCGTGTGTTTCGGCTGTGTCGGTGCGGCTTTCACTTCAGGCGCTTTGACTACGGCCTGAGGTTTGGTTTCACGCTTAGGCTCAATCACCGCCTGCTTACGTTCAGGACGTGTCGCCGTTTGCGTCTGACGCGGCTTGGTTTCCGTCGCCGCAGTTTGCGGCTGAGCGTTACCACCGCGAATCGGCGCAACGGTTGCAGGTTCAGTTGGCAGCGTAGAGTTCACCACAACGTTATCAACCTGCTGCTGGTTCTGTGGCTGCGTCAGTGCATTGTTCAGGTCTCCCTGAACTTCTACACGCTGCTGGCCTTCAGGCGTAACGGGAGCCTGGCCCTGAGCTGGGGTTGATGACACAGGCGGCAGGGAAACATCCTGCGGCGTCGTGGTGTTGCTGGCAGTCTGCTCAGCGGAAGTGGTGCCCGGCGCTGGCTGCGCACCGTTCGCCTGATCCGTCGCATCGTTACCGGAAAGATTAATGCTCTTCTCAGTAGAAGCCGTCTGCTCGGTTGAGTTCGTTGACGGTGCTTTCAGCGCGGAGCCAATGCCAACAATCAGCAGCACAAGCACCAAAACGCCAAGGCCCATCATAATATACTGGCGGGAAGCCGGTTTCTGCGCAGCGGCTTTTTTACGTTTACGCGGGCGACGCTCTACAGGCTGTTCGTCCATTGAATCTTCTTCGGACTCATAATCCTCTTCTTCTCGCTCATCACGCGCGTTGCGGCTACGCGAAGGGCGACGATCGTCTGCATCCAGTTCAACATCGTCAAAGTTGATCTGCGGCTCGTTATCACGTTCTGAAGATTGACGAGAACGACCAGTACGACGATCGCTGGGATCGGGTTTCAGCTCGTCTTCTGGTTTGAATTCATCCATTTAACACCCCACTCAAAGGCTTATGCCTACGTCTTTGCATTTCGCCTGAAGCTAAACGACCACCGGTAAAAGTGGCCTGACCTTTCTAGTTGTTACGCCTGCTGACAATCAGCGATAGCGCCAAGAACGACATCGTGCGACACTCCGCCGCGCACTTCACTCTTCCCTATTGCAAGCGGGAGTACAAGACGCATCTCACCTGCCAATACTTTTTTATCGCGCATCATGTGGGGTAAATACGCTTGCGCCGACATCTCCTGCGGCCCGGTTACCGACAAACCTGCACGTTCAAGCAGCGCAATGATACGTGCCGTCTCTTCCGGTTTAAACTGACCCAGACGTTCAGAGGTGCGGGCTGCCATGACCATTCCGGCTGCGACGGCTTCACCGTGCAACCAGTTGCCGTAACCCATTTCGGCTTCAATGGCGTGACCAAACGTATGCCCAAGATTCAGTAAAGCACGTAAGCCGGTTTCACGCTCGTCTGCGGCGACAACTTCTGCTTTCAGTTCACAACAACGACGAATGCAGTATGCCAGTTTTGCTTCATCCAGGCGCAACAACGCATCCATATTCTCTTCCAGCCAGTTAAAGAACTCGCCATCCAGAATAATGCCGTATTTGATCACTTCAGCCAGACCCGAAGCCAGCTCGCGCGTCGGCAGGGTTTTCAGACAGTCGAGATCCACCACGACCGATGCGGGTTGGTAGAACGCGCCAATCATGTTTTTGCCGAGCGGATGGTTGACTGCGGTTTTGCCGCCGACAGAGGAGTCGACCTGTGACAGCAACGTGGTCGGGATTTGAATAAAACGAACGCCACGTTGATAACTTGCGGCCGCGAAGCCGGTCAGATCGCCCACAACACCGCCGCCCAGGGCAAGCAGTGTTGTATCGCGACCATGCGGTTTTTGCAGCAATGCGGTAAAGACGGTATCCAGTACCGTCAGGCTTTTATACTGCTCGCCATCGGGCAGAATCACACTGTCGACTTTAACGCCTGCCTGCTCAAGCAGGTGGCGTACGCGGTCGAGATAAAGCGGAGCCAGCGTCTCATTGGTGACCAGCATCGCCTGATCACCCGCTTTTAGTGGTAAAAAGGAAGCTGGGTCGTTAAACAAACCAGCCGCGATGGTGATAGGGTAACTACGTTCCCCGAGAGTAACTGTAATCCTCTCCATGACGCGACATCCACCTTTAATGCTTTACCCGCAGGCGAGTGTATATAAAGCCAGAATCAGTTGCTTTCCAGCATATGAATAATCTGGTTTGCAACCACTTTAGCGCTCTGATCGTCAGTGCGAATGGTCACATCGGCAATCTCTTCGTACAGCGGATTGCGTTCATCGGCCAACGCTTCCAGAACTTCGCGAGGTGGCGTTTCAACCTGCAGCAACGGGCGCTTTTTATCGCGCTGCGTACGTGCCAGCTGTTTCTCAATGGTCGTCTCAAGATAGACCACTACGCCACGGGCGGAGAGACGGTTGCGGGTTTCGCGAGATTTCACAGAGCCGCCGCCTGTTGCCAGTACGATGCCCTGTTTTTCCGTGAGTTCGTTGATCACTTTTTCTTCTCGGTCACGGAAACCTTCTTCGCCTTCTACATCGAAAACCCAGCCCACATCAGCTCCGGTTCGTTTCTCAATCTCTTGATCAGAATCGTAAAATTCCATATTGAGTTGTTGAGCTAACTGACGCCCAATAGTGCTTTTGCCGGCACCCATAGGCCCAACCAGAAAGATATTGCGTTTCTCTGCCATTTTATCGGTACTACTAAGACTATTCGTTAATGGTAATCCCCGCTTCGCAGACACCCGGCGTAGCAGGACATGAACTGAAACCTCATATGCAATAGAGCGAGAGTCAGACTAAAAATTATCTCAATACTCCGGCTTGTTTGGCAACTGATTAAATCACCACGCCGGTCGCATAAGGTAATAAGACGTAAGTCCAACTCAAATCGGTACTCCTTGTATGCTAATTCATGCCCCACGTCAAACATCTGCAACAAACTGAATGCAAAATCATTGCGGGGATCGTTACCCGTCAGTGAATAGCCACCAGACGTGGTGTAATAAACACCACTAACTCACGCCGTTCATTGTCTTTTCCATCATGGCGAAAAAGTTGTCCCAGCCAGGGGATGCGGCTAAGCCCGGGTACGCCGTCACTGCCGGTTTTATTCTTTTGCGAGAAAATCCCGCCCAGCGCCAGCGTTTCTCCGCTTTTAACCTCCACCTGGGTTTCTATCTCCTGCTTGTCGATGGCCAGCGTTTCACCGTCAGCCTGCTGCAACACCTGTCCCGGCATGTTTTCACTGATGTGTAATTTCAGTCGCACGCGTCCACCGGGCAATACCACCGGCGTGACCTCCATTCCGAGTACTGCCTCTTTAAACTCCACCGAGGTCGCGCCGCTTTCGCCGCTTGAGACCTGATACGGGATCTCACTGCCCTGCTTGATGCTTGCCGGTTGCATATGCGAGGCCAGCAGCCGGGGGCTGGCGATGATATCGACCTGCTGTTTTTGTTCCAGCGCAGATAACTCCAGATCCAGCAGCCTGCCGTTAATCCGCCCGATGTTAAACCCCACATGGCTGGTTGCGCTGGCCACGGACAGATCGCTGCCAAGGGTCGTAATCTGTCCAACCCTGCCCGCCTCGGTAGCGTCAGCGAGATTCCATTTCACGCCCAGCTCACGGAGGCTTTTTTCATTAATGGTGACAATGTGCGCCGCCAGCTCAACCTGCTCGACGGGAATATCCATCTGCAACGCCCACTGTTGCAGCGCTTCCAGCGCGGCCGCGTTATCTCTGACCAGCAGGCGGTTGGTACGTTTGTCGACCGATACACTCCCCTTTGGACTCAGAAGCTTTTCCGCGGCTTTTTGCAGTTCCCCGGCATCCGCATATGAAAAAGGGAGGCTTTGCGAGACCAGCGGTGCATCAAGCTGTCGACGCGCCCGCTCCTGCTCTAAACGTTCCCGCCGATCGCGCAGCCATGCCGGGGTATGAACATAAAAAATGCTGCGCTCCTCGTGCAAAACGAGCCCGGCGCTGGCAACGACCGTCTGCAATGCTTGCCACCAGGGGACGCCCGTCAGATTAAGCGAGAGCGTGCCGCTGACATCGGGCGATATCACCAGATTACGGTTCTCCTGCGTAACCAGTGCCTGGAGCACCTGGGCCACAGGAACATCATCCACCACCAGCGTGACCGGCTTTGGCGCGGCGGCCCACAGCGGGTGGCTGAACGCCAGCAGCAACAGCACTATCCTTAACGTCATTTGTATCCTTTCCTTCTCGTTGCCACGTCCATTGCCCGGGTTCACATGTCTCCCCCACGGCAATGACCAGTTCCGTTTCATTGATGGCGGTTATCTGCCAGCCCGCCGGAAAACGATCGTGCATTTTCATACGATGCCAGCGCTGTTGCCCGTCCTGTAAAATAGCCAGTCGCTGCTGTCCTGCTACCATTCCGCGGTAGTGCCACTGCGCCAGCTCGCCCGTAGCGCAAGGGTCATCCGGCGGACGAAACGGATCGCGGATGCCGGTCAATAACAGCACGGAACAAACCAGCAGGCACTTCGCGCTATTTCGCATGTTCCAGCTCCAGCCGCAGGCGTAACACCGTACTTTGGGGCGAAATCGTAAAAGCAGCGACCTGCACATCCCGCTGTGCCAGCCGGGAAAAGAGTGCGGGGATCGCCTGCCACGCCGATTCCAGCGCCAGTTCGCCGCCGTTCTGCAACGGCTTCCAGTGCAGGAGCGTTGTTCCTTCACCCTGAAAATCGAGCGGCGAAAATGGCATCATCTCCCGTGCCGTCTGGGTTTCTGGACGAAGCGCTGTCTTACTGGCGGAAGGCCACAGCGACGCGTTAGTCCGCACCTCCTGGACCAGCTGCTGCTGTCGCTCTGTACACTCCCTCTCAACTGGCCGAAGCACCGTGCTCCATGCTGCCAGTCCCACAAGGAAAATCCCCAGACACATGCAGATCAGCCGACACCAGGGGCGGCTATCACACCAGCGTTCTAACAGAGTCTCCACGCGCTACCCCTCGCTTTTCAGGTGCAGAGTGAACATCCAGCGCCCCTGGCTATCCTGCCGAAGCTCCCCTTCAGGCCCGGGCGTAAAGCCGGCGAGTTGTCTCACCCCGTTGCGCAGCGCAGAGAGAGCCGGAAGGGTGGAGGCATACCCGATCATCATCAGCGCGGGAGGCTGATAACGCAGCTCTGTCAGCCAGACCTGTGGGGGCATGGCGCGGGAAAGTGATTCCAGCACCGGTTGCCATGCGTGTCGTTGCAGCGTGCCCGCAGGCTTCTGCGTCACGGTGGTCAGTTTCTGGCGAGACATAAGGCCACGCTGCACGGACTGGGTTCCCACAAGCTGACTTTGCAGCGCGCGCAGCGTTACCTGATGGTTCATTCGCAGACTGAAAACGATCATGAGGATCAGCAGCGACGTGCTGATAAACATGCCGCCCCAGAAACGCAGGCATCGCGCGCGACGCTGCTGACGCCAGGGCAGGAAATTGGTGACGTTCATTCAGGCTCCTCACTCATAGCCAGTGCCAGCGCGACGGTAAAGTCAGCTCCGCATTCGGGGAGAGGAGCATGGCAGCGTTGCAGGGTTTCCCATGGCGTCCGTTGGGTATCAAACAGCGCGATGTCGTTCGGGTTGAGGGCCAGCAGCGCCGCCAGCTCAGTGACGTTTTCTGCTTCCGTGGTGTATCGACGTCCCCACTGGTGGCGCATGGCCCACAGCCATTGATGCTGATCCCGCCAGGCGACGCACGGCGTCGGTGCTACCGCAGGGAGCAGGTTCCCCAGCGCGCTGGCATCCGGGGTGATGGTCGCCAGCCGCAAATGCAGTGTTTTCGCCAGCGCCAGCAGCGTTTCAACCTCCTTGTTTTGTGCGGCAGTGACGTGATACGTATTGCTGAACGTATCCTGGGTGTAATCGAAACAGAGGGTATCTGCGGACATCTCCAGTTCGCGCGAGAGCGACGCGCCCAGCCATGAGAGCTGTTCGCTGTCGCGCAGCGCAACCGCCGGGCGGGGAAGCGACCTTTGCAGAGTGCGCGCGGCTGGGAATGAGAGATAGACCCGGTGATAATGCGGCAGCGTCTTTCGCCAGTCGCGCAACGCATCAACCAGCTGTTCCGGCTGGCAAATTTTGCCGTCACGAATCGTGCCTTCAGCAAGAGTGAATGCCCACCAGCGGCGTAAACACCAGCCGCCTCTCTCCCGGGCCAGCGCCGCAATCAGCACCCTATCCTGTTGAATATGAACGCCCGTTTGCCATGTTTTGAAAGCCATACTTCACGATCTCCTTATCGCCCGTCGCCGTGACGGCTATATCAATGAATCAGGCTTGCCTTTATACTACCGCGCGATTGTTTAGAAACTGCCCAAGTGAAACCAAATGGGAAATCTCCGGTGAAGTTCGTAAAGTATTTATTCATCCTTGCAGTCTGTTGCATTCTGCTGGGAGCAGGCTCGATTTACGGTTTGTACAAATATATTGAGCCACAGCTACCTGATGTCGCCACGCTTCGCGATGTGCGGCTCCAGATCCCGATGCAAGTCTATAGCGCCGATGGCGAATTGATGGCGCAGTATGGCGAGAAGCGTCGTATCCCGCTGACCTTAAACCAAATTCCGCCCGTGATGGTGAAAGCCTTTATCGCCACCGAGGACAGCCGTTTTTACGAGCACCACGGTGTCGATCCGGTGGGGATTTTCCGCGCCGCGAGCATTGCGTTGTTCTCTGGTCATGCCTCCCAGGGGGCAAGTACCATTACGCAGCAGCTGGCGCGTAACTTCTTCCTCAGCCCTGAAAAAACGCTGATACGTAAGATCAAAGAGGTGTTCCTGGCGATCCGTATTGAGCAGTTGCTGAGCAAGGACGAAATCCTTGAGCTGTACCTCAATAAAATCTACCTGGGCTACCGTGCTTATGGCGTGGGGGCTGCGGCACAGGTGTATTTCGGTAAACCGGTGGATCAACTCACCTTAAGCGAAATGGCCACCATCGCCGGTCTGCCTAAAGCGCCTTCTACGTTTAACCCGCTCTATTCGCTCGATCGCGCCACCTCGCGTCGTAACGTCGTCCTGTCACGTATGCTGAGCGAAGGCTATATCAGCCAGAGCGAGTACGACCAGGCGCGCAACGATGTCATTGACGCCAACTACCACGCCCCTGAGATCGCCTTCTCTGCGCCTTACCTGACCGAAATGGTGCGCCAGGAGATGGTGAGCCGTTATGGCGACAAGGCCTATGAAGATGGCTATCGCGTGTACACCACCGTCACTCGCAAAGTGCAGCAGGCGGCTCAGGAGGCGGTGCGCAACAACGTGATGGACTACGACATGCGTCACGGCTATCGCGGCCCGTCAAACGTGCTCTGGAAAGTGGGTGAAAGCGCGTGGGACAGCAAAAAAATCACCAGCACGCTGAGGGCGCTGCCAACCTATGGCCCGCTCCTCCCTGCTGTCGTGACGCAGGCCAATCCTCAGGAAGCCGTTGCGACCCTGGCGGATGGCACTTCCGTCTCCCTGCGTATGGACGGGATGCGTTGGGCACGACCTTACCGTTCGGACACTCTGCAAGGGCCAACCCCGCGTAAAGTCACCGATGTGGTACAGACCGGACAGCAAATCTGGGTGCGTAAGGTGGGCGATGCCTGGTGGCTGGCGCAGGTCCCTGACGTCAACTCGGCCCTGGTCTCGATCAACCCACAGAATGGTGCGGTCATGGCGCTGGTTGGCGGGTTCGATTTCAACCAGAGCAAGTTCAACCGCGCGACTCAGGCACTGCGTCAGGTTGGCTCCAACATCAAGCCGTTCCTCTACACCGCGGCGATGGATAAGGGCTTAACCCTTGCCAGCATCCTTAACGACGTGCCTATCTCCCGCTGGGACGCTGGTGCCGGTTCCGACTGGCAGCCGAAAAACTCGCCTGCGGAATATGCCGGCCCTATTCGTCTTCGTCAGGGTCTGGGACAGTCGAAAAACGTGGTGATGGTACGTGCCATGCGCGCAATGGGCGTTGACTATGCGGCAGAGTATCTGCAGCGTTTCGGCTTCCCGGCGCAGAACATCGTTCGCACCGAGTCGCTGGCGTTAGGCTCCGCTTCCTTTACGCCGCTTCAGGTCGCACGTGGATACTCGGTGATGGCCAACGGTGGCTTCCTGGTTGACCCGTTCTTCATCAGTAAAATCGAGAACGATCAGGGCGGCGTGCTGTTTGAGGCAAAACCGAAAATTGCCTGCCCTGAGTGTGATATCCCGGTCATTTACGGCAATACACCGAAATCCGAGGTGCTTGAAAACAAGGACATGGAAGACCCTGCCGTGTCTCAGGAGCAGCCGAATATCGTTGTACCGCAGCCACAGCTGGAGCAGGCTAACCAGTCGCTGGTTGCACAGACCGGCGCGCAGGAGTATGCCCCGCATGTGATCAACACGCCTCTGTCATTCCTGATCAAGAGCGCGCTGAACACCAACATCTTCGGTGAACCAGGCTGGCAGGGTACCGGCTGGCGTGCGGGACGCGATTTACAGCGCCATGATATCGGCGGTAAAACGGGTACCACTAACAGCTCGAAAGATGCATGGTTCTCCGGCTACGGTCCGGGCGTAGTGACCTCGGTGTGGATCGGTTTCGACGATCATCGCCGTGACTTAGGTCGTACCACGGCATCCGGCGCGATTAAAGATCAGATTTCCGGCTACGAAGGCGGCGCGAAAAGCGCACAACCGGCGTGGGATGCGTACATGAAATCCGTTCTTGAAGGCGTACCAGAGCAGCCATTAACGCCACCGCCGGGTGTGGTCACGGTCAATATCGACCGTAGCACCGGACAGCTCGCTAATGGCGGTAATAGCCGCGCCGAGTATTTCATCGAAGGCACGCAGCCAACCACGCAGGCGGTGCATGAGGTGGGTACAGAGATTATTGATAACGGCGAAACGCACGAGCTGTTCTAAGCATAAAAATGCCCGGTAAAAACCGGGCAAAGAATCCCAGGCCGGGTAAGGCGAAGCCGCCACCCGGCTTTTTTTATGACCTACAACCGCCCCTGCCCCTTCAACCATTCCCGAACCAGGAACAACGCGCTCACGTTGCGGGCCTCGTTAAAGTCTGGGTCTTCCAGCAGATCCATCAGATGCGCCAGCGGCCAGCGCACCTGCGGCAGCGGTTCCGGCTCATCTCCCTCCAGCGATTCAGGGTAGAGATCTTCAGCCACCACAATATTCATTTTGCTGGAAAAATAGGACGGCGCCATGCTCAGTTTTTTCAGGAACGACAGCTCATTCGCACCAAAACCCACCTCTTCTTTCAGCTCACGGTTTGCCGCTTCAAAGACCGTTTCGCCCGGGTCGATCAGTCCTTTGGAGAACCCAAGTTCGTAAGATTCTGTTCCCACGGCGTATTCGCGGATCAAAATCAGATGATCGTCGACGATAGGGACAATCATCACCGCTTCGCGCGAAGAGGGGCGCATACGTTCATAAACACGACGCACACCGTTGCTGAACTCCAGGTCCACACTTTCAACATTAAACAGGCGCGATTTGGCGACAGTTTCAACATTCAGAATGGTGGGTTTTTGTAGTGGTTTGCTCATCTTGATGGGGTCTTAACAGTGTGAACTGGCTTTATTGTGCGATATGCCGCACGGTTTCGGCAATGTCAATCGCTCTTTATTTACATTTATGCAACGTAGCTGGGATCAATCCTCAATTCAAAACAAATGTCAAGAGGTTGAAATGTTTCCAGGAATTTGCTGATATCGCGCCATAAGAGGCTTTGCTATCATCACCGGTCACTGGGATGCGCTTCAGAATGCTCAAGTTCGACTCCATACTTGCCGATAGCCAGCCACAGACTCTCATTCAATGTAAAGGTGCTACTGATTACACCTGTAAGAAGATTAGTAAGATGGGGAAAGCATGAGCACCATTTTGATTGTTCTCGCTGCTATGCTGGCCAGCGCATTGATTGCAGGGTGGCTGTACTGGCGACGCGCACAGCGCCGTTACCGGCTGCCTTTTTTAAATGCCTTCGCGGGCGCGACCACCCGTAAACTCGCGCAAGATGAGCGCGATGCAGTTGAAAACTATCTCGAAACGCTGAACCGTACCCAGTTATCGCCTGGGCCGACGGGAGCCACAGCTGCGCCTGTCGCACTGAAACTTAACGCGCAGAGCGATACCGTGCTCTGCGTGACGCGTTCCATTACTCGCTACGGTATCACAACGGACGACCCCAACAAGTGGCGCTACTATCTTGATTCCGTCGAGGTACATCTGCCCCCCTCCTGGGAACAGTACATTAACGACGAAAACAGCGTTGAGCTGATTCATACCGATTCGCTGCCGCTGGTTATCTCGCTTAACGGTCATACCCTGAGTGAATATCTTCACGAAGCTCCGCGTTTTGCGCTGGAACGCGCGAGTTCAACACAGGCCTCCATTCGTGGCGAAGAGACCGAGCAGATCGAACTGCTGAACATTCGTCAGGAAACGCATGAAGAATACGCGCTCAGCCGTCCGGACGGCATCCGTGAAGCCATTCTGATCGTTGCCGCTTTCCTGCTCTTTTTTGTCTGCCTGCTGACGCCGGACGTCTTTGTTCCGTGGCTGGCGGGGGGCGCTGTGCTGCTTCTGGCTGCCGGACTGTGGGGGCTTTTTGCACCGCCGGCCAAAACCTCGTTGCGGGAGATCCACTGCCTGCGCGGCACACCAAAGCGCTGGGGTCTGTTCGGTGAAAACGATCAGGAGCATCTCAACAATATTTCGCTCGGTATTATCGACCTTATCTATCCGCGCCACTGGCAACCGTGGATCGCGCAGGATTTAGGGCAGAAAACCGATATTGATATCTACCTTGACCGCCACGTTGTGCGTCAGGGACGCTTCCTGTCTCTGCATGATGAAGTGAAAAATTTCCCGCTTCAGCACTGGCTCCGTAGCACGGTCATTGCTGGCGGCGCCGCGCTGGTGTTTATCATGCTGCTGCTTTTCGTACCGCTGGATATGCCCATCAAATTCACCCTGTCGTGGATTAAAGGCGCGCAGACCATCGAAGCGACCAGCGTCAATCAGCTGGATGAAGCAGGGGTACGGGTGGGCGATACGCTGCGCCTGAAGGGAACCGGGATGTGTAATATCCACAGCCCGGGCGGATGGAACACGCGGCAGAGCTCGCCTTTCATGCCGTTCGACTGCTCGCAAATTATCTGGAACGATGCGCCGCCGCTGCCATTACCGGAATCCGAAGTTGTGAATAAAGCCACGGCGCTGACCCAGACGGTTAACCGCCAGCTGCACCCGAAAGCGGATGACGATTCACGCGTCAGCCCTGCGCTGCGTTCTGCCATACAGAAGTCAGGCATGGTTCTCTTGGATGACTTTGGCGATATCGTTCTCAAAACCCAGGATTTATGTTCCTCGCAGGATGAGTGCATACGCCTCAAAAACGCGCTGGTTAACCTGGGGAACAGCAAAGACTGGGACTCACTGGTCAAACGCGCCGAAGCGGGACGACTGGACGGCGTCAATGTCCTGCTGCGCCCGGTAAGCGCCGAATCGCTGGATAACCTGGTCGCCACGTCGACATCGCCGTTTATGATGCGCGAAACCACCCGTGCGGCGCAGGCGCTCAACAGCCCGGCACCGGGCGGCTTTGTGATTGTCAGCGATGAGGGCAGCGACCTGGTCGATCAGCCTTACCCGCAGGTGGCGCTTTATGATTATCCGGCACAGGAGCAGTGGGATCAGTTCCAGCGTCTGGCGCAGATGCTGATGCAAACCCCCTTCAGCGCCGAAGGGATTGTCACCAGTATTTATACCGATGCCAACGGCACCCGTCATATCGGCCTGCACCGGATGCCGGACAGCGCAGGATTGTGGCGATACATTGGCACCTCTCTGCTGATGATCGCCATGCTTATCGCCATTGTCTGGAACGGTATTATGGCGCTGCGCCGCTATCAACGCTCGCGCACCCGTCTTGCTGAGATCCAGCAATATTATGAAAATTGCCTTAATCCCAAGCTGATCCCCTCCTCCGAGAGCCTGATCTGATAACCTCGTTGCGCGACAAGATGTGCTACCCTGTCGCGCACGTTTCTTCTGGCTGGAGTTCCCCCTTATGCATCTTGATATCGACTGGCAGCAGGTCGACACCGTTCTGCTGGATATGGACGGCACGCTGCTCGATCTCGCCTTTGATAACTATTTCTGGCAAAAGCTGGTACCGGAAACCTACGGCGAACAGCAGGGTATCTCCCCGGCAGAAGCACAGGCATTCATTCGTTCGCAATATAGCGCGGTGCAACATACGCTAAACTGGTACTGTCTTGACTACTGGAGCGAGCGCCTCGGTTTGGATATTTGTGCCATGACCACCGCCCAGGGCCCGCGCGCGGTACTGCGCGAAGATACGGTTCCGTTCCTGGACGCGCTGAAAGCCAGCGGCAAGCGCCGTATTTTGCTGACCAACGCGCATCCACATAATCTGGCCGTGAAGCTGGAGCACACAGGGCTGGCATCGTACCTTGATTTATTGCTTTCTACCCACACATTTGGTTATCCGAAAGAGGATCAGCGGTTGTGGCATGCGGTGAAGGAAGAAACCGGCTTGCAGCCGGAACGCACGCTGTTCATTGACGACAGCGAGCCCATTCTGGATTCCGCGGCAACGTTTGGCATTCGCTATTGTCTGGGCGTCACCAATCCTGACTCTGGCCTGGCTGAAAAACGCTATCTGCGACATCCTGGACTGAACGACTACCGCCAGATGATCCCCTCACTGACCGTGAAGGAGACGCCATGAAAGAAAAACCCTCTGACGGGGTAAGACTGGATAAATGGCTGTGGGCGGCCCGTTTTTATAAAACGCGCGCCCTTGCCCGCGAGATGGTTGACGGCGGTAAAGTGCATTACAACGGCCAGCGCAGCAAGCCGAGCAAGCTGGTTGAAATGAATGCCACCTTAACGCTACGCCAGGGCAACGATGAAAAAACGGTGGTGATTAAAGCCATTACCGAACAACGTCGGCCCGCATCGGAAGCCGCACTGCTTTATGAAGAGACGGCGGAAAGCGTTGAGAAACGCGAGAAGACCGCGCTGGCGCGCAAAATGAATGCGCTGACCATGCCCCACCCGGACCGGCGACCGGATAAAAAAGAGCGCCGCGATCTGATGAAATTTAAACACGGTGAGACAGAGTAACCCTCACCCGCACGAGAGATGAAAATGGCCCAACACGACCAATTACACCGCTATCTGTTTGAACAATTCGCCGTGCGCGGCGAACTGGTCACCGTATCCGAAACCTGGAAACAGATTCTGGAAAACCACAATTACCCGCTGCCGGTGAAGACCCTGTTGGGCGAACTGCTGGTTGCCACCAGCCTGCTGACCGCGACGCTGAAATTTGCCGGTGATATTACCGTGCAGTTGCAGGGTGACGGCCCAATGACGCTGGCAGTGATCAACGGCAATAACCAGCAGCAGATGCGCGGCGTCGCACGCGTTCAGGGCGATGTGCCTGAAAATGCAGACCTCAAAACGCTGGTGGGGAATGGCTACCTGGTGATCACCATCTCCCCTGAGGAAGGTGAACGCTATCAGGGCGTGGTCGGCCTCGAAGGGGATACCCTGGCAGCCTGCCTGGAAGATTACTTCATGCGTTCTGAACAGCTGCCGACGCGTCTGTTCATCCGCACCGGTGAAGTGGATGGTCAGCCTGCTGCGGGCGGTATGCTGCTGCAAGTTCTGCCAGCCCAGGACGCACAGACCAATGACTTCGAGCACCTGGCGACGCTGACCGAAACCGTCAAAGCCGAAGAGCTGTTTAACCTGTCGGCGACTGACGTGCTGTGGCGTCTGTACCACGAAGAAGAAGTGACCGTTTACGACCCGCAGGCGGTGGAGTTCAAATGCACCTGTTCTCGCGAACGCTGCGCGGGTGCGCTGAAAACCCTGCCAGATGAAGAGATCGACAGCATCATGGCGGAAGACGGCGAAATTGATATGCACTGTGACTACTGCGGTACGCACTATGTGTTCAATTCAATGGATATCGCTGAGATCCGCAACAACGCCTCCCCGGCGGATCCGCAGGTTCACTAATACCCTTCCCTCTCCCCATCCAGTTCTCTCTCCCTGTGGGAGAGGGAACTGGGTGAGGGCAAAAAACCTCGCTTAAGCTGAATCGTTTTCCGTATGTAACTCTTACGTAATTTTCTTACGTGTATGCGATTACATTCACATTCTCTCCGATAAAATCACCAGCCATTAACCTTTTCGGAACATTTTCCCCAACCAAAAAGCGATTCCTGCGATAATCCGCCTGCACTGTGACTGGAGTCGCAGCGTTTTCCGTTAGTAAGGGTTTTGTCCAGATGCGTAAATCTATGAGCCCCGTCGCGGTTAACAACCCCAGAAAAACCCTACAATTTCAGGCAGTACATATTGGCTAAGGAGCAGTGATATGCGTGTTACTGGTTTAACCCCGCAAGATCTCAAGGCTTATGGTATTCACGACGTCCAGGAAGTCGTCTACAACCCCGACTACGATACGCTGTATCAGGAAGAGCTCAATCCAGCACTGGAAGGATACGAGCGCGGTGTGTTGACGAATCTTGGTGCTATCGCCGTCGATACCGGTATTTTTACCGGTCGTTCGCCGAAAGATAAGTATATCGTCCGAGACGAAACCACCCGCGATACGCTGTGGTGGGCTGACAAAGGCAAAGGGAAGAACGACAACAAACCGCTCTCCCCGGAAACCTGGCAGCATCTGAAAGGGCTCGTCACCCATCAACTTTCTGGCAAGCGTCTGTTTATCGTAGACGCTTTCTGCGGCGCTAATGCCGACACCCGTCTCTCCGTACGTTTCATTACCGAAGTAGCCTGGCAGGCGCATTTCGTGAAGAACATGTTTATTCGTCCAACCGACGAAGAGCTGCAGGACTTCACGCCTGACTTCATCGTAATGAACGGTGCGAAATGCACTAACCCGCAGTGGAAAGAGCAGGGCCTGAACTCCGAAAACTTTGTCGCCTTCAACCTGACCGAGCGTATCCAGCTGATCGGCGGTACCTGGTACGGCGGCGAGATGAAGAAAGGGATGTTCTCGGTCATGAACTACCTGCTGCCACTGCGCGGCATCGCGTCCATGCACTGCTCGGCGAACGTCGGCGAGAAAGGCGATGTGGCGGTGTTCTTCGGCCTTTCCGGCACAGGGAAAACCACCCTCTCCACCGACCCGAAACGTCGTCTGATTGGCGATGACGAACACGGCTGGGACGATGACGGCGTGTTTAACTTTGAAGGCGGCTGCTACGCGAAGACCATTCGCCTGTCTGAAGAGGCTGAGCCGGATATCTTCCACGCAATCCGTCGCGATGCGCTGCTGGAAAACGTCACCGTACGTGCCGACGGCTCTATCGACTTTGACGACGCCTCGAAAACCGAAAACACGCGCGTGTCATACCCGATCTACCACATCGACAACATCGTGAAGCCGGTGTCAAAAGCGGGTCATGCTACGAAGGTGATTTTCCTGACGGCGGATGCCTTTGGCGTGCTGCCTCCGGTATCTCGCCTGACCGCCAGCCAGACGCAGTACCACTTCCTTTCTGGCTTTACGGCCAAACTGGCGGGTACCGAGCGCGGCGTGACGGAGCCAACCCCAACCTTCTCCGCCTGCTTCGGCGCAGCATTCCTGTCGCTGCACCCGACGCAGTACGCTGAAGTGCTGGTGAAACGCATGCAGGCGTCTGGCGCGCAGGCCTACCTGGTGAACACCGGCTGGAACGGGACTGGCAAACGTATCTCTATCAAGGATACTCGCGCCATTATCGACGCCATTCTGGATGGTTCTCTCGATAACGCCGAAACCTTCACGCTGCCGATGTTTGACCTGGCCATTCCAACGTCGCTGCCGGGTGTGGATACGCATATCCTCGACCCGCGCAATACGTACGGATCGCCGGAACAGTGGCGCGAGAAGGCAGAATCGCTGGCGAAGCTGTTTATTGAGAACTTCGAGAAATATACCGATACACCAGCGGGCGAAGCGCTGGTGAGTGCGGGACCGAAGCTGTAGGTAAAAGCAAAAAGGCAACGAAAGTTGCCTTTTTTAATGTTTTCCCCCTCTCCCAGTGGGAGAGGGCCGGGGTGAGGGCATCAGGCCGCACCGTTTAATGATTAACTCTCTTTCACCTGTCCGCGCGTCACCGGCACCGGTAACCAGGCGCGAATGCTCAGCCCACCCCGCTCGCTGGTGCCGATCTCCAGCAATCCGTTATGGTTATCGATAATACGCTGCACAATCGCCAGGCCTAAGCCCGTACCACTGGTGCTGCGCGCACTGTCGCCACGCACAAACGGCTGGAACAGATGCTTACGCTGCTCGGGCTTAATACCCGGACCGTCATCTTCCACCTGGAACCAGGCGCGGTTGAGTTCAGACCCGCTGCTGACTTTAATCCAGCCGTTACCGTAGCGCGCCGCGTTGACCACCATGTTCGCCACCGCACGCTTAATGGAGAGCGGGTGCATACGGACCTGAATTTCACCGGCCTGAAGGGCAGTATCAATTTCACGTTCATAACCACTTTCCGCGGCCACCACTTCACCCAGCACCGCGTTCAGATCCGCCATCTCCATCGGCATCTCCTGCCCGGTACGGAGATAGTCGATGAACTGCTCGATGATGGCGTTACACTCTTCGATGTCCTTGTTGATGGACTCGGCGAGATAACCATCTTCTTCGCCCATCATCTCCGTTGCCAGACGGATACGCGTCAACGGCGTGCGCAGGTCGTGACTGACGCCCGCCATCAGCAGCGTACGGTCATCCGCCAGCTGCTTCACACCTGCGGCCATGTGGTTAAAGGCCCGCGTCACAGAACGCACTTCCGAGGCGCCATACTCGCGCAGCGGGGGAGGAATAATGCCTTTACCGACCTGCAGCGCAGCGTGCTCCAGGTCGACCAGCGGTCGGTTCTGTATACGGATAAACAGCCAGGCCCCGCCTATCGCCAGCAGCATAATGGCGAGCGTATAGCGGAACAGCGGCGAGAAGTCGCCCTGATGGATTTCCGTCAGCGGAACGCGCACCCAGATGTTGGGTGACAGCCAGGTTTTCAGCCAGACGACAGGCGAGCTTTTGTTGACCTCAACACGGACTTCCGTTGGCCCCCCCAGCTGCTGCGCCATCTGCTGGCTAAGAAATTCGTAGTGCTGCGCCCAGCGCAAACCCGCGTCTTCTGCCGCCTCATTCGAGTAGAGCGAAATGCCCAGCTCACGGTAGATTTCACGGCGAAACGCCGGGGGAACGACCAGTTGCGTGCCGTCCTCCAGTTGCAGTTTATCGGTCATCAGCATACGGACTTCGTACGCCAGGACCTTATTAAACTGCTGGAGGCTCGGCAAAATCGCAAAGTTCAAAACCACCAGGTAGGTCGTCACCAGGCTGACGAACAGCAAGGTGACGATCAGTAACAGGGTGCGGGCAAATGAGCTTCGCGGCGAGAAGCGCATTCGCCTCATGCTTTAGAGCCGTCCGGGACAAACACGTAGCCCAGACCCCATACGGTCTGAATATAACGAGGATGCGCCGGATCTTCTTCCACCATGCGGCGCAGACGGGAGATCTGCACGTCGATGGAGCGTTCCATTGCCGAGTATTCGCGACCACGCGCCAGGTTCATCAGCTTGTCACGGGAAAGCGGCTCACGCGGGTGGCTGACCAGCGCTTTCAGCACCGCAAACTCACCGCTGGTGAGCGGCATTGGCTCGTCTTCACGGAACATCTCACGCGTACCGAGGTTCAGCTTGAACTTGCCGAAGGCAATCACCGCTTCTTCCTGCGACGGTGCGCCAGGCAGCTCGTTCGCCTGACGACGCAGCACGGCACGAATACGCGCCAGCAGTTCACGCGGGTTAAACGGTTTTGGAATGTAGTCATCCGCGCCGATTTCGAGGCCCACGATACGGTCAACTTCTTCACCCTTCGCGGTCACCATGATGATCGGCATCGGGTTACTCTGGCTACGCAGACGACGGCAGATAGAGAGCCCGTCCTCGCCCGGCAGCATCAGGTCGAGAACCATCAGATGGAAAGATTCACGGGTCAGCAGACGGTCCATCTGCTCAGCGTTCGCGACGCTACGAACCTGGAAGCCCTGCTCGGTCAGATAACGCTCCAGCAGCGCACGCAGGCGCATGTCGTCATCCACGACCAGAATTTTGTAGTTCTCTTGCATTGTGTGTACTCCCAAAGGTTCGGATAGTCTTTGTGACAGCGTATTCTAAAAAAGTGCACGTATTCGACCAGCGAAATCTGGTATAAATTCTAGTCGAAATTGTTACAAAGCATATTTAACAGCAGCTTATCTGCTCATTTCATCACATAAATCATTATTAATCCTGTCTGTTACACTGTGTGGTACGTATTGTGCGCCAGACAGAAAACAGGCAGCAAAGGCTTTACCATGAAAACGCCCCTGATCACCCGCGAAGGGTACGAAAAACTCAAAAAAGAGATGGATTACCTGTGGCGAGAAGAGCGCCCTGAAGTAACCAAAAAGGTGACCTGGGCGGCAAGCCTGGGCGATCGCAGCGAAAATGCTGACTACCAGTACAACAAAAAGCGACTGCGTGAGATTGACCGTCGGGTACGCTACCTGACCAAGTGCCTTGAGAACCTGAAAATTGTCGATTACTCCCCGCAGCAGGAGGGCAAAGTGTTCTTCGGCGCGTGGGTGGAGATTGAAAACGACGACGGTGACACCCTGCGTTTTCGCATTGTCGGCTACGATGAAATTTTTGGTCGTAAGGATTACATCTCCATCGACTCCCCGATGGCCCGCGCGCTGCTGAAAAAGGAAGTGGGTGATTTGGCCGTCGTTCAGACTCCCGCCGGTGAAGCCAGCTGGTACGTCAATGAGATCGTCTACGTAAAATAGTCCGAGAGCGCCCTCCCCGGCTGGCATTTTGCCGTGTCAGCCCGTATAACTATCCCCTGATTTTTCGACTCAACAGATGATAAAGCCATGATGAAAGATTCGCTCTGCCGCATTATTGCGGGTGAACTTCAGGCCAGAGCCGAGCAGGTAGAAGCTGCCGTTCGCCTGCTTGATGAAGGGAACACCGTGCCGTTTATTGCACGTTATCGTAAGGAAGTCACCGGCGGTCTGGATGACACGCAGCTGCGTAACCTGGAAACCCGTCTGGGATACCTGCGTGAGCTGGAAGACCGTCGTCAGGCGATCCTCAAATCCATTGGCGAACAGGGCAAGCTGACAAGCGAACTGGAAAGCGCCATTAACGGCACCCTGAGCAAAACCGAACTCGAAGATCTCTATCTGCCTTACAAACCGAAGCGCCGCACGCGCGGGCAGATCGCGATTGAAGCAGGCCTTGAGCCGCTGGCCGACCTGCTGTGGAATGAGCCGTCCCACCATCCGGAAACTGAGGCGGCGAAATTCATCGATGCCGACAAAGGCGTCGCGGACACCAAGGCCGCCCTCGACGGTGCGCGTTACATTCTGATGGAACGCTTTGCCGAAGACGCAGCCCTGCTGGCTAAAGTGCGTGATTACCTGTGGAAGAATGCGCACATCGTCTCTACCGTCGTGGCGGGGAAAGAGGAAGAAGGCGCGAAATTCCGCGACTACTTTGATCACCACGAACCGATTTCTACCACCCCTTCACACCGTGCGCTGGCAATGTTCCGCGGCCGCAACGAAGGTGTGCTGCAGCTCTCTCTGAACGCTGATCCGCAGTTTGACGAGCCGCCGAAAGAGAGCCACTGCGAGCAGATCATCATTGACCATCTCGGCCTGCGCCTTAACAACGCTCCGGCAGACAGCTGGCGCAAAGGCGTGGTGAGCTGGACCTGGCGCATCAAGGTGCTGATGCACCTCGAAACCGAGCTGATGGGCACCGTGCGCGAGCGCGCCGAAGATGAAGCGATCAACGTTTTCGCCCGTAACCTGCACGACCTGCTGATGGCGGCGCCTGCTGGCCTGCGCGCGACCATGGGTCTCGATCCGGGCCTGCGTACCGGCGTGAAAGTGGCGGTGGTTGACGGCACCGGCAAGCTGGTCGCCACTGACACCATCTATCCGCACACCGGACAGGCAGCGAAAGCGGCTGTCGTGGTTGCCGCTCTGTGTGAAAAATACAACGTCGAGCTGGTCGCCATCGGTAACGGTACGGCGTCCCGCGAGACTGAACGTTTCTTCCTCGACGTGCAGAAGCAGTTCCCGAAAGTCACGGCGCAGAAGGTGATCGTCAGCGAAGCGGGCGCATCAGTCTATTCCGCCTCCGAGCTGGCGGCGCAGGAATTCCCGGACCTGGACGTTTCATTGCGCGGCGCGGTCTCTATCGCCCGTCGTTTGCAGGATCCGCTGGCGGAGCTGGTGAAAATTGATCCGAAATCCATCGGCGTGGGCCAGTACCAGCACGATGTGAGCCAGACTCAGTTGGCACGCAAGCTGGATGCGGTCGTAGAAGACTGCGTAAACGCCGTCGGTGTTGACCTGAATACCGCCTCCGTGCCGCTGCTGACCCGCGTGGCGGGCTTAACCCGCATGATGGCGCAGAACATCGTCGCCTGGCGTGATGAGAACGGCCAGTTCCAGAACCGTCAGCAGCTGCTGAAGGTGAGCCGTCTGGGGCCGAAAGCGTTTGAGCAATGCGCGGGCTTCCTGCGCATCAACCACGGCGATAACCCGCTGGATGCCTCCACCGTTCACCCGGAAGCCTACCCGGTGGTGGAACGTATTCTGGCCGCCACCCAGCAGGCGCTGAAGGACCTGATGGGCGATAGCAGTGCCCTGCGCAACCTCAAAGCGGTGGATTTCACCGACGACAAATTTGGTGTGCCAACCGTCACCGATATCATCAAAGAGCTGGAAAAACCGGGCCGCGATCCGCGTCCTGAGTTCAAAACGGCGACCTTTGCTGACGGCATCGAGACCATGAACGATCTGCTGCCCGGCATGGTGCTGGAAGGCGCGGTAACTAACGTCACCAACTTCGGCGCGTTTGTGGATATCGGCGTGCATCAGGATGGCCTGGTTCACATCTCTTCTCTCGCCGACAAGTTCGTTGAAGACCCGCACACCGTGGTCAAAGCGGGCGACATCGTGAAGGTGAAAGTGCTGGAAGTGGACCTGCAGCGCAAACGTATCGCCCTGACCATGCGTCTGGACGAGCAGCCAGGCGACACCAACGCGCGTCGTGGCGGAAACGGTGGCGCTCGTGACTCTCAGCGCCCGGCCGCGAAAGCGGCAAAACCGCGCGGGCGTGATGCTCAGCCAGCGGGCAATAGTGCGATGATGGATGCGCTGGCGGCCGCGATGGGCAAGAAGCGCTAAGTGATAAACGCCCGGTGGCGCTACGCTTACCGGGCCTACGGTTTTGTAGGCCGGGCAAACGCAGTGCCGCCCGGCAAGCAGGCCGCAAAGAATTAAAACAAATAGAGTGCATCCATATTTAAACCACTAATTATCACTTCGTTAACAAATAACCCTCTTCTCTTTATCTCCGCATTTCAGCAAATATTGAGCAAGGTCAAACAGGCCGTAAATTAATACACCAAACAACATTCCGTCACAGTTTTATTATTGCTGATAAAAACTATTCTCATTATCATCCCATAGTAGATAATTTAACCTTTCGTGGAAGCAGGCGTTATGCAATTCACTCCAGACAGTGCGTGGAAGATTACCGGATTTACCCGCGAAATTAGCCCGGCCTATCGGCAAAAGCTGCTCTCGCTGGGCATGCTGCCCGGCTCGTCATTCCAGGTGGTGCGCGTGGCGCCGTTAGGCGATCCGGTTCACATTGAAACCCGACGCGTGAATCTGGTCCTGCGTAAAAAAGACCTCGCATTAATAGAAGTCGAAGCCTTATCCCGATAACGAGCCAGCGGTTTCAGTGAGTCTAAAAAAAATGAAAAAATTAACTATTGGCTTAATTGGCAATCCTAATTCCGGCAAGACCACGCTATTTAACCAGCTCACGGGCGCGCGCCAGCGCGTCGGTAACTGGGCAGGCGTAACCGTTGAACGTAAAGAAGGCCAGTTCACGACAACGGATCATCAGGTCACTCTGGTTGACCTTCCCGGCACCTATTCCTTGACCACCATTTCGTCGCAGACCTCGCTCGATGAGCAAATTGCCTGCCACTACATTCTGAGCGGCGACGCGGATCTGCTGATCAACGTGGTCGACGCCTCCAATCTCGAGCGCAACCTCTACCTGACGCTGCAACTGCTGGAGCTGGGTATTCCCTGCATCGTGGCGCTCAACATGCTCGACATTGCAGAGAAACAAAAGCTTCGCATCGACGTCGATGCCCTCTCCGCGCGCCTGGGTTGCCCGGTAGTGCCGCTGGTCTCAACGCGCGCTCGCGGGATTGATGCCCTGAAGCTGGCGATTGACCGTCACACGGGAAATCACGACGTTGAGCTGGTGCATTACGCCCGCCCGCTGCTGCGCGAAGCCGATCTGCTGGCGCAGGAGATGGACAAAAGCATGCCTGCAAAACAGCGCCAGTGGCTCGGCCTGCAGATGCTGGAAGGCGATATCTATAGCCGCGCCTATGCCGGACATGCGGCAGATAAACTGGACGCGACGGTGGCCCGTCTCAGCGACGAGCTGGACGACCCGGCGCTGCACATCGCCGATGCACGATACCAGGCCATCGCCTCGATTTGCGACGTGGTCAGTAATGCCCTGACGGCGGAACCCAGCCGCTTTACGGCGGCGGTGGATAAGATTGTACTCAACCGCTTCCTCGGTTTGCCGATCTTCCTGCTGGTGATGTACGTGATGTTCCTGCTCGCCATCAACATCGGCGGCGCACTCCAGCCGATTTTTGACGCCGGTTCCGTCGCGATCTTTGTACACGGGATTCAGTGGGTGGGTTACACCCTGCACTTCCCGGAGTGGCTGACCATTTTCCTCGCTCAGGGGCTCGGCGGGGGCATTAACACCGTTCTGCCGCTGGTACCGCAGATCGGCATGATGTATCTGTTCCTCTCGTTCCTGGAAGATTCAGGTTATATGGCGCGCGCCGCGTTCGTCATGGACCGCCTGATGCAGGCCCTGGGTCTGCCCGGCAAATCCTTCGTACCGCTGATTGTCGGCTTCGGCTGTAACGTGCCGTCGGTCATGGGTGCCCGTACCCTGGATGCTCCGCGTGAACGCCTGATGACCATTATGATGGCGCCGTTTATGTCCTGCGGTGCGCGTCTGGCCATCTTCGCCGTCTTTGCGGCCGCCTTCTTTGGTCAGCAGGGCGCGCTGGCAGTCTTCTCGCTGTATGTTCTGGGCATCGTGATGGCGATCCTGACCGGTTTAATGCTCAAGCACACGATTATGCGCGGTGAAGCCTCACCGTTTGTCATGGAGCTGCCGGTCTATCACGTTCCACACCTGAAAAGCCTGGTGATCCAGACCTGGCAACGCCTGAAAGGGTTTGTGCTGCGCGCCGGTAAGGTGATTGTCATCGTCAGCATTTTCCTGAGCGCGCTGAACAGCTTCACCCTCAGCGGTCAGGCAGCAGATAACATCAACGATTCTGCCCTCGCCTCCGTCAGCCGCATCATCACGCCGGTCTTCAAACCGATTGGCGTGCATGAGGATAACTGGCAGGCGACCGTGGGCCTGTTCACCGGTGCGATGGCGAAAGAGGTGGTTGTCGGCACCCTGAACACGCTCTACACCGCGGAGAACATCCAGGGACAGGAATTTAATCCGGCAGCGTTTCACCTCGGTGATGAACTGCTGGGTGCCGTCGAGGAGACCTGGCAGAGCCTGAAAGATACCTTCAGCCTGAGCGTGCTGGCGAACCCGATTGAGGCCAGCAAAGGCGACGGTGAAATGGCGACGGGTGCCATGGGCGTGATGGGCGAGAAATTTGGTAGCGCATCTGCGGCCTACAGCTATCTCATCTTTGTTCTGCTCTATATTCCGTGCATCTCCGTCATGGGAGCGATTGCGCGTGAATCCAGTCGCGGCTGGATGGGCTTCTCCATTCTGTGGGGGCTAAATATCGCTTACTCGCTGGCGACGCTGTTTTATCAGACCGTTAATTTCAGTCAGCACCCACGCTACAGCCTGGTTTGTATCCTCGCGGTTGTCCTGTTTAACATGATTGTTCTTGGTCTGCTGCGCCGGGCACGCAGCCGCGTCGATATCGACCTGCTGGCAAATCGTAAAACCGCCGCGACCTGCTGCAACAGCCCGGCGGGCGACTGTCACTAAGGAGCACACCATGGCGTCATTGATTCAGGTGCGTGACATGCTGGCTCTGCAGGGCCGGATGGAGGCGAAACAGCTGAGCCTCAGCCTGCATACGCCCCAGCCGATGATCGATGCCATGCTGGAACGCCTTGAAGCCATGGGTAAAGCCGTGCGGATCCAGGAGGAGGCAGAGGGTTGCCTCTCTGGCAGTTGTAAAAGTTGTCCGGAAGGAAAGGCTTGCCTGCGGGAGTGGTGGGCACTGCGCTAATACTGCACTCATAAAGCCGGGCATCGCTGCCCGGCTTTATCATATTACTTATAGACGTCCGCGGTGGCGCGTACGTTTTTGGTCTGTTTTTCTGCACTGGTGACGACGTAGTACGTCCCGCCCATCTCATCCGCTTTCTTCGACAGCTCTTTTCTCGCATCCATCGGCGCGGTGGTGTCAGACGTAGAAATCTCACCGATTTTCGTCAGATTCATGCCGGCAACTTTATCTTTTTCCAGCTCTTTTGCCGCAAAGACGCCAAATGACAGTGACCCAATAACCAGAGAAGTGACAATACCTGTAACAAGTTTCATAGCCTGACTCTCCATAGGATTGTTGTTTTGATCATCGTAGGCATAACAACCGCAACGACATCTGGAGTATGGTTGCGGTGTGTTACTTTTTCCAGGCTGGATAGAAAATAATCAGTCTAAACGTTGACTTAACGCAATGAGCGCTGAACAAAATTCCGTCGGATGCGAGATAAACGGGGCATGCGCGGCTTTGGCAATGACCTGCGATTCGCTGTCCGGCCAGAGGGAGTCCAGCAAGGGCACCACTTTGCGCGGCACCAGCCCGTCAAGATAACCATAGATACGCAGATGCGGCATCGTCAGCGCGGCCAGCGGCTCACGCAGATCGACCGTTTTCAGAATTTCAAGGCCGCCGTTGAGCACCTCAACGTCCGGCATCGGTAAAGAGAGCACCACCTGCTTCAGCGCTCTGGCATCCTGTCGCGCGGTTTCGGTGCCCATCGTCTGTAGCGCGAGGAACCGCTCTACGGTCCGCTGGAAATCGTCACTCAGCTGCTGCTGGAAACCCGCCAGCACGTCAGGCTTTATTCCGGGCCACGTCTCCTGCGCGCTAAAACAGGGCGATGAGGCCACCGTCACCAGCGCGTTTACGCGCTCGGGCCAGGAAAGCGCAATCTGGCTTGCCACCAGCCCACCCAGGCTCCAGCCCAGCCAGATGGCATGTTGTGGCGCCGCGTTCAGCACCTCCTGCGCCATCTCTTCGAGCGTCATCGCACCATAACCGTGGCTACGGCCATACCCCGGTAGATCAACCAGATGTAACGTAAATTGCGAGGCTAGTTCCTCGTTTATGCAATGCCATACTTCTGCATTCAGGCCCCATCCGTGCAGCAGCACAAGATGGCAATTTCCTGTCCCAACGGTCTGCCACCACAGCGTCTTCATCAGTTACTGTTCTCTTTTTTCACATGGAGGTTGAACATGCTAACAGTGCCCGGCTTGTGCTGGCTATGCAAAATGCCGCTTGCCCTTAGCGCCTGGGGCGTCTGTTCCGTCTGCACGCGTTCGCTGGAAAGGCGTATCACCACCTGCCCACAATGTGGTTTACCCGCCACGAACCGCTATTTACCCTGTGGCCGCTGCCTGAAAAAACCCCCGCCGTGGAGCGCGCTGGTGGCGGTGGATGATTACGTTCGACCGCTGAGCAGGCTGATTCACGCCCTGAAGTTTTCCGGCCAGAGTTCGCTGGCACCGCCCCTTGCCCGCCTGTTATTGCTGGCGGTTTTACAGGCACGGCGAACCCGCGCCCTGCCGAAAATTGATATGGTGGTCAATGTTCCCCTGTATCGCCGTCGCCACTGGCGGCGTGGTTACAATCAGAGCGACCTGCTCTGCCGTCCGCTCGCCCGCTGGCTCGGCTGTCGATACACTACCAGCGCACTCACCCGCGTACATGCCACCGCCGTTCAGCATCAGCTCAACGCCCGGCTGCGCAAAAGAAACCTCAAAAATGCCTTTCGCCTTGAATTGGCGGTTAACGGCCTCCATATCGCGATTGTGGATGATGTCGTCACCACAGGCAGTACCGTTGCTGAACTTTCCCGACTGTTTTTGCGAAGCGGCGCCGCGTCGGTTCAGGTATGGTGTCTGTGCCGTACCTTGTAGCCCTTCTTCAATGGGCGTATGATTATACCCAGGTAATTTAGTCAACTATTAGGCCAAAGCTATGATCCGTATTTCCGATTCTGCACAAGCGCACTTTGCCAAACTGCTGGCAAATCAGGAAGAAGGGACGCAGATCCGCGTGTTTGTGATTAACCCGGGCACGCCGAATGCAGAATGCGGTGTCTCTTATTGTCCGCCAGACGCTGTGGAAGCAACTGACACTGCCCTTAAGTTTGAACAGCTCACCGCTTATGTTGATGAGCTGAGCGCGCCGTATCTTGAAGATGCGGAGATCGACTTCGTCACCGACCAGCTGGGCTCTCAGCTGACCCTGAAAGCGCCGAACGCCAAAATGCGTAAAGTCTCCGACGATGCCCCGCTGATGGAGCGCGTTGAATATCTGCTGCAATCCCAGATCAACCCCCAGCTGGCGGGTCATGGTGGTCGCGTTTCCCTGATGGAAATCACGGAAGACGGCCTGGCGATCCTGCAGTTTGGCGGCGGCTGTAACGGTTGCTCTATGGTCGATGTGACGCTGAAAGAAGGGATCGAGAAGCAGCTGCTGAACGAGTTCCCGGAACTGAAAGGCGTACGTGACCTGACCGAGCACCAGCGCGGCGAGCATTCTTACTACTAAGCCGTCTGCCTTTGCCCGGTGGCGCTGCGCTTACCGGGCCTACAAAACTGTTACTGTATCCCAATCGCAGGCCGGGTAAGGCTAAGCCGCCACCCGGCTTTTTTTTCCCGCCTCGCCTCCTCTATATGTTGACCTGCGTCTCATAATTCACATTTTGCCTGCCTGGGTGATTCTCAACCACGCCATGTTACCCGTATCATTCTCGTGGGCACTAAGCACACTCATAACAGCCGACTAAACTTAATGGTTTGCAAGGCATCAGTATTAGTGCCGTTACTTCTCTGTTCCCAGTTGGGACAATCGGAATGTGTCGTTGAAACAATGACGTTACCCATAACAATTCAAAGGCCAGGTAAATCATGCCATTAGTCATCGTTGCTATCGGTGTTGTGTTATTACTGCTCTTGATGATCCGTTTCAAAATGAACGGATTTATCGCTCTGGTTCTGGTGGCACTTGCAGTCGGTCTGATGCAGGGTATGCCGCTGGTTAAAGTTATCAGCTCCATTAAAGCCGGTGTCGGCGGCACGCTCGGCAGCCTGGCGCTGATCATGGGCTTCGGTGCCATGCTCGGCAAAATGCTGGCAGACTGCGGCGGCGCGCAGCGTATTGCCACCACGCTTATCGACAAATTTGGTAAGAAGAACATTCAGTGGGCGGTGGTGTTGACCGGTTTTACCGTCGGTTTCGCGCTGTTCTATGAAGTGGGCTTCGTGCTGATGCTGCCACTGGTGTTCACCATCGCAGCGGCAGCTAACATTCCGCTGCTGTTTGTAGGTGTGCCAATGGCTGCGGCGCTGTCCGTGACCCACGGTTTCCTGCCACCTCACCCGGGCCCAACGGCAATCGCCACCATCTTCCACGCCGATATGGGTAAAACCCTGCTGTTCGGTACGATTCTGGCAATCCCGACCGTGATTCTGGCAGGCCCGGTATATGCCCGCTTCCTGAAAGGTATCGATAAGCCAATTCCGGAAGGTCTGTACAGTGCGAAAACCTTCACCGAAGAAGAGATGCCTGGCTTTGGCGTCAGCGTCTGGACCTCACTGGTACCGGTGATCCTGATGGCGATGCGCGCCGTGGCAGAGATGATCCTGCCGAAAGGTCATGTGTTCCTGGGCGTGGCAGAATTCCTGGGCGATCCGGTCATGGCTACGCTGATTGCCGTCCTGATCGCGATGTTCACCTTCGGTCTGAACCGGGGTCGTTCAATGGATCAGATCAACGACACATTGACCTCTTCCATCAAAATTATTGCCATGATGCTCCTGATCATCGGCGGTGGCGGTGCGTTCAAGCAGGTGCTGGTTGACAGCGGCGTGGACAAATACATCGCTGCGATGATGCATGAAACCAACGTGTCGCCGCTCCTGATGGCCTGGTCTATTGCCGCGGTTCTGCGTATTGCGCTGGGTTCTGCAACCGTTGCTGCGATTACTGCAGGCGGTATCGTTGCGCCGCTGATTGCCACCACGGGCGTCAGTCCTGAGCTGATGGTTATCGCGGTCGGTTCCGGTAGCGTGATTTTCTCTCACGTGAACGACCCGGGCTTCTGGCTGTTTAAGGAGTACTTCAACCTGACCATCGGTGAAACCATCAAGTCCTGGTCCGCGCTGGAAACCATTATTTCGGTGTGTGGCCTGGTTGGGGTGCTGCTGTTGAATATGGTGGTTTGATGTCATAAGTCGGGTGGCGGCTTCGCCTTACCCGACCTACTGGCTCCATATAGGCCCGGTAAGCGTAGCGCCACCGGGCAATAAAAAACCCGCCACTGGCGGGTTTTTTATCACTTCTTAGCAGCCGCTTTTCGCCGCTTATCCAAATCCTTAATCAGCCTGTTCACCCCGTCATCGGCAAACATCTTCTCAAGCGTTGTGGACAATTTGCGACGCCAGTTCTTGTACTGATAGCTGGTGCCCGGGATGTTCACCGGCTCCGCCATATCAATCCAGTCTTCCGGCTGAAGGCCAAGCAGAGCGCTGTTGCTGTCGGCAATATAGCGCTGCAAACCGCGGTTGAGCGTTGGCGTCATCGCCATCAGCGACGCCTTGTGACCGGCGCGCTTCGGCAGGCAGCCATGCTTATGCAGCGCATCCAGCAGCCCCTGCTTCGCCAGCTCGCGATCCTGATACAGCCCGCGCAGAACCTCTTCATCAGGATAGAGACCCAGCGTTTTCCCGAGCGTCAGATCGCCGCTTTCCCAGTAGCCTCTGAGCGTAGGAAGATCATGCGTCGTCGCGACTGCCATTGACTGTTCTGGATACGCTTTCGGCGCGCGGAAGGTTTTCTCATGGTCGTTTTCAAAATAGAGCACTTTATAGGAGTACACGCCGCTGTCGCGGAGCTTGCTGACAATTTCCACCGGCACGGTACCGAGATCTTCCCCGATCACCATACACTGGTGACGCTTACTCTCCAGGGCCAGGATCGACAGCAGATCGTCTACCGGATACTGGACGTACGCGCCGTGATCGGCCGTTTCGCCGTAAGGGATCCACCACAGGCGCAGTACGGACATGACGTGGTCAATACGCAGCGCGCCACAGTTTTGCATGTTCGCACGCAGCAGGTCGATAAACGGCTCGTAGGCGCGCGCCGCCATCACGTGCGGATCCATCGGCGGCAAGCCCCAGTTCTGACCGAGCGGCCCAAGGATATCCGGCGGCGCACCGACGGACGCTTTCAGGCAGTAAAGCTCACGGTCACACCAGGTTTCCGCGCCGCCTTCTGCCACACCGACGGCCAGGTCGCGATACAGGCCGATCGGCATGTTATAGCCCTGGCTTACCTGCCAGCAGGCGGCAAACTGGCTGTAGGCCAGCCACTGCAGCCACAGATAGAAGTCCACCTCGTCGGCATGCGTTTTACAGAAGGCTTTGACTTCCGGGGTGTCCACGGACTGGTACGCTTCCGGCCAGACCGGCCAGCCCCAGCGCATTTCGTCCTCTTTCACCTGATGCGCGTGCAGCGCATCGAATGCCGCCTGCCAGTAGAGGCTTTCGCCTTCCTGCGCCACAAACTGGCGGAAGGCCGCCATCTGATCGTCATCGCGCTTAGCAAAGCCTTTCCAGGCCAGACGCAGCGCCGCCATTTTTAGCGCGGTCACAGTAGCATAATCGACCCAGTCCGCTTCGCGGGCCTGTTTCAGCATCTGCTTCGTGGTCTCAAGCTTCCACCACGCCTGCGCGTCTTTACTGTTTTTAAAATCATCCAACGCGTTAACGTCGATATAAATGACGTTCAGCCAGCGACGGGAGGACGGGCTGTACGGGCTGGCGCTTTCCGGGTTCGCCGGATAGAGCGCGTGGATCGGGTTGAGGCCGATGAACGCGCCGCCGCGCTCACCCACGGAGGCCAGCATATTCTTCAGATCGCCAAAATCGCCGATGCCCCAGTTGCTGTCGGAACGCAGCGTGTAGAGCTGCACGCAGGCGCCCCACAGCTTTTTGCCTTCGAGCAGCGCCTGCGGCTCATAGCAGCGTTTTGGCGCGACGATCACCCGGCAGTGAAAACGCTGCTCGTCCTGGGTGAGCGTCAGGCTGTGATAGCCCTCCAGCAGTTTCGCCGGAAGGTTAAACGCTTTGCCGCCGGTGGCGTGGCCTTTATGCTGATGCCCCTCTTCGGTGGTGAGCAGCCAGCTAAACTCGCCGCGCCCCTCCACCGTCAGCGACATTTTTTTGCCCGCAGTAAAGACCTTTACGTTTGGCACCGGTAGTGCCGACGCTTTCGCGTCGGCTTTGTGCATGGCATTCAGCAAACGTCTTTTGGTGTCCGCACCAATAGACTGCGGTTTGCCGTGCGCATTGATGTAACTGAGGCTAATTCCCGCCGCCTGCGCGGCACTGTCCAGACGTTTACTCTCCATCGCGCTTCCTTAGCGTTTTGCCTGCCAGATACGAGCCTGATAATCACGGATTGAGCGGTCAGAGCTGAACATACCGCAGCGCGCCGTGTTCAGAATGCATGCCCGGGTCCATGCGTCCTGGTCGCGATACAGCACGTCGACCTGCTTTTGCGCGTCCACATAGGCGGTGAAATCGGCCATCACCAGATACGGGTCACCGCCATGCTTGTCCATGCTGTGCAGCATCTGGTCAAACGCGTGCTTGTCACCGTCGCTGTATTTACCGCTCTCCAGCTCTTTCAGCACCGCATCCAGCACTTTGTCTTTCTTACGCCATTTCACCGGGTCGTAGCCTTTGGCCTTGATGGCTTTCACCTCTTCCACGGTATGACCGAAGATGAAGATATTCTCTTCACCGACCTGCTCAGCGATTTCGACGTTCGCACCGTCCAGCGTGCCAACGGTCAGCGCACCGTTCAGCGCCAGCTTCATGTTACCGGTGCCGGAGGCCTCTTTCCCTGCGGTCGAGATCTGCTCGGAAATATCCGCCGCCGGGATCAGCATTTCAGCCGCCGATACGCAGTAATCCGGCAGGAACACCACCTTCAGCTTGTCGCCCACCTTCGGATCGTTGTTGATCGCCGCCGCCACTTTATTAATGGCGAGGATGATATTTTTCGCCAGGTAGTACCCCGGTGCCGCTTTCGCACCGAACAGGAACACGCGCGGCACGCGGTCGGCCTGCGGGTTCTCGCGGATCTCTTTATACAGCGCCAGGATGTGCAGCAGGTTAAGGTGCTGACGTTTGTACTCATGCAGGCGCTTGATCTGGATATCGAAAATGGCATTCGGGTTGATCTCAATCCCGGTGCGCGCTTTCACAAACGCCGCCAGACGAACTTTGTTCTCCAGCTTGATGGCACGGTACTGCTCGCGGAACTTCGCGTCATCCGCGTATTTTTCCAGGTTGATCAGCTGGTCCAGATCGTTGGCCCACTCTTTCTTCAGGGTCTTATCCAGCAGATCGGCCAGCAGCGGGTTACACTGCTTGATCCAGCGACGCGGCGTGATGCCGTTGGTCACGTTGTGGAATTTGGTCGGCCACAGCTGGTGATATTCCGGGAACAGATCTTTAACCACCAGATCCGAGTGCAGGGCCGCTACGCCGTTCACCGCAAAGCCGCTCACCACGCACATGTTCGCCATGCGAACCTGCTTATCGTGAACCACTGCCAGCTTCGCCCAGACCGCTTTATTGCCCGGCCAGGTTTTATCCACCAGGGTTTTAAACCGATCGTTAATCTTGTTGATGATCTGCATATGGCGCGGCAGCAGCGCTTTCACCAGCTTCTCATCCCAGCACTCCAGCGCTTCCGGCATCAGGGTGTGGTTGGTGTAGGCGAAGGTGCGGCTGGTAATCGCCCAGGCGTCATCCCAGCCCAGCTGATGCTCGTCGATCAGCACGCGCAGCAGTTCAGGAATGGCGATGGTCGGGTGCGTGTCGTTGAGCTGAATCACTTCGAAGTCCGGCAGCTGTGCCAGCTTGCGGCCCGCCAGGTGATGACGGCGCAGAATGTCCGCCACGGAGCAGGCGCACTGGAAATACTGCTGCATCAGACGCAGTTTTTTACCCGCCAGATGGTTGTCGTTCGGGTAGAGGACTTTGGTCAGCTTCTCGGCGTCGATACCCTGCTGCTCGGCACGCAGGAAATCGCCGTCGTTGAATTTGGTCAGGTTGAACGGATGAGCGTGCTTCGCCTGCCACAGGCGCAGCGGCTGCGCCACGCCGTTACGGTAGCCAAGCACCGGCAGATCCCAGGCTTCACCGGTGATGGTGAAAGCCGGTTCCCAGAGGCCTTGCTTTGTGACTTTCCCACCGATGCCGACCTGCACGTCCAGCTGCGCATTGTGGCGGAACCACGGGTAGGTATTGCGGTGCCAGTCATCTGGCGCTTCCATCTGGTGACCATCAGCGAACGACTGACGGAACAGGCCATACTGATAGTTCAGGCCATAGCCAATGGCGGACTGGCCAACCGTTGCCATGGAGTCAAGGAAGCAGGCCGCCAGGCGACCCAGACCACCGTTACCGAGAGCCGGGTCAATCTCTTCTTCCAGCAGGTCAGTCAGGTTGATGTCGTGCGCTTTCAGCACATCACCCACCTCCTGATACCAGCCAAGGTTCAGCAGATTGTTGCCCGTCAGGCGGCCAATCAGGAATTCCATCGAGATATAGTTGACGTGACGCTGGCCTTTGACGGGCTTCGCCACGGGTTGAGCATCCAGCTGCTCTGCGAGCGCCCCGCTCACCGCCTGCCACCACTGGTGAGGCGTCATCTCGTTTGCAGCATGAAGGCCAAAACGCTGCCACTGACGCGTCAGGGCAGCCTGGAATTGAGCTTTGTTGAAGGTAGGCTGTGACATAGGGGATCGGCATCCTTTAGAAAGAAAACACAAGTTGGCGCTAGTGTGCCTGGCTCATTTCACCTCTTCCTCATCCTGTGGGGGATTAGACAGGGAGGAGTAGCGGGGATGAGCATAAAAGTGTGATCGAGGCCACTCTCAGAGCATAGCCTGAGTGTGCCCGGAAGAGGAAAACGTCACCGGGAAGAATGTCAAAGAAATGAAATGCAGTTTCGGATGAAATTAATCCGCGCTGAAATGATTACTTACGTAGAATAATATTTCTGCAATTGGGTCATATCTAAGGAGATTATTAAGCTCACTGAACTTTACCCGGACTTTATTAAATTTGGCGTCACTATCCCTTTCAGAAACCAGTTTCAGCATAACCGCAAGAGAACCATACAAGCCAGCACTGGCGCGGCGTCACAGCCCTTTCAGGAAAGTTCCATCATCTGCCTGAATGTTTTGTGACAGAGTGCAAATTCAGAGCCACCAAATCCAGACATAACTTGCAATAGTTCTCTATCTGTCCGACCTTATAGCTATTAATTACGAAGCGCAAAAAAATAAAATCTCTCGTTCCCCACAGTGAAGTGAAACCTATGTTGATTCCGTCTAAATTAAGTCGCCCGGTTCGTCTCGACCATACAGTGGTCCGCGAGCGTCTGCTGGCTAAACTTTCCGGCGCGCATAATTTCCGACTGGCGCTGGTTACGAGCCCTGCAGGTTATGGAAAAACAACGCTCATTTCGCAATGGGCCGCAGGTAAGAGCGATCTTGGCTGGTACTCCCTTGATGAGGGCGATAACCAGCAAGAGCGTTTTGCCAGCTATCTGATTGCTGCCATTCAACAGGCCACGAATGGACACTGCGTCGCCAGTGAGGTGATGGTGCAAAAGCGCCAGTACGCCAGCCTGTCCTCCCTTTTCTCTCAGCTGTTCATTGAACTGGCTGAATGGCATCGCCCGCTTTATGTGGTAATTGATGATTATCATCTGATTTCAAATCCGGTTATCCACGAGTCGATGCGTTTCTTCCTGCGCCATCAACCGGAAAACCTGACCCTGGTGGTGCTGTCGCGCAACCTGCCGCAGCTGGGCATTGCCAACCTGCGCGTGCGCGATCAGCTGCTGGAGATTGGCAGCCAGCAGTTGGCCTTTACCCATCAGGAAGCGAAACAGTTCTTCGACTGTCGTCTGACCTCGCCGATTGAGGCCGCTGAAAGCAGCCGCCTGTGCGATGACGTCGCGGGCTGGGCCACGGCGTTGCAGCTGATTGCCCTCTCTGCGCGGCAAAACAACAGCCCGACACACCAGTCGGCACGGCGTCTGGCCGGTATCAACGCCAGCCATCTCTCTGATTATCTGGTGGACGAGGTGCTGGACAGCGTTGATCCTTCAACCCGTCATTTCCTGCTGAAAAGCTCCCTGCTGCGTTCGATGAACGACGCGCTGATCGTGCGCGTTACCGGCTGTGAAAACGGCCAGTTACAGCTGGAAGAGATTGAACGTCAGGGCCTGTTCCTGACACGCATGGACGATCCCGGCGAGTGGTTCAGCTACCATCCCTTGTTTGGTAGCTTCCTGCGCCAGCGCTGTCAGTGGGAGCTTGCCACAGAACTGCCGGAAATCCATCGCGCCGCCGCTGAAAGCTGGATGGCGCAAGGCTTCCCGAGCGAGGCCATTCACCACGCGCTGGCTGCCGGTGACGCCAGTATGCTGCGCGATATTCTGCTCAACCACGCGTGGGGGCTGTTTAACCACAGCGAACTGACGCTGCTGGAAGAGTCGCTGAAAGCCCTGCCGTGGGAGAGCCTGCTGGAGAACCCGCGTCTGGTTCTGCTGCAGGCCTGGCTGATGCAAAGCCAGCACCGCTACAGTGAGGTCAATACCCTGCTGGCGCGTGCCGAGCAGGAGATGGAAAGTGAAATGGATACTACCCTGCACGGCGAATTTAACGCCCTGCGGGCGCAGGTCGCAATTAACGACGGCGACCCGGATGAAGCGGAACGGCTGGCGATGGTCGCGCTGGATGAACTGCCGCTGGCTAATTTCTACAGCCGCATCGTGGCGACCTCGGTACACGGGGAAGTACTGCACTGCAAGGGCGAGCTGACGCGTTCCCTTTCCCTGATGCAGCAAACCGAGCAGATGGCGCGCCGCCATGATGTGTGGCACTACGCCCTGTGGAGTCTGATTCAGCAAAGTGAAATTTTATTCGCTCAGGGGTTCCTGCAGGCTGCCTGGGAAAATCAGGAAAAAGCGTTCCAGCTGATTCGTGAACAGCATCTGGAACAGCTGCCGATGCACGAGTTCCTGTTGCGCATTCGCGCTCAGCTGCTGTGGGCATGGTCGCGCCTCGATGAAGCAGAAAGCTGCGCCCGTCAGGGTGTGAACGTGCTCTCTGGCTTCCAGCCGCAGCAGCAGTTGCAGTGCCTGGCGCTGCTGGTGCAGTGCTCGCTGGCGCGCGGCGATCTTGATAACGCCCGCAATCACCTTAACCGTCTGGAAAACCTGCTCGGCAACGGCCAGTACCACAGCGACTGGGTGTCAAACGCCGATAAGGTCCGGGTGATTTACTGGCAGATGACGGGGGATAAAAAATCCGCCGCCAACTGGCTGCGTCATACGCCAAAACCAGAGTTTGCCAATAACCACTTCCTGCAAAGCCAGTGGCGCAACATCGCCCGCGTGCAGATCCTGCTGGGTGACTTCGAGCCTGCCGAGATCGTACTGGAAGAGTTAAACGAAAACGCCCGTAGCCTGCGCCTGATGAGCGATCTGAACCGCAACCTGCTGCTGCTTAACCAGCTTTACTGGCAGGCGGGACGCAAAAATGACGCCCAGCGCGTGCTGCTGGAAGCGCTGCAGCTGGCGAACCGTACCGGGTTTATCAGCCACTTTGTGATTGAAGGTGAAGTGATGGCGCAACAGCTGCGCCAGCTGATTCAGCTGAATACCCTGCCGGAGCTGGATCAGCATCGTGCTCAGCGTATTCTGCGCGAGATTAACCAGCATCATCGCCACAAATTTGCGCATTTTGATGAGAACTTCGTTGAACGTCTGCTAAACCATCCGGAAGTGCCGGAGCTTATTCGCACCAGCCCGCTCACCCAGCGGGAATGGCAGGTGCTGGGGCTGATCTATTCCGGCTACAGCAACGAGCAGATTGCCGGTGAGCTGGCGGTGGCGGCGACCACCATCAAAACGCACATTCGTAATCTGTATCAGAAGCTGGGTGTGGCGCATCGTCAGGATGCGGTACAGCATGCGCAGCAGCTCTTGAAGATGATGGGGTACGGAGTGTGATTCCTTGCCCGGCGGCGCTACGCTTGCACGGGCCTACGGGGTTTCGTAGGTCGGGTAAGCGCAGCGCCACCCGACACAATTCCTAGCACAATTCTAACTGCAAATTATTATCTTTAATCACCTGCATCACGCCCGCTGGCGGCATCGCGTCGGTGTAGACCGCATCCACAATGCTGATGCTGCCCATGTTCACCATCGCGTTACGGCCAAACTTCGAATGATCCACCACCAGCATCACGTGGCGTGAATTTTCAATAATCGCGCGCTTGGTGCGCACCTCGTGGTAATCAAACTCCAGCAGCGAGCCGTCGCTGTCGATACCGCTGATCCCCAGAATGCCGAAGTCGAGGCGGAACTGAGAGATAAAGTCGAGCGTCGCTTCACCGATAATGCCCCCGTCGCGGCTGCGCAGTTCACCACCGGCGAGGATGATCCGGAAATCGTCTTTCTGCATCAGAGTGTTGGCGACGTTCAGGTTGTTAGTAACCACGCGCAGGTTCTCGTGATCCAGCAGCGCGTGAGCAACCGCTTCCGGCGTGGTGCCGATGTCAATAAACAGCGTCGCCCCGTTTGGGATTTGGCTCGCCACTTTACGGGCTATGCGTTCTTTTTCCGCCGTCTGCGTGGCTTTACGGTCATGCCAGGAGGTGTTGACCGAGCTGGACGGCAGCGCCGCCCCGCCGTGGTGGCGCAAAATACGGTTCTGATCGGCCAGATCGTTCAGGTCACGACGGATCGTTTGCGGGCTGACGGCAAACTGCTCGACCAGCTCTTCGGTGCTGACGTATCCCTGTTTTTTGACCAGTTCGATAATGGCGTCATGACGTTGTGTTTGTTTCATCAATTATCCCTGAGAATTATGTTCGTTTTCGCGCATGGAGCGTGTCGGCAAGCGCCATTGCCAGCCCGACCGCCAGGCCAGTGACGTGCGCACCATTGGCGATAGACATACCAAACAGATCAAACCATCCGGCAATTAGCCATATTAACGCAAAGGCTATTAATCCGCGTTGTAAATAGATGCCGCTTTCCGGGTCGCGCTCTCCGCGAAGCCAGACATAGCCCATCAGGGCGTAGACGACGCCCGACAGCCCACCGAACCACGGGCCGCTGAATTTATGCTGCACGTAGCCGCTCAACAGGGCGCTAATCACGGTGATCACGATCAGCTTACCGCTGCCGAGTCGCTTCTCGACAATCCCGCCGAGATACCACCACCACAGCAGGTTGAAGAGAATATGCATCACTGAGAAGTGCATCAGCGCATGGGTGAAGTAGCGCCAGACGTCAAACTCCAGAGAGGGGTCATACGGCCACGCCAGGGCGATCATCACGCTCTGGTCGCCCACCACGTTCATGATAATGAAGACGATAATACAGGCGGCCATCAGCAGCAGCGTAAACGGCCCTGCGCGCTCACGAATAGTGGCAAGAAAAGGGAAACGACTGTAATGCAATCCGCTGCCCGTCTGGCCGGATTGCCAGCTTGCCGCCAGATAGCGCGGGTCGCCAGGATTCTCAAGAAAACGCGCCAGCTCCTCGTTTACCCGCCCGGCCTGGCTCTCATCGGCCAGCCAGACATCGGTCTGCGTATGTTGCTGAATGGTCAGAATAACGCCCTGCGTTGCCATATAGTCGACAAACGCCTGGGCGACGCGCGGATTGGTAAAAGAGGTGATCATCAACATGGGCAGCGGTCGCTTATTTCCACACAAAAGGGAACAGTATAGCGGGATTAGCGCTCAAAGGCGTATTCCACTTCTGCCGGGAAATGACGATGCCAGGCATCGAAGCCGCCGTCGACGCTGTACACCGCGTCGTAGCCCTGCTGAAGCAGATACTGCGCCGCGCCTTTGCTGCTGTTGCCGTGGTAACACATCACCATCACCGGCGTATCGAAGTCGTTATCGCGCATAAACGCGCCCAGCGTGTCATTGGTGAGATGGAACGCGCCCGGCGTATGGCCCATCGCAAAACTCTGCGGATCGCGGATATCCACCAGCACCGCCGTTCCCTGGTGCATCTTCTGATGGGCTTCTTCTACGTTAATACATTCAAACTGATCCATGGTGTTCTCATCTTATATTCGGGTGTGGTGCGGTTTTTCCCCTCACCCTACCCTCTCCCGGAGGGAGAGGGAAACGGATCCCCCTCTCCCCTTGGGAGAGGGCTGGGGTGAGGGCATCAGACCGCACTATTTTACCCCGTAGTGTACGTCCTGGCGGCGGGTAAACGCCATTATGTTATCCATATCACTCTAAATTGTTTTTTTGATGTTACCAAAAGCGCGTTCCTTTGCTATTATGAGCGATATCGAACATTTTTGAGCTTTAACGAAAGTGCATGAGGGTGTTATGGAAACCAAAGATCTGATTGTGATAGGCGGTGGCATCAACGGTGCCGGTATTGCGGTCGATGCCGCAGGACGCGGTTTATCCGTGCTGATGCTGGAAGCTAACGATCTCGCCTGCGCGACGTCGTCCGCCAGCTCCAAGCTGATCCACGGTGGCCTGCGCTACCTGGAACACTACGAATTCCGCCTGGTCAGTGAAGCGCTGGCCGAACGTGAAGTGCTGCTAAAAATGGCGCCGCATCTGGCGATCCCGATGCGTTTCCGTCTGCCCCATCGCCCGCACCTGCGTCCGGCGTGGATGATCCGAATTGGTCTGTTTATGTACGATCATCTGGGTAAACGCACCAGCCTGCCGGGTTCGAACGGTTTGCGTTTTGGCTCAGAATCGGTCCTGAAGCCTGAAATCGTGCGCGGTTTCGAATATTCCGACTGCTGGGTGGACGATGCACGTCTGGTGCTGGCGAATGCGCAGATGGTGGAGAAGAAAGGTGGCGAGGTGAAAACCCGTACCCGCGCTACCGCCGCGCGTCGTGAAAACGGCCTGTGGATCGTCGAAGCAGAAGACATTGATACCGGCGAGAAATTCAGCTGGAAAGCGCGCGGTCTGGTGAACGCCACCGGTCCGTGGGTGAAGCAGTTCTTCGACGACGGCATGCATCTGCCTTCGCCGTACGGCATCCGCCTGATCAAGGGCAGCCATATTGTGGTGCCGCGCGTACACACGCAAAAACAAGCGTACATTCTGCAGAACGAAGATAAGCGCATCGTGTTTGTGATCCCGTGGATGGACGAATTCTCGATCATCGGCACCACCGACGTGGAGTACAAAGGCGATCCGAAAAACGTTGAGATCGACGAGAGCGAAGTGAACTACCTCCTTAAAGTGTATAACGCACACTTTAAGAAACAGCTGTCCCGCGATGACGTAGTTTGGACTTACTCCGGCGTGCGTCCGCTGTGCGATGACGAGTCTGACTCACCGCAGGCCATCACCCGCGACTATACGCTCGATATTCACGACGTAGACGGCCAGGCGCCGCTGCTGTCGGTGTTTGGCGGCAAGCTCACCACCTACCGCAAGCTGGCGGAGCACGCGCTGGAAAAACTGGCCCCGTACTATAAGGGCATTGGCCCGGCATGGACCAAAGGCGCGGTATTGCCCGGCGGTGATATCGGCGACAACCGCGACGATTATGCCGCTAAGCTGCGCCGTCGCTTCCCGTTCATTACCGAAGGCATGGCGCGCCACTACGCCCGCACCTACGGCAGCAATACCGAGCTGTTCCTCGGTGATGCGAAGGACATTGCGGATCTGGGCGAGCATTTCGGTCACGAGCTGTACGAAGCCGAGCTGCGTTACCTGGTCGAGCACGAGTGGGTTCGCCGCCTGGACGACGCCATCTGGCGCCGTACCAAAGAAGGGATGTGGCTGAATGCCGAACAGCAGTCGCGTGTGGCGCAGTGGCTGCAGCAGCATGCGGGAAAGCGTGAGCTGTCGTTAGCGTCGTAATTGAAAAAAAGCCGGGTGGCGGCTCCGCCTTACCCGGCCTACTCGATCCCGTAGGCCCGGTAAGCGCAGCGCCACCGGGCTTTGTTTTTACAGCCTCACCGGATCAATATGCCAGATCGTCTCGGCATACTCCTTGATGGTCCTGTCGGACGAGAAATACCCCATATTGGCGATGTTATGCATCGCAGCACTGGTCCACTTCTCCTGCTGACGGTACAGTTCGTCCACCTTATCCTGACAGTCCACGTAGCTGCGATAATCCGCCAGCACCTGGTAGTGATCGCCAAAGTTAATAAGCGAATCCACCAGATCGCGATAGCGGCCCGGCTCGTCCGGGCTGAACACACCGGTTGCGATCTGCGTCAGTACCTGACGTAACTCTTCATCTTTTTCATAGAACTCACGCGGCGAGTAGCCTTTTCTGCGCAGCGCCTCCACTTCTTCCGTGGTGTTCCCGAAGATAAAGATGTTCTCAGCCCCTACGTGCTCCAGCATCTCAACGTTCGCCCCGTCCAGGGTGCCAATGGTCAGCGCACCGTTGAGGGCAAACTTCATGTTACTGGTCCCGGAGGCTTCCGTACCCGCCGTCGAAATCTGCTCAGAGAGATCCGCCGCCGGGATGATCAGCTGCGCCAGGCTTACGCTGTAGTTCGGGATGAACACCACCTTCAGCTTGTCGCCAATATCCGGATCCAGGTTGACGACCTTCGCCACATCGTTGATGAGATGGATAATGTGCTTCGCCATGTAATAGGCGGAAGCGGCTTTACCGGCGAAGATTTTCACGCGCGGCACCCACTCGGCCGTCGGGTCGGCCTTAATCCGGTTGTAGTGGGTAATCACATGCAGCACGTTCATCAGCTGACGCTTGTACTCGTGAATACGTTTGATCTGCACGTCAAACAACGCTTTCGGGTTGGCGACCACGTTCAGATGCAGCGCAAGGTAAACCGACAAACGCTTTTTGTTCAGCAGCTTGGCTTCGCGCACGGCTTTGTTCACCGTCGGGAAATCAATGTGCTGTTCCAGCTCGCTCAGCTGGCTCAGGTCGGTGCGCCAGGTGCGGCCAATGTTCTGATCCAGCACGTCAGAAAGCGGCTGGTTCGCCAGCGCCAGCCAGCGACGCGGCGTGACGCCGTTGGTCACGTTGCAGAAACGCGCCGGGAAGATCTTCGCGAAATCCGCAAACAGCGACTGCACCATCAGGTTTGAGTGGAGCTCAGACACGCCGTTTACCTTGTGGCTGATCACTACCGCCAGCCAGGCCATGCGTACGCGACGACCGTTGGATTCATCAATGATCGACGCCCGGCTCAGCAGGCCGGTATCGTTCGGGTACTGCTCCTGCAGCGTCTTGAGGAAGTAGTCGTTAATCTCGAAGATAATCTGCAGATGGCGCGGCAGGATTTTGCCGAGCATATCCACCGGCCAGGTTTCCAGCGCTTCGCTCATCAGCGTGTGGTTGGTGTACGAGAACACCTGGCAGGTCACTTCGAATGCCTCATCCCAGCTGAACTTATGCTCGTCGATAAGCAAGCGCATCAGCTCTGGAATAGAGAGCACCGGGTGCGTGTCGTTGAGGTGAATCGCGGTTTTCTCCGCCAGATTGGCGTAGGTTTTGTGCAGCTGGTGATGGCGGCTGAGGATATCCTGAATCGTCGCCGAGACGAGGAAATACTCCTGGCGCAGGCGCAGCTCGCGGCCGGAGTAGGTTGAGTCATCGGGATAGAGCACGCGGGACACGTTTTCAGAGTGGTTTTTATCTTCCACCGCGGCGAAATAGTCACCCTGATTGAATTTACCGAGGTTAATCTCGCTACTGGCCTGGGCGCTCCACAGGCGCAGCGTGTTGGTGGCATCGGTGTCATACCCGGGGATGATCTGGTCGTAGGCCACGGCCAGGATCTCTTCGGTCTCCACCCAGCGGGATTTTTTACCTTCCTGCTGAATACGCCCGCCAAAGCGCACCTTGTAGCGGGTATTGTGCCGCTTGAACTCCCACGGGTTGCCATACTCCAGCCAGTAGTCCGGCGACTCTTTCTGACGCCCGTCGACGATGTTCTGCTTGAACATGCCGTAGTCGTAGCGAATGCCGTACCCGCGTCCCGGCAGCGCCAGGGTCGCCAGCGAGTCGAGGAAGCAGGCGGCAAGACGCCCCAGGCCGCCGTTGCCGAGGCCCGGGTCGTTCTCTTCGTCAATCAGCTCTTCTAAATCCAGCCCCATCTCTTCGAGGGCGGTTTTAACGTCGTCGTAAATGCCGAGCGACAGCAGCGCGTTGGAGAGCGTGCGGCCAATCAAAAATTCCATCGACAGGTAGTAAACCTGACGCGTTTCCTGCGAGAGCTGGGCGCGGTTTGATCGCAGCCAGCGTTCAACTAAACGGTCGCGCACCGCAAACAGAGTGGCGTTCAGCCACTCATGTTTGTTGGCGATGACCGGATCTTTCCCGATGGTGAACATCAGCTTATAGGCGATGGAGTGCTTTAACGCCTCAACGCTGAGCGTGGGTGAAGAGTAGCTAAATGGAGCATTCATATCAGTAACTTCGCCTCGTTACATCAAGCGTTGATAAAGATCGCGGTACGACTGCGCCGCAACGTGCCAGCTAAAGTCCATGGACATCGCCTGACGTTGTACGTAACGCCACAGCGACGGACGGGACCACAAGACGAAAGCACGCCGAATCGCCCGAAGCAGCGACCAGGCATTACTGTCTTCAAAAACAAACCCGCTGGCGATACCGTCCGCCAGGTTTTCCAGTGAGCTATCGGACACCGTATCCGCCAGCCCGCCCGTGCGGCGTACCAGCGGCAGGGTGCCGTATTTCAGGCCATAGAGCTGCGTCAGGCCGCAGGGCTCGAAGCGGCTTGGCACCAGAATGACGTCTGCGCCGCCCATAATGCGGTGCGAAAATGCCTCGTGGTAACCAATCTGCACGCCCACCTGCCCCGGGTGTTCCGCTGCCGCCGCGAGGAAACCTTCCTGCAGCACCGGGTCACCTGCGCCGAGCAGCGCCAGCTGTCCGCCCTGCTCGAGCAAGCCGGGCAGCGCCTCCAGCACCAGGTCCAGCCCTTTCTGGCTGGTCAGGCGGCTCACCACCGCGAAGAGCGGCACTTTGTCGTTGACCTTCAGCCCCATTGCAATCTGCAGCTGGCGTTTGTTTTCCGCTTTGTCTTCCACGGAATCGCGACCATAGCGTGCCGCCAGCAAGAGATCGGTTTCCGGACTCCAGATCTGTTCATCCACGCCGTTCAGAATGCCCGACAGGCGGCCTTCCCGATGGCGCTGTTGCAGTAGCCCTTCCATGCCGTAGCCAAACTCCGGCTGGGTGATTTCTCGCGCATAGGTTGGGCTGACCGCCGTGATGTGATCGGCGTAGTACAGCCCCGCCTTCAGGAACGAAATCTGCCCCTTAAACTCCAGCCCGTGCATGTTATAGAACGACCATGGCAGATCGATGTCATTCATATGATGCGCGTAGTACATCCCCTGATAGGCGAGGTTATGCACCGTAAAGACCGATTTTGCCGGGTGACCGCGCGCGGCGAGATACGCCGGAGCCAGCCCGGCATGCCAGTCGTGCGCGTGCACCACATCCGGACGCCAGAACGGATCCAGCCCCGTCGCCATTTCTGCACCGACCCAGCCGAGCAGCGCAAAGCGCAGCACGTTGTCGGTATAGGCGAACAGGTTCGTATCGTGATACGGGCTGCCCGGTCGGTCGTATAAGTGTGGCGCGTCGATCAGGTAAATCCCTACGCCATTGTAATGTCCAAACAGCAGGGTGATGCGTCCGGCAAACGTCTCACGGCGGGTCACAACCTTTGCATCAGGAATGCCGCGCCGGATATCCGGGAAGGCAGGCAGCAGGACTCGGGTATCCACGCCTCCGGCGATTTGTGCCGCCGGTAATGCACCAAGAACATCCGCCAGACCGCCCGTTTTTAACAACGGGAACATCTCAGAACATACGTGTAAAACCTGCATCATCGCTCCTGTTTGATCTGCAGCTTCCGCAACATTTCCCGTGTGACTAACACGATCCCCTCTTCCGAACGGTAGAAACGACGCGCGTCTTCTTCCGCGTTTTCACCGATGACCATCCCCTCAGGGATGACGCAGGCGCGGTCGATCACGCAACGACGCAGACGACACGAACGCCCTACCCAGACATCCGGCAATAAGACCGCCGAATCGATATTACAGAATGAATTTATCCGCACGCGCGGGAACAGCACGGACTGCACCACCACCGAACCGGAGATAATGCACCCGCCAGAGACCAGCGAGTTCAGCGTCATACCGTGGCTGCCGGAGCGGTCCTGCACGAATTTGGCCGGCGGCAAGGATTCCATGTGGGTACGAATCGGCCAGTTCTGGTCGTACATATCCAGCTCAGGCGTGACTGAGGCCAGATCGAGGTTCGCTTTCCAGTACGCTTCCAGCGTGCCCACATCGCGCCAGTAAGGCTCGGCATTCGGGTCTGACTGCACGCAGGACAGTGGGAAAGGATGTGCATACGCCATGCCAGCTTTGGTGATTTTAGGGATGATGTCTTTACCGAAGTCGTGGCTGGAGTTTTCGTCTTTGTCGTCGTCTTCCAGCAGCTCATAAAGATAATCTGCATCAAAGACATAGATCCCCATGCTGGCGAGGGATTTGGTGTCATCGCCCGGCATGGTTGGCGGGTTCGCCGGTTTTTCGACGAAGTCGATGATTTTATCGTCGGCGTCCACGTGCATCACGCCAAACGCCGTCGCCTCGGCAACGGGCACCGGCAGACACGCCACGGTGCAGCGCGCCCCTTTTTCGACGTGGTCGATGAGCATGTGGGAGTAATCTTGCTTGTAGATGTGATCCCCGGCGAGGATCACAATGTATTCCGCGTGATAGCGACGAATGATGTCGAGGTTCTGCGTCACCGCATCCGCCGTCCCGCGATACCAGTTCTCGCCGTGAACACGTTGCTGAGCAGGAAGGAGATCGACAAACTCGTTCATCTCTTCACTGAAGAATGACCAGCCGCGCTGAATATGCTGAACCAGCGTGTGCGACTGATATTGCGTAATGACGCCAATACGGCGAATGCCTGAGTTCAGGCAGTTGGAGAGCGCAAAGTCGATGATGCGGAACTTACCACCAAAGTGAACGGCCGGCTTGGCGCGCTTGATGGTCAAATCTTTCAGACGGGTACCACGCCCGCCCGCAAGTATCAGGGCAACCGTTTTTAATGGTAGCTGGCGTGCCAACATTAAGGGATCGTTCTTCTCTAATCTAACCATGACTAACTCCTTTTTTATCATCTTTGGAATACGCACACTCCGTGCGCAGGCCCGTGCCAGACAGCCATTACTACCGGATTATCCGCTCCGGCAAAGGGGGGAACAGCGCGCCATTCCCCGTCAGGTAAAACAATCTCTGCGACGTCATCCGTCGCGTTCAGCGTCACCAGCCACTTATCCGACAGCAGGATTTGCAGACAGGTGATGCCGTGTTGCCACTCTTGCGCACTCAACGGTTGCGCGTCTTTATTCAGCCAGCGAACGTTGCCGTCGCCCTCTTCCCACCAGCGATCGGCGGTGAGCGCGGGGATCTGCTGGCGAAGGTGGATCAGCGCTGCGGTGAAATGGGTCAGTCCACTGTTCGCCTCACCCCAGTCGAGCCAGGTCAGGGTATTGTCCTGGCAATAGGCGTTATTGTTGCCGTGCTGACTGTGACCGTGCTCATCGCCCGCCAGCAGCATCGGCGTGCCCTGCGATAACAAAAGCGTCGTCAGCAGCGCATGAACGCTGGCGCGACGCCGCTCAATCACGTCCAGGCTCCCGCCTAATCCTTCTATACCATGATTAAAGCTATGGTTATTGTTAGTGCCATCGCGATTCTCTTCGCCGTTCGCTTCATTGTGTTTCTGATTGAAACAAACGCAGTCGCGCAGCGTAAAACCGTCGTGCGCCGTCACCAGATTAATGGTGGCCGACGGCCGTTTGCCGTCGCGCCTGAAGAGATCGCTGGAGGCGGCAAAGCGCCCGGCGAACTCCCCCAGTGACAGATCGCGCGCCAGCCAGAAGCGGCGCATGGCATCGCGATAATGGTCGTTCCACTCGGCAAACAGCGACGGGAAATTCCCCACCTGATAGCCACCCTCACCGATGTCCCACGGCTCGGCGATCAGTTTCACCTGCGAGAGCACCGGGCAATTTTTGATGGCCTCAAACAGAGGAGCCTGCTGGCTGAATGCCGGCGTGCGTCCCATAACGGGCGCCAGGTCGAAACGAAAACCGTCGACGTGGAACGTCTCAACCCAGTATTTCAGGCATTCATAAGCAAAATGCGTAACCGCCGGATGGCTGAGGTTGAGGGTGTTACCGCAGCCGGTCCAGTTCTCGTAATCGCCATCCTCTCTGATCCAATAATAGCTACGGTTATCAATTCCGCGCATGGAGAGCGTCGGGCCGTCGAGATCGCTTTCAGCGCTGTGGTTCAGCACCACGTCCAGAATGACCTCAATGCCCGCCGCGTGCAGCGCCTTCACCGCATCACGAAACTCGTCCCGCGCCGTCTCCGGATAGGCGGCGTAGCGGGGTTCTAGGGCGAACATCGCCAGCGGGTTGTAGCCCCAGTAGTTGCTCAGCCCCAGCCGCTGTAGACGGGGTTCATTGGCGAAATGGGCGACGGGGAGCAGTTCCAGCGCGGTGATACCGAGGTGTTTCAGATAGGCAATCATCGTCGGATGGCCGAGTGCCTGATAGGTGCCGCGCATCGCGTTGGGGATCGACGGGTGCAGCCAGGTCAGCCCTTTGACATGCGCTTCATAAATCACGGTGTTGCCCCACGGCGTGCGCGGCGGAGCATCGTCTTCCCAGTCGTAGAGGTCGTTCACCACCACGCTTTTGGGCACGACCGGCGCGCTGTCGCGGTGGTCGGGCTCACCGTAGCCGACGTGAAACAGCGGGTCGTCTTTAAACTCGCCATCGACGCGGTGCGCGCACGGGTCAATCAACAGCTTCGCCGGGTTAAACCAGTGCCCCTGAGCCGGTTGCCACGGACCGTGTACGCGAAAACCGTAATGCATCCCCGGACGCCCACCGGACAGGTACCCGTGCCAGATATCCCCTGTGCGAGACGGTAAATCGTAACGGTGCTCGTTACCTTCCCCGTCAAACACACAAAGTTCCACCCGCTCCGCGTGAGCGGAAAAGAGCGTGAAGTTCACGCCCTTACCGTCAAAACGCGCGCCGAGCGGTTCGGGATGACCTGCCGTAAGCTGCGTCATTCACCCTCCCGCATCAGCCAGATAGTGCCAAGCGGCGGCAGCGTCAGGCTCAGGGAGTTTGGCCGCCCGTGGCTTTCGATGGCGTCGCTCTGCACCAGCCCGCCGTTACCGGCGTTGCTGCCGTGGTAGTGCATGGAATCGGTATTCAGAATTTCGCGCCATTTCCCCGGCTGGTTAATGCCAAAGCGGTAGTGTTCGCGCGGTACCGGCGTAAAGTTACTGGCGACGATGATTTCGTTGCCGGCTTTATCACGACGCACAAAGACAAATACCGAACGCTCATGGTCGTCCACTACCAGCCACTCGAAGCCGTAGGGGTCGAAATCCAGCTCGTGGAGGGCTTTGTGATGGCGATAGGTCAGGTTCAGGTCACGCACCAGACGCTGCACGCCGTGGTGCCAGTTATCGCCGCCTTCCAGCAAATGCCAGTCGAGACTGGAGTCGTGGTTCCACTCGCGCCCCTGGGCAAATTCATTGCCCATAAACAGCAGTTTTTTACCCGGGAAGGCAAACATCCAGCCGTAGTAGGCGCGCAGGTTGGCAAACTTCTGCCACGCATCGCCCGGCATACGGTCGAGAATGGATTTTTTGCCGTGCACCACTTCATCGTGCGACAGCGGCAGCATGAAGTTTTCGGTGTAGTTATAGAGCAAGCCGAAGGTGAGCTTGTCGTGATGGTACTGACGGTACACCGGGTCGAGCTTCATGTAGTCGAGCGTGTCGTGCATCCACCCCAGGTTCCACTTATACCAGAACCCCAGGCCGCCTGATGACGGCGGTCGGGAGACGCCTGCAAAGTCCGTCGACTCCTCCGCCATGGTAACCGCACCCTCGACCTGCTCACCGATAATACGGTTAGTGCTGCGCAGGAATTCAATCGCTTCCAGGTTTTCGCGGCCGCCATACTCGTTCGGGATCCACTCGCCCTCTTTGCGGCTATAGTCGCGGTAGATCATTGACGCCACCGCATCCACGCGCAGGGCATCAATGCCGAAGCGCTCAATCCAGTACAGGGCATTACCGACCAGATAGTTCGCGACTTCACGGCGACCATAGTTGTAGATCAGCGTGTGCCAGTCCTGGTGATAGCCTTCGCGCGGGTCGCTGTGCTCGTACAGTTTTGTGCCGTCAAACTCTGCCAGCGCAAAGTCATCAGAAGGGAAATGACCAGGCACCCAGTCGAGAATCACGTTCAGCCCGGCGGCGTGCGCGGCATTAATGAAATAGCGGAAGTCATCGCGCGTGCCGAAGCGGCGTGTTGGGGCATACAGCCCGGTTGGCTGGTAGCCCCAGCTGCCGTCGAACGGGTGCTCGTTAACCGGCAGCAGTTCGAGGTGGGTAAAGCCCATCCATTTAGCGTACGGCACCAGCTGGTCGGCGAGTTCCCGGTAGCTCAGCCAGAAGTTGTTATCGGTGTGGCGGCGCCAGGAGCCGAGATGCACTTCATAGACGGAGATCGGCGCATCAAAGCGGTTGGCCTGTTTACGCTCTTCCGTCTGGACCACCTTCTCCGGCAGGCCGCAAATCAGCGACGCCGTGTCCGGACGCATCTGCGCCTCGAAGGCATACGGGTCGGCTTTAATGCGCAGCTTGCCGTGAGCATCGATCATTTCGAATTTGTAGAGCTGGCCGTTATGCGCCCCCGGGATAAACAGCTCCCAGATGCCCGTCTCCCGGCGCAGACGCATCGGATGGCGACGACCGTCCCAGTAGTTGAACTGCCCGACAACGGAGACGCGCTGGGCGTTAGGCGCCCACACCGCAAAACGCGTGCCGGTGATGCCGTCCATGGTATCCGCATGAGCACCCAGCGTTTCATAAGGGCGCAGATGCGTACCTTCAGACAGCAGCCAGGCGTCCATCTCTTTTAAGAGCGGACCGAAGCTGTAAGGATCATCAATCAGGTTTTGCTGGCCGTGCCAGATAACGGCGAGTTGATAACGAAAGGGGTTTTTACGACGGGGCATGATGCCCGAGAAGAAGCCACGCGAGTCGAGGCATTCAAGATTGGCCACCTTGCGGCCGGTTTTGGGCTCAATGACCCACACTTCGGTCGCATCCGGTAACAACGCCCGAACTTCCAGCCCGGCCTCTGTACGGTGCATCCCCAGCACGGAAAAGGGGTCGGCAAAATGACCCTCAATAAGCGCATTAATCACGTCTCTATCCACACGATCGGACATGGTATTCATCCTGTTTTTTATGTCGTCCTTTTTTAGCGCCTGGGACGACTTTAATGTGACCTGACGGGCATCCACTCAGTCCCGTCCTAACCTCAGGTAAGAAATGACTCTTCCTTAAAGCATAGCCAACGCTCTACATGACTCCTGATAAAAAATAAGACATACGCGTGTTACTCCATGTAGTACGCAAAAAAAGGGGGTGAAAATCACCCCCGGTCATTAACAAATTATTACGCCAGCTGGCGTAGCATGCGGCGCAGCGGTTCGGCGGCGCCCCACAGGAGCTGGTCACCGACGGTGAACGCGGAGAGGTACTCCGGCCCCATGTTCAGCTTACGCAGACGGCCAACCGGCGTGGTCAGCGTGCCGGTGACGGCAGCCGGGGTCAGCTCACGCATGGTGATATCGCGATCGTTTGGTACCACTTTCGCCCACGGGTTGTGCGCGGCCAGCAGCTCTTCCACGGTCGGAATAGACACATCTTTTTTCAGTTTAATGGTGAAGGCCTGGCTGTGGCAGCGCAGTGCGCCGATACGCACGCACAGACCGTCAACCGGAATGGTGTTCGCGGTATTGAGGATTTTGTTGGTCTCAGCCTGACCTTTCCACTCTTCGCGAGTCTGGCCGTTATCCAGCTGTTTGTCGATCCACGGGATCAGGCCACCGGCCAGCGGTACGCCAAAGTTATCCACCGGCAGCGCGCCGCTGCGGGTCAGATCGGTGACTTTACGCTCGATATCGAGGATCGCGGATGCCGGGTTTGCCAGCTCGGTTGCGACACTGTGGTGCAGCTGGCCCATCTGGGTCAGCAGCTCGCGCATATGACGCGCGCCGCCGCCGGACGCGGCCTGGTAGGTCGCCACGGAAACCCATTCAACCAGATCTTGCGCAAACAGGCCGCCAAGGGACATCAGCATCAGGCTGACGGTGCAGTTACCACCGACAAAGGTTTTCACACCGTTGTTCAGGCCATCGGTGATCACGCCCTGGTTAACCGGGTCGAGAATAATGATGGCATCGTCTTTCATGCGCAGCGAAGAGGCCGCGTCAATCCAGTAGCCCTGCCAGCCGCTTTCACGCAGCTTTGGATAGATTTCGTTGGTATAATCGCCGCCCTGGCAGGTCACAATAATATCAAGTGCCTTCAGCGCTTCCAGATCGTAAGCATCCTGCAACGTGCCTGTGGTACCACCAAAGGACGGTGCAGCCTGGCCGAGCTGGGAAGTGGAGAAGAAGACCGGGCGGATAGCGTCGAAATCGCGCTCTTCAACCATGCGTTGCATGAGTACAGAGCCGACCATACCGCGCCAGCCGATGAAACCAACGTTTTTCATAGCATTTTTTTCCTGCTGAGGGTGTGTGCTGATTGTGCAAGCCAGTATTGAACTGGGATATGCTTCACATTACAAAATGCTGCCAAAGTCGCAAGCGAAATTAATCGATGATTGCCCGGCAATCAGAAATACAGCTAATTATCATAATAACCATAGAGATGTTCAGGGATAATTTACATGAGTGAAATCATTTCCGCAGCGGTTTTATTGATCCTGATAATGGATCCACTGGGCAACCTGCCTATCTTCATGTCGGTGCTGAAGCACACTGAGCCGAAGCGCCGCCGGGCGATCATGATTCGCGAGCTGCTCATCGCCCTGCTGGTGATGTTTATCTTCCTGTTTGCGGGAGAAAAGATCCTCGCCTTCCTGAACCTGCGCGCAGAAACGGTCTCCATTTCCGGCGGGATTATTCTGTTCCTGATTGCCATTAAGATGATTTTCCCGAGCGCCGAAGGGAGCAGCAGCGGCCTGCCCGCGGGCGAAGAGCCGTTTATCGTACCGCTGGCGATTCCCCTCGTCGCCGGGCCGACCATTCTGGCCACCCTGATGCTGCTGTCGCATCAGTATCCGAATCAAATGAGCCACCTGGTGATTGCCCTGCTTATCGCCTGGGGCGGGACATTTATCATCCTGCTGCAATCGTCGCTGTTCTTGCGCCTGCTGGGGGAGAAAGGGGTTAACGCGCTGGAGCGCCTGATGGGGCTGATTCTGGTGATGATGGCGACGCAGATGTTCCTGGACGGGATCCGCGCGTGGATGAAAGGCTAGGTAAAAGCAAAATGGCCACGCAGTGGCCATTTTTAGTGTTTGCCCCTCTCCCCGTGGGAGAGGGCCGGGGTGAGGGCATCAGACCGCAGCGGCGGACCACCTACCCCTTACGAATCAAATACCGGTACGGCAGCGCTTCTGTCTGCTGCGCCACAAGCTCATGCTCCATAAAGGTACAAAACCCGGGAATATCGCGGGTCGTGGCCGGGTCGTCGGCAATAATCAGCAGCGTTTCACCGGGCTGCATGTTACGCACGGTCTTGCGTACCATCATTACCGGCTCCGGGCAGCGAAGGCCCTGAGCATCAAGGGTATGGTCTGGGCTGGAAAACAGGTCGGTCATGGTCTTCTCGGTCTGGTAAAAACGGCTGTAGTTTACGCCCGGTGGCGGACAATGCAAACCAGGTTAACGATTGCGCAAAAATCAACCATTGCAATGTCCAGCCAAAGCAGTATCATGCTGCGGTTTTTATTGGGTTCCCTCACCCCAACGTATAAAAAGGTCACAATATGACGCAGTTCTCTGAATCACAGCGCGTTAAAGCGTTGTTCTGGCTTTCGCTTTTTCATTTACTGGTGATCACGTCCAGTAACTATCTGGTGCAGCTCCCCATCTCTATCTTTGGTTTTCATACCACCTGGGGCGCGTTCAGTTTTCCGTTTATTTTCCTCGCCACGGATTTGACCGTGCGTATTTTTGGCGCACCGCTGGCCCGCCGCATTATTTTTGCGGTCATGCTTCCGGCGCTGTTCATCTCATACGTGGTGTCGTCCCTGTTTTATATGGGAAGCTGGCAGGGCGTTGAGGCGCTGACGCACTTCAACCTGTTTGTCGCCCGTATCGCCGCGGCAAGCTTTATGGCCTACGCGCTGGGGCAGATCCTTGACGTGCACGTGTTTAACCGTCTGCGCCAGAACCATCGCTGGTGGATGGCGCCTACCGCCTCGACGCTATTCGGTAACGTGAGCGATACGCTGGCCTTCTTCTTCATCGCTTTCTGGCGCAGCCCGGATGCCTTTATGGCCGAGCACTGGATGGAAATTGCGCTGGTGGACTACTGCTTCAAGGTCCTCATCAGCATTGTCTTCTTCCTGCCAATGTACGGCGTGCTGCTGAATATGCTGCTGAAAAGGCTGGCAGATAAATCTGAAATCACGGCATTGCAGGCTGGTTAAGGGTTCGCTTTATCAGTTGTGATAAGATGGACGAATGAGCCGTTATGGCCGTTTATCGAAAGGAAGAAGTCAATGCGCAATCTGGTTAAATATGTCGGGATTGGCCTGCTGGTTGTGGGTCTTGCAGCCTGTGATAACAGCGACACGAAAACGCCTGCTCAGGGCGCATCCGCAGAGAGCAATGCGACCGGCCAGCCGGTAAATCTGATGGATGGCAAACTCAGTTTCTCTCTGCCAGCCGATATGACTGACCAGAGCGGCAAGCTGGGTACCCAGGCGAACAACATGCACGTTTACTCCGACGCAACCGGTCAGAAAGCGGTCATTGTGATTGTGGGCGACGATACCAGCGAAGACCTGGCCGTCCTGTCTAAACGTCTGGAAGATCAGCAGCGCGGCCGCGATCCGCAGCTGCAGGTGGTGACCAATAAATCCATCGAGCTGAAAGGCCACACGCTGCAACAGCTGGACAGCATCATCTCTGCCAAAGGCCAGACCGCTTACTCTTCTGTGGTGCTGGGCAAGGTGGATAACAAACTGCTGACCTTGCAGATCACCCTGCCAGCGGAAGATCAGCAGAAAGCGCAGACGGCGGCTGAAAACATCATTAACACCATCGTGATCCAGTAACCTTCACGATGATGACGTGGCCTCCGGTGCTTGCACCGGGGGCCATTTTTTTAGCCGCCACGTCAGTAACAAGGCAATCATCACCAGACCCGCTGCGGCAAGATAAATCACCGGTACCCCTGCCCAGGCCATCACCAGCCCCGCCAGCGGCCCGGTAATGCCTAACGACATATCCATAAATACCGTATAGGTCGCCAGCGCCGCGCCCTGGTTCTGCTGCGGCACCGCTTTCACCGCCACCACGCCCAGCGCCGGGAAGACCAGCGAGAAACCGGCCCCCGCAAGGAAGACGCCCATTTTCGCCATCCAGGGTGCACTGGCGATACCGGTCAACAGCAGCCCGACTATCTCGATCGCAAAGCAGATCATCGCCACATTCAGCCCACCCAGACGGTTGATGCCGTTCGGGAAAAGCAGGCGCGCGCCAACAAACGCCACGCTAAAGAGGGTTAACGCAAAGGCCGCGCCCTCCCAGCCTTTGGCGTCATAGAACAGGGTAATGAAGGTCGCAATAACGCCGAAGCCGGTCGTCGCCAGGGCCAGTGCCATACCGTACGGCCATACGCGGCCCAGTACAGCCCGAAACGGCAGTGGCTTGCCCTTGCTGGCCTTTACTTTCGGGCGCGGCAGGGCAAACAGAATCGCCAGAAGCGCGACCACCATAATGGTGATGGCGAGCCCATAGAGCCCGCCAAAGGCATAACAGGCCACGCCGAGCGGTGCACCGAGCGCCATCGCGCCGTAGGTAACAATTCCGTTCCAGGAGATCACCCGGCCAATGTGTGATGCGCCGACAACGCCCACGCCCCACAGCGTGGAGCCGGTTCCCGCCAGACTTTGCCCAATACCGAGGATGACGCGGCCCAGGCAGAGGAGCGTCAGACTGACCAGCGGCCAGGCGCTGGTTGTGGCCGCCAGCAGGTAGCTCAGGCCACTGAGGAAACAGCCGCACAACCCCACCGCGACGATGCTTTTTGGTCCGAACATGTCCGCGTAGCGCCCGGCATGCGGCCGGCTTAACAGCGTGGCGAAATACTGCAGGCTAATCACCAGCCCCGCCCAGAATGCGCTAAACCCCATTACGTCATGGACATAGCCCGGCAAGACCGCCAGCGGCAGACCAATGGTCAGATAACTGGCAAAGTTGAAAATGACGACGGAAACAATACGCAGATTGAGGCGCAATCCGCTCAGCGCCGGTTCAGCGGCAGGTTCGGGCATGGAGTTAGACCTGAATTTTTTGCAACAGTGTTTCACTATTACCACGACGCCATCAGAAAATCAGCCCCGACTTTCAGATTATCGGTGCCAGACGAAGCGGAAGCCAGGCACTACACTTAATGCGTCATCTTACTAAGGAACGCGCATGATCTCCCCCCAGCCCGATAAAGCAGGACTCCACATTTTATTAAAACTCGCCTGTCTGGTGGTTATCCTCGCGGGTATTCATGCTGCCGCTGACATTATCGTCCAGCTTCTGCTGGCACTCTTTTTTGCCATTGTTCTCAATCCGCTGGTGACCTGGTTTTTACGCCGGGGCGTTAGCCGCCCGGTGGCCATCACTATTGTGGTGATTGTAATGCTGATTGGCCTGACGGCACTCTTCGGCGTACTGGCCGCATCGCTGAGCGAATTCTCCACCATGCTGCCGCAGTACAATAAAGAGCTGACGCGCAAAATCATCGCCCTGCAGGAGATGATGCCCTTTCTTAACCTGCATATCTCGCCAGAACGGATGCTGCGCAGGATGGATTCAGAGAAAGTCATGACCTACGCCACCACGCTGATGACCGGTCTTTCCGGCGCGATGGCCAGCATTTTGCTGCTGGTCATGACGGTGGTGTTCATGCTGTTCGAAGTCCGTCATGTGCCCTACAAGCTGCGTTTTGCATTAAATAACCCGCAAATCCATATTGCCGGTTTACACCGCGCGCTGAAGGGCGTGTCCAAATATCTGGCGCTGAAAACGCTGTTGAGCGTATGGACCGGGATCATTGTCTGGCTGGGACTGATGCTGATGGGCGTCCAGTTCGCCCTGATGTGGGGGGTGCTGGCATTTCTGCTGAACTACGTTCCCAACATTGGCGCCGTACTCTCCGCCGTGCCGCCGATGATTCAGGCGTTTCTGTTTAATGGATTTTATGAATGTATGCTGGTCGGCGCGCTGTTCCTCGTCGTGCATATGGTGCTGGGGAATATTCTCGAGCCGCGCATGATGGGGCACCGGCTGGGCATGTCGACGCTGGTGGTATTTTTATCCTTACTGATTTGGGGATGGCTGCTGGGCCCGGTTGGGATGCTGCTGTCGGTTCCGCTGACCAGCGTATGTAAAATCTGGATGGAGACCACCAAAGGGGGCAGCAAGCTGGCGATCCTGCTGGGGCCGGGACGACCCAAAAGCCGGTTGCCGGGCTAAGCCGCTGGTCGGGTTAGCCATTATCGGGGACAATAGATTATAGTAATGGTTTCGCCGCGCAACTTTGCGACTCTCTGTTTGACTGAAGGCCAGACGTTATATGTACCAGGTTTTTCTGGGAAAAATCTCCTCGCTGAGCACCAACCGCTGGGCTGAAGCGCTCTCCCGACACGCGCCCGAAGGCGCCCATCGCGCGCGCTGGCTCGCTGGACGCGGGTTGCTTTCGCGTCTGTTGGCGCCGACGCCACTCCCGGAGATTATCCACAACGAACAGGGGAAACCCCTTTTTGCCGGTGACTATCCGCTGTGGTTCAGCCTTAGCCACTCGGGAGATGAGATTGCGTTAATTATCAGTGACGAAGGTAACGTGGGCTGCTCCCTGGAACGTATTCGCCCGCAGGATAACTGGCGCACGCTCGCTAATGCCGTCTTCAGCGGCGCCGAGCATGAAGAGCTGGAAAAGGAAACGCCAGAGCGCCAGCTTACGGCATTCTGGCGTATCTGGACGCGAAAGGAAGCGATCGTTAAACAGTGCGGCGGTCACGCCTGGCAAATGGTTAGCATTGACAGTACCGCCAGCGCGTTTCATTCAGTCAGCCACTGCCGCATAGACTCGCTGAGTCTTGCGGTCTGTACCGCAACGCCCTTCGAACTCAGCGCCGGCCTGATCCATTCTGCTGACGACGTGCTGGCCTAAAAATCGTTAATACACCCAGCATAATAAACCCGACGCCCACCAGCCCGTGCCAGGAGAAGTGTTCCCCCCAGCCGGGCAGGACGATTGCCGCGGCCCACACCAGAATATAACTGAGGCTCAGCAAGGCATATGCTTTGCTGAGCGCCATGCGATGCAGCGCCAGATACCAGCAGCCCATAGAGGCCACATACCCCATCAACCCCAGCAGCAGCGCGCCCGTGCCGGATGAGAAGTGCCACAGCGCGGAAATAAGCGCCAGAACATCGCTGACCGGCGGCAGTGCCTGCATGGCATCGCGCAGCAACAGCTGTGCGGCGCTGACTAACAGCACGCTGCATAACGCCCAGAACGCGCCTTTCACAGGCTTCCTCCCAGCACGATAATCCCAATGATGATAAACCCGACCCCCAGCCAGTGGTGCGCAGCAACGTGTTCGCGCCAGAATACTTTTGCCGCCAGCGTTACCCAGACAAAGTTGAGGCTCAGCATAGGATAGGCGACGCCAACGGGCAGGCGTTGCAGCACCACCAGCCAGACCAGCATTCCGCTACCCAGCGCCAGCCCTGCCAGACCCAGCCACAACATAATGTGCGCGCCGCGCCGCCCGGCTTTCGCCGGACGGGTGGCCTGTTTCTGGCATAACTGCCCCGCGCAGCTGAGCAAGCTTGCCAGTACCAGCCAGGTCCAGGTCATCACTTCGGCAGATACTCCAGCAAGGCAAACCGTCCCTGGATATAGAGATTGTCCGGCTGCGGTAAATTCGCCCGTGAGATATCGTCACGTTTTGACAGCAGAACCACCAGCGACACACGCCCCTGCTGACGATGCGTCGCCAGCCACTGCGCGAAGTCATCTTTGTCGACGTAACGATCTTTCACATCGGGATAATCCAGCCCGTAACGCAGTTCGCCGCTCTGACCAAACAGCGTAATGTCATTACGCTTCAGCTCCCACGCCAGACCCGCGGCCACGCCAACGTTATTGGCCAGCACAAATCGGCTTTCCTGAAGCGGCTCGCGCACGGTATCGACCAGCGACTGCGGCTGTTTGGAATCCACCACCAGGTTAGGAATGGCAAAACCAATCAGCAACGCCAGGCCTGCAGGACACAAGGCTGCCAGCCACCAGCGCTGCTGACTCAGTCTGAACGTAAACCAGCCCACCGCGGCCCAGAGGAGGAACGCCACCACTGCACAGAACACTTTGTACAGTTCGACCGGCGTCCAGACCGGATGCTTAGCCAGCCCCCATGGCGAGACCACCAGCGCCGCAATCACGCCGATCACCCCAAACGCCAGGTTAATCCCACCGTTAATGCGCAACGCTCTCGCACCTTTTTCCGCCGCGAGGCAGGCATAGCGCGCCATCAGGATAGCCAGCGGGGCAAAACAGGGCAGGATGTAGGTCGGCAGTTTGCCTTTAGCGATGCTGAAGAACAGCAGCGGCATCACCACCCAGCCCAGCAGATAGAATCCTCCACCCGCGCTTTGTCTGTCATTCCAGCCGAGACGAAACGCGCCCGGCAGCAGTGCCAGCCACGGCAGACTGCCCGCGAGCAGGAACGGCAGGTAATACCAGAATGGGGCTTTATGCTGGGCGTCGCTCTGGGCAAAACGCTGAATATGTTCAACCCAGAAGAAGTAACGCCAGAAATCAGGCTCCCGATGCGCAATCGCCAGCGCCCACGGCAGGACAATCAGCACGCAGCTCAGGATCGCGAGCCAGCCAAAAATCAGCACCTCTTTCCAGCGCTTCTGGACGATCACCCACGGCAGCACGCCAATCACCGGAACGGCCAGCGCCAGGAAGCCTTTGGTCATCACCCCCATCCCGCAGGCCAGCCCAAGCAGCACATAGCCACCCGCTTTTCCGGCCACGGTTTGGGCCTGCGAGGCCAGCCAGAAGCTGCACATCGCCGCCACCAGCCACAGGGTGATGATAGGATCCAGCACCGCATACGTGCCGATACCGTACACCAGGAACAGGGTCAGGAAGATAAGGCCGGAGAAAATGGCTACTCGCTTATCCCGCCAGAGACGCCAGGCCATCCAGATCACCAGCAGCGCCGTTAACCCGGTGGAGAATATCGCCCCGGCGCGTACGGCAAAGTTGGTGTGCCCGAACAGCAACTGCCCGAGACTGTTGATCCAGTAGCCAGCAATCGGTTTTTCAAAGTAACGCAGCCCCAGAAAATGCGGGACGATCCAGTCACCCGATGCCAGCATTTCGCGGCTGATTTCCGCATAGCGCGTTTCGTCAGGCTGCCACAGCAGGCGGACATCGACAGGAATGAGGTAGTAAACGATAAACAGTGCGAGAAGCGCTAAGCCATAACGGGCTGTTTTCATGGGACCGGACTCACGGTGTGTTGATGGCCAAGCCAGCCTTCCCGGCCAGCCAGTTCATTACGGACAATTTTTCCCACAGGCAGGGTGCTGAAGTCGTCGGGCAGCAGCTCGCTCAACGGGCAGAATTCAATGCCCTCCTGAGCGGCCAGGGTCAGCAACGCATCGAAATCATGCTGATACGCAATCCCCTCTACTTCTGCATGGATGGTATACACCGGCGTCCCCGTATCGCGATGCATACGGTCCAGAATATAACGATTAAATTCTTCCGCCTTCACCTCGCGTCCGACCACTTCATCCCAGGTGGGAAGAGTGACCGGAATTTGCACCGTACCGTAGTGATTTTCGCCTAACAGCGGCAAAAACGGCCCGGTTCCGCGGCAATCGCTGTTGTAGCGAAACGCAAAGGCTTCTTTGGCCTTTACGACCCGTTGATCCGCACGCCATCCTGCCACGGCGGAACAGCGCACGGGCTGACCGGTGATGGCCTCCAGCTCCAGCATTCCACGCTCAATTTCACGGGAGAGACGCGGGATATCCCAGACGCCTGCCCACGCCTGCCAGGCGTGGTGATCCCAGGCATGCAGGCCGACCTCATGCTGCTGCGCCGCCTCAAGGATAACCGCTTCGTTACCCGCGCCGATGCGTCTACCGGGCCAGGCGGTGCCGGCCAGCAGAATATCCCAGCCGTAGAGAGATGCTGCGCGTGAGCGCAGCATTTTGAACAGAAATGCCGGTTTAATCAGACGCCATAAATGGCGTCCCATGTTGTCAGGCCCCACGCTGAAGAAGATGCTGGCACGCACACCGTGCTTGCTCAGCAATTCCAGCAGCCTGGGGACGCCGTCACGCGTTCCCCTGAAGGTGTCGACATCAATGCGTAAACCGACTTTTTTCATGAGACCTGTTCCGACAGCTCCACGGTGCGCAGGAAGAAATCGAGCGTCTCGTCAATGGTTTGCTCCATCTTCACCGTCGGTGTCCAGTTCAGGCAGCGCTTCGCATTGCGAATGCTCGGCTTACGGTGCTCAACGTCCTGGTAGCCTTTACCGTAGTAGCTGCTGCTTTCCACTTCGCGGAAACCGGCAAACGGTGGGAATTTATCGCGCAGCGGATGACGCTCAAAGCTGGCCAGCAGCATCTCAGCCAGTTCGCGAATGCTCGCTTCGTTGTCAGGGTTCCCGATGTTGATGATTTGACCGTTGCAGCGGTTATCTTTGTTTTCGATGATGCGGAACAGCGCTTCGATACCGTCGCTGATATCCGTGAAGCAGCGTTTCTGTTTGCCGCCTTCAATAAGCTTAATCGGTGAGCCTTCCACCAGGTTCAGGATCAGCTGGGTGATCGCACGGGAGCTACCGATACGCGCCGCGTTCAGGTTATCCAGACGCGGGCCCATCCAGTTGAACGGACGGAACAGGGTAAAGCGCAGCCCTTCTTTCTCACCGTAGGCCCAAATCACGCGGTCCAGCAGCTGTTTGGAAACAGAGTAGATCCAGCGCTGTTTGTTGATCGGCCCGACCACCAGGTTAGAGGTGTCTTCGTCGAAGTTTTTGTCGGTACACATGCCGTACACTTCAGAGGTGGACGGGAAGATGATGCGCTTGTCGTATTTCACGCAGTCGCGAATGATCTTCAGGTTCTCCTCGAAGTCCAGCTCGAACACGCGCAGCGGGTTACGGGTGTACTCGATAGGCGTGGCGATGGCGACCAGCGGCAGTACCACGTCACATTTTTTAATGTGGTATTCAATCCACTCGGAATGGATGCTGATATCCCCTTCCACGAAGTGGAAGCGTGGGTTGTCGAGAAAACGACTGATCGCATCCGCGCCAATATCCAGGCCATAGATTTCGTAGTTATCGTCTTTGAGCAGGCGTTCAGTCAGGTGGTTACCGATAAAGCCGTTTACGCCGAGGATCAGCACGCGGGTGCGGCGTTTAACGGCAACCACCGGGGCGCTTGTGATCAGCGCCCCGGCGACCAGGCCCAGAGACTGGGCCAGCTGCGTGCCCTGCACGTAAAGACCGCTGTCGGTTTGCCCGGTAATAATCTCCAGCGCCTGCTCGCCGCAGCTCACAATCAGCGGTGAGACGGAGACAACGGTGCCCGGTTTTGCCGCCGGGATGTCGTCGCGCACGCGGGATTTCCAGACGATAAACTTGCTCACGCCCGCAAAGCTGTATGCCCCCGGCCATGGGTCGGTCACGGCGCGCACCAGGTTGTGAAGCTGGCGAGCAGGTTGGTTCCAGTCCAGACGACCATCCTCCGGCGTGCGGCGACCGAAGGTACTTGCTTTGCTCTCATCCTGCGCGGTCTCGCTGAAGGTGCCGTTCAGGATAGCTGGCAGCGCGTCGCGCAGCAGGCTTTGTGCCACGGTGCAAAGTTTCTGGTGCAGCTGCAGCGCCGTTTCATCCGCATCGATTGCCACGCGGTGCTGGGCAATGATGGCCCCCGCATCCGCACGGTGGACCATCCGGTGCAGGGTCACGCCCGTTTCCGTTTCGCCGTTCACCAGCACCCAGTTCAGCGGCGCGCGCCCACGGTAGGCTGGCAGCAGTGAGCCGTGAAGGTTAAATGCTCCTTTTGCGGCCAGGCCGAGGATCTCGTCGCAGATCAGGTTGCGATAGTAAAACGAGAAGATGACATCAGGGGCAAGTGCGCGGATGCGCTCCACCCACAGCGGATGGTTCACGTCGTCCGGGGCATAAACCGGAATCCCCCGCTCGGCGGCGATGCGCGCCACTGAGCTGAAAAAGTGATTTTCGCCCGCCGTGTCCGGATGGGTAAAGATTGCCGCAATGTCATAGCCCGCTTCCAGCAGGGCCAGCGTGCCCGCGCACCCCATATCGTGATAGGCAAATACAACAGCTTTCATGGGTGGATTTCCTCTTGAGATGCTTTGTGTTCCTGACGGACAACACGTTGAATAAAGTAGCGCGGACGTGCGCGGACATCGTTATAAATTCGGCCAATGTATTCACCGAGCAGGCCCATGCCGACAAACTGGGCACCGATGAACATAAACAGCACGGCAAAAAGCATGAAGACCCCTTCCGCCGCCCACTGCGGGCCAAAGACCAGCCGCAGCACCACCAGCAGGACGGAGAGCGCGAACCCCGCCAGCGCGATGATGCTGCCGAAAACGCTCAGCAGACGCAGCGGCGTGGTGGTCAGGCAGGTGATAAGGTCGTACATCAGGTTGATGAGACGCATAAAGCTGTACTTCGATTCCCCGTGCTCACGCTCGGCATGCAGGACCGGGATTTCCGTTGCCTTACGGGCGAACGTATTAGCGAGGATTGGAATAAACGTGCTGCGCTCGTGGCAATGCAGCATGGCGTCGACAATATGACGGCGGTAGGCGCGCAGCATGCAGCCGTAATCGCCCATCGCTTTACCGGTCGTACGCTGGATAAGACGGTTGATCGTGCGTGAGGCCAGCTTGCGGAACAGGCTGTCCTGACGGTTCTGACGCACCGTGCCGACCACGTCATAGCCTTCATCGGCTTTCGCCACCAGGCGTGGGATCTCCTCCGGCGGGTTTTGCAGATCCGCGTCCAGGGTGATGATCAGATCGCCCGTAACGTGGCTAAATCCGGCCATGATCGCCGAGTGCTGGCCGTAGTTACGGTTCAGCAGCACGGCAACAATATGGCTGCCTTCAGCCTGGGCAGCATCGGTCAGCATCATTGCGGATTCATCGCTACTGCCATCGTCCACCAGCAGAATTTCATACGCTTTGCCCAGCGTCTCGCAGGCGGCCGTCGTGCGGCGAATCAGTTCAGGCAGGCTCTCCTGTTCGTTATAAACAGGAATGACGACGGAAACTTTTTGTACGGGTGGTGCACTGAACATATCAATGTCCTGCAAGCTGATGGAGCGCGGTAATGACGCGGGTTGTGTCGTCATGAGTCATGTCCGGGAAAAGAGGGAGAGAACAAATACGTGCGCTATTCCATTCCGAATTCGGGAGCGATACATCAGGAAAACGCTCGCGGTAGTATTTTTGAGTGTGCGCCGCACGGAAGTGCAGGCCGGTACCGATGCCCTTCTCCTTCAGCGCCGCCATCAGGTTGTCGCGTGAAATACCGCAGCGGGCTTCATCAACGCGAATAATAAACAGGTGCCAGGCGTGAACGTGCGGCCATGCTGGAATGGTCAGCGGCTGGAACGGCGTATCGGCCAGCTCCCGCAGGTAGCGTTGCGCGATTTCCTCACGGCGTTTGTTGGCCTCTTTTAATTTGCCCAACTGCACCAGCGCCAGCGCGGCGTTAATATCCGCCAGGTTGTATTTATAGCCCGGCGAGATCACTTCAGCCTGCGGTGCACGACCGTGCGTCTGGCGGTCATAGGCATCCACCCCCAGGCCGTGGAATTTCAGACTGCGGATCCGCGCAGCAAGCTGAGCGTTATCCGTGACAACTAAACCGCCTTCTGCACAGGTCATATTTTTAATGGCGTGGAAGGAAAAAATCGCCGTCCCTTTCCAGCCCACATGGCGGTTCTTGTAATAGGTTCCGGCGGCATGGGCAGCATCTTCAATAACGGGAATACCGTGACGTTCGCCAATGGCATGAATCGCGTCGATGTCACACGGTGCGCCAGCATAATGGACGGGGATAATGGCTTTAGTACGCGAGGTTATCGCCGCTTCAACGGCGTCAGGCGTCACCATCAACGTGTCGTTGTCCACATCAATCATCACCGGTGTGGCACCCAGCAACACGATCATATTTAGCGTGGAAACCCAGGTCTGGGAGGGGGTGATCACTTCATCGCCGGGGCCAATATTCAGCGCCATCAGCGTGACATGCATGCCCGCGGTGGCAGAACAGACGGCAATCGCATGCTGATTGCCCGTCAGGTGACAAAATGCCTCTTCAAGCTCCTGATTTTTAGGCCCCGTGGTGATCCAGCCCGACATCAAAACGTCCTGAACCGCCGCCATTTCTTCGGCACCCATTGAGGGTCGCGAAAAGGGCAGAAAATCACTCATTATTAATTTCCTTGCAATAAAAATGGCACGTTTTTGATATTAACCAAATGCCGGTCCGTTTATTTCAACGAACCATAAACTCATATCAAAATAGCTTTCATTTCTTAGGGAAAAATTAAGACAACGTTTATAACGTTATAGAACTACTAGCAGACACTTTAAAAACAACAAGTTAAATTAATATTAAATATTTTTTATTGTGATCTTCACAACGTTTTGCCAGGAAATGATTTAAACCAAACATCAACAAACAAAAAAAATCCCGGCCATTTCAAAATAATATGAAATAGCCGGGAACTTTTCTTTTTAGTTAATTGTCGCGCTTATTTTAAGTTTTCTGGAAAGTTTTCAGGTAACTCGCTGGCCGCACAGGCAATCACGCTGTCATCATTTGGACCACAGTCGCGCACAAAGGTGATTGTCGCGAATTCATCAATCACTTCTGTGGGATATGCCGGACCGGCATCGCGATAGCTATTCATCAGCGGAATATGATCGTTCTGGAAACAGACAGTTTTTTCCGGATTGTTCATTACCCAGCGCGGGAAGAAGATGGTGCCGTGGAACAGGTTGTCGCCCAGGTTAACAATCAGGCTCACGTCAGTACCGGTTGGCTCTGTCCAGGAGATTTTATAGATGCTCTCCCCGACGCGAACGATATACGCCTGCTGATCTTTTACCCAACGGTTTCCGACCAGCCCGCTGTGAATACGGTAGTCGAGGGTGTTTTCATTTTTGACGTAAATCTCGTAGTTCCAGCCGTTATCGTAGGTATAAACCAGATGTTTGCCGACGAAGCCGCTTAAGTCATGTTTGTCGAAGTTGCTCATGATGTGTCTCCTTTGTTTTGATGAACGTATCGTACCCCTTCAAAAAATGAATGAATAACGCTATGTTTGAATCAAATTAATTCAAAAATTAGATATGTCATGCATAAAACAACTCTTGAACAGTGGTCACTCCTGGAAAAAGTGGTCGAAGCCGGGAGTTTTGCCAAAGCGGCAGAACAGACACACCGCAGCCAGTCTTCCGTCAGTTACAACCTCTCTTTACTCCAGGAGCGCTTGGGCATTGCGCTGCTGGTGGTGGAAGGGAGACGGGCAGTCCTCACGCCCGCAGGAGAATTATTGCTGAATCAGGTAAAACCGCTGCTGAAAGCGTTCTCTTATGTTGAGACGCGCGCCGCGACGCTGCATAGCGGCATGCGCACCCGAGTCGATCTGATCGTAGACAGTATTTTTCCCCGCCGCAGGCTGTTCGCGATTTTAAGACAATTCCAGCAACGGTATCCGCAAACCCAGGTGCGCCTTACCGAGGTGCTGGAAAATAGCCGCGCGGACACGATAAACGACGAAGCGGACGTGATGGTCCTGACCCGCCGCCAGGACATTACCGGGCTTGGCGAGTGGCTGATGAATATCGACTTTGTCGCCGTGGCGCATTACCAGCATCCGCTCTTTTGTCTTGATGCACCGCTTAATGATGAGATGCTGCGCCCGTGGCCGCTTATCCAGATTGCGGACAGCCAGAACGCCGCGCGGGCTGCCGGCGAGTCGTGGACGTTCTCCACCATTGATGCTGCCATAGAGGCGGTTGTCTCTCAGGTCGGCTACGGCTGGCTGCCAGAGGAACGCATCCAGCCCCTGCTGGAGCAAGGCTTACTGAAAATCCTTCCGCTGAACCACGGTGTCCGCCGGGCCACGCCGCTGCATTTGATCGTGAAACGTACCCTCGCCCCGCTGGATGAGCAGGTTGAAACCCTGCTGCGCCTTTTTAGCCAGGAGCCGTCATCACCACCTGCTACGCTTTAAGGTCCGAACGCTAAAACGATAAGGAGCAGAAGATGAAAATCGACTTTGCGGGGAAAGTGGCGCTGGTGACTGCCTCAACCGGCGGTATCGGGTTCGCCATTGCCAGAGGCCTGGCGGAAAGCGGCGCGGAAGTGATCGTGAATGGCCGCAGCATCGACTCGGTGAACAAGGGTATTCAGCAGTTACAGCAGGTTGTACCCGGCGTACAGGTGCGTGCCGCCATTGCCGATCTCAGTTCGGCAGAAGGGGTTGAGTCGCTGCTGAAGGTCGCAAGTGATGTCGATATTCTGGTAAACAACGCCGGAATTTACGGCCCGCAGGACTTCTATAGCACCGACGATGAAACCTGGGAGCGTTACTGGCAGACCAACGTGATGTCCGGCGTGCGTCTTTCCCGCGCCCTGCTGCCAGGCATGGTGAAAAAAGGCTGGGGACGGGTGGTGTTTATCTCTTCCGAATCGGCCTGCAATATTCCGGCGGATATGATCCACTACGGGGTGACTAAAACGGCACAGCTCTCGCTCGCTCGCGGGCTGGCGAAGTTCGTAGCAGGAAGCGGCGTGACGGTGAACAGCGTACTGCCGGGGCCAACACTGTCGGACGGTTTCGCTGAAATGATGAAAGATGAAATCGAGAAAACCGGGAAATCGCTGGAGCAGCTGGCGAAAGAATTTGTCATGGCCAACCGCCCCAGCTCGGTTATCCAGCGTGCGGCCACGGTAGAAGAGGTGGCCAATATGGTGATTTATGTCTGTTCGCCTCAGGCCTCCGCCACCTCGGGCGCAGCGTTGCGCGTCGACGGTGGCGTGGTGGATGACATCATCTGATCCCGTTACGCCGCACTGCCCGTCACGCGGCGGGCCGTGATGTAATGTGCTTGCCAGTAGTTATCGGTCAGGGTTGACACCGTCACCCCCTGGCTGCTGGAGGCGTGAATAAACCGGTTGTCACCGATGTAGACACCGACATGCTTTCGGTTTGGCGCCGTCTGGAAGAAGACCAGGTCGCCGGCCTTAAGACGGTACTGCGCCACCTGCACGCCGCGATGGATTTGCTCGCTGGTCGTGCGCGGCAAATTAAGATGCGCCGCATCGCTGAACAGGTGCTGCATCAGCGCAGAGCAATCCACGCCGCGGTGGCTCGTGCCGCCCCACTGATACTGGGTTCCCTTCCACTTCTGGTATTGATCGAGAATGCGCGAGCGCAGCGGGCCCGTTTCCTGATGAAACAGCGCCGATTTCGCGGGTGATTCCGCAAACGCAGAATTCATCGAGATCATCGATGCGGGCAGTTGAAAACTCATTGCAGAAAACGAAGCAAAACTGAGTGTGAGGATTGAAATAAGCGATCTTAACGTCATATCAAAAATCGTGGCTTAGAGTGAATTTTTCCTTACGCGTGGGGGCCAATGTTCCCCCGAAATATCTTTCGATGTGGCGATAATATAGACAGTTCATTTTTTCACCAACGACTATCGAGGCCAAAAATGGACTCACTTTTAGATCGCAAGATCGTGAAAAAAAGAGTGGTGATGTAAGGACTGTTCAGATAAAGCAGGTAAACTGATCCGCAGAATGTGTATTTCAGCTAAGACGTATTTATGACCAATATGATTGCCGACGAGACGGTGGCTAAATCCAGCGTGCTCTCTGTCTTTGATTTTGATGGGACACTAACGCACCACGATAGCTTTATCCCTTTCCTGCGTTTTGCCTTTGGGAAACGCTACTTCGCAGGCCGCCTGGTGCGCATGGCGTTACCTACGCTGCACTGCGTTCGCCGCAAGCTGACGCGGGATGAGCTAAAGGAAGTGCTGATCAAAACATTCCTGACGGGAGTGGATGAGCACTGGCTGCGCCAGCAGGCGGAAGCATTTTGCGAAAAATACTGGAACAAGCTGATGCGCCCCGAAGGGGTTCTGGCCGTGGCGGCGGAGGTGAATTCCGGTGCGGAGGTGACGATCTGTTCTGCCTCTCCGGCCCTGGTGCTTCAGCCCTGGGCGGATAAGCTCGGTATTAAGCTGATTGGCACCCAGCTGGAAGTGAAAGACGGCAAGCTGACAGGACGCATCACCGGCAATAACTGCCGCTGTGCCCAGAAAGTCGCAAGACTGGAAAAAGTGTATGGCGATCTGAACGCCTATCACCTGCGCGCCTGGGGAGATACCCGCGGCGACCACGAGCTGCTGGCCGCGGCGCAGGATCCTCACTGGCGGCATTTCCACCACCCGCGCAAGCGCCGGAATTCGCCGATTAAGGGTTAGGTGCGGTCTGGTGCCCTCACCCCAGCCCTCTCCCACAGGGAGAGGGAGAAAGGCAAAGCATCAGGCCTCACGTTTCCCAGGGAACATCACGCTCGCAATAATCCCCAGCGCCAGCACGCCTAAAACCACAAACAGGCTCGCCGTCGCGCCAATGCTGTACCCGTGATGCCAGAAGTGATCGGTGGCATTTAACCCCAGCTTGAACGCCACGAAGAACAGCAGCAACACCACGGCTTTCTCAAGGTGGACCAGATACTGCTTCAGCGCTTCCAGCACAAAGTAGAGGGTACGCAGGCCGAGAATGGCGAACATCATGGCGCTATAGATAATCAGCGGCTCGCGGCTCACGGCAATAATGGCCGGTACGGAGTCAAATGCGAACATCACGTCAGAAAGTTCCACCACCGCCACGCAAAGCAGCAGCGGCGTCGCGTAGCGTTTCGCCTTCTTCACGCGCCCGACCATGACGTCCTGGTTTTCCGGCTTTTCAAGCTCCGCATCCACCTCTTTCTGGGTCAGGATAAAAGCATTGCTGCTGATTTTCGGCCAGACCGGATAGAAGCGCTTCACCAGGCGGTACGCGAGATGGCCGGAGTAATCTTCCACTTCGTCACTCTCTTCATTGCGTTTGAGCATCATCACCGCCGTCCAGCCGACAACCAGCGCAAAAATGACCTCCACGTACGGCCCCAGGCTCAGCAGGCTGGTTCCGATCGCCACGAAAATACCGCGGAAAACAATCGCCCCCAGCACACCCCAGTAGAGCACGCGGTGACGGTACTTATCCGGCACGCCGAACCAGGCGAAAATCGCCATCATCACAAACAGGTTATCGACGGAAAGCACCTCTTCCAGCGCATAGCCGGTGAGGAACAGGCTCGCCATCTCTGCACCGTGGTGGACATACAGGAACCCGGCGAACGCCATTGCCATCATGACCCAGAAGATGGACCACATCGCCGCGCTTTTCAGCGAGACAGGTTTATCGTGACGGTGCATAAAGAGGTCGATAAACATCGCCCCAACGGCCATCACCACAAAGACAACAACGGTTTCCGTGGGGAAACCGAGATGAGCAGCTGACATACACAACCCTTTTTTGGATACAAAACACCATGCAGACAATAAAAAGCGCGAGCCCGTTAAGGGCACAGCACGCAAAAAAATAAATATTAACTGTTCTTTTCGGCTGTACACAGACATTAAAGTTGTCTCCTTTAACATGAAAAAGACTTTAAAGTTGTCTACTTCTTCAGATAGACCTACTTAACAGGATACTAAGTAGGTCATCTCCTTTCTCGCGTAGCATCTCTCGACGTTCACAGCAGAGGACACGTTTCAAAATGTCATCCAAAATTTTTTTCCATTATCTGACGTTGGGTGATTTTGATGGTCAGCGAGTAGAGGCTTTAACAATGTGGGTTGCCCTGAGCAAAGTAAGGGAAGTAGATGTACCAGAAATGTACGCGTTTCCTTGCATGAAGGGGGGCATCTTAAAGCTCATTGATTAAACAAACTCACTATGCCGCTACAAACAGCCCAAAACCGTCACTTGATAACGTGTTATTTAGATAAATTAATGCTCAGGGCTTTTAGCCAAACTGTCACTTGATGTAAGAATCCAGAACCTTCAGCACAACGTCCAGGTCTTCTTCTCGTTTCTGTTCTTCACTTTCATGAACAATATGTTCAGTCAAATGTCCTTTAATCACTTCACGCAATAAACCATTCACGGCACCACGTATGGCGGCTATTTGTTGCAGTACAGCGGCACATTCGTGAGGTTCATCAAGCATTTTTTTCAGCGCAGCAACCTGCCCCTGGATCTTGCTTGTACGTGCTTTCAGTTTTTGTTTATCGCGGATGGTATGTGACATGTGGGCTCTCACTCTCCTGGATATTTTATGTAACTATACCAGCGTTATTCTACTGGGGGGTAGTATATTTTACTGGGGGGGAGTAGAATCCGGCCTACACTTAATAACCAAGAATGATTCTCATGAACGAATTTACGACACTTCTTCAGCAAGGCAACGCATGGTTTTTCATCCCCAGCGCCATTCTGCTTGGCGCGCTTCATGGACTGGAGCCCGGGCACTCCAAAACAATGATGGCAGCATTCATCATTGCTATAAAAGGCACCGTACGTCAGGCCGTGATGCTGGGTGTCGCGGCAACATTGTCGCACACTGCAGTCGTATGGCTGATTGCTTTTGGAGGGATGTATATCAGTAATAAATTTACCGCAGAATCAGCCGAACCCTGGCTACAGATGGTCTCTTCAGTGATCATCCTTGGTACGGCTTTTTGGATGTTCTGGCGAACCTGGAGCGGTGAGAAAAACTGGCTGGAGGGAATGCAGGAGAATGAACATCATCACCATGACGAAACAAGGTTGATCGATACTGGCCATGGAAAAGTTGAACTGTCCATTTTTGAAGAAGGACAACTTCCCCACTGGCGGCTACGCACTCTTAGTGGCCAAAGATGGGCTTCTGAAGATATCTCATTAACCACACTTCGGGAAAACAGTACGATCTCTCAGACTTTTGAATTTGTTGATCATGGTGATTATCTGGAGTCAACATCTCCCATCCCTGAGCCTCACAGTTTCAACGTACGTCTGTCTCTGGGACATCGTGGTCATGTCCATGACTATGATGTGGCGTTCGCTGAACACGACCATGACCATGACCATGACCACTCTGAGCTTGATGGGCTGGATGTGAATTCGAAAGAGTATCAGGACGCTCACGAACTGGCTCATGCCAATGACATAAAACGCCGCTTCGACGGGAAAGAAGTAACCAACGGGCAAATCCTGATATTTGGACTGACAGGAGGGCTTATCCCTTGCCCGGCAGCTATAACTGTATTGTTGATCTGCCTTCAGCTTAAAGCGCTTACGCTGGGTGCCACACTGGTTGTTTGTTTCAGTATCGGCCTGGCATTGACCCTCGTAACGGTTGGAGTGGGTGCGGCGATCAGCGTTCGTCAGGTCGCCAAACGCTGGAGTGGCTTCAATACCATCGCCAGAAGAGCCCCCTATATTTCAAGCGCCCTGATTGCTGCTGTTGGGATTTACATGGGTATACATGGCTGGAATGGGCTGGTGCATTAACACCGGTACTGATGACACACACTCTGGGTACTTACAAAGTACATCCTAAGCGCCACCGTTGAGGTTATGAGCAGAAAAACCCGGAATATAAAGCTGCTCTTTCCGGGACTTGTTGCTGAGGCAGGGATTAAGTAACTGATTAAATCCATTCCCATAAGACTCAATGATAAATGAAAGAATAAAAAAAACGCTCCCGAATGGGAGCGTAAGCCAGTGACTTCGGCGTCAAATGAGGGTCTAACAAGTGGAGCTGCGGGTTAATTCTGGGTGATCTGGCTGCGATGCTTTTCAGCCTGCTGCTGATGAATAACGGAAGACTGACCATTATTCGCCTTCTCGTGCACAACAGCGGCTTTTTCATGCTCGTTCATTTCTGAAAATGACGTTGCTGATTCGTTGGTGGCCCCTGGTTTGCCTTTCATCATTTTTTTATGCATCTCCGCCATGTCCTGGTGGGCAGAAGCGTTGCCGTTTTGCATCATTTCATGGGACATTGCAGCCTGATCGTGTCCGCTCATATCCATCATTGTCATACTGTCTCCCTGAACAGCGCTTTTTTCAGAGGTTGACTGCATCTGATGGGCGGGTGCCTGGGCATTATTTACCTGGTCATGCATGTTCATTGTCTCTGCAGCCATGGCGGATGAAGCGACAGCCATAATGGCAACAAATGATACAAGGATCTTTTTCATGGTTGGGTCTCCGGTGTTTTCATACCCAAACAATCAACGGCTTATAACAGAGAAAGCATTTGATCTCAGGGCGGGTTATTCATCACTCCAGGAACCAGGCGATTGCGTTATCACTCTGCTCCTGATTTATGTATGATTATAAAAAACCGCCTCTGTTTATCGCGTGACTGAATGATGACAATTTTGTCACCTTCCAGGTTTCTCCTGAAGAACGGGATTAATCCATTAACAGGCGCACTTTGAACACAATTTCCCGCCCCTGCTGTTCTGCTGACAGCTCGCCGCCGTGAGCATGAATGATCGACCTTGTAATTGATAATCCCAGCCCCGCGCCTTCCGTGTTGTAGAACCTTGATGAGTCTGCGCGATAGAACCGGTCAAACAAACGTTCCAGATTAGCGGGAACCTGGCCGGACATCGTATTCGTAATCATCACGTTCACACAGTCACTGTCACGCTCAAGGTGTATCGCTGTACAGGTGTTATCGGGAGAATACTTGATTGCATTGGAAAGCAGGTTACTGAAAGCACGTCGGAGCATATCGCTGTCTCCGGCAACAACGCCCTCTCCTTCAACCGTGATTGTCTTTCCTGTTTCGTCTGCCAGGGGCTCGAACAACTCACGTAATTCATTCAGTTCGGCTGCCAGATCCACATCATGTTTATCCAGCCGCAGCAGACCATGCTCTGAACGTGCCAGAAAAAGCATGTCACTGGTCATTCGTGACAACCTTTTCAGTTCTTCCAGGTTAGCGAATAAAATTTCGCGGTAATGCGAAACATCCCTTTCCTTAGCCAGTGCAAACTGCGTCTGCATCATCAGATTACTGACTGGTGTGCGCAGCTCATGCGCGATGTCAGACGAGAAATCTGACAGTTTCCGGAATGCCCCCTCCAGGCGATCAAACATATTATTGAACTCCTGCATGGTCTCAGAGATTTCCGGCGGAGCCAGATCGGGATTTAGACGCTGATCCAGGCTGTGTACAGTCATGGAGGAAGCCAGACTGGTCATTTCCCGTAACGGTTTCAGACCAATACGTGTGGTCAGCCAGCCCAGAAAAACAGAAATAAAGACCAGACCGATATTGAACCAGAACAGCCAGGTACTGAGTTTGTCCATAAACAGGGTGTGATACCCAGTATCCGTGGCAACCGTAATGATGACATGTTTGCTTTTACCCTGTTCCGGCGTCACGGCAACCCGCCGCGAGATACTGCGGTACACGGTGTTATTTTCTTCCGTCTGGATCATATAGTCGAGAATATCACCCGACTTATTAAGCAGGACCGCTGGAACAACAGAATTTTTGGCATAGAGTTCAACAATTTTTTCATTTTCCATGTTTTTTATAGAAATGAATAAACCATTGTGCCCTACCATCGCATCGTTTATTTTTTCTGATAATGACTTAATATCCGTTTTGTTCCGGAACGTCTCTGTTTTAAGAAACTCTTCGGTGAGCTGAAGTTTACCTGTCAGAAAATCGCGGTCCTGATTATCGAAATAGCCATTAAGGGTGCTAATCAGGATAAAACTTGATAACCACCATACCGTAAGCATCACCGCAGAAAAAATCAGGCTCAGGCGTGTGGTCAGGGAAATTTTGAACCTCACTCTTCTCTGATCTCCAGGACATATCCGGCACCGCGAACGGTATGGATCAGTTTTGGCTCAAAGTCATCATCAATTTTACTTCTCAGACGTCTCACGGCGACATCAATCACATTCGTATCACTGTCAAAATTCATGTTCCAGACCAGGGACGAGATAAGACTCCTGGGTAACACTTCTCCGGTGCGTTGCAGCAGCAACTCAAGCAGAACGTATTCTTTACCGGTGAGATGGATCTTCTTCCCCGAACGGATCACGGTCCGGCGCACCATATCAACGGTCATATCGGCGATGGTGCAGACTGTTGCGGCCTGCGAGCGTGCCCGGCGCAGTAGGGTTCTTACACGTGCAACCAGCTCCGTAAAATCAAAGGGCTTAATCAGGTAGTCATCTGCGCCAAGCTCCAGTCCTTTCACTTTGTCCCGCACGTTGTCCTTTGCGGTTAAAAACAGGACCGGTTCTTCGTGCCCGGACTCCCTCAGTGCGCTGATGATTTGCCACCCGTCGAGGAAAGGCAGCATCACGTCCAGTATTATCAAATCATACTGTCCCTTCGACGCGGCCCCGAGACCATCGCGGCCATTATTAAAGAGATCGGCCTGATAGCCTTCCTCAACCAGTCCCTGCTGCAGGTAACGACCTGTTTTTTGTTCGTCTTCAACGATTAAAATACGCTGCATGGTCAACTCGCTGATATGAAAGTAAAAATCTCACGCATGAGCTTTGGCTGTCCCCTAGCTGACCTGAGACGGAGCAAGCATTCCGAGCCACGCTACGGCGCCCAGAATGATAATCGCAACAACGAATTCTGTCAGGATGCTGTTTCGCATCAGGGCAACGCTGCGATCATAATTCCCTTCCCTGACCATAACTTCAAGCCGGGGACCCAGGTGAAACCGGTTTGCTGCAGCCAGAAGAAGCATCAGAACAAACAGAGCCGTCTTGGCAAGCAATATCCTCCCCCAGGAACTGTTGAATAAGGGAGTTAAGTTACCCTCAGCAATATACAGATAGTTGACCAGCGCACTCAGGATCAGGGCTACAACAATCACCGTTCCTGCCGTGGCAAATTTTGCCAGGGAGTCAGATATCACAATGACGCTCTGTGCATTATGCTCGTTTCTGCGCATCAGCAGGATAGCAAATGCAACCAGAGCACCTGTCCAGGCACCTGCAGCACCGAGATGGGTCAGATCGCTCAGTAAATGGAGATAGTAATGCAGACCGTCATGCATAACGGCGTGTCCTCCCCAGGCAAGTGTAGCCAGCGCCACGCCCCCACTCATCGTCATCAGCAGGCAGGACAATACTCTCTTATTAGTGTAAAGGAACAAAGCACCGAGTGTGGTAAACAGGGCACAGAGCCTGACAATCCAGCTAATACCCACATCAGTTTCTTCTATCACCATCTCGATAACATGGATGGATAATTCTCTGAGGTCAGTTACTCCACTCATGGCATTAGATACCAGGAGCATATTAATGCCAGTAAGAATGATGCCTGTAACAACAGCAAAGGTTATAAACGACCTGAAATTAGTCAGGTTATAGGTTTCATGTCTGACACCGCTTATTCCATATATCTGAAAAAATGGCAATCCAAATATTACCATCAAATCCAGATAAAGAAGAAAACGAATAACAATCATAATCAGGTCGTTCATAATATTACTTCACTGTAAAGGTGTAATTACCGGTAATAGGGTGCGTATCTGAAGAAACCGCGCGCCAGTCAACACGATAAGTGCCAGCGGGTAAAGGCTCTCGCGGAATAATGACCATCGATTTAGGGTCAGCGCCTGGCGCCACTTTTGCCGCGACCGGCATCGGAGAATGTGATGACATGCCTTTCATACCCGTCATCGTTAATTTTGCACCTGAGAATTTCACGGTCAGATTTTCCGAGAAATTAAGCTGAATCTTTTCCGGGGCCGCTACGGCTGAATCAGCCTGTGGCACAGAGCTTTTTAATTCCGGATGGGCCATAGCAGAGAAAGCAACGCCCATAACGAGGCCACCTGTAAGAATGGCTTTATTTAAAATCGACATTTTATTTACCTGTTTAGTTGAGTGTTTTATATCAGTGCGTTAAAACCAGATTCTGGCTCCCGCCAGGAATACTACCTGATGGTCTTTCTCACCTTCTCTTTTCGCCATATCGGATGTTTTCCCGTAAAGTTGATTCCAGGAAACGCCTATATAGGGTGCAAACTCACGGCGTATTTCATAGCGCAGCCGGAGCCCCAGCTCTGTGTCAGTCAGTCCCCTGCCGCGACCCCGCGATTCATCATCCTGACTGTAGAAATTCACCTCATAGGATGGCTGGAGTATGAGCCGGTTAGTCAGTAAAACGTCGTATTCTCCTCCCAGACGAAGGGCTGCTTTTCCGCCATTACTGACAAAACCCGTAATTTCAGACTCAAAATTATAGAGTGCCAGCCCCTGAAAACCGACAGCAGCCCAGGTCCGGGCAGAAGCAGGTCTGAAATCCTGCCTGACACCCGCAACCAAATCCCACCATGGGCCAACCGCATGTCCCCAGAGTAACTGCGCTTCAGCCGCCTCCGTTTCCCCATTGCTTCGTTCACCTTCACTCTTTAGCCAAATCCGATCTGTGTCGCCTCCAATCCAGCTGTTAACACTCCAGCTGAAATTGTTGGTGTTATCCGACCGTTGCCATTCCAGTTGATCCAGCAGAACCAGATAATTAATCGCACTGTCGTGAATCGCATGCCCCTGTAAATTGCCGAATGCAGCCTTCCGGTCGGCATCGGTAACAGGCGGAATTGGCGTTCTGCTCTCAGTTACAATGGGCTCCATTGACGTCATCTCAGTGAAATTCTCATCTGCTGGCATCTGCATGGCAGACATGTCGTGCCCGGCGTGGGGATCTGCAGAGAAGGAGCCCGCCGCAATAGAAAGCGGTGAGGTAAACAAACCGGCGACCAGAACAGGTATGGCCTTCAAATTTCTCTTCATTCGCATCATTCCTCCACCCGGACTTCACGAAACATTCCCATTTCCATGTGATAGAGCAAATGGCAGTGATACGCCCAGCGGCCAAGCGCATCTGCTGTCACTCTGTAACTGCGTTTTGTACCAGGGGGAACATCTATTGTGTGTTTACGAACCATGAAATTACCGTTTTCATCTTCCAGATCGCTCCACATACCATGCAGGTGAATGGGGTGAGTCATCATGGTATCGTTGATCAGCGTGATCCTGAGCCGCTCACCGTATTTCAGCAGCACCGGTGCGGCATCTGAAAACTTGATTCCGTTAAATGACCAGGCAAACTTTTCCATGTGGCCGGTTAAATGCAGTTCTATGGTACGGCCAGGTTCACGTCCGTCAGGATCCTCAAAGCGGCTTTTCAAATCCGCGTACGTGAGAACCTTTCTTCCGTTATTTCGAAGACCAATACCCGGATCATTTAATTTCGGAGAGACGCTCATCGCCTGCATATCAACCAGTGGGTTATCCGTTTCTGACGCAGGATGACTTTGCATACCCGGCATTCCGGCCATCCGGGAATGATCCATACCGGCCATGCTGCTGTGATCCATGGGCGCGGAGGATGTCCCGCTATCCGGAAGGTCAGCACCGTCCATAGACATCATCTCTCCGCTGTTATCCATGCCTCCCATCTGGCTGTGGTCCATTCCTGCCATATCATGTCCCATTCCCCCCATACCCATATCTTCCATGGTCAACAGAGGACGGGGATCGAGGGGGGGAACGGCAGCACTTAACCCCTCTCTCGTGGCCAGTGTCCCTCGAGCGTAACCGGTCCTGTCCATGGATTGTGCGAAGATGGTATAGGCCTCACCCTGAGGCTCCACAATGACATCATAGGTTTCGGCAACGGCAATCCTGAATTCGTCAACGGTAACCGGGTTTACATACTGGCCATCTGCAGCCACGACCGTCATTTTCAGCCCGGGGATACGGATATCGAAATAGGTCATTGCCGAGCCGTTGATAAACCGTAAGCGTATCTTTTCACCGGGACGGAACAGTCCGGTCCAGTTTTTCAGCGGGGCCTGCCCGTTCATGAGATAGGTGTAGGTGTAGCCACTGACATCCGCGAGGTCAGTCGGATTCATTTTCATTTCAGCCCACATTTTCCGATCGGCAATGGTGGCTGACAGCCCCCTGGTATTCACGTCGCGGAAAAAAGAGCCAACGGTTGGTTTATTGAAATTGTAGTAATCCGACTGTTTTTTTAATTTTTTCAGCAGGCTGTGAGGATTTTCATCGGTCCAGTCAGACAACATGACCACATGCTCACGATCGTAAGCAAACGGTTCTGGCTCCCTGGCATCGATGATAATGGCACCGTATACCCCCTCCTGTTCCTGCAGACCGGAATGGCTGTGGTACCAGTAAGTCCCGTTCTGCTTAACCTTAAAGGTGTAAACGTAGGTATCATCAGGCTCTATGCCCATAAAACTCAGCCCCGGAACACCATCCATATTGGCCGGAAGAATAATGCCGTGCCAGTGAATGGACGTCTGTTCATTAAGACGGTTTTTGACCTTCAGGGTAATGGTGTCACCTTCTTTCCAGCGAAGAACGGGCCCCGGCAGGCCTCCATTGATTGTTTTGGCCTGACGCTCACTGCCCGTGATATTGACGGCCGTTTCACCAATGGTCAGGTCAAACTGAGTACCCTGCAGGGATGCGGCAACTGGCAGGCTCAGACTGGAACGCGCATTGAAACTCCATACGCCAAGACTTCCGGCTACGCCAGAGAGGGTTAACCCCTTCAGGAAAGTTCGTCGAGACGTTTTCAACAGCATGCGCATTCCCTTATTTAAAGTATGGTTACTGACAGAATTCGAGAACCGATTTAAATTAAATTACTGGTTCATCCACTTACAATGAAATGAATCTAGCACACCTTAAGAAACAAATTCATTACAATCGTGTAATGTACATAGCTGTATTACATTTACGTCATCTTCCCCACAGGTTGATTATTTTTATATATGATCATAAGGACATCTTTTATGTACCTCAGAAGGTAATTACACATGAATATATTAATCACGACCACTGCGTTTACAGCTTTATTTTGTGGGGCAGCTTTTGCTCAGTCCAGTGATATTGCCCATGAAGCACATCGATTTGTTAATAATGCCTCAGCCGTCAGTCATGTGAATTCCTCGACGCATGAAAACTTACCGGACAGGGTTAATAAAAACAACACGCCCTCATTCTCTGAAATGAATGAACATGAAAGGGCCATTGTTGCTCATTCATTTATGAACAACAGCGCGTCCTATGCGCATCAGAAAATGATTGAGGAACATAAAAAAATGCTGTCCGGCAGTGATGCAAATTCAAAGACCTCGTCTTCTTCTTTTAACGAACTGAATGCCGGAGAAAAAGCCGCTCTCGTGCATGAGCAGGTCAATAATGCCGGTGCGGAAGCACATCAGACGCAGGCAAGAAAGCTTCGCGGGCTGTATTCGACCAGGTAACTGCAGGCGGGTTAGTGCTTAGCGTCAGGTGCGCAGCAGGGCTTTACTGACGGGTTACGTAGCAGGACATGAGCCCCATATTGCTCTGCCGTAACCTGTTTCAGTCCCGTTAATCATCACCGTCGGGCTGGTCATACAGTTCCCAGAGCTTCAGGAGCAAACGGGAAACAAGATATGTTACAAAAATGACGACCATCAACGGTGCTCCCGATTAACTGACAGATGACACGCCTCCTGAAAACCCCTAGCATACGCCGCAGTGTTCATGCTAACGGCGAATTCCAGTAAATGTATTCTACCGATGTCGTAAAAGAAAATGCCTACCTTTCAGCCACCCGCTCGGGGCTGGAATCGAACGAGATCGCTACTCTTCAGCGCTCCTTGCCTTCCCGGTTTAATCTGCGGCATTTGAAAAAAAATGAATCATTAAAACTCGTACTGCAAAAGAAAGCGGGAAAATCACGTGTCGTGGCCTATAAATTTACGTCCGGTTCATTTAATTACACGGCGTATCGTATATCAGATAAAAAGTTCTATAACCTTTCCGATACTTCCGGGAAAGGCAGTCTCGATTATCCGTTACCGGCCACAGCAAGACTCAGTTCGCCTTTCAATCCTGCAAGGCTTAACCCGGTATCGGGAAAAGTGAGTCCCCATAATGGCATTGATTATTCCATGCCCATGAACACGAAAATAGTCAGCGTCATCGACGGAAAAATCACCCGGGCCGAATACAACAGTACCATGGGATATTTTGTTGAAGTAACGGGAAAAGCCGGTGTTAAAACTCGCTATCTCCACCTCAATAAAATACTCGTTACTAAAGGGGCCAGGGTTACACGGGGAGGTGCTATTGCGTTATCCGGTAACAGCGGACGTTCATCCGGTCCTCATCTGCATTACGAGCTGGTCATCAATAACAACCCTGTTAACTCTCTGGCGTTCCGGGCAGCGGCACCCGCTGATAACAAACTCGAACAGCATGCCTTTGCGCATGCCAGAGACTACGAACGATACCTGGACTGATAACGGGACCGCGACGCGGCCCCGTCTGCCGGATTAATTTTTTTTATCGTTTTCACTTCCGTGATGTTGATGATCTCCATGCCCTCCGTGGCCGTGGAAAAGATGCATTAGCGGGCAGACCAGCAATAACAGATATGGCCAGTAACCTGCCACATGTGACCAGTGTTCGCGCAGGAGGGCAAATGCCGCGATCGCGGCGACAGCAATAAGCGCATAGGTGGTACTTTTCATACTGGACTCCTTCTGTTCGTAACTGACCCTTCACTCAGTGTTATTTCCCGAGCCTGACACTTTTCAGACGCAACGCATTCACAATGACGCTGACGGAGGAAAGAGCCATGGCCGCCGCCGCAATAACTGGCGACAGCAGTATTCCATACACAGGATAAAGCAGACCTGCAGCCACAGGCACGCCAAGTGCGTTGTAGATAAATGCAAAAAACAGATTCTGACGGATATTTTTCATGGTGATCTCTGACAGATGACGGGCCCTGTTCAGTATCATCAAGTCGCCTTTGAGAAGGGTGACTCCGGCACTTTCAATTGCCACATCTGTACCCGTTCCCATGGCTATACCCACGTCAGCCGCTGCCAGCGCCGGGGCATCATTCACACCGTCTCCGGCCATCGCAACCACATGGCCAGACTCTTTCAGTCGGGTTATCACTGCTTTTTTGCCATCCGGCAGAATTCCGGCTTCAACCTCATCTATTCCCAGTTTCCGTGCGACTGCTTCAGCAGTAAGCTGGTTATCCCCGGTGAGCATAACAATGCGGATCCCCGCCTGACGCAAAGCTTTAAGCGCATCCGGCGTGGTTGTTTTCACGGGATCCGAGATAGCTATCAGGCCTGCAAGGTCCCCGTCTGTGGCCACATAGATAACGGTAGCGCCTTCCATCCGCAACGTATCCGCAACGGCCTTTTGATTATCAATAACGATACTGTTTTCCTGCATAGCCAGTTCATTACCAATAACAACCCGTTGACCTTCGACATCGCCTGAGACACCTTTACCCGACGGTGCATCGAAATGAGTGACTGCGGGTATTGCGATCCCCTTTTCCTGTGCTGCTTTAACTACTGCCATACCCAGCGGATGCTGCGAGCCTTTTTCCACTGCGGCTGTTACACGCAAAAGAGATGTTTCCCCACCCGGATTGAGACTGATAATCCCTGTCACCGTAGGCGAACCTTCCGTGAGCGTGCCTGTTTTGTCGACAACCAGCGTGTCCACTTTTTCAAGACGCTCAAGGGCTTCGGCATTCCTGATTAACACCCCGGCCTGGGCTCCTTTGCCCACCCCCACCATTATCGACATCGGCGTGGCCAGCCCCAGCGCGCAGGGACAGGCAATAATCAGGACCGACACAGCCGCAATGAGACCGTGCGCCATCCTGGGCTCGGGCCCCCAGACAGACCAGATCACGAAAGCAACAACCGCGATAAGTATCACCAGAGGAACAAACCAGCCTGAAACGCTGTCAGCCATTCTCTGGATGGGGGCACGCGAACGCTGTGCATCAGCGACCATCTGAACAATTCGTGAGAGCATTGTTTCATCACCGACTTTCTCTGCACGGATGATGAGACTCCCTGTCTGATTAATGGTCCCCCCGATGACAGGGTCACCCTCCGTTTTGGTAACCGGCATAGATTCCCCGGTCACCATCGATTCATCAACGGTTGTTTTGCCTTCGATCACAATACCGTCGACCGGAATACTCTCTCCTGGTCTGATGCGGAGCTTATCGCCAGGCAGAACATCTTCCGCATTAATATCCGTTTCATGACCGTCATGATCCAGCCGCCTGGCGGTTTTGGGGGCAAGATTCAGTAGTGCAGTAATGGCACCTGAGGTTTGTTCCCGTGCCCGCAGCTCAAGAACCTGTCCCAGCAGAACAAGCACCGTAATAACTGCTGCGGCTTCAAAATAAACGGCCACCAGGCCATCCATGTTTCTGAACGATGCAGGAAACCAGGAGGGGAAGACGGTTGCAATGACGCTGTACACCCAGGCTACGCCGGTGCCCATTGCAACAAGGGTAAACATATTCAGGGAGCGGTTACGTAACGACATTCCGGCCCGGGCGAAGAATGGCCAGCCACACCACAACACGACAGGAGAGGCCAGAAGCAGCTGCAGCCATGTGTTGTACTGTGGCGGTACTGTATTCCTCAAGGCGGGAAACAGATGAGATCCCATTTCGAGTACCAGAACCGGAAACGCCAGCAACAACCCCAGCCAGAAGCGTCTTGTCATGTCGCGAAGTTCATCACTTGGCCCCGTGGATGCCGTAGCTACGAGCGGCTCCAGTGCCATTCCACAGACAGGACAGCTTCCGGGACCACTGCGGCGTATCTCCGGGTGCATCGGACATGTCCACACACCTTCAGAATTCTCTTTCTCCGCCTGGTGGTGAGGCTGTTTTATCTGATCAGGGCTGACTTCGTGATGATCGTGGTGATGGTGATGGGAATGTTCACTGGCATCTTCGGTAAGATAACGATCGGGATGGGCTTTAAATTTACTCTCACAGCTGGCGGAGCAGAAATAAAGTTGATGGTCCTGGTATCGAATGCTGCTGTGCGCCCTGTCGGGCAGGATGTCCATCCCGCACACGGGATCTCTCACCTTATGCAATACGTGGCCCTCGTCCGGGGATAATGTCTGCTCAGAAGCAGTCTGGTTGTTGTGTTGCACTGCATTGTCATTTTTCACAGTAACTCTCCTTATGCATACCGAAGCATCTTCTGTCTTCAGGGTATGTCATGGATGCGATTACCACGAATGCCGCCGGCATAAGAGTGCCTGCTGCCGGCGTCCCGTTATCAGCCGTTCCGCTGACTATTCGATTCGCTGGAAGACTTTTTTACTTCCATCCGGTGAGAATGCGATAACATCGTAAGCCTCTTTTCGGGCTCCCATCTCCATTCCAGGACTTCCTGCTGGCATACCGGGGGTGGCGAGACCGTATATACCTGAACCAGACTGCATTGCCTTATGTATCGTTGTCGCAGGCACATGGCCTTCAATGATCAAATTACCGGCAACCGCGGTATGACAACTTCGCAGTCCTGCAGGAATAGCATGCTTTTCTTTCAGGGCTGACAGCGCCTGATCATTCATGACGTGAGTTCGTACTTCAAACCCGTCTTTTTCCATCGCTTTGCCCCACAGGGAACAACAGCCACAGTTTTCAGATTTGTACATATCAATCACTTTTTCACTCGCCATCGCGGGCAGTGAAAGGCCGAGAGCCAGCGCCATCAGAACCACTTTTTTCATACTCACCTCTGTATATTATCGATTTAAACCCTGACGTCAGGGTGAATCAGTAAAGAAGGACACCCACAGGGGGTGCCCTTTCAGGTTCAGGACACGCTTTTTTTATGTCTGCGCAGCCAGATTAATTTGTAGGCGGCAGGAATAATGAACAGGGACAGCAGCGGAGCCGTGATCATCCCACCAATCATGGGTGCCGCGATACGGCTCATGACTTCTGAACCTGCACCGGTTCCCCAGAGTATTGGCAGCAGACCCGCAATGATCACCGCCACGGTCATGGCTTTCGGCCGGACACGCAGTACGGCACCATGATAGAGGGCTTCATCAAGGCCTTCCGGTGTGAACGTCTCTTTACGGGACAATTCCGGGTGCGCTTCAATGGCATGACGCAGATACATCAGCATGACCACGCCAAACTCTGCTGCCACCCCGGCCAGGGCGATAAATCCGGTTCCGGTCGCCACAGACATATGGAAGCCCTGCCAGTACAGGAACCATATCCCGCCAATCAACGCAAACGGCAGACTCATCAGAATCAGCAGGGCTTCGTCAACACGGCGAAATGCCAGATATAACAGGATGAAAATGATCATCACCGTCATCGGTACCATCAGTTTTAATTTCTTGTTGGCGTGCTCGAGTAATTCAAACTGTCCTGAGAATGCCACACTGGTCCCCGGTCTCAGTTTCACTTTCTCGCTGATGACCGTCTTAATATCGTTAACCACTGACACCATGTCCCTGCCGCGGGCATCAACATAAATCCAGCTGGCTGGCCGGGCATTTTCGGTTTTCAGCATGGTTGGTCCGGAAACGACTTTAATATCGGCAACATCGCCCAGTGTGATCTGCTGCTTCATCGGGGTCAGGATCGGCATATGTTTCAGCGCCTGCGGACTGTTGCGGTAATCCTGTGGGTAACGAATGTTAATAGGGTACCGGGCCACGCCTTCCACCGTTTCCCCTACCGTCGCACCGCCGATGGCTGATGAGACGAACAGCTGGACATCACCTACTGTCATCCCGTACCGGGAAGCTTTTTCCCGGTTAATGTCCACATCAATGTAACGTCCACCTTCCAGTCGCTCAGCCAGGACAGACACCACACCCGGTACCGTTTTGGTTACCGCCTCGATACTCTGCGCCGTCGCGTCGATATCCGACAGAACAGTCCCGGACACTTTGATACCTATCGGGCTTTTGATCCCGGTTGAGAGCATATCAATACGGTTACGGATTGGCGGCACCCAGAGGTTTGCCAGCCCCGGTAAACGGACGGTCCTGTCGAGTTCTTCAATAATCTTGTCAATCGTCATGCCTGGACGCCACTGATCCTCAGGTTTGAGCTGGATCGTGGTTTCAACCATTTCGAGCGGTGCGGAATCCGTGGCGGTCTCTGCTTTACCGGTCTTGCCAAATACAGAGGCCACTTCAGGAACGCTTTTGATTAACTTGTCCGTCGTCTGCAGGAGCGCTGCAGCTTCAGCCGGAGAGACACCCGGCAGGGTCGACGGCATATACAACAGGTCGCCCTCGTTAATCTTCGGCAGAAACTCACCGCCCACCTGGCTCAGCGGCCAGATAACGGTGAAAATGGACAAGGCCGCAACCAGCAGGGTTGTTTTTGGCCAGTGGAGAACCCGCAACAGCAATGGATGATACGCTTTGATCAGTACCCGGTTCAGGGGGTTACTGGTCTCTGCAGGAATTTTCCCCCGGATCCAGAATCCCATCAGAATCGGAATGACGATGATGGCCAGCGCGGCCGCGCCCGCCATGGAGTACGTTTTCGTGAATGCCAGCGGGCCAAACAGACGTCCTTCCTGACCTTCCAGGGTAAAGATAGGAATAAAGGACAGGGTGATGATCAGCAGGCTGATAAACAGTGCGGGTCCCACTTCAACGGAGGCATCGGTAATCACCTTCCAGCGGGTGGCGTTGTCAATCTGCTCACCCGGATGCTGATGATCCCACTCCTCAAGCCGCTTATGCGCATTCTCAATCATCACAATGGCGGCATCCACCATCGCACCGACGGCAATCGCTATCCCTCCCAGCGACATGATATTGGCGTTCAGTCCCTGGAAGTGCATGACGATAAAGGCGATACACAGACCAAGCGGCAGAGAGATAATCGCCACCAGGGCAGAACGTACGTGCCACAGGAACAGGGCACAGACGATGGCCACCACGATAAACTCTTCCAGAAGTTTGGAACTGAGGTTATCAATCGCCCGGTCGATGAGCTGGCTGCGATCGTAGGTGGTCACGATTTCAACGCCTTCCGGCAGGCTGGCCTTCAGCGTCTCAAGTTTATCCCTCACTGCCGTGATAACGTCGCGTGCATTTTTACCCGACCGCAGGATCACCACGCCGCCAGCGACTTCGCCCTGGCCGTTCAGCTCGGCAATACCACGCCGCATTTCAGGCCCGGTCTGCACGCGGGCAACATCCCGCAGATAAACCGGCACGCCGTTCTCGCCTGTTTTCAGGACGATGTTATTAAAATCATCAATGCTCTGAAGATAACCGCTGGCACGGACCATATACTCAGCTTCGGCCATTTCAACGGATGAGCCACCGGCCTCCTGGTTAGACGATTCAAGGGCCTGTTTCACTTCGGGCAGGCTGATACCATACTGAGACAGTTTTACCGGATTGACCTGAATCTGGTACTGTTTCACCACGCCGCCAACCGAAGCGACCTCAGCCACGTTCGGGATGGTTTTCAGCTCAAATTTCAGGAACCAGTCCTGCAGAGAACGCAGTTCTGAAAGGTCGTGTTTTCCGCTGCGATCGACAAGGGCATATTCAAATATCCAGCCCACCCCCGTGGCGTCCGGACCGATTTCAGAACTCACACCGGCGGGCAGTTTTCCCTGTACCTGGTTCAGGTACTCCAGCACGCGGGAACGGGCCCAGTACAGATCGGTGCCGTCTTCAAAAATGACATACACATACGAATCACCGAACTGTGAAAAACCACGCACGGTTTTTGCGCCAGGCACGGACAGCATGGTGGTGGTAAGTGGATAGGTGACCTGGTTTTCTACAATCTGCGGGGCCTGGCCGGGATAGCTGGTTTTGATAATGACCTGCACATCTGACAGGTCAGGCAAGGCATCGACAGGCGTGTTAATAATCGTCCATGTGCCCCAGATGCTGAGAAACAGGGCCCCCATCATGACCAGGAAACGGTTGGCGACAGAGCGCCGGATAATCCATTCAATCATCGTCGTCTCCTCAGTGCCCTGAATGCATATTTACAGGCTGGTCAGACATTGCTGGCATACTGCTTTCTGTTTTTTCAGGGTGGCGCATACGTTCCAGTGCGCCCGTAATATTGGCTTCAGAGTCAATGAGGAACAGGCCACTGACCACCACGGTATCGCCTTCATTCAGGCCGGAGCCGATGCCGGACTGTTGCTGTGACTCATGCAGAACGTGGATCTGTTTCGGCACAAACTTGCCTTCATCATCAACAGTAATCACGCGCTGTTCTTTGCCGGTATCGATAACGGCCTGGCTTGGTATCAGCAGCATCTCCTGGCTCCTGGTATTCAGTTTCAGATAGGCATTCATGCCCGGCTTGAGAAACTCATCCTTATTAGAAACCTGGAGACGGACCTGAAGCGTACGGGTTGTCTGATCCACGCTGGGAAGAATGTTCCATTTTTCGACATGGAATGTTTTATCCGGATAAGCCGGTACCGAAATTTCAAACTGCGACGTATCTTTCAGCAGATAGGCGATAGATTCTGGCACTGCAGCGCTGATCCAGACCGGGTCCATTCCCTGAATCTGAGCCACCACCTTATCTTTCGAAATATTCATGCCGGTGCGCAGGTCAAATGCAGTAATGACGCCATCAATAGGTGCTTTAATGGTAAAACGGGTCTGGATGGTGCGGGTTGTACGCAGCCTTTGAATATCCTCTTCCGGCATACCAGCCAGACGAAGTCGCTCCAGAACCCCTTTTATCTGGGTTGGCGTACCGCCTGTACCGGATAACAGCAGGAACTCACTTTGTGCCTCAACCCATTCAGGAATGGTGATATCGATAAGCGGCGTGCCTTTCTTCACATGATCGCCAATCGTCAGGGGATACACTTTTTCGACGAAACCGTCAGAACGCGCCTGCACAATGACAAACTGATACTCGTTGTAACTGACATTAGCCGGGATTGTCTGAGAATAATTCAGCATTCCTCGCGTGACTTTTTGCGTTTTTAATCCCAGATTCTGAACCTGGGTTGGGTCGATACGGATCCCGCCACTGCTTTTATCGCCACTTTCATCAGCATATTTTGGCACCAGGTCCATATCCATAAAGGGCGATTTTCCGGGTTTATCAAATTTGGTATCCGGTTTCATCGGGTCATACCAGAAAAGTACCTTTTTCTCCGGTGCCTTTTGTTCTGTTTGTACTGTTTTTTGTGATGAGTTTACATACTGCCAGGCAGTAACCGATATCAGCCCTCCTGCTATGAGGCTGCTGATAATTATTGCAGCATATTTTATCTTTAAAGAAGCCATACAATTTCTCGCTGAAAAATCAAAACACCTGGCATATGCGCCCGATCATTCATTCACAGTAATCCCTTAATGAATGTTCAGGCGCACTGGATGTATTCGCTCCGGACTGTTAATCAGGATTGCGTCACGTTAATGCTTTTGAGTAAGGAGATATTGCCCTGCTGAATAAACGAGAAATCGACATGGTTGCCGGTTTTCAGGGCATTGATAGCGTCGTCTGCATTAACAAAAGTGAAGCGCATGGTCATTGCAGGCCAGCCCACCGCAGGGATTGCTTCGTGCGAAATGGTGATTTTTTTACTATTCATATCAATGTCTTTAACGACACCGGTGCCCTTGATAACCTGCTGTACCGAAGCATCACTGGCAGCATTCATATCGCCATGCTGATGTGTTTCAGCATGAAGACCGGCAGAGAACATGACAGAGAAGGCACCAAATAAAACGGCTTTAAGTGAATTACGCATTTTTAATTTCCTGATTAATTAAATAAATTTACTCTACCCAACCGCCACCCAGCGCGGTAAACAGATTAATTTCGTTAACCTGTCGGGAATAGGTAAGATCGAGAATGGTTTGCTGCGTAGCGAAGAGGGAACGTTCTGCATCCAGCACTTCGATGTAACTGACAGCACCACTTGCATACAATCCTCTGGCACGCTGGAGAGTTATCTGAAGTGAATCAAGATAACGCTGCTGTGACTCAAGTTGCTGGCTAAGGCTGTCGCGCAGCGCAAGCGTGTCGGAAACATCCTTAAAGGCTGACTGAATTTTTTGTTCGTAATTAACCACCGACTGTTGCTGGCGAATTTCAGCCAGCTTCAGATTGGCTTTATTCCTGCCAGCATTAAATATAGGAATTTCAATTTTAGGGATAAAATTCCACATTCCACTTCCTGACGTAAACAGGCTGGACAGCTCCGTACTGCTTGCGGAAAGACCACTGGTCAGGGTAATGGAGGGGAAAAAGGCCGCTCGCGCTGCGCCAATATTGGCATCAGCCGCTTTCAGCTGATATTCCGCTTCCATAATATCCGGTCGCTGCAGCAAAATTTGTGAAGACAGATTTGGTGGCAATTTTACTGGTGCTATCTCCCCGCCTTTCATCCCTTTTTCTGACGGAAGTGCGCGGTACGTTCCCAGCACCAGTTGCAGGGCATTGTTTGCCTGAGCCAGATCGCCTTCTCGTTTGGCTATTTCGGCGCGGGTACTTTCGATTTGTCCTCTCGCCTGTTCAAGCGCCAGAACGTTCGTACTCCCGGTCACGAGCTGCTGCTCAACGAAAGCATAGGACTGTTGATAATTTTTCAGCGTTTCCCGCGCAATACGGAGTTGTTCGTACGCCAGTTGCTGGCTGAAATAGCTTTGTGAAACGTTGGATACCAGCAGGATGTGTACGGCCCGACGGGCTTCTTCGCTGGCAAAGTAGTTCTGGCGATCAGCGTCACTCATGTTCTTAAGTTTGCCGAAAAAATCGAGCTCATAGCTGAGTTCCAGACCCGCGTCGTACTCCTGTGTGGTCGGCTTGTCGCCTTTCAGGCCACCGCTGTATGTGATCCCGGATGAGGCATTCAACTGGGGATAACGATCTGCATCCGTGACGTTGAACTGGGCCCGGGCCTCTTCAACCTTCAGGGCAGCCATTCTCAAATCACGGTTATTATTCAGGGCTTCAGTAATCAGCCGTGTAACCTGGGGATCGACAAAAAAGTTACGCCAGCCCGTATCCTGATAACCATTCACTGCTGGCGTCAGGCTGTTTCGGGACAGTGAAAACTGCTGGGGTACCGGTGCTGCCGGGCGCTGATATTCAGGAGCCAGAGAGACACAACCGGCCAGGATGAATATCGTGCTAATGCTGAGTAATTTTAATTTGAACATAACGCTTCTCGTCCAGGCAGACCTGGTAAATGGTTCAAATGAAGTCCAGAGTATTGATAGGGGTACTTTACCGAACGCTCTCTGTTTGGCGGGTGACAGGATAATGACAATGTTGTCATTTTTGCTGTAATCCGTTGATAACGATCGTGGGCGCAATAGAATGACCTTAGCAGCCAGCCGGGGAGCAAGATGAAAATATTGATCGTCGAAGACGAAATTAAAACAGGTGAATATCTCAGCAAAGGGCTTACAGAGGCAGGGTTCGTAGTGGATCACGCTGATAATGGTCTTACCGGATATCATCTCGCCATGACAGCCGAGTATGATTTAGTCATTCTGGACATCATGCTGCCTGATGTGAACGGCTGGGATATCATCCGCATGCTGCGCACTGCCGGAAAGGGTATGCCGGTCTTACTGCTGACGGCCCTCGGCACGATCGAACACAGGGTCAAAGGACTGGAACTGGGTGCGGACGATTATCTGGTTAAACCCTTTGCGTTTGCCGAACTGCTGGCCCGGGTGAGAACCCTTCTGAGGCGGGGAAACACGATGATCACGGAAAGCCAGTTGAAGGTGGCTGATCTCTCGATGGATCTCGTATCCAGAAAAGTCAGTCGCGCCGGAAACCGCATTGTGCTCACCAGTAAAGAGTTCAGCCTGCTGGAATTTTTCATTCGGCATCAGGGCGAGGTTCTTCCCCGCTCCCTGATTGCCTCTCAGGTCTGGGACATGAATTTTGACAGCGACACTAACGCGATTGATGTCGCCGTAAAGCGACTCCGCGCTAAAATAGACAACGATTACGGGACAAAGCTGATCCAGACTGTCCGGGGCGTGGGCTATATGCTGGAGGCCCCGGATGCATAGCAAACCTTCCAGGCGCCCTTTCTCACTCGCCCTGCGGCTGACCTTTTTTATCAGCCTGTCCACGATACTGGCTTTTATCGCCTTCACCTGGTTTATGCTGCATTCTGTTGAAAATCATTTTGCCGAGCAGGATGTCAGCGATCTTCAACAAATCAGCACTACCCTGAACCGTATACTGCAGTCCCCGGTGGATCCGGATGAAAAAAAAGTAAGCAAAATAAAGGAGTCGATTGCCAGCTACCGCAACGTTGCCCTTTTGCTCCTCAATCCCAGGGGGGAAGTGCTCTTTAGTTCAGCGCAGGGGGCGGCACTACGCCCGGCCGTGAATTCCGCAGATTTTAGCGAGCACAGCCGCGCACGGGATGTCTTTCTCTGGACGGTGGAGGATCCTGCGAGACCGATGGATACCGGGTCTGAAATGAAGATGGAAACATACCGGATTATCGCCTCCTCTGGCCAGGCGATATTTCAGGGCAAACAGCAGAACTATGTCATGCTGACTGGCCTCTCCATTAATTTCCATCTCCATTACCTCGATGCGCTGAAAAAAAATCTGATTGCGATCGCCGTCGTGATAAGCCTGCTGATTGTTCTGATCATTCGCATCGCTGTCCGTCAGGGGCACCTGCCCCTTCGTAATGTCAGCAATGCCATTAAAAACATCACCTCCGAGAATCTTGATGCGCGGCTGGAACCGACACGCGTTCCCATTGAGCTGGAGCAGCTGGTTATCTCGTTCAATCATATGATTGGAAAGATTGAGGATGTCTTTACCCGCCAGGCCAATTTCTCTGCCGATATCGCGCACGAGATCAGAACGCCCATCACCAATCTGGTGACGCAGACTGAAATCGCACTGAGTCAGGATCGAACCCAGAAGGAACTTGAGGATGTCCTCTACTCCAGTCTTGAAGAGTATAACCGGATGACCAAAATGGTCAGCGACATGCTGTTTCTGGCGCAGGCGGACAATAATCAGCTGATACCTGACAGGGTCCGGTTTGACCTCAGAGCAGAAGTCATGAAAGTCTTCGAGTTTTTCGAAGCCTGGGCCGAAGAACGCAATATCACGCTCAAATTTAACGGAATGCCCTGCCTGGTTGAGGGAGATCCACAAATGTTCAGAAGAGCGATCAATAATCTGTTATCCAATGCCCTGCGTTATACCCCGGAGGGACAGGCCATCACCGTCTCAATAAGAGAGCAGGAGAGTTTTTTTGACCTTGTGATTGAAAATCCGGGGAAACCAATCCCTGAAGAACATTTATTAAGGCTTTTTGACCGTTTTTATCGGGTGGATCCGTCCAGACAACGAAAAGGAGAAGGCAGCGGCATCGGCCTTGCGATTGTAAAGTCAATCGTGGAAGCACATCACGGAAGAGTGCGGGTGGAATCGGACGTACGCTCCACGCGTTTTATCTTATCCGTGCCCAGACTGGAGAAAATGATCCCGGAAATCCAATGCTGAGAATAAAGATTTAAATGACAAAGATGTCATTAGCCTGTCATGCAGCAAACAGAAGCCATTCGATATAATTAGTGCAACTTATCAGGAAGGCTGGATTGCTTCATCAATACCCGGCGTCAGAGTACGCCAGGAAATGAATATCCAGCCTTCTCCCGGAGAAATAAACGCTGCCGAACCTGTTTCAGTTATGGAACTGAAAACACCGGTTGTACTTCCCCGGACATCACTAATTCAGAAATGGAGAGTTATCATGAAAAATATCGTATTAGCATCTTTGCTGGGCTTTGGTTTAATTACATCGTCCTGGGCCACTGAAACCGTGAATATCCATGATCGCGTCAACAATGCACAGGCTCCTGCTCACCAGATGCAGTCTGCTGCGGCTCCTGTCGGGATCCAGGGGACTGCTCCTCGTATGACCGGTATGGACCAGCATGAACAGGCCATTATTGCTCATGAAACCATGACGAACGGCTCGGCGGATGCGCACCAGAAAATGGTGGAAAGTCATCAGAAGATGATGGGAAATAACACAGTATCCACGACCGTCCCGTCAACATCTTACACGGCGATGAATGAGCATGAAAGAGCAGCGGTTGCCCATGAATTCATGAATAACGGGCAATCCGGCCCACATCAGGCCATGGCCGAAGCGCACCGCCGCATGATCAATGCAGGCTGAATGCGACTGTAGTATCCGTGCTTTTACCCTTTCCTTGATAGATTATTCCTTAACCGGATATGTTGTGAGATTTTTGCCCCCGTCAGGGGGCTTTTTTATCTGACTCAGCTACAATTAACCGGTACCTACCTGAAAAGGATTTATTAAATGAAAATCAAAAACACCCTTTTTGTAATATTAATGTTATCCCTGCCAGCCATTTCTGCTGAACATTCGGAAATGAAAATGTCAGATATGCACTCATCGGCATCGTCACAGGAATATATGGCTGGCATGAAAGACATGCATGACAAAATGATGGCCGCCGTTAATGAGCCCGATCCCGATAAGGCCTTTGCAAAAGGTATGATCGCACACCATGAAGGAGCAATAGCAATGGCTGAGACCGAACTTAAATACGGAAAAGATCCCGAAATGAGAAAGCTTGCGCAGGACATCATTAAAGCTCAGAAAGGTGAAATCGAGCAGATGAATAAATGGCTTGGCAGTCAAAAATAAAGATTGCAAAAACGCCATAATAAGCGTAATTTTAATTCACTCCCGGGCACGGGAGCCTGTTAAACGTTAAATAATTAAAACCCGATTAATTTCGGGTTTTTTATATACTATACTCCGGTCCTTTGCTGTGGACCGGAATATATGCAGCAGCGATAATTTTTACACATTATCTCGTCATGGCAACAATATCGCTCAGGATCTCAACCAGCTCAATCCTTTCCTGCATTCCGTCATGATAGGTTGATCTTGAGATGATTCTTTCCGCTGTCATCCGGGGCCAGAATTTATCAAGCACATTATCGGGCTTCATTCCCACCGCCCGGCCAATTATTTTTTTAGCATCACAGGTGTCCGTAAACGTGACGGCTACACCGGTCATTTCTTCGATCAGATCCGGGCAGAGATAGTTCTCTATTTCACGTTTACGCGTGGCGAAGAATACCTTACCGGCATCCTCCACTTCTCTTTTACGTTTCTGAATGGACATAACCTGTGCAGGGTCTCCCCCAATATCGGAGTCCAGAAAAACGCACCAGGGAAGCCCCAGATCGTTGGCCAGATTCAATGTAACCCAGTGTTTGACGCTGCCACACCCTCCTATGAGGACTGGCACTATTTTCACGTCCTCCAGAGAGGCTGGCAGCACACCTGACTGTTTTAATGAACTGGCCGCATGCCTCAGGAAAGTGACATCCGACTTTCCCTCTACCAGAACAATCCCCTGCGCCCTTTCCATACCGGTCTCTGGCAGCACCCCCAGGCTTTCAGTGGCTTCCTTCAGCACAGCGTCATCCGGCATTTTTACTACGGGTTCACCCGCCTCATTTCGGGTGACATAACGTACACCTTCGACAGGGATCAATCCGGCCAGCGCCGGGACATGGGTGGTGACGATAATCTGACGGTGCGGCTGGCCTGCCAGTGCCAGCAACGCTTTCATCAGCATCATCTGATAGTTTGGATGCTGTGACGTTTCAGGCTCTTCGATGGCATAAATCATGTTTCTGGGCGTCCCCGCGACATTCTTTTCAGCCTCAGCCCGGAAAAAATTCAACAGGATAAGCCTCCTTATCCCGCTGCCGCGCTTATTGATGGGGATGCCATTTTCCCCGTCCAGGGTGAAATTGAAGGTCCACTTGGGTTTTTCCTTAAATCGTGGAGTCAGTTCACTGGCGAGTTCGGGGGCCATTTCACGTAATTTATCCAGCGTTCTCTGTGCGACATCCAGTACGCTGTCCTGGATCTCATTTTCCAGCGCTGTAATTTTGTCCTGCAGCGCCGCCTGAGCGTCTTTTACGGCCTGCTGTAAGGGGTTTTTAGCTTCTGAATCCCCGTCGCTGCTTTCCCTGTCGGCTTTGAAAATCGCATACGTGGGCAGCAAATCGAGGATCTTACCCCATAATGATTTTGTGTCGGTTCCAAACTCTTTATCGACATCCAGCAACATTTCCGAACAGGTATAGGGAGCGGCGGCTTCCCTGATGGCCTGACGCCATAACGATGCGGTGCGTTTATCCGCCACATTTTTTTCAACTTCTTTTCCCACCGCCTTGAGTTCGGAAATTTTCATGCCCAGTAAATTTCTCAGGGGCTCCTCATCCGGGTGGATGCAGCGGATGCAGGTCTGCTCCGGTTTTCCTGAGGTCGTTGCTTTAAACGTTTTGACGATTTCAAAATTGCCGTCTTCATTCAGCAGATGTTCTGAGGCGAGCGTGGTCTGCACCCTGTCGTCGATCATGATAAAATCGGGCAGATCATCGAATTCACAGGCTATTTCAAAACGGCCCTCCCCTTCTCTCAGGCTGAAACAGTTCATGTCATTCTTGTCAGCCTTCATTCCTTCTGTTTCAAAAAAAATAGCCAGCGCTTCCAGAAGCGTTGATTTCCCAAAGTCATTACGACCAACAATGCCCGTCATGCCTTCATCAATAATGATTTCAGTAGAGTTTCTGTAGCCTCTGAAGTTTTTCAGTTTTAATTTTTTGAGCCGCATATGAAGTCCTGTGTGTAAGAAAGCGTTTTGCTGCAACCTGAATACAAAATATATTTTCAAATGCCTGCCAGCATGCAGGGATAACCGTTATTGAGAATATCTTAACGACATTTCTGGATTATGATCTGGTCGCGCTTTCTGAACTTTACTGCTCCTCAAAACACCGGAAGCCAACTTGTGGTTCGATACATGGCTAAGTTAAAACTCCAGAATGATGGGTAATAATTTCAATGCTCATTATATTTTTTGGAACTGACTCATGGCTTTTATGACTTAAATGATAATAATACACATTCTTTGATATTAATTATGTCGTACGGACATTGATAAATTTAAAGGTAGATAGATTTTCATTTACGGATTATTTCCTAAATTCATCGATAATGTGATCGACATAAAATTTTCATTTAAGAGTGAAGAGATAATTTATGGTTGTCCGAAACAGCTCAAACTGGTGTATTTAACATAACAGAAGAAACGAAAGGCTTCATAGCAACCTGATACTTCAGGCCGCTAAGGGGTTAATATTGCTGCAGACAATTAGACCGGGAAGCGCATGGCGTCACCATTTCTCCCGCCTGGCTGGAAGTGAAGAATCATTGTGCAAAGCTCCGTATTCGGGCTTTGCATCTGACAATGGTTCCCTGGATGAAAGTACGATCTCCACTCCAAGGACGCTGAACACTCTAAACAAACGCTCAAAACCCACACTTGCAGGGTTGGCCTCCAGTCGGGCATAAGTTTGCTGTGTTACACCCAAACGTTCAGAAACATCTCTTTGCGTCAGTCCATTGGCTTTGCGAAAGCCGATTAAAACAGGACGCAACTGATTCAAGGTCTTCAAAGCGTATTGAGTGTTCATAAGTGATCTTCCGTATCGACGGGTTAACAAGCACAACGAATGGATTTACAGCAGATAAGCTGTAATACTCATTAACAGACTATAGGCTGTAATACGCCTCTTGCCAAGATTCGGCATCTTTCAAAAACAAGGCCGTGTTGAGTAAGCAGTACTGGTATCTAGCACCCCTGACCACTTTGCTTGAGAGTGACCCAGTGACATTTATCGTGATCGTAGGTCTTTTAGACGTTGTTGCTAACCGGCATCATACTCAGGTGGTAACCCCCAGGGATACTCGGGAAGTGATAATTTATTCCCGCCCTAATCAAAATATATAACCCTATCTTATTAGCTTTCTTAGTAGTTTATAAATGAAGTAAAAATTAGCGAAGAAGCTTTACATTAAAAAGTGAGCAAAAATTTTTACCATTGAACCGGCAAAATTTGCAATCTGCGGCTTTTAGCCTGAGAAAATCCACATTAACAGAATAATCATCAAGTCCAACAGAGGCATAACTTACGTCCTCGAATAAATCGGTAATAAATGAGTTGAAATTACAAAAATTAACCTCACTCAATATCCTGAACACCGCAGAAATATAACTACTATGCATTATCCTGACTTCAATAACCTTTAATAAACTAGAATGCGATTTACTTTTAAAGAGGTCAAAGAGAAAGTAAACCAGCTCATTTTTATTGTCAGAAATCCATTTTAAAATTTTATCCCTGGCACATGGCAATAAATACACTGGAGTTTTGAAAGGATTTGAAATGTCAACCACAAGGGAACAATAACCATGAGGATTTATTCCACTTATAATTAAGTCACTAAGTCCTTTCACTGCATCCAAATAGTTGTCAAAACAAACCTCATATAAACAGGTACTATGAGCTGCACATTTAGATTCAAACAACCATCTATGACGAAGATAACCAATGCCTTTAGAGTGTATATCTTCAATAATACATTTATGGCAGTAACGAATCTTTGAGATGTTTACCAATGGATATGAATTAGTTATGTGTAAATTATTTCGACAGGCATCTTCAACAGCGTTGAAATACCCGTAAACACCAGAAGATAACGACACTATATTGGAAGTTAGTATATAACCATTTCTTGTGGCAAGAATGTCATATATATCCTGCAAACTATGCAATTTGTACATATCAATCAGTTCGAGCCGAGGAAAGGCATCGTACCTTAGTTCACCATGCTTAGATATTATGTTCCTGCAATTGGATAAGTTATACATTATCTGTGAACGCAGAAGAAAACTGTGCCACAATTCATTTTCGTAAACCATATCACTCCCTCTTATTTAATTAGATTCTTTTTCCTGAGAAGTGTCATTGTCATTGGTAGTTTATCTCTGTATTTCAAAAGCCAGTTATGCCCCCCCAGTAAAGCATCCAGGCTTGTAAGTGACATCGGGTATTGCCCCTGAGATAAAACAACATTTATTAATGATGATGAGATTATATCTCTCTCGCTCCAGTCTACTCTTTTATTTCTATAACATCGTACTGCTTTAGGAAGACAGGAATTAAGCCAGCCATTTTCATGTTTATTTAGCCAAAAGAAACTAGCATAACAACTTTCCTTGACTAACTTTCGCGTTACAGAAATGGATTGATTATGTATAAATCTTAATATTTTCTGCTTATGACGCCGTCTTAAAGAATCTTTTTTACATTTTTTACGCCATGAGCATAAACCGTAACAAGATGAAATTACAGAGGATACAGTTCCTTCCGATAATGAGTTTTTCTCAGCTATGGATGCCAGACTAAACCCCCTTACAGCCATAGACTTGATAAGCAATTCAGTGAATATATTAATTTTTGTGTTTCGCTTAAACGCCCTCAGGTATTTTTTATAAATAAGTGTTTTAATGTAACATCTGCTGCGATTAAATTCTCTCCCAAGGTTGCTAACACTAGTATTATTATCAGCCATATGAAAGCTGTATTCCTTATGACTTTTAAAGATTTCTTTCTTTTTATTAGGACGACTTCCTGCATACGTTGGCCAGCAAGTATTTAACAAACAATAACAAAGCAAAAGGTGCTTTGTGGGATGCTGACAACATTTATCTTTGAGTATAGGCTCCCAGTAGTGATAATCAGTAAGGGATGTCGGTAGAAGCTCCGATGAACCCTCCCCAAATAACTGGCACTTAGCATAAACATGTGCGTAAAATACATTTTTCTTCAGATTCCCGTCCAATGATAATAAATTTAACTTTTTAAGTACATCCATGTAATTTGGGTGACAAATTTCTTTTCTTCTGATTATATTTATGGACTCATAACAAAATTTAGCAAAATCGAAGTCTGTCTCATTGCTGAGTTGTTCTGTATACGAAACAGGAGGCATCAGTCCAATACGTATGTGCGGTGCAGAAGGGACATTGATGCTTTCAAGCACTACCTGGTGCCGATGGCAGGTTGTAACCCCATGAAGTTGATGCGCCAGATGCCAATAAGTAACACCATAATGAAAAGTATCTTCACGAGCGCAAACCGGGCAAAACTTCAATAGTGTCCGCTGTCCTAGTGAAAAATTACTAAGGCGGCACAATCGATTAAGCCTGGCAGGGGTCGTGTTGAAATCCATAATTTCATTACGACTGATTGGTAGTGCCCAGGCAAACAGAGGGAGTAAAGTCTGTTCATGCCAGAGCTGGTCTGCACTTTCGGATGTATGAAGAGAAATAGCCTTTAATCCTGAATTGAGAATTGGATGGACGCTCATATCAGGTTTGTGGAAAATGATCGTTAACAGAGAAGATGGGGACATACCGTACACGGTAGCTGTCCGACAAAACCGACTGAACAAGGATTCATCAGGTAAAACAGACAACATTCTCATTTACCCCACCTCTCTTTGACCGTTACGAACTGATGACCTCATTACAATTTATTAAGTGGATCTGTATTTATAAGCCCGCAACGCTGAAGAGCATCGTAGGTATTTTTCTTTTCAGCTGTTCTGGTGATAACAAGATCATGGTCAAGAGACAGTATTTTCTCGTCGAAATTGCGCATAACCTCGTCTATTTTTCTTACGAATTCCTTGTGCTGTGGCCTGTCTATATCTCCAGGGATCAAAGCTTTTAAGGGCTTCTCTGACATGAACTTAGCCGAAGCATCACTTTCATTAGATGCAGAGAGCCATTTGGCTTCCTCGTCTTCAGTCGCTGCCCCCGGGAGTAAAGTATCCTTATATTCCTCCGTATGGCTTACGAGTACCGGTACAGAGGCCGACAAGACTGCACCAGTTATGATTTCATTACCGCTACCGATAACCTTTAATTGTGCCCCCCGATAAATCATCTGAGCCAATCCAATGTTGCCTTTAGATAAAATGAATAATTTTTCGTTTAACTCATCATTTAATGGTGTTTCAACATTTGTCCATTGTAATGGCCATAAATAATGAATAAACGATTGCCAGTCTTGTGAGTCGTATCTGACATTTGAAATTTTCATATAACCACCAGACTCTGCCCGCCTGGCAATTCTCATTTTCTTTGTCAGAGTCTCGTCAAAAGGATGATTTCCACAAAAAACCATAGATACCCCCATCGAATCTACAATTTCATGTAAAAAATCAATCAACTTACTCTCACCTCCAGTTCTTGAAAATTTTAGCCTCTGCATTTCATCAATAACAAGGATACCTAAAAATGATGATTTTATTCTTTGCGCAATCTGGCGAGCCAGAGCACCATTTCTAATCTCTGGTGTAGTTCGTTCAATACCAATTGCATCATCTAATTTTTGTAAAATCTCTTCACAAAGGTCTCTCACACTTGAGTTGTATGGACAATTAATCTTTACCCATACGATTTGCTTACTGAAGCCGGGAAAAACTCCTTTATAGCTGCTGTGTTCTATAATCTGAGGGAAATGATCCATGACTTGCTCGATCATGGTAGTTTTTCCAGAACCACTCATTCCAACTATCGTAATGGTTTCAGCCTGGGATTTAAAATATCCACTTTCGGGTTCAATATCAGGACGCTCAGTCCCATAGTAATGAAGATATTGAATAGTTCCGCTTTTTAAAGGATTACGGGCTGCATAGCTTTCCCTAAGTGCCCGTAAAATCATTTTATAAGCCTGGATAAGATTGGTTTGAGGGCAACGGAATTTCTTTATACGTTCGACATACTGCTCTCTAACATTCGCCGGGGCAGTCCAGCGGATTTTTTCGTCAATTTCGGGAAAATAACTCATTTCCAGAAGTACTTCATCTTCCGTAAGCGCTTCAGGAAGTGCTTCAATTAAGGGGTTGCCACGATACTCAGGTAACTCCTGTTCTTTATATATCGCTGAAACGCTCCGTATAAGGTTCATTATTCTGCGTCCTCAGTCTTCTTCTTACCTTTTAACCATCTTTGTTTCTCCTCCCGGCCAGGCAAAAGCAGAACCTTACTGGATGACGGAAGTAGGGGTTCAGGTCTTCCATTAGCAACATCAGTTCGCCCTAATGAATCAAGTTCATTTTTCCTGTTCTTTTTAATATCTTTACCATGTACCCGTCGAGATTCGTATATTTCATTTAATCTTTCGTTACCTTTCTTGTTAAAATCATCTTTATTATTGATATTGCTGAGTGAATCCAGAGTAAATAAATTAATTTCTTTTTGAGTATCTACCCAATCAGCCATTACATCTGTATCAAGATGAGCTTTACCTTTAAATATATCTCTTTTCTTAAGCAGGTAATGCTTTTTGAAAATGCTATTTTTGTCAAATCTTACATATATATAATCTACGCAATTGTCATCTATTCTTGCTTCACAAGTGGTTCTTCCAAATACTCTGGCACCTGATGCAATGTCTGGATCACATTCATAAAAAAGATTATTGTACTGAATCCCACCGGCGGTAATGTTAGCGTTCACAGGGATCAACAATCGTGCGATCACTTCGTCGGCCCCAACGGCTCTTGCGCTGAATCTCCCGTGCTTTAAGCTTATCATCCAACTATTTTTTGGTGATATTACGAGATCATTTTCAATCAGTAAGGGATTGATATAAGCCAGTTCTTCATATGTTCTCTGATTATGTGCAAGTATCTCCCGAATCAGTAAAGACGTGACCTCCTGAATCGTTAAACAAGCCCTGGATTGCGGTGTTGGCTCTCCTTTAACAATCTTACCCCTTCGTGTTGTTCCAATAAGCCTATGAATAACTTCATCATTTAGAATACCGAAACAGCGTTCAACAATGCTTTTTCTGTCGCCTCTACCGACTGGCGCAAACTCAAGTTTTGTCAGGGGGGTCATCTTTTCCTGAGGTTTAAGACCAATCATCTCCCCGTTGTCACACATCAATGTTAATGGAATATGAGAACAAGGCCAATCATCATTAGTAATAGAGATTCCAAATAATCTACAATATTCTTTTTTTGGCATAAAGCAATTTGCTAACGCTTGTCGGGCAGCTCGCCATGAAGCATGGTATAAAGAAACATGAAGGCCAACAATCATTCTTGTTGCGCGATCCACCACTGTATAAATAGTTGGGCGCCCAATGACTTTTCGTCTGTTTAAACTCGAAATAAGATGTACATCAGCGACAGTTGAGTCTATTTCGAAAACATCACCCGGTAAAACAGTTGTATTAGCCGCACTACCTAAAAGCGCCCGCATTTTGAGGTCTATTTCTTTTTTCGTGTTCTTCTTCTTTATCGAGAAATCTTTAGTGAAGAGTTTTTTATTCCAGTATGAAAATTGTTTTAAAGAAGGAACATATGGAGCTCTATTTTCTAAGTTCGCTGTTTTAATTTCATCCCTAAAATACAAATCAATATGTCTCTCTAATGTTTTCTTTATCGTATCTCCGTTAACTTTATAATGATACATAATGAGAGATTTTCTAATATTATTTATATCTCTTTCATTAAGAATGAAAACACGTGAACGTTCATTAGGTAATGCTCTGTTTTTCTTGGAATTCCCAAGTTTAATTTCATGTTTGATTCTACTTTTCCCAGCGGCACCACAGTTCGAGAATGCGGGTAGTAATGCATAAACATCCTGCCCATGTCGCCAGTACAACGCCAGAAGCGTTCTGATAGTATATTGTGATATTTTTTTATTTCTGGAGTAGTCCATTAAAAGGTGAGACTTTTTATGTAATGCATAGTCGAACAGAAACATTCTGTCATCTACAAGATCTTTAATGATATTGTAATTTTCATCTCGCCTTCCCCTGTCTTCATCTGTTATTTCTTTCTCATCTACTAACATATATGAAGGGTATATATAATCTTTACAAGTTATGCTATTTGATTCAATATAATATTTAAACAATGAAAATGAGAAAGGAATTGGCTTACCCGTTCTTTCTGATTTTATTTTAAACAAAATTAACAAATCAACCTTTTTGTCAAAATCCAAAACACGATAAAGCCCCTCTGCAAGCAAATCAGTGCCTTGAGAGAGCCAGACTGAATTTCTAATAATATCCATTTGCGTTCAGTCCTATATAGTGGCCATTGGATATTATCTTTATCAGACCGGTTTCGAGTATTGGATATGATAAATCAATTTTTATCATTTTTAATCCAATCATTGCCTGCAATAACATCATCGCTTCTTGTGCATCTACCCCAATGATTGATGAAATCATTGCACGTAGTCCCACTATGGGATAAACATCTGGTTTAAGCTTCCATAGGATTTTATCAAGAGGATATTTATCATAAAATACAGAACCATCTCTTAATACAGAAGTAACCCAACAAATATTTTTACCGACGACGTTATTGAGTTCCGAGCCAACATAAATTTGAAACTCAACATCAATCAACTGCCAAAACATCCTCTCTATTTCAAGTTTTTGGGCTTCGCGTTCAGGTATGCTCTCGTTTTGTTTTACTGCTACAGCTTTGTATCGAAGTCCGCCTTCAGGAGTTCTCAAGGTCAGTAAAAAATCGGTTGTCATAACATTCAGAACTTCGACAGGTACTCCTCTTACTCCCCTCACCATAGGATGTTGAAAATGTAGATGATTTGCTATTTGTTGGGTAAGCCGGAGAGGAAAGAGTGGGAATTGTTCCCGGATATCAATCACCGAGTCATTAAACTCAGCCAGATAGAAAAAGTTACTTTCGACAGAAGAAAGGAGATGATGGTTTCGAAACGTCTTAAGGCCAAAGACTATCGAACGGTTTCCACGGGATTTAACGTCCTGAGCTCTAAGCCAGGGCTGATAACTTTGGCCATAGCCCACTCCTATGCCGTCACCTAGCGCATTTTCATAATCCAAATAGGATTTGAGACGCCTACCCCTACCCATGATCGTACCCAAAAAACGACATTGATACGTACCTATATGTGCATTTTATAGTCTCCAACCCTATAACCACACATTCAGTAAGTATACAACATTAGCGTCGTTTTTTGAGAATGGTTACAACTTTAGTGCTTTGTGTACAACTTTATTGTCTTCGGACATCGGCCAGCGCCTGCGCACACGCCCAGGCACTTGCCCACGCCCACTGGAAGTTATACCCGCCGAGCCAGCCGGTGACGTCCATCACTTCGCCGATAAAGTAGAGCCCCGGCACGTTGCGGGCTTCCATGGTGCGCGAGGAGAGTTCATTTGTATCAACGCCGCCCAGCGTCACTTCCGCCGTGCGGTACCCCTCGGTGCCGTTTGGCTGAACGCGCCAGTTTGTCAGCGTCTCCACCAGCGTCTCTTGCTCGCGGCTGTTCAATTGCTTAAGCGATACGTCCGGGATCTGCCCCAGCACCTGAAGGCACTCCACCAGACGTTTTGGCAGCTGCATCGCCAGCGTGTTTTTCAGGCTCTGATTCGGGTGCGCCTCGCGCTGCTCGTTGAGGAACGCGTCCAGGTCGCAGTCCGGCACCAGATTCACCGTGACAAATTCACCCGGCTGCCAGTAGCTGGAGATTTGCAGTACCGCCGGGCCAGAGAGCCCCCGATGGGTAAAGAGCAAGTTTTCACGGAATACCGTCCCGTCTTCGGCAGTCATGACGGAAGGAACGGAGACGCCAGAAAGCGTCTGAAGCTGTTCAAGAAGGGGTTTGTGCAGCGTGAACGGCACCAGACCCGCGCGCGTGGGCAGTACCTTAAGACCAAACTGCTCGGCAATCTTATAGCCGAACGGGGACGCGCCCAGACCCGGCATAGAGAGGCCACCGCTGGCGATGACCAGATTATCAGCACTGACGGTTTCACCGTTCAGCTGCAGCGTGTACCCCTGTTCGTCGCGGGCGACCTCCAGCACTTCCGTGCGCAGACGCACCACCACGCCGCCCTTCTCGCACTCGGCGACCAGCATATCGACAATCTGCTGCGCGGAGTCGTCGCAGAACAGCTGTCCCAGCGTCTTTTCATGCCACGCGATGCCGTGCTTGCCCACCAGGTCGATGAAGTCCCACTGGGTGTAACGCGCCAGTGCAGATTTGCAAAAATGACGGTTTTGGCTCAAATACGCCGCGGGTTCGACATAAAGATTGGTGAAGTTACAACGCCCGCCGCCCGACATCAGGATCTTGCGGCCAGGCTTTTTTCCGTTGTCCAGTAACAGCACACGACGACCCGCCTGTCCGGCCATCGCCGCACAAAACATACCCGCCGCACCGGCGCCAATTACCACGGCATCAAACCTTTCCACGTCAAAATCCTCTTCGTTAACTGCCGCGGATTGTAAAGTTTCCTCTGTGGTCACACCAGCGTAAAAAGTTCTTACAAAGCCATTCCATTGAAATTTAACGATTATCCCTTCAAGCACTTTTCTCAAATCAGGTGGTATGTCAAAAAAAGTCTATATTTCACTTTGCCCGTTGCGCATTTGTCCTGGATAATGCGCCGCGTTCATGTCCTCAAAATGGCGTAACGTCCTATGCTACATTTGTTTGCCGGCCTGGATTTACATACCGGGCTTTTATTATTGCTTGCTCTGGTTTTTGTACTGTTTTACGAAGCGATCAACGGCTTCCACGACACTGCAAACGCAGTAGCAACGGTTATCTACACTCGCGCAATGCGATCGCAACTTGCGGTTGTTATGGCGGCGGTATTTAACTTTTTTGGTGTCCTTCTGGGCGGACTGAGCGTGGCGTATGCGATCGTGCATATGTTGCCAACGGATCTGCTGCTTAACGTGAGTTCCGGTCATGGCCTTGCCATGGTGTTCTCAATGCTGCTTGCTGCCATTATCTGGAACCTCGGTACCTGGTATTTTGGCCTGCCTGCATCCAGCTCTCACACTCTCATCGGCGCGATTATCGGTATCGGGTTAACGAACGCCCTGATGACCGGGACATCCGTCGTTGATGCGCTGAACCTGCCTAAAGTACTGGGCATTTTCGGTTCTCTGATCATCTCTCCAATTGTGGGTCTGGTGGTTGCGGGTGGACTGATTTTCATCCTGCGTCGCTACTGGAGCAACACCAAGAAACGTGCGCGCATCCACCTGACGCCAGCAGAGCGTGAGAAGAAAGACGGTAAGAAAAAACCGCCATTCTGGACGCGTATCGCGCTGATCATTTCCGCTATCGGCGTGGCCTTCTCTCATGGCGCGAACGATGGGCAGAAAGGCATTGGTCTGGTGATGCTGGTACTGATCGGTGTCGCACCGGCAGGTTTCGTGGTTAACATGAACGCCTCTGGTTACGAAATCACCCGTACCCGTGATGCCGTCAATAACGTTGAGACCTATTTCCAGCAGCATCCCGATCTGCTGAAAAAAGCGACCGGCGTTGATCAGCTGATCCCATCTCCGGAAGCCGGTGCAACTAACGCGCCGGGCGAATTCCACTGCCATCCGGCAAACGCGATTAACGCGCTGGAACGCGCCAAAGGCATGCTGGGCGATATCGAAAGCTACGACAAACTGGCCGTTGAACAGCGTGGTCAGCTGCGTCGTATCATGCTCTGCATCTCTGACGTGACCGATAAAGTCGCGAAACTGCCAGAGGTGAATGCCGAGGACAAACGTCTTCTGAAGAAACTGAAAAGCGATATGCTCAACACCATTGAGTACGCGCCAATCTGGATCATCATGGCCGTCGCGCTGGCACTGGGTATCGGTACAATGATTGGCTGGCGTCGTGTGGCAACCACCATCGGCGAGAAGATCGGTAAGAAAGGCATGACCTATGCGCAGGGGATGTCCGCGCAGATGACGGCGGCGGTTTCTATCGGCCTGGCGAGCTACACCGGGATGCCGGTATCCACCACCCACGTACTCTCCTCGTCCGTGGCAGGTACCATGATTGTTGACGGTGGCGGTCTGCAGCGCAAAACCGTGACCAACATCCTGATGGCCTGGGTGTTCACCCTTCCGGCGTCCATCCTGCTGTCTGGTGGTCTGTACTGGATTTCGCTGAAGCTGATCTAATCAGCTGAAGGCGACAAAAAGCGGGTCAGGAAACTGACCCGCTTTTTTTATGCTCAGTGCCAAATCATCAATGCAATCATACTGACCACAACCAGCCCGCACAGGGCGCTGGTCAGAATGAACTGCCGACGCAGACGCTCGCAGCGACGGATAAACTCTTCATCGTGATGATCGCGGTAACGCTGGTAGTAGATGTATCCCACCAGTCGCATCTGTTTGCTGGGCTGTCCATGCGAGGTGAAGAACCCTCCACCGTCCACATACTGATAAAGCAACGGATCGCAACCACGAAGTACCACTAACAGCGCACGTAACGATGAGAAGTAGCGCGCCATATTCACTATGCAAACTACGCATAACGCCCAAAACAATGCGACGGTGCTAATCATACATCCTCCCCGGCGTCCGCCCACGGAGCAAGGCTCCTGAGCTCCCGCACCCCAATGCCCTGACAGACAGTTCAGTGAAAGAATGACCAAAAGTCGATCCGGTTCGCGTTTTAATATCCGAACGGCTCATTAAATAGTGTAGGAGATCCGTTAATTTTTTTGCCACAAGGTTAATCGTTATCAACACCAAAGCTTGAAAAATATGTTTAACTGGGCCGTAATGAAAGTATCAGACGACGGCATTCTCATTTAGTCATCGATAACTTAAGGAAGGAGTAACACTATGGCTTACAAACACATTCTCATCGCGGTAGACCTCTCTCCGGAGAGCAAAGTGCTGGTTGATAAAGCGGTATCCATGGCACGCCCCTACAACGCGAAAGTTTCCCTGATTCACGTTGATGTGAATTACTCCGACCTCTATACCGGTCTGATCGACGTGAATCTCGGCGATATGCAGAAGCGCATCTCCGAAGAGACGCATCACGCCCTGAGCGAACTGTCCACCAACGCGGGCTACCCGATTACCGAGACCCTGAGCGGCAGCGGCGACCTGGGTCAGGTATTGGTTGATGCGATTAAGAAATATGACATGGACCTGGTCGTATGCGGTCACCACCAGGACTTCTGGAGCAAGCTGATGTCGTCCGCGCGCCAGCTGATCAACACCGTTCACGTGGATATGCTGATTGTTCCACTGCGTGACGAAGAAGACGAGTAAGTGCGTTAAATTCCCCTCACCCTAACCCTCTCCCAAAGGGAGAAGGAATAGATCGAGGATGTAGGCCGGGTAAGGCGAAGCCGCCACCCGGCTTTTTTTATTCCGGTGTACCTGAATAGATATCAAACCGGTGCCCTTTCGTGGTCACCGCGTTAGTCGTGGCCACGTCCGCCAGGGGCGGCGCGTAGTCAGGGCGCTTCACCACCACCCGCTTCGTTGCGAGCTGTCGGGCAGGCTCCAGCAGACCATCTGCATCTAAATCCGGCCCCACCAGCGACTGAAACACCCGCATCTCTTTCTTCACCAGCGCGCTTTTCTGCTTATGCGGGAACATCGGGTCGAGATAGACCACCTGCGGGCGCGGGGTGATATCAGTGAGCGCCGTCAGGCTGGAGGCGTGGATCAACTGCAACCGCTCCTGCAGCCACGGGCCGATTTCCGGGTCCGCGTAGCCACGCGTCAGCCCGTCGTCGAGCAACGCGGCGACCACCGGGTTACGCTCCAGCATTCGCACACGACAGCCAACAGACGCCAGCACAAACGCATCGCGACCCAGCCCCGCCGTGGCATCGACCACGTCCGGAAGATAGTTCCCTTTAATGCCCACCGCTTTGGCCACCGCCTCGCCGCGACCGCCGCCGAACTTGCGCCGGTGCGCCATCGCACCGCCGACAAAATCGACAAAAATCCCGCCGAGTTTCGCTTCGTCGCGCTTACGTAATTCAAGATGCTTCGGTGTCATCACCAGCGCCATCAGGTTATCTTCATCGTGCTCCAGCCCCCAGCGGGCCGCCAGAACAGATAAGGCGCCGTCTCCGGCGCCTGTTTCATCCACTAAGCAGATTTTCACGAACTATCAGCCTTTGATCCCGTAATGCTCAAGCATCGCATCCAGCTGCGGCTCGCGGCCACGGAAGCGTTTGAACAGTACCATTGGCTCCTCAGAACCGCCGCGGGTCAGGATGTTATCGAGGAACGACTGGCCGGTTTCACGGTTGAAGATCCCCTCTTCTTCGAAGCGGGAGAAAGCATCCGCTGCCAGCACGTCGGCCCACAGGTAGCTGTAGTAACCTGCCGCATAGCCGCCTGCGAAGATGTGACTGAACGCATGCGGGAATCGGCCCCAGGTTGGCCCAGGGATCACAGCAACCTGCTTTTTAATCTCGGCCAGCGTTTCGAGGATTTTCGCCCCTTGTTCCGGGCTAAACTCGGCGTGCAGACGGAAATCAAACAGGCCGAACTCCAGTTGACGCAGGATGAACATCGCTGCCTGGTAGTTCTTGGCCGCCAGCATTTTATCCAGCAGCTCTTTCGGCAGCGGTTCGCCGGTCTCATAGTGACCAGAGATAAACGCCAGCGCGTCCGGCTCCCAGCACCAGTTTTCCATAAACTGGCTTGGCAGCTCGACCGCATCCCACGGTACCCCGCTGATGCCAGCCACGCCTGCGGTTTCGATGCGGGTCAGCATGTGATGCAGACCATGACCGAACTCGTGGAACAGGGTGATCACTTCGTCGTGAGTGAACAGCGCAGGTTTGCCATTCACCGGACGGTTAAAGTTACAGGTCAGGTAAGCGACCGGCTTTTGCAGAGAACCGTCGGCTTTACGCATCTGGCCGACGCAGTCATCCATCCACGCTCCGCCACGCTTATTCTCACGCGCGTAGAGATCAAGGTAGAAGCTGCCGCGCAGCTCATTCTTGTCGTCATACAATTCGAAGAAGCGCACGTCCGGATGCCAGACGTCGATATCGGTTCGCTCTTTGGCTGTGATGCCGTAGATGCGCTTCACCACTTCGAACAGGCCGTTAACGGCTTTGTTTTCCGGGAAGTACGGGCGCAGCTGCTCGTCGCTGATGCTGTAAAGATGCTGCTTCTGTTTTTCGCTGTAGTACGCAATATCCCACGGCTGCAGCTCGTCCACGCCGAACTCCGCTTTCGCAAAAGCACGCAGCTGAGCCAGCTCTTTCTCACCCTGAGGACGGGCGCGTTTTGCCAGATCGGTCAGGAAGTCGAGCACCTGCTGTGGGTTCTCCGCCATTTTGGTGGCGAGGGATTTGTCGGCGTAGTTTTCGAAGCCCAGCAGCTGTGCCAGCTCGTGACGCAGGGCGAGGATTTCCGCCATCACCGGGCTGTTGTCCCACTTACCGGCATTCGGCCCCTGATCGGAGGCGCGCGTGCTGTAGGCGCGGTACATCTCTTCACGCAGGGCCTGGTTGTCGCAGTAGGTCATTACCGGCAGGTAGCTTGGGATATCCAGCGTTAACAGATAGCCTTCCTGCTCTTTCGCTTCGGCCTGCGCTTTCGCTGCTGCCAGCGCGCTTTCCGGCATCCCGGCCAGCTCGGATTCATCGGTAATCAGCTTCGTCCAGCCCATGGTGGCGTCGAGGACGTTGTTGCTGTACTGGTTGCCCAGCTCGGACAGGCGCGCGGCGATTTCACCGTAGCGAACCTGCTTCTCTTTTGGCAGACCAATCCCGGACAGCTCGAAATCACGCAGGGCGTTATCGACCGATTTTTTCTGCGCCGTGTTCAGCTCGGCGTAATGGTCGCCGTCACGCAGATCGCGATACGCTTTGTACAGCCCTTCGTGTTGGCCGACCCAGGTGCTGTACTCCGAGAGCAGCGGCAGGGTCTGTTCATAGGCCTCGCGCAGTTCCGGGCTGTTTTTCACCGAGTTCAGGTGGCTTACCGGGGAGAAGATACGCCCCAGCACGTCGTCCACTTCGGCCAGCGGCTGACACAGATTTTCCCAGGTGTACGGTGCGCCCTGCGCCACCACGCTTTCTACCGCCGCGCGGCAGTTGTCCAGCGATTGCGTAACGGCTGGAACCACATGCTCAGGGAGGATTTTAGAAAACGGCGGCAACGAAAAAGGCGTCAGTAATGGATTGGTCATAAACGCTGTCCTGTTGAAATAGGTGAATGAAGCGCGCATCCGGCGCTGTGCATATCATTAATTAATGGGGTTAAGTGTAGAGGATTTCAATGCCGGACGTCGTGGAAAAGCGCCCGGTGGCGCTGCGCTTACCGGGCCTGCGGGTAATCTGTGCCGTTCTGCTGTAAACTGTGGCAAATCGTCAATTCAGCGGAAAATCATTACCCATGCTCAGTTATCGCCACAGCTTCCACGCTGGCAACCATGCCGACGTCCTCAAACACACCGTTCAGAGCCTGATCATTGAATCGCTCAAAGAGAAAGAGAAGCCGTTTCTCTATCTGGACACCCACGCGGGCGCGGGCCGTTATCAGCTGAGCGGCGAGCATGCCGAGCGTACCGGTGAATATCTGGAAGGGATCGCCCGCATCTGGCAGCAGGACGACCTGCCAGCCGAACTGGAACCGTACATCGGCGTGGTGAACCACTTCAACCGCAACGGCCAGCTGCGCTACTACCCAGGCTCACCGCTGATTGCCCGCCAGCTGCTGCGCGAGCAGGACAGCATTCAGCTGACCGAACTGCATCCGAGCGATTTCCCGCTGTTGCGCTCTGAATTTCAGAAAGATAATCGCGCCCGCGTGGAGAAAGCCGACGGCTACCAGCAGCTGAAAGCCAAACTGCCGCCCGTTTCCCGCCGCGGCCTGGTGCTGATCGATCCGCCGTACGAAATCAAAACCGACTATCAGGCGGTGGTGACCGGCATCCACGAAGGCTACAAACGTTTTGCCACCGGCACTTACGCCCTGTGGTACCCGGTGGTGCTGCGCGCGCAAATCAAACGCATGATCAAAGATCTGGAAGCGACCGGGATCCGCAAAATCCTCCAGATTGAGCTGGCCGTGCGGCCGGACAGCGACCAGCGCGGCATGACCGCCTCCGGCATGATTGTGATTAACCCGCCGTGGAAGCTCGAAGCGCAGATGAACAACGTACTGCCGTGGCTGCACAAAACGCTGGTGCCAGCGGGTACAGGCCACGCCACCGTCAGTTGGATCGTGCCGGAGTAATCGCAGCCATCGGTGGAAACTATTGATTTCAGGTATACAATCGCGGCAATTCACGATTAAGGATAAAAGCTATGACTAAGCATTATGACTACATCGCAATCGGCGGCGGCAGCGGCGGCATCGCCTCCATCAACCGTGCGGCCATGTATGGCCAGAAATGTGCGCTGATCGAAGCTAAAGCGCTGGGCGGCACCTGCGTGAACGTGGGTTGTGTACCGAAGAAGGTGATGTGGCACGCAGCGCAAATCCGTGAAGCTATCCATATGTACGGCCCGGATTACGGCTTTGACACCACCCTCAATCACTTTGACTGGGACAAGCTAATCGCCAGCCGTACCGCCTACATCGACCGTATTCACACCTCCTACGACAACGTGCTGGGTAAGAACAACGTCGATGTGATCCACGGCTTTGCCCGCTTTGTGGATGCGAAAACGATCGAAGTGAACGGTGAGACGATCACCGCCGATCATATCCTGATCGCCACCGGCGGTCGTCCGAGCCACCCGGACATTCCGGGCGTGGAATACGGCATCGACTCAGACGGTTTCTTTGAACTGCCTGCGCTGCCTAAGCGCGTTGCCGTGGTTGGCGCGGGTTACATTGCGGTAGAGCTGGCGGGCGTGATCAACGGCCTTGGCGCGGAAGCGCACCTGTTTGTGCGTAAACACGCGCCGCTGCGCAGCTTTGACCCGCTGATTGTCGAGACGCTGGTTGAAGTCATGAACGCTGAAGGCCCAACACTCCACACCCACGCGGTGCCGAAAGCGGTAGTGAAAAATGCGGACGGCAGCCTGACGCTGGAGCTGGAAGATGGCCGCAGCCAGACCGTCGACTGCCTGATCTGGGCGATTGGTCGTGAACCAGCTAATGACAACTTTAACCTGGCCGTGACCGGCGTTAAAACCGACGAAAAAGGTTATATCGTCGTCGATAAGTTCCAGAACACCAGCGTACCGGGCATTTACGCAGTTGGCGATAACACCGGTGCCGTAGAGCTGACCCCGGTGGCCGTTGCGGCGGGACGTCGTCTCTCCGAACGTCTGTTTAACAACAAGCCTGACGAGCATCTCGATTACACCAACATCCCGACCGTGGTCTTCAGCCATCCGCCCATCGGCACCGTTGGCTTAACCGAGCCGCAGGCGCGCGAGCAGTATGGCGACGACCAGGTGAAAGTGTATAAATCCGCGTTCACCGCGATGTATACCGCCGTCACCTCTCACCGTCAGCCATGCCGCATGAAGCTGGTCTGCGTGGGCCCGGACGAGAAGATTGTGGGTATCCACGGCATTGGCTTCGGCATGGATGAGATCCTGCAGGGCTTCGCCGTGGCGCTGAAAATGGGCGCGACCAAGAAAGACTTCGACAACACCGTGGCAATCCATCCGACCGCCGCGGAAGAATTTGTTACCATGCGTTAAGGCAGAAGCCCCTCCCCGGAGGGGCTTTTTTTATTCACATTCATAAATCGTTGCAAAACGAATGCTCCGAAAATAGTGATCTACCGCACATTTCCCTCCCCATCTACCGAAGCGAATGTCTACGCTTATAAGACGCCCGGAAAAAAACTGTCTTTAAGTACACACAACCGGAGGTCCCTATCACCATGTTCAACCAGAAACTACAGGCTACCGAGAATATCGAATTCGAGATCGCAGAAGAGCTGCGCTACGAGACCGATCCCTGCGAGTTGAAACTGGATGAAATGATTGAGGCGGAGCCGGAACCCGAAATGATCGAGGGGCTACCCGCCTCCGATGCCCTGACGCCCGCCGATCGCTATCTGGAACTGTTCGAGCATGTTCAATCAACACGCCTGTTCGCGGACAGCAAAACCTTCCCTGACTGCGCGCCGAAGATGGACCCGCTGGATATCCTGATCCGCTATCGTAAAGTGAAACGTCACCGGGATTTCGACCTGCGCCAGTTTGTAGAGAACCACTTCTGGCTACCGGCCACCTACGGCACGGAATATGTTTCTGACCCCGGTCTGTCGCTAAAAGAGCACATTGACAGCCTGTGGCCGGTGCTGACGCGCGAACCGCAGGACCATATCCCCTGGTCCTCTCTGCTGGTGTTACCGCAGGCCTATATTGTGCCCGGCGGGCGATTCAGTGAGACCTATTACTGGGACTCCTATTTCTCCATGCTGGGGCTGGCGGAGAGCGGACGTAATGACCTGCTGAAGTGTATGGCGGATAACTTCGCGTGGCTGATCGAACGCTACGGGCATATCCCAAACGGTAACCGTACCTATTACCTCAGCCGCTCTCAGCCGCCGGTCTTTGCCCTGATGGTCGAGTTGTTTGAAGAGGACGGGGTACGCGGCGCGAAGCGTTACCTTGAGCACCTCAAGATGGAGCACGCCTTCTGGATGGACGGTGCCGAGTCGCTGCTGCTTAATCAGGCCTATCGCAGCGCGGTACGTATGCCGGATGGATCATTGCTCAACCGCTACTGGGACGACCGCGATACGCCCCGGGACGAATCGTGGATTGAGGACGTAGAAACGGCCCGTCACTCCGGACGTCCGCCAAACGAAGTGTATCGTGACTTGCGCGCGGGTGCAGCCTCAGGCTGGGATTACTCCTCCCGCTGGCTGCGTGAGCCTGGCCGACTGGCCAGCATTCGCACCACGCAGTTTATCCCGATCGATTTGAATGCTTTCCTGTTCAAGCTGGAGAGTACTATCGCCAATATCTCGGCGTCGAAAGGGGATAAAGAGACCGCTGAACTGTTCCATCAGAAGGCCAGCGATCGCCGCGCCGCGATTAACCGCTACCTCTGGGATGAAGAAAGCGGCTGCTATCGCGACTATGACTGGCGCCGCGAAGTGATGGCGCTGTTCTCTGCGGCGAGCATTGTGCCGCTGTACGTCGGTATGGCCACGCATGAACAGGCCGATCGACTGTCGGATGCGGTGAAAACGCGACTGCTGACGCCGGGCGGGATTCTGGCAACCGAGTATGAAACCGGCGAACAGTGGGATAAACCCAACGGCTGGGCCCCGCTGCAGTGGATGGCCATTCAGGGGTTCAAGCAGTATGGCAATGACTCACTGGGCGATGAGATCGCCTGGAGCTGGCTGCAGACGGTGAATCATTTTTATAAGACCCACCACAAGCTGATTGAGAAGTATCATATCGCCAGCAGTACGCCACGCGAGGGGGGCGGGGGTGAATATCCCCTTCAGGACGGCTTCGGCTGGACCAACGGCGTAGTGCGACGGCTGATAGGGTTGTATGGGGAGCCTTGAGTGGGGTGCGGTCTGGTGCTCTCACCCCGGCCCTCTCCCACAACAGGGAGAGGATAAAGGAATCAGCGGATAACCTCATAAATGGCAGTCTGAATAGACTGCCATTTTTTCGTGGTGGCATCCGGTTGCGACTGCGCACGCCGCCTAGCCATATCCAGATCGTGCTGCTGGCGCTTCACCACGGCGGGCACGGTGCAGAACGCTTTGAGATACGCTTTACGCACTGAGGTCAGGGACTCACCGTTCGACATCGCGTGGCTGAGCGTGTTGATAAAGCGACGGCATGGCTTCTCTTCCGTCATGTTCCGTCGGTAGCGCAGCATGAGTTCCAGCACGTCGTCATGGCCTGCCGACATCGCCTCTTCGGTCCATGACAGCTTCCAGTCCATCCCGCCCTGCAAAAAGAGCTGCGCGACACGGGTATCGTTGCGATTAATCGCTGAACGGAAATTATTGTCGTCCCAGGTCACCCCCATGCGGGTCAGCGTCTCGCGCGCAGAAGGGGTTTCGCGCATATCTTTCGGCGGCGCCGCTTGCGCAGTGTGTTCGGCCGATGGCTGCGGTTTGCTGCTGGTCACCAGCCAGAAGCCGCCCACCAGGATGGCGATTACCATCACGCCAACCGCGCCCCATAACGCACCGGAGATAAGCTGCTCACGCTGTTCGGGCGTGCGCGGCGCGCGCTGGGTCGGCTTTTCAATCGTGTCACGAACCTCAAACAGATCGCCACCGGTAACCCGATCCATTTTCTGCGCCTTTTCCCAGAAAGTGTGCAGTTCACTGGCGTCCACCGCCATCAATCCGGCCGGGTTGACGCGCGTTCTCCCCTCTTCGAATGCACGTTGAACCGGTCGGGAAATCTGCATGTAGTAGTTATCCAGCAGCTGAATTTGCGCCGAACTTAACGTTTTCTGAACCGTGATGTTGTTGCGAATTTGCCGAATATCATCAAGGAAGGTTTGCAGCGTTTTACGCGGTTCTACCAGGAGCGTCAGCATGGCAGGATCGTTAAACAGCGAGGCGTAATACCGGCTGAACTCTTTTTTATCCACCAGCATCTGCGCCAGTTCACTGAACATCATCCCGCTCAGGATATCGTTGATCTCCCCGAGCTTCAGCCAGCGTCTTACCCGGTCGGCATTAAATAAGGTCTTAAGATGATTATTGAGCCGCACCTGATCGGGCCAGGCCTGCTGAATAAGTCCTTTAATCATCAGCTCAATGGCGCGAACCTGCTTGTGCGCCTGCTGTTGCTGCAGTTCGCTACCCGTTGCCAGCTCCGTGCTGTAAGTCAGCAACGGTTGCTGCAAACGAAGATGTTCCAGCGTGGTCACAAAGCGCATCGCCGCAATCAGCTGGTTTTCGCTGACATCCTGCCCGCTTTCATACTGTGGAACGCGCTGCTGCAGCAGGCGCAGCTGCAGCGTAAATTCCGACATCTCGGCATCATTCAGATTGAGCGTCTTCGCAACGGCTGCCCATCCCCCGAGCGCTAAACGTGCGCTATCCAGTTGTTCCAGGAGCCAGCGTGGATCTTTTCCCTCAGAAACATGTACATTCAGGAGAAGCAAAATTTCAACCGACGCCTGGCGAATGACCGCCAGACAGTGTTCAAACTGTTCGCGAATATGATGTGATGTGCTGAGAGTCATTGTTTTCCTTAAGCGACAACGAAGACATCAGGAATGGGCACTTATGGCCATTTTTCTTTTATTTATACATGCTTAACCATACCTGACTTTCTGTTGAAATAAAGTGACAACCCTAAAATCATTAAAAATGTTTCAGGAGAATCTTAATGCCGGTTTTAATGACTTCACGCCTGAATTGCTCGCCTCTGCAGGAGCATGACTGGCCCTTTTTTCTGGCGTTGCAGCAACATCCTGACGTGATGCGCTTTGTGGCGGAAAACCGTCCCGTTGCCGCGATTCGTGAGGCGTTTGATTCTCGTCTGCCCCTCTGGACGCCGGGCAGCACGCACTGGCTGTGTCTCGTCGTCCGTGATGCCACCTCTCAGGCACCGCTGGGCGTGACCGGGTATATTCATCGTGAGGACGATTGCGCTGAAGTGGGCTTTCTTTTTGCACCCGAGGCGCAGGGGAAAGGTTACGGTTTCGAATCCCTGCAGGCGCTTTGCGATTACGCCTTTCGTGAGGGCGGACTACGTCGGCTCACCGCCACCGTCACGGCGGGAAATGTCGCCTCCAGACGTCTGCTGGAAAAAGCCCACTTTCGTCTGGAGGGGGAGCTTCGCGAGAGCTATCACCTTTCCGGACGCTGGCAAAATGACTGGTTATTGGGTTTATTGCGGCATGAATATCTGAACCATAACGCCTGATCAACAGCCATTTGGCGGATATTCTTCATTGTTCAATTCCTCTACAGTATCGCCATTACGAGGAAATGAATATGAAAGGTCATGCGCTGAATATCTCTTATGCCGCCATTGATTTAATAAAGAAGCATCAGGGGCTTTCACTGGAGAAATATCGTGATGAAAATGGTTTATGGGTGATCGGCTATGGACATGCGATCCATGAGGAGGACAATTTTCACGGAGGCATTACTCCGCTCCAGGCAGAATGTTTGCTTCAGGAGGATATTCAGTTATGTGAGAGGCTGCTGCGGGAAAATATAACACGCCCATTAACCCAACAGCAGCATGATGCATTGGTAGTATTGATATTCAGTTTCGCCGAGACGCCTTCACGTCTGAACGCGCTGTATCAGGCTATCGCCCGGGTATAGTACATGGCCGCCTGGGTCCGGTTTTTCACCTCCAGCCGCCGAAAAAGTGCTTCCAGATGCGCTTTTACCGTGGCCGCGCTGATGTTGAGATTGCGGCCAATCTCTTTATTTGACTCCCCCGCAGCCAGCAGTTTGAGTACCTCGCGCTGACGCTCGCTTAAACAGAGTAACGGCTGCGCTGATGATTGCTGGCTAACCCACTCCCCGGGAAAGCAGACCATCCCTCTCGACACGGAATCCAGCACGGCGGCAAACCGTTCGGGGTTAGCGTTACGGGGGATAATGGCCATCACGTTTCGCTGCATGAGCTGCTCAACCCATCTGGCCTCTTTTCTTGCCAGAACCATAATCACCCGTATCGCCGGGAAGGAATCCATAAGCTCTTCCAGGAAAGCACTCTCCTCTTCCTGGATCAAATTGCCGTCAATCATCACGATAGCAGACGGTGAAGCAGATATTTGCCCCCATAAATCGTCCGCCTGACAAGCGCCCGTTATATTTATTTCAGGAATTAACTCCTGCAGACCGTGTATCGCTCCATGAATAAATATCGACTGCCTGTCAAACATGATTACTCGCATCGTTTTTCTCCCTCTGAGAATAGCGAAGGGGGATTCTACAGAGGCAGTATTTAAGAAAAAACTCAATGAATGGAGAGGTTACAAATCCGCGAGTGGTTTTTATATTTGCCCGTATTTTGACACATCGGCATTAAGGATTTCCTTAAGGGGTTCCCTCCCCTTTACAGCAGGCCTCACAGGAACATACCGCCTGACACCTCAATACGTTGCGCATTCATCCAGCCCAGCTTATCGCTGAGCAGTGCCGCGATGGCATCGCCGATATCGTCCGGCAACCCCACCCGCCCCAGCGCCGTCTGTGATGCCAGCATCTGATTAAGCTGCGCGTTGTCGCGAACGCGTCCACCGCCAAAGTCGGTTTCTATCGCGCCCGGCGCGATAATATTGACGGAGATACCACGCGCACCCAGCTCCTTCGCCTGATAGCGGGTCAACACCTCCATCGCCCCTTTCATCGCTGCATAGGTACCGGAGCCTGGCTGGGTAAAACGGGCCAGCCCGCTGGAGACGTTGAGGATCCGGCCTCCGTCATTCAGCAGAGGCAGCAGGCGCTGTGTCAGGAAGAAAGGCCCTTTGAAATGAATATTCATCGCCTCATCAAACTGGGCTTCCGTTGTGTCGGTATAGGGTGCATATAAACCCGTCCCGGCATTGTTCAATAAATAATCAAAGGTGTCGCGTTGCCAGACGGTCTTAAGGATTTCCTGAAGCTGCTGAGCAAACTTATCGAAGCTGGCAATATCACCGACGTTGAGCTGTAATGCTGCAGCATTCACGCCTTTTTCCTGAATTTCGCGAACAACCTCCAGCGCGTCCTGCTGATTGCTGTGGTACGTCAGAACAATTCCCGTTCCGTCTGCCGCCAGCTTCAACGCCGCGTTTTTACCCAAACCACGGCTACCACCCGTCACTAATGCGATACGTTCAGTCATCATAAACCTCGTTTTGGCTGTTATGGAGATTGAGAAAGAGCTTATTAGGTGATAGAAGATCAATAAAGAGGGTTTAAAACGCTTCACTGTTTCAACAGCAACAACAATGAGCTTCATCTATGGATAAAATTCACGCAATGCAGCTGTTTGTGCGCGTCGCGGAACTGGAAAGTTTTTCCCGTGCTGCAGAAACCTTAACGCTGCCGAAAGGCAGCGTTTCGCGGCAAATTCAGGCCCTTGAAAACCGCCTTGGCACCCAGCTGTTGCACCGGACCACGCGTCGCGTCAGCCTGACGCAGGACGGCATGGTCTATTACGAACGGGCAAAAGATCTGCTGGCAAACCTTGATGAACTGGACGGACTGTTTCAGCACGATCCCTCCACCATAAGCGGAAGGCTGCGCGTGGATATGCCCGTCGGCGTTGCTCGAAATTTAGTCATCCCCAGACTGCCGACTTTTTTGCAGCAGTACCCGGGTATTGAACTGGAACTCAGCAGCAGCGATCGTCTGGTGGATGTGATTCGCGAAGGGTTTGATTGCGTGGTCCGCGTGGGTTCCCTGAAAGATTCAGGGTTAATTGCCCGGCCGCTGGGGAAACTGACGGTAATTAACTGTGCCAGTCCGGATTATCTGGCGCGTTTTGGCTACCCTGAAACGCTGGATGATTTGGGCTCACACGCTGTGATTCACTACGCCGCCATGCTGGGTACCCGTCCGCAGGGCTTTGAATTTTATAACGGCAGTGCAACGCAGTGGATAAAGACGGGCGGCGTATTAACCGTCAACAGCACGGAAACCTATCAGGCGGCCTGCCTTGCCGGGCTGGGCATCATTCAGGTTCCACGTGTTGGGGTACGTGATTTACTGCGGGCGAAAAAACTGATTGAGATCCTCCCGCAATATCGCGCGGAACCGATGCCCGTGTCCCTGATTTATCCCCATCGCCGCAACCTCTCCCGTCGGGTACATCTGTTCATGGAGTGGCTGACCGAACTCACAAAAGCTTACGTGGATTAGTCGCAAGCTATAATTCAGTAACATCCAGCCTAACGAAAAGGAAAAGACGCGTGACGCCGGAAAATAACCCGCAACGACCCACCCAACATTTAGATTATGATCCCATCAAGAAGATGGAAACCGGGCCAGAAAAGGCTAAAACCCCAGGGGCGGCCAGCAAGACGCTGGGCACCGTCACCAGCCTGGCAGAAAGAATTCAGCAGTTTCCCATGGTTGCGCATTTAATACGTGCGACCGAGCGCTTTAATGACCGCATGGGGAACCAGTTTGGTGCTGCCATCACCTATTTCTCCTTCCTGTCGATGATCCCCATTCTGATGGTGTCGTTTGCAGCGGCCGGTTTTGTGCTCGCGTCACACCCGACGCTGCTGCAGGATATTTTCAATAAAATCCTGAATAACGTCAGTGACCCGACCCTCGCCACCACGCTAAAAAGCACGATTAATACCGCTGTTCAGCAACGTACGACCGTTGGGATCGTTGGTTTGCTTATCGCCCTTTACTCCGGGGTAAACTGGATGGGCAACCTCCGCGAGGCCATTCGCGCCCAGTCGCGTGAGGTGTGGGAGCGTAAGCCGCAGGATCAGGAGAAAATATGGGTTAAGTATCTCCGCGACTTTGTTTCGCTGATTGGCCTGCTCATTGCGCTCATCGTTACGCTTTCAATTACCTCCGTGGCGGGCTCCGCACAGCAGATGATTATCTCTGCACTCTATCTGGATTACATCGAATGGCTGAAACCGGCCTGGCGCGGCATTGGGCTGGCGATTTCCATTTTCGCCAACTACCTGCTGTTCTTCTGGATTTTCTGGCGTTTGCCCCGTCATCGTCCGCGCAAGAAGGCCCTGCTCCGCGGAACGCTGATTGCGGCGATAGGCTTTGAAGTGATTAAAATCGTGATGACCTACACCCTGCCGTCGCTGGTGAAATCCCCGTCGGGCGCGGCGTTCGGCTCCGTGCTGGGGTTGATGGCCTTCTTCTACTTCTTCGCCCGCCTGACCCTGTTCTGCGCCGCGTGGATTGCCACCGCCGAGTACAAAGGCGACACACGCATGCCGGGAAAAACACACCGCTAACCCCTCTCTCGGGCTGAAATTTCAGCCCGACTCATCATTTCAGCATATAAATCCAGTCCGTAACTTTTATTTAACCAAAAACCAGTTTTATCCACCAATATTTAAAAACTGTGAAGCATTTCATGGAAGCATTTTCGCTGGCCTGAAAATTATCCGCTTTTTGTTGCTTTTATCACCAGAACGCGACTTTGTTACAGATTGAAATGTCGCTTTTGCTGTGCGTAATATGGCCTTTCGTTCGATAAAAAATAAGAAAATATTATGCAAGCAACAGCCACAACACTCGACTCTGGCGCGGAAAACGTCCCGGTCAACTCGCGCAATAAAGTTGTCGTCGCATCGCTGATTGGCACCGCCATTGAGTTCTTCGACTTTTACATTTACGCCACCGCTGCGGTCATCGTCTTCCCGCATATTTTCTTCCCGCAGGGAGACCCGACGGCGGCGACGCTGCAGTCTCTGGCAACCTTTGCTATCGCGTTTGTTGCACGTCCGATTGGCTCTGCGCTGTTTGGACACTTTGGCGACCGTATTGGTCGTAAGGTCACCCTGGTGGCCTCGCTGCTGACGATGGGGATCTCCACCGTGGCGATCGGCCTGCTGCCGACCTACGAAACCATTGGCATTCTGGCGCCGGTCCTGCTGGCGCTGGCGCGTTTTGGTCAGGGTCTGGGGTTGGGCGGTGAATGGGGTGGCGCGGCGCTGCTGGCGACCGAAAATGCCCCGCCGCGTAAACGCGCGCTGTACGGTTCATTCCCGCAGCTTGGCGCGCCGATTGGCTTCTTCTTTGCCAACGGGACCTTCCTGCTGCTTTCCTGGCTGCTGACGGATGAACAGTTCATGAACTGGGGCTGGCGTATTCCGTTTGTCTTCTCTGCCGTGCTGGTGCTGATTGGCCTGTATGTCCGCGTGTCCCTGCATGAGACGCCGGTGTTCGCTAAAGTGGCCGCGGCGAAAAAACAGGTGAAAGTCCCGCTGGGCACGCTGCTGACCAAACACGTCCGCGTCACCGTGCTGGGCACGTTCATCATGCTGGCAACCTATACGCTGTTCTACATCATGACGGTTTACTCCATGACCTACAGTACCGCCGCCGCGCCGGTTGGGCTGGGTCTGCCGCGTAACGAAGTACTGTGGATGTTGATGATGGCGGTCATCGGGTTTGGTGTGATGGTGCCGATTGCCGGCCTGCTGGCGGATAAATTCGGTCGTCGTGCGAGCATGATTACGATCACCACGCTGATCATTCTGTTTGCCCTGTTCGTCTTCCCGCCGCTGCTGGGTTCGGGTAGCCCGGCACTGGTGATGGCCTACCTGCTGATTGGCCTTAGCCTGATGGGGCTGACCTTCGGCCCAATGGGCGCGCTGCTGCCAGAGCTGTTCCCGACGGAAGTGCGTTATACCGGTGCGTCGTTCTCCTACAACGTCTCTTCCATTCTGGGGGCGTCCGTTGCGCCATACATCGCCACCTGGCTGCAGGCAAATTATGGTCTGTTCTACGTGGGCGTTTACCTGGCGGCCATGGCGGCGCTGACGCTGATTGCGCTGCTGCTGACGCATGAGACTAAGCATCAGGCACTGTAAGCTCATGCCGGGTGGCGGCTACGCCTTACCCGGCCTACGATTCAAAATGTTGGCCGGGTAAGCGCAGCGCCACCCGGCAAAAACATCCCGCACCTTACTTCTTCATCTGCGACAAAATTGTCCGACACTGGTTCGCCTCACCTTCTGACGGCGAGATCAATGCCAGCAGCGCGGCGGCTGGGGTGACCAGCGTCGCGAGGGCTGCGGCCACCGCACCACGCGCGATCAGCGGCCCGGGCTTCACGCCTGCCTGCGGATTTTTAAAGGTGCCGCGGACATAAAGCGGCGAGCGCAGGGTAATAATACGGATCCCTTTACTTTCCGGGTCGATCGTCAAATCCAGCTGCTCTGAGGCCATGCTGGCGGTACCGGTCACGTTAATCACCGCGTTTTCCGTGTCGAAGGCAAAAATCTGCGGACGCGCCACGCCGTTAACCAGATCCAGATTGGCCGCGGCGCAGTTCACCCGCACCTCGTCATCCCCGAAAATTTGCCCGATGATAAAGTTGCCCACGTTCAGCCCCAGGATCTCCATCAGGTTGCGGCTGACCAGGCCGTCGTTCATCAGCAGTTTCAGGTTACCATTGCCGCTGCCCAGCAGCGCCGCCACGGAATTCCCTACCCCGCGAATGTCCGCGTCACCGTTCATTTCACCGAGGGTTTTCTGCATCAACTCCACGTTTGGCATCAGCTCTTTCAGCTTCAGCCTGCGGGCCTGAATTTCGGCGCGCCCCTGCATCGGCTTTTTATCGCCCTCGAGGTGAATGTTCGAGGAAATCGTTCCGCCCGCCATACCAAACTTCAGCGGCTGCAGGCGCAGATCGGCGTTTTTAAGAATGACATGCGTCGAGAGATCGCTCAGCGGCAACGTGCTGCCATGCTCAATTTTACGCCCTTTGAAGCGTACATCGGCATCCATCACGTCCCATTTGTCAGTTTCGAAGCGATCGTAAGGCAGCACTTTCCCCGCAGGCTGAACGTCCTTTTTGACCTCTTTCGACTTCGTGCCTTTGCCCGAATCCACGCCAATCAACGGGCCCAGATCGGCCAGACGTAGCTGGCGGGACTCCACATCCCCTTCCAGTTTCGGGCGCGGTTTTCCAGTGGTGTAGGTTAGCGAGCCGTGGATATCGCTGTCACCGATGCGGCCGTTAAAATCCCGGTAATCAAAGACAGACGATTTTTCGGTGTCGATTTTGGCAACCAGATGCCCGTCCGTTTCGAACGGCGGCGTATCGGGCAGCAACACACCGGTCAGCTCATACAGTTCACCCAGCGAATCACCGGCAAATTTCAGCCGCAGATCCACGCCCCCCATGTTCATCGGGTCGTTGACCGTGCCCACGAATGCCACGCGCGTATTCCCTGAACGGAAATCCGCCTGCACCGGGAACGGCGTACCTTCGCTCCTGAGCGCCAGCATGCCGCCCATTTTTCCTTTCCCACTCAGCGGCTGGCCGTTGTAGCGCCCTTTGGCCGTCAGGCCGAACACATAATCTCCCGCCTTGGCGTTATCGCCTTTCGCCTGGTTGCCCGTCACTTCGCTAAACGGTAGCGGTTTACCCAACGGATCGACCAGGATCTCCACATCCGCCTTGCTGACCTTATCGTCGATGGCGATCCGCCCGCGATCGAAAAGAATATTGTCCAGACGGAATGACCATGAAGAGGGCCGGGCATTGGGATCTTTTTCGCCGTCGCTGGCAAGGTTAAACGTCCAGTTGTTGTTCTTTTCAGAAAGGCGGATCAGACGCGCATCGGGCTGCTGGAGTTTAATCCACGGCAGATAGACGGTTTTGGTCAGGAGCGCTAACGGCGCCAGCGTGGCTTCAACGCGTGGCAGATGGACCATGGTGACGTCCGGAATATCCGGCGGGTTGCCGAGAATAATGTCGTCGGCGTGGACGTGCGGCCAGGGGATCCAGCTTCGCCAGCCGGTCTCCTGTTTCTGACGTTCCCATACCACGCCCAAATCGCCGCGGATGGCGAAGGGACGGTTCAGCTCAGCTGAGACTTTCTGGTTGATGGTCGGCTTAAGGCGATTCCAGTCAAACGTCGCAATAATGACGACGATAACCACGATCAACAACAAGAAAATCCCTGTAGTCCAGGAGATAACCCTGGTTGTCTTTGTCATTTTTGTCCCCTTTCCTGATGGCCTGTCCTGTAAAACTATAGTCCAGACAAGGGGAAACGGGCGGATCAGAGGTTAGTTATGACGGTATCGAGGGTATCCATAGGAACCGGACGAGAGAGGAAATAACCCTGTGCGGCAGCAGCGGGTGAGTGTTGCAAATCGCGCCACTCTTCCAGCGTTTCCACACCTTCGACAATCACCCCTTTGCAATAGCGGTTCATCAGCTGCAATAACAGCGTAAACAGGTTTCGCCCTTCCGGGGTCTGACGCAGCATAATAAACAGATCGCGGGCCACTTTGATGTAGTCATAACGCACTTCGCTCAGCGCAGAGAAGTTCGCAATGCCCGTACCAAAGTCATCCAGCCACAGCGGGCCAAATTCACACATCGAGGCAAACGAGGAGTCCTGGGGCAGCCGGACGTGCTCCACCAGTTCAAAACGCATCCACGGCAGAGTGGCGATCAGTTCCTGCAATTTTGCATTCTGACGCAGCGCCAGCAGTGTCGGGCCATCCACGTTAACCGAGGCGAGGATATTGTGCCGCTCGAAAAAGGCCTGTTTGGTCGCCAGCATACGAAGCTGCTCTTCCAGCACGTCAAGGCGCTGGCGAACGGCAACTTCGGCAAAATAGCGATCTGGCGCGATACGCTGTAAAGGGTTTGACGGGTGCGTAACAACGGTCAAAATTTCAATGGCCATCAGTCGACCGTCCGTTCGGTAGATCGGCTGATAGGTATACGCACGCTCACATTGCAGCCAGTAGCGATGCTCCTGCAAGTTCTCAATACTTGCCTCAGGCGTAGTGCTCAGCCGCTGGATAACCTGCTCTGACTTCATTTCAGATGTCCTGTTGTTGGATGGCCTTTCTGGACTCGTCACTGGGTTATCGGCGCGACAATTGAGAACTTTATGTTCAATTCACCGGGAAAATGAAATTAAGATGACAGAAATTTGCCGGAACACGTGCTGGCTCAAATTAAATAATGGAACGTCGTTTTAATATAGTTGACCATCTAATTCACTCAGCGCACACTGCTGATAAATTCTTCTGTTCAGGTTCACGACTATGTCCAAAAAAATTGCCGTGATTGGCGAATGCATGATTGAGCTGTCCCAAAAAGGCGCGGAAGTCAGCCGCGGATTTGGTGGCGACACGTTAAACACTTCCGTCTATATCGCCCGTCAGGTTGCGCCAGAAGCACTCTCCGTGGACTATGTTACCGCCCTCGGCACGGACAGCTTCAGCCAGCAGATGCTGGAAGCCTGGCAGAATGAACATGTGGGCACCGCGCTGATCCAGCGTATGGAAAACCGCCTTCCCGGGCTTTACTACATCGAAACCGACAGCACCGGCGAACGCACGTTTTATTACTGGCGTAACGAAGCCGCGGCGAAGTTCTGGCTGGAGAGCGATGCAGCCCCGGCCATTTGTGAAGCACTGGCAAGCTTTGACTATCTCTATCTGAGTGGGATCAGCCTGGCGATCCTCAGTCCAGTCAGCCGCGAAAAGCTGCTGTCGCTGCTGCATAAATGCCGCGCCAACGGCGGTAAGGTGATTTTTGATAACAACTACCGTCCACGCCTGTGGGCCAGCCGTGAAGAGACGCAGCAGGTTTATCAGCAGATGCTGCAGTGCACGGACATCGCGTTCCTGACGCTCGACGATGAAGACGCCCTGTGGGGTGAGAAGCCCGTAGATGACGTGATTGCACGCACGCAGGCGGCGGGCGTAAGCGAAGTCGTCATTAAGCGCGGGGCGGAATCATGTCTGGTCGCGATGGCGGGTGAAGCGGTGGTTGAAGTCCCGGCGGTGAAGCTGGCCAAAGAGAACGTGATTGATACGACAGCGGCAGGGGACTCCTTCAGCGCGGGTTACCTGGCGGTACGTCTGACCGGGGGAACGCCGGAAGCCGCGGCACAGCGCGGACACCTGACGGCCAGCACCGTGATTCAGTATCGCGGGGCGATTATTCCGCGTGAGGCGATGCCTGTTTAACCAAAGTGCGGGCTGATGCCCTCACCCTGGCCCTCTCCCACAGGGAGAGGGCATGTCTACGCATTACTGTCCTTGCGGAATATCCGTCGCGTCCGGGTGTAAATCATCCGCTGCGGTCGCCGGCTGCGGCGCGGTAACCATAATAGAATCCCAGGTCTTCTGAAGTTCCTTCATGTCATATTCCGGCTCGCCTTTCGGCTGCATAAGGATCAATGCCATATCCTGCGACAGCTGCTGACGTAAATCCTGATTTAACATATCCACGGTCAAACCGTTCAGGAAATCCTGACGAAGCTTCTGGTACTGTTCAGGCGCAATGTCGACAACCTGATTCTGCAGGGAGCGGATGCGCTGGCTGATCAGAATATCGGTATCGGCACGCGCGTAGGTCGCAAACAGCTTCTGCAGCTCCAGTTTTTTCTGGGCCACCAGCGCATTGAACTCCTCTTCAGAGAGGCCCTCTTTACGCACTTTTGCCAGCTCTTTGGCGACCACACCCAGATTCGCATTCAGCTTATCGCCCGGCGATTCAACGTTAATGGCACATTGCGCACGCTGGAAAAGCACGCGACAGTCAAAGCCAAGACCAATATTCTTCACGTTATTCTTACTGAGCGTCTGCTGGACGTGCCAGAACAACGCTTCACGCGCCAGGTCGGCACGCCAGTAGCGCAGCAGCGCGGCGGATTCGCGGATAGGCTGCCAGGCGTTATCCCACATCACGGAGAGTCGGTCCTGACGCACGGTGTCCGTCATAATGCTGACAGGCTCGGCGCGCAGCGGAGAGAGTGTCGGAACCGGGGCAGGCGTTTCACGCTTGCCTTTCAAATCGCCAAACGCTTTGTTGATCTGTTCAACCACCGCGCGGCTATCGACATTGCCAACCACAATCAGCGTCATGGCGTCCGGGGTGTACCATTTCTGGTAGAACGATTTCACCTGTTCGGCATCGACCGGCTGCTTCAGCGGCTCCGCCGGATCGTGACCCAGCAACGTTGAACCTTTCAGACGGTAGCGCCACCAGCCCTCTTTGGTATCCGCAGGCCAGGTCGCCACCATGTCGCTGTTGCTCAGCGCATAGTTAACGGTATCCGGCGTAATCGCCAGGTTGCCTGAGGCATCAGCGAGATAGGTCAGCGCTTCTTTGAGCAGATCGTTACGGTTATTTGGCAGGCTCAGGTTAAACATGGTGTAGTCATAGGAGACCACAGCCGGAGGCAGCGGGCGTTTTGGATCGATGGCCTGTTGCCACAGCGAACGCACCTGAACCGCTTGCAGGCTGCCGCTCTGAGTGAGCGCCAGACGGGGAATAAAATGGCTAAAACCGGTTTGCTGAGTACTTTCCGTAAGGGAGCCGGTATTAACGGACAGACGGATTTCAACACGATCGCTCGGACGTTGCGGGGTGGATAAAACCTGCCACTGGAAACCGTTCGCTAACGTGCCTTGTTGCCAGGCCGGGTCTGGCTGGAGCGCATCTGCCTGCACATAACTGGCTGCTGCCATCATCAGCAAACCGCCGGTTAAGAGTCGAATTTTTGTGCCCTGCATGTGAACCCCTGATCAACATTCCTGGTTAAAAAGAGTGTCTCGCGACGCGCTGCACTCTAAAAGATGACGATGAAAACACGTCGATTAGACCGCGCGTTCGGCAAAACGTCACGGTCCGAAGTGAAATATACCCAAAAAAAATCTTGTCGAATTATGACAGGTATGAAGGGTTATTATGCGCAGGAGCCCGCATCCCGACAAGGGAATGCGGGCATTTGTAACAAGATTAGGAGGTTAAACCAGGAGTTTTGCTATCAGACACGCGATTATTCAGCGTATCGTCGAGTTTTTTGTGATCCAGCTCTTTCACCCATTTCGCGACAACGACCGTCGCCACACCGTTACCTACCAGGTTGGTTAATGCGCGCGCCTCGGACATAAAGCGGTCAATACCGAGAATCAGCGCCAGGCCCGCCACCGGCAGATGCCCCACCGCAGAAATGGTGGCCGCCAGCACGATAAAGCCACTGCCCGTTACGCCTGCCGCGCCTTTCGAGGAGAGCAGGAGCACCACCAGCAGGGTGATCTGATGGAAAATATCCATATGGCTGTTGGTCGCCTGAGCGATGAACACCGCCGCCATCGTCAGGTATATCGACGTACCATCAAGGTTGAAGGAGTAGCCCGTCGGGATCACCAGCCCGACCACCGACTTACGGCATCCGAGTTTTTCCATCTTGTCGAGCATACGCGGCAACGCCGATTCTGAAGAAGAGGTCCCCAGCACAATCAGCAGCTCTTCACGAATGTAACGGATAAATTTGAAGATGTTGAAACCTGTCGCACGGGCAATGGAGCCTAGCACCACCACCACGAAAAGAATACAGGTGATATAGAAGCAGATAATCAGCTGGCCCAGCTGCACCAACGTACCGACGCCATACTTACCGATGGTGAAGGCCATCGCACCGAAGGCACCGATTGGCGCCAGGCGCATGATCATATTGATGATGCCAAAGATGACCTGTGAGAAGCTCTCAATCACGTTAAAGATAAGCTGGCCTTTGCTGCCCAGACGGTGCAGGGCAAAGCCAAACATGACGGCAAACAGCAGTACCTGCAGAATGTTTCCGCTGGCAAACGCGCCAATGACGCTGCCGGGTATCACGTCCAGCAGGAAGGCCACCACGCCCTGATCCTTCGCCTGCTCGGCATAGACCGCGACCGCTTTGGCATCGAGCGTTGAGGGGTCAACGTTCATGCCCGCACCAGGCTGGACCACGTTAACGATAATCAGACCAATAATCAGCGCAAGGGTACTGACCACTTCGAAATAGAGCAGCGCCACAGCACCGGTACGGCCTACCGCTTTCATGCTTTCCATGCCAGCGATGCCCGTGACAACCGTACAGAAGATTACCGGGGCGATGACCATTTTGATGAGCTTCACGAACGCGTCGCCAAGCGGTTTCATTTGCGCGCCCAGCTCAGGGTAGTAATGCCCCAGCAAAATACCGATGGCGATGGCTGTCAGGACCTGGAAATAGAGACTTTTGAAGAGTGAGGTTTTCATAAGGTGTCCTTGGGAAGAAAAACCACAGGTTTTGTAAGGTTATGGTTAACCTGCGGCTCTAAAATAACACCCGTATAACAGGACAGAAATAAACTCAGTTCAAATTTGAAACACAAATGTTAAGAACTTTGAGCTGGCTCGCACAAGCCAGCAACAAAATTACACTTTTGCGTGATTGTCAGCACCGGGAAGGTAGCGTTGTTCAAAGACATCCGCAGGAACAGCAGCGGCAAAAAGGAAGCCCTGACCGCTCTCTACGCCCGCCTCTGCCAGCCAGATGCGCTGCGCGTCGGTTTCAATCCCCTCGGCAATCAGATGCAGATTGAGACTGCGCGCCATCTGAATAATGGCCTGCACCATGCTGCTGTCCTCTGGCAATCCTTCGACAAACGCTTTGTCGATTTTCAGCACATCCACCGGCAGGGTTTTCATATGCTGAAGCTGACGCAGCCCGGCGTAGCCCATACCAAAATCGTCCAGCGCGATGCGAATGCCGGCATTGCGCAGCGGCTTCAAAATGGCAACGGCTTCGTTAGGATCGTCAATGCGTCGGCTCTCCGTCACTTCCAGCGTCAGCGTATCAGGCTTGATCCGGTAGCGATTGATCAGCTCCAGCATTTCGGAAACCATCGTCGGATGCATGAGCTGCAACGCAGACAAATTAACCGACAGCGGCAGCGTCACGCCGCGCTCCTGCCAGGCGGCAAGCTGGCGGCAGGACTCCTCCAGCACCCAATAACCGACGGTGACCATCAGGCCACAGGATTCAATGCGTTCAATCAGCCCCTCCGGCAGCTCCCATGAGCCGTCCGGCTGCTGTACACGAAGCAGCGCCTCGGCGCTTTTTACTTCACCCGTCTGTAAATTCACCTGCGGCTGTAGCCAGAGAGCAAACTGACGGTTATCCAGCGCGGTCAGGATATCGCTCTCTTCCGTCAGGCGCTGCTGCGCCTTTTCCATCTGTTCCGGGTCGAAGAACTGGATCTGATTTTTGCCTTTGCGCCGGGCGGTAAACGCCGCCGAGAACGCGCGGCGATACAGCTGCTCCGCCGTTAAATCACCGTAGTACATGGCGATACCGATACTGGCGCTTGGACGCAGCTGGATCCCCTGAACAGGCAGCCGCTCGTTAATGACAGTGAGCACTTGCTGACCTAATGTGATGGCATGCCACGGCTCTTTCACACCGTTGGCTATCACCACCAGGTCGTAACCGCTGACCTGCGTCAGCACCATGCGCGGGGCCAGGACAGATTTCACCTTTTCCACCAGCGTCAGCAGCAGCATTTCACGCTGGCTCTCCTTGAGCACGCCCGCCGTATCCTGCAGGGTTTCACAGGCGATCACCATCAGCGCCGTGGTTTGCTGGCGCGCAACCGTCTGCTCCAGCATCGCCATCAGAAACGCCTTATTAGGAAGTTCTGACACCGGGAATCGCGTGGCGCTGTTATTTAACTCATCCTGCTGACGCTGAATGCGCTGCTGGTTGAGGTTATAGCTGCGTACCAGCATCCCGATCTCATCGTCATGATGAAGGCGAGGCAGTTCAAGCTGGTGCCCCAGCTGATCCTGCGGCGCAAGCGCATTCAGCTCGCGGGCGATACGGCGCAACGGATGCACAATCAACCGGTTAATACACCAGGTTAACGCCACGCTGAGAATCAGGGTCATAAGTAAGCAAGTGGTCACTAACGTCACCACCCAACTCATGACGAACTTATACATGCGATACGAGTCTGCCTGCAGGACCAGGTAGGCCAGCGGCTGCGGATTGGCAGGACGTTCCAGCGAATAGAGAGGCAGAGAAATTTGCACCGGCAGTTCAAACAGGCGCATGACCATCATCGGGACGGGGCGTTCCGGGATAAAGCTCATCCGCAGCGCCTGGAACTGGTTGGGCAAGACGACATCCGCGCGGCTCACGATGCCAGCAGGCTGAATGCGTTTTAAAATGGTTTCCGCTTCGGGAATATCCCCTTTCAGGATCGAGGCGGAGAGTGGGCCGCGCACCGAGCGGGCGATACTTTCTAACTGCGAAGCCGTGTTATAGCGATTCTGCTGCACAGAATGAAACAGCAAAATGACGCAGAAAAGCAGGACAAACAGCATCGTGACGGCAGACACCATCGCCATCTGTTTGATCGTTAAGGAACGGCTGACACGCAAAATGACTCTCCACAAAACTCGAAGCGCAGGGCGCGCCAGGGTGTAAACCTGGCGCGCCTGAGTATACCCGATTGCTGTGCTATTAAGAGAGACTTACAAATGGATTAAGGAAAATCCGATTACCAGTCCGCGTAAGGAATGAGCGGCTGCGGCGGTAAGTCCATATCGCCCTGCCAGCCTGCGGCAGAGTAACGCACATAAATCAGCGCATGGCTTGGGGTATAGTCTTTCGCTTCCTGAATATCCACGCCCATGCCCACAAACCAGTTGGACGTGACCCGGCGTTCGATAATCGCCCGTGCGGTGTAACCCGTGCCGGAGCTGCTGCTGCCGGTTTCCATCGCGCCCCGGTCAGTATAGCGGCCGGGTTCATCGGTCGGGATCAGACTCTGAATCGGGTAGCGCAGTTCATCTTTGGTTTTGGAGTGTGACCAGGAGACAGAGCCGCCCAGCTCCCAGGACCAGTTTTCCGTGCGTTTACGCCAGGTCACCGGCAGTGCGAAGGAGACATACTCCTGCGGGCTGTAATAGCCGCCCTGACCCAAGGTATATCCGCTCAGGTCTTTGTCGTAATGCCAGAGCATATTGGAGACGCCGACCGTCAGGCGCTCGTTGTTTTTATTAATGAGCTTGTAGTAGTAACCCGTCATCCAGCGGACGCGCCAGTTATCTTCCACATTTTTACCCGTCAGCGTTTCTGCGTTCAGGCTTGACCAGACGCCGTTCGCCTCACCTTTGTCATAGCTGATGCTTACGCCACCCCCGGTCGCCCGTACGCCGCCCCAGGTGGTGCCGGTATTGGTATCTTTCTGCCCGGCGAAGGCCAGCAGTGAACTGGAGATTGGCCGACGATGGGCGTTGACGGTATAACCGATGGGACCCAGATCGCTGCTGTAGCTCAGGCCGCCCACCACGTCGACGACGTCAAAGCCCATTGGGGTGGTACCAATATCCATCGACCAGGTTTTATTCTGCCAGCCGACGGCGACGCTGGCGCCACTGTCACTCTGATGGGTGCTGCCGCTACACGGTGTTTCGTAGCAGGTCCCCCATTTAGGGTCGTACGTACCGTTATTGTTATCAAATGAACCGGCGTCCATATTGACCAAATCGCTTCTGAAGAACATGCGGCCATCAGAGAGCGGGGCATCGACCTGGAGCATGGTGGTATGGGCTTTCAGATCGGAATAGCCCCCCGTGCCGCTGGAGCCCCAGTAATCGTGCTGCAGCGTGACGTTAACATCCTGCTGACGGTACAAATCACCGGCGTCACTCCGTACGCCGCGCTTCAGCCAGTCATCTTTTTCATCGTTACGCGTCAGACGGGTGAAACTGTCGTTGTCCACCGGACGGGTCGTCGTGATGCCTGATGACACCATCGCGTCTTTATACGTCTCCAGCGCTTGCTGAGGCTGACCGTTCTGCGCCTGGAAGCGCGCGGCATCACGTAACACCAGCGCTTTTTCCATTGAGGCAGGCTGCGATTTGGCCTGCGGAATGATGTTGTTGAAGGTCTGCTCTGCGGCGGCGGAATCGCCCAGCCCCGCCTGCGCCATCGCGATCCGGCGCTGCATATTAAGGGATAACGGTTCGCCATTTTGCGCGGCAGGCAGTTTCGCCAGCTCGGCACGCGCAGCGTCCTTGTTACCTTGCGCGCTATAAATCTCGGTCAGACCGAGGATCGCGTCCTCGTTCTGCGGCTCACGCTGCAGGACGGCGTTGTACGTCGTTTTCGCCGATTCCAGATCGCCACGCTGCTGCGCCCAGTCGGCCAGCGTTAAGTCGATACGGGTAGAGGTCGGCTGCTGACGCAGAAGGTTTTCCGCCTCCTGCTCTTTACCGCTGTCGCGCAGGCGGTTGGCGGTTTCCAGCACCTGGTTACTTTGCAGACGGTCGGCCAGTTCCTGAATGTTGCCATTCCACTGGCTACGCGGCAGCGTATCCAGATGCGCCAGCGCGGCCCGGTCCTGATTGTTCCCGGAGAGATAGAGCCCGTTGGCATACACCTGATCCGGGTCAGACGGTTTCTGGCTGGCAAGCTGGCGCATCAGGGTGTCCGCCTGGCTGCGCTGGCCCGCGCTGTAGAGATCGCGCGAGAGACGATACGTTATCCAGACGTCGCCTGGCGAGAGCGCCAGACGGCGGCGCTGTATTTCTGCTGCCTGGGCGTATTTCCCCTGATTCTCCAGCTGTTCGGCCTGGGCAGACAGTTGCTCGTTAGTCAGGCTACGTTCAATATCATCAATGCTCCGGCGCTGGCTGGCAGAAAGCGACTGGATAAACTGCGAGGCTTTCTCCGGTGACTGTGCGCGGTAAATATTGGCCAGACCGCGAACCGCATTGCTGTTACCGCTGTCCATACGCAACGCCTGACGATAATAACGCTCCGCCGCATCGTTATCTTTACGTGCCGCAGCGGCATCACCCAGGCCCAGCACCGCGTAACTGTCGGTATTGTCGATGTTACGTGCCTGCTGATAGTAACGTTCCGCCTGTGACGGGTTATTCGCCTTGAGCGCCGCATCGCCCTGCTGGATCAGCAGCCAGTAGCGGTTGACCTTCAGCAAACTGTCCCATTTACCCCGGTTATCGCTCTGCGGGTCGAGGGCTATGGCCTTTTCGAACTGCGCCACCGCGCGGGCACGATCGCCTTTCTGGGAATAAGCCTGTCCCAGGGCACCCACCGCTTCACTGTCAGCATGGTTGGCGCTGACGGCTTTTTGCAGCTCCGCAACCGCCTTACTCCCCTGCCCGGCATCCACTGCCGCCAGACCTTCCGCTTTCGCCCGGAAGGCGGGGTCTGCGAGCTGTTTTTGCTGCGCTTCAAGCTGGGCTCGCGCCGCCGCGACGCTATCGCCGTCGCTGAAAACGCTCAGGTATTTTTGCAACGCGCTGACGCTGGCGCTGCTGGCAGGCTGGTCTTTGATCTGCTCATACCACATGTCAGACGCCTGGCTGCGGCCGCCGGTCGATTTAGCCATCTCCCGCAGGACCGCAAAACCCTCATCGCGGCGCCCGCTCTGGAACAGGAGCTGGGAAAGCGTCGTCTGCAGCTGCGTATTACCGGGGCTGCTGCTGTTAATTTTTTTCAGCTGATTAATGGCCGCATTGCGGCGGGCAGGATCTTTCGCCACCACATTCCAGTATTCCGTCGCCACGTCGCCACCCGGCGGGTTGCCGTCAAAGAGCTTGTCATAGGCGGCAATCGCCTCCTGAGTGTGCCCTGTCGTGGCGAGCAAGCGCGCCTGCTGTAACTGCTGTCGGCCATCCGGGGTGGAAAGCAGCATCGTATTGCGTGAGGACTGATACGCGCTGGAGCCCGGAGCGATCCCTTTCAGGCGATCCAGCTCTTTTTGCGCACCGGCGGTATCGCCCTGGCGCAGCAGGTAACGAAAACGGGCGGCGATAACATCAGGGTTGTTCGGATCAATCAGTTCAAGACGATAGAGCGACTGACGAACCAAATCCTCACGCTGTGTCGACTCGCCCAGCCGAACCTGCTCCAGCAGCTGTTTCTGCTGCGGAGAGTTAACGGCCTGCGCCAGCGGCATCAGTGCCAGCCCAAGCGATAAAGTGAGTAAATTTACTGTGAACTTGCGCATTCCTGGCCCCAATCCGGTATTAAGTCACCTTTAGCGGTGAAGCGAAAACGATGCTGATCCCATCCCTGACCAAAGAGAGTCAGTACATAGCTGTAATAGGCGTTGTTATCGGGAAAATGGTCTGCAACGCGCTGGCGCTGAACCGCCTGAGCATCGCGCTGTTGTAAAAACGGCAGCATGGCGGCAGAGAACCCGACCGGACCATTGCCGGTGCGTTTACCCGTCGCCACGTCCACTTTTTCCGGCGGCACGCCCTGTTTCATTGTTTTTGCCGCCATCGGCTGGAAGCGCGTCAGCAATCGGGCTTTCTGAGGATCTTTATCATTCATCATGCCCACCCAAAGATAGACACGAATAGCGTCGTAGCCCCCTACCAGCGCTTTATCCTGCTTTAACTTCCAGCCTCTGTTTTTCTGATACTGCACCCAGTCCGGCGAGAACCCCTTTGGCGCGCTTTCCAGCAGCAGTCGCAGATTCGTTTCACGAAGCGTGGTCCACGGGGCACCAAAGCGGGTGAAATAGCTTGCTAACTGCGGAGGAAGATAGCTGGGGTTAAAGCGCCAGGCGTTTTCATCAGCAAAACCGACTTTACCCGGAAGCAGCATGGCGCCGAGCCCTGGTACTTTCACCACTTCCTCACCGGCAATGCGTTTCAACAGCGCCTTACCCGTGCGGGTGTAGTCCGGATGTTTCCATAACCGGCCCGCTTCAAGCAGTGACCAGGCGATCCAGACATCGGCATCTGAGGCGGAGTTGGTGTCAATCACCGCCCAGTTTTCTTTGTCTTTCTGCCCCCAGAGCCAGGCAGGCAGATGGTCGTTGAGATTACCGCCGGCAAGGTTATCGCGCGTCCATGTCAGTATTTGCTCAAACGCGCGGCGGTCGTTGGCGGCCAGAGCAAAGAACAACGCATAGCTTTGCCCTTCCGACGTCGTAATTTTGCGCGTGTCACTGGGATCAATGACGCGTCCACCCTCGCTGATGTAATCCTTTTTGAACTGCTCCCAGGCAGGCCAGGTACAGGCGGCGCGAAGAGGAAGCGCCGCCAGCATCAACGCTGCTACTGCACACCAGCGAAAGGCTTTCATCACATCTTACTCATCCGGGTTGAGGCGACGACGGCTGATGATACGCAGCAGACGCCACAGCACCCATGCCAGCAAGACCACGCTGACCGCGGCCAGGATGGCGAGCAGAACCGGATGGTTAGACAGCGCATACCACAGGCGTTCGAACCACGGCAGATGGCCGACGTAGTACACATCACCCACGCGCAGGCTGTTGACGCCAGACTCACGGATCACCGACACAGAGCCAAACATCGCGGCACGTTTACCACTGTCGTTCATCGCCGTATTCAGCAGTTCATAGCCACGCGGGCTGTCCGCCAGAAGCGCCACCACGCTACGCTGATCGTTATAAGGTGACTGGAAGCCCACTACCGCAGCCATCGCCCCCTGAGAGGTGACGGCCGTTTGCGCGCTGGCCTGGCGATCGTTCGCATCCGGCATGATGCTCGGGAAATCGGTCTGGCGCAGCGGGGTGTTAACCCAGGACTCCGTGGCTTTCACCAGCAGATCGATACGCTTATCATCCTTCAGCTTATCCGGAATCGTACCGATGACCATGATGTCAGCGTCTTTGTTCTGGATCTGGCTGCCATCGTCCGTCAACGTGACGTTAATTGCCGGCAATCCCGTCTGGGCCCCAACGGTTGCTATGGTATCAAGCAGGGTTGTCACCTGACCTTCGTTTGGCGCTTTTGGCATCACAACGATGGACTCAGAGAGATCGGCCATGCGGCTGAACGGGAAGCCTGCATTAGCAAAGGCGCGCAGATCCGGCATCGCCAGGAAGTGATAGTACTTCGAGAAGTCGATGGTCGACTCATCGCCGATGACAACGTGGTTCTGAACCTGCTGGAAGGTGATGCAGTTATCCACCGAACCGCCAGGCATCGGGTTCATGTACTGGAAGTCAAAACGCAGCTGGTTGATTGCCCCAAGCTTCAGTGCCGGAATGGAGACATCCGTTTTACCGTCCAGCAGCCCCTGCAGCACCGGCAGGCGAAGCATCAGTCGGTTAGTGTCCTGGGTACTTTGCAGGCTGAACGATTGCAGGAACTGGTTATTCAGGCTGATATCCATGCGCGAGCTGTCTTTCGTCGCCGGCGCGGTGTAACGGTAGTTAAGATTGATATCGATGCCGTTGGTACGCAGCAGGTACAGATCCGGCGGCAGGTTCAGTGACAGGCTAATTGGCGAGGGTTCAAGCCCGGACGCCTGCAGCTGCTCTTCATAGGTTTTCAGCTCACCAAACGTCACGACACGGTCGGTACGCACCCAGTTTGGCGCATCATAAGGTTTACGCGCCAGCAGCGGCTTGACCTCGTCCACCACGACGCTGTTGCCGCGGAAAAGAACGTTGCCCTGGGCAATCGCTTTTGCCGCCTGGACCAGATCTTTATCGTCACGACCAAAGACCACCAGCAGCTTCACGTACGGGTTATCCGGGTGGCTGACCATCTCAATGGTTGGCGCTTTGACTTCAGGATGATCGCGCAGGAAGGCAGGACGTTTCGCGTTAGTGGCAAATACAATCGCGTTTCTGTCCGGCATTTTGTCATACATCACCGGGAAATTCTGACCGCGCCAGCCGGAACGCGAACCAAACCAGGAAGCCACAATGGTGGCCGCCAGCTGCTCGGTTACGTCCGGGGACGACGCAAACACCATCGGCAGCGTGAGCGGACGGTTATCACGAGGATCGAAGAACGGCACCGGGAAGGCGGAGAGATCGTTCTTCAGCGCCAGGGACTGATAGGTCATCTGCAGCGAGGAGTTACGCCCGATGTCCATCCACAGCGTGTTGCTGGCCGGGTTTTCACAGACATCGCGGTAGTGACCCACAAACTCCAGACGAATGCGGTTAAAGTCGGTAATGAACAGCGGGTTAATCGGCACCTGCGCCTGCGTTTTCTTACCCAGTTGTTCTTTGGTAACCGGCAGTACGTCCATCAGCTCATCGTTCAGGTAAACCTTCAACTGAGACTGGGTCGGCAGCAGGGACGGCGACGGGGTATATTCAAGGTTCAGCACGGCATTCGAGACGACTTCATCGCTGCGCATGCCAAATTCAATGCCGCCATTAGGGTTGATGCCGCGCAACACCATGCTGCCTGGCGGCGGCGCGATTTGCGCGAAGGTCAGCTTGACGTCGCGTGACGGGGCATTTTCCGCGACAACGGGCGCATTCGCCCCCCGAACACCCGGCATCACCTGTCCGATAACCGGGTTCTCGGCGGGTAGAGTGTTCCCCTCCGTTGGCTGGTTCGGAATGACATTTTCTGTTTGACCGGGCGCGGCAGTAATAACCGGATCGGTTGCCTGCGCGACCACAGGCACTGTTGGCGCAGGCGTTGCCGCTGCGTTATCAGGCTCTGCGTTAGCCATTGTTGCGGGGAGCGCACTCATCCCCATTGCCACTGCACATAACCAGGAAAGTTTTGTTTTCATCGCGTTATCATCATTGTTGAGCCATAACCGGGTCCGCCTGCTTCGCCTCATCCCGCTCAGGACGACGAGGAATGAACGATACGACCCAGGAAACCAGCGAAGTAAGTGACCGGAAAATTAATTTCACCGACGACGGGGCAAATTCTGCAAGGTGACGATAGCCACGGAACCCCAGCTTCAGAATATCCAGCAGGCTTTCCAGAGGTTTATCTTCCGGGAAGCTGTCCTGCCAGAGAGCCCATGTATCCGCACGGGCAAACGTACACTGCACAAAATCAATGTGTTGCTTTTTGGTCAACGGCATCAGTTGCAGACCGACTTCATTGCCCGCCACACGCGCTACCTGCGTCGGGAAGACATACTCCTGCTGTCCGCGCTTAAGCAGCAGGTTAACTTTTTGCCCTTCCAGCACTTTCGCCTGGCCGTTAATTTTGATCCCCAGACCACCGTCAGAGAAGTCGTGCACTGTACACGAGAAGAGATGGCCATCTTCACGGGCGATCGCCGCAGGCATGCAGATTTCAACGCGATGCGCGCGACGAACCTGTTTACTCTCCACCGACACCGCCACCGCGCCGCCAAGAATAATCAGGTTGTAGAAGACCCAGGCCATACTCACAAAGACGGTCAGGATTTCATTTTCAGGGCCGTAGAAGTAACGCCAGATACCGGCGATGACGCCAACGATGTTCAGCAACACCAGGAAGATATACGGACGGGAGATCACCCAGTCGACGTACTCCTCTTCCACCAGCCCCCCCTTCGCGGTGACGTTGAATTTCCCTTTATGCGGGTTGATCAGCGCCACCATCGTTGGCGGCGCAATGTACCAGGCCAGCACCGTTTCGTAGATTTCACTCCAGAAGGAATGGCGATATTTACCCTGAATCTTCGAGTTCGTCAGGCTCGCGTGGATCATGTGCGGCAGAACAAACAGCGCAATCATCAGCGCCGGGGCGTAGATGATATAGGCGTGAAGGAGCAGGAACGCCAGCGGCGCGGTCAGGAAGATCAGCCGCGGGATGCCTGATAAGAAGTGGAACATGGCGTTGACGTAGCAGAGACGCTGCGCCAGCTTGAGCCCTTTCCCTATCAGTGGATTATCGAGACGGAAAATCTGCACCATGCCGCGCGCCCAACGAATACGCTGACCAATGTGCGCCGAGAGCGATTCCGTCGCCAGACCGGCGGCCTGAGGAATACGCATATAGGCCGAGGTATAACCCCGACGGTGCAGACGCAACGAGGTGTGCGCATCTTCAGTCACCGTTTCGACGGCAATACCGCCAATTTCATCCAGCGGTTTACGGCGGATAACCGCACAGGAGCCGCAGAAGAACGTGGCGTCCCACATGTCGTTACCATCCTGCACCAGACCATAGAACAGCGTGCCTTCGTTCGGGGTCTTACGGAAACGGCCAAGGTTGCGTTCAAACGGGTCCGGCGAGAAGAAGTGGTGCGGCGTCTGCATCATCGCCAGCTCTTTCTCTTTCAGGAACCAGCCCATGGTCATCTGCAGGAATGATCGCGTAGGTACGTGGTCGCAGTCAAAGATCGAGACAAACTCCCCGGTGGCATACTTCAGCGCGTTATTGATGTTACCGGCTTTAGCATGTTCGTGCGTCGGACGGGCGATGTATTCGACGCCGACCTCTTCCGCGAACTGGCGGAACGCTGGGCGGTTGCCGTCATCCAGGATCCAGACCTTGAGTTTATCTTTCGGCCAGTCGATGCCGAGCGCAGCATAAATGGTGTTTTTCACCACGCTCAGGTCTTCGTTGTAGGTTGGGACGAAGAGATCGACAGTCGGCCACGTCGTGGTGTCCTTCGGCAGCGGTACGGGCTGGCGATTGAGCGGCCAGATGACCTGGAAATACCCCAACACCAGCACAATCCAGGCATAGGTTTCGGCAAACAGCAGAATCAGACCGCAGACCAGACTCACCGGGTCGTCCCAGTTCAGCGTTGAGGTGTAACGCCACCAGATATAGCGGCAGGAAACGGTCAGCGACAGCACAATCAGCATCAGCGCCGAGAAGCGGCCCGGAATACGACGCACCAGCAACGCCACGCCCCACAGCAGGATCAGGAAGGTGAACTGCGCCAGGGGATTGAAGGGTTGCGTAATACAGACCAGCGCCAGAATCAGTGAGAACACGACAATCACGCCGAGGATAAAACGCCGCAGGCCCGGGTGGAGGTGCCCGAGCTCTTTTTGATTATCCAGATGGCTGGTTTTGTCGGTCACGCTGTCAGGCAATTTATCCAGCCACTGGTGATAGCGCTCGCGCAGCTGTTGAACGCGGGAGAAACTGCGCCAGTGCGGCGTCTGGCATTCTCGCTGTGACGAGGTGACGACCAGCCAGACGGCCTGAATGAGATAACGCGCCGGATCCAAAGGCCGCGGCCGGTCAGGGTTAATGTGTGGATATAATTCATTATGGTGCGCACGTATGCGCTGCCAGCGCGGATGTTCAAGCGGAATGAACATCCAGGCCATAATCATCCAGAAACAGCCAAGCGCGGCACTGAATGCCGACGCACCATGCCGACGAAAATGTCGGTAGCGTTCGCTCAGACGCGCATTAACCGGCGGGATAAGGAACCAACTGGCGAGTCGACTCATACCGAACTCCCTGCCGGCTCCGCCGCGTTGGCGAAGTTCAGCAGACACCAGTTAGCCAGCGTGAGGATCTCTTCTGCCGCCAGGGAATCGCTGCGGTACTCGCCGAGCGGCTGCTTGGAGGCCAGGGATTCTGCCATTCCTTCATCCCGGTGAATCACAATGGGTAGCAGGCGACGCTGACTCTGTAGCCAGACCTGGTAGAGATCGTCCTGGATCTGGCTCCCGATGCGTAAGTCGTTAATCAGGAGGTGCGCATTTTGCGGCAGCCCCTGTTGATGCAGACGAATATGGCAATTTGCATCCACGTTGACGATGGAGAGAACATGATCGCACTGCGCGATAAGCTGCCGGGTTAACGTCCCGGCGCCGTGCGGCAGATCCACCAGGATCCACTGGTAGTGGCCTTTTTCTTTCAGACTTTGCAATGCAAGCGTGAACTGCGAAAACAACCGCTGATAAGCGGCTTCATTCTCACGTTCGGTGGTGGTGAGCTGACCAAAAGGCAGTAAATCAAGCTGAGAGGTATAGCGCAGCCCTGCATCCCGCCAGTCTTTATCATCAAGCAACGCGCGTGCCCAACCCGCTTCACGAGTGAAGTCGACGTTGAACGACATACGCAGCAAATTATCGGCGCAGGCGTCAATCACCAACACCGATTCACCTAAAAGCTGTAATGACCACGCCAGCGCCGCGGTAACGGATGTGGTACCCACACCGCCACGGACACCCTGTAATCCGAGTATGGCCATCAATGGCTCCCTTATTGTTGATGGGCGAATTCAGCTAATAATGGCCAGCGTTTAATAGCCGCGGCCAACTGTTCCCGCTGGGAAATATCGGTGTAATCTATTTCAGGTAAAGAAAAGGCCTGCGTCAGCGCCAGAAAATCGTTTTGGAATGTATAGCCCAGGGTCGAGTCGACTGGGGTTCCGGGTTCGTTATTATCCATTTTTCTGCCATCCCTTTGAGGAAAATCGCACGCTCAGAAGTTGCGGGGCGTCCTGCCCTGACAAATTTCATTTACATGCTAAATCTGATGTTCTTTAATTTCAATGTTAGGTTTATTTCTACGCTTTCGCTAGTAAACTGAGATACAGATAAATTAGACGAAAAGAGGGACACCGTGGACTCCATATTTTCTATTGGCATCCAGTCATTATGGGACGAATTGAGCCACATGCCAGTCGGTGGAGTCTGGTGGATTAATACCGACCGTAATGAAGATGCCATCAGTCTGGTAAACCAGACAATTGCCGCCCAGGATAAGGATTCCCGCGTGGCTGTCATTAGCATGGGCGAAGAGCCGAAGAAAATTATCACGCTGGAAAGTGACGACGGACCGCAAACCGTGCGCTTATTTTCCATGTCAGCAGAAGTGGATAGTCTATACTTTTTGTCCCGCGACGTTCAGTGCTCCATTGATCCGGATCACTATTTAGTGATTCTTAAATGCGCAAATAACGTCCTGCAAAATATCCCTGCTGAAAAACTGCTGCCGTGGCTGGAAAAAATCAATAAATGGGCAAAATTTCAAAATTGCACGCTATTGGTCGTCAATCCCGGCAGTAATAATGACAAGTTGTTTTCACTTTTAATGGGTGAATATCGCTCCCTGTTCGGTCTGGCCAGTCTGCGTGACCAGGTAGGCAGCTATCTCTACGATATTGCTTTCTGGTGTAATGAAAAAGGCGTGAGCGCCAGGCAACAGCTGACCCTGAAACAGAGTGAGGGGAAATGGCACCTGGCACAGCAGGAAGAAACGGTTGTGCAGCCGCGCAGTGATGAAAAACGCATCCTGAGCCATATTGCGGTTTTAGAGGGCGCGCCCGCGCTGTCGGAAAACTGGTCGCTGTTTGAGTCTAACGAAGCGCTTTTTCATGAAGCTCGTACAACCCAGGCGGCAACCCTTGTTTTCTCGTTGATGCAAAATAACCAGATTGAGACGCTGGCGAGACAAATTCATACCTTACGTCGCCAGCGCGGCAGCGCATTAAAAATTGTGGTGCGGGAAAACAATACCAGCCTGCGCGCCACCGATGAGCGTCTGCTGCTTGGCTGCGGCGCAAATATGGTTGTTCCATGGAATGCGCCGCTGTCACGCTGCCTGACGCTAATCGAAAGCGTTCAGGGCCAGCAGTTCAGCCGCCATGTGCCGGAAGACATTTCCACCTTGCTCTCCATGACGCAGCCGATGAAGCTGCGCGGATACCAGAAATGGGATAACTTCTGCGACGCCGTCGGCAATATGATGAGCAACACGCTACTTCCTGCGGACGGGAAAGGGGTGATGGTTGCCCTGCGTCCTGTTCCGGGTATCCGCGTTGAACAGGCTCTCACCTTATGTCGTCCGAATCGTACAGGGGACATCATGACCATTGGCGACAATCGCCTGGTGCTATTTTTGTCCTTCTGCCGGGTGAACGATCTTGATACCGCGCTTAACCACATCTTTCCCCTGCCTACCGGGGATATTTTCTCAAACCGTATGATCTGGTTCGAAGATAATGCTATCAGCGCGGAGCTGGTGCAGATGCGCGCACTTCAGCCTGAACAATGGGTTAAACCGCTGGCGATCACCAGCGATGCAAAACCGATTCTCAATGCCAGACATGACGGCCATGTCTGGCGTCGGGTTCCGGAACCCCATCGCTTATTAACCGAGAATGGGGAGAACGTACCATCATGAATATCAGCGATATTATTCAACTGGTCGTATTCTGTGCGCTGATCTTTTTCCCGCTTGGCTACTATGCGCGCCATTCCATACGTCGTATCCGTGATACGGCCAGAGTGATGTTTATAAAACCTCGCTATGTAAAACCAGCCGGAACACTGACACGGGCATCACACGTCAAGGCAGACCGAAAACATGACTAATTCTACCTATACCGCTTCGTCACCCTCGCCGCTCTGGCAATACTGGCGCGGCCTTTCCGGCTGGAACTTTTACTTTCTGGTGAAGTTTGGTTTGCTCTGGGCAGGCTATCTGAATTTCCATCCCCTGCTTAACCTGGTCTTTATGGCCTTCCTGCTGATGCCGTTGCCGAATATCAGGCTGCATCGTTTACGTCACTGGGTAGCCATCCCCGTCGGCTTTGCGCTGTTCTGGCACGATACCTGGCTACCGGGTCCGGACAGCATAATGAGCCAGGGGTCACAGGTCGCGGGCTTCAGTGCAGACTACATGCTTGATCTGGTTGAGCGTTTTATTAACTGGCAGATGATTGGCGCTATCTTTGTCCTGCTGGTGGCCTGGCTGTTCTTGTCGCAGTGGATCCGCGTCACGGTGTTTGTTGTCGCCATTATGATCTGGCTTAACGTGCTGACGCTGGCAGGACCGAACTTCTCCCTGTGGCCTGCCGGTCAACCAACCACCACGGTGACCACCACGGGTGGAAGCGCAGCGGCTACTGTTACCACGGCAGGCGATACGCCTGTGGTAGGTGATATTCCAACCCAGACCGCACCGCCGACCTCCACCAACCTCAATGCGTGGCTTTCCAGCTTCTATACCGCAGAAGATAAGCGACAGACGAAATTCCCGGATGCACTGCCGGCAGATGCTCAACCGTTTGAGCTGCTGGTGATTAACATCTGTTCCCTCTCCTGGGCCGATGTGGATGCAGCCGGATTAATGTCTCACCCACTGTGGTCTCATTTCGATATCCAGTTTAAAGATTTCAACTCTGCCACCTCATACAGCGGCCCGGCAGCGATTCGCCTGCTGCGTGCAAGCTGCGGTCAGACATCGCATAAAAACCTGTACCAGCCGGCAGGGAATCAGTGTTATCTGTTCGATAACCTCGCGAAGCTGGGCTTTACGCAGCATCTGATGCTGGGACATAACGGCCAGTTCGGTAACTTCCTGAAAGAGGTGCGTGAACAGGGTGGCATGCAGGCACCGCTGATGGATCAAACCGGGCTTCCCGTTACTCTGCTCGGCTTCGACGGTTCACCTGTTTACGACGATACAGCCGTACTGCAGCGCTGGCTGCAAACCATCGAAAAAGACAGCAACCCGCGCAGTGCGACGTTCTTTAACACCCTGCCGCTTCACGATGGTAACCACTTCCCGGGCGTGAGCAAAACGGCAGATTATAAAGTGCGTGCGCAGAAATTCTTCGACGAGCTGGATGCGTTCTTCACTGAGCTGGAAAAATCAGGCCGTAAAGTGATGGTGGTTGTCGTGCCTGAACAGGGTGGCGCGCTGAAAGGCGACAGAATGCAGGTGTCAGGTCTGCGTGATATTCCAAGCCCGTCCATTACCAACGTGCCTGCGGGCATTAAATTCTTTGGTATGAAGGCTCCGCACCAGGGCGCGCCGATTGAGATTACACAGCCAACCAGCTATCTGGCAATTTCAGAACTGGTTGCCCGTGCCGTGGACGGGAAGCTGTTTGTGGAAGATAGCGTGAACTGGAATCAGCTCACCAGCAACCTGCCGCAAACGGCAGAGGTCTCCGAAAACGCGAATGCTGTGGTGATTCAGTACCAGAACAAACCGTACGTTCGTCTGAACGGCGGAGATTGGGTACCGTATCCGCAATAAAGGATTTACCCCTCTCCCCTGTAGGGAGAGGGGATTGTCAGTGCGTTATTATTGCGCTGAAATCCATACCAGCATTTTCAGACTTGCCGAATAGTAGTCGTCTTTAGAGGTGATTTCCGGTTCGCCGGATGGCTGACCCATCGTTAAATCCCTGACCGCCAGCAGACCGCCTTCCATCATATAGGGCGCGTATTCGTTGGTCGTGACGTTAACCCAGGCGGGTGTATGTTCCCGTGGGAACTGACCAAACCAGGCTTTCCAGGGCGTCAGCAGCGGGCTTTGTTTATCAGACCAGGCTATGTACAGCGGAATACGAATCGCATCGTAGCTCATTCGCGGTGGCCAGTCTTTGGCCGGCGTCAGCTTGCCCGCGGATGCCAGCGAAACCCAGTCTGTCGGTAGATTCGCTTTACCCGATCCCATTTTTCCCAGCAGACGTTTCCCGTCCTTTATCAATTCACGCCAGACCGGCAAATGACTGCGTCCGGCAAAGGCCTGCCAGGCCGGAAACACAAAATAGGAAGGATTAAGGACCACTTCACCCTCAAGCTTAAATCCCTGTACGCCGGGCAGCATCACGCGGTAACCCGCATAGCGGATTACGTTGTGGTCAATCAATGCTTTCGTAATCGCATCCGATGCGGCGCTGTAGCGTTTGTCATGCCAGCGCGCATCGGCTTTTAACAACGCCCATGCAATCAGGACATCGCCATCTGTGGCGTTGTTTTTATCAGCGACCGGATTGGACTCCGCGGGGTTATAACGCCAGTAAAACAGACCATTTTCGTTGTTCTTTAGTGTCCTGTTGGTCCATTGCCAGAGCTTATCGAACGTGGCTTTATCGTCGTTAGCCACCGCCATTAACATGGCGAAACCCTGACCTTCCGTATGCGAAACGTCGCCGTTGCCGGTATCAACAATGCGGCCTTCCGGTTTGAAAAAGCGCGCCTTGTAACTCTCCCAGGCCTGACTCGCCTGCGAGAGAGGAGAGAACAGCAAACTCATCATCACAACCAGGGTCGCGCAGACGGGTTTTCGCATCATTCACCCCATTCGGTTATTCGGCACTTCGCAGTGAAATTTCACCGCCCATCCAGGGCTTGATCACGCCATCCTGTTCCAGGAGCAACGCGCCCTGAGCGTCAATCCCGCGGGAAATGCCGTAGATCTCTTTATCACCAATCAGTAATTTCACCGGGCGATTGATGAAGTTGTCCAGTTTTTCCCAACGAGACAGGAACGTTGCGAGCCCTTCCTGTTCAAAAAGCGTCAGTGAACTACGCAACTCTTTAATCATACGCACGGCAAGGATGTTACGATCGATGACGATCCCCGCCTCCTGGAGATTCGTCCAGGCCTGGTTGACCACATCGTTTTGTACGTTACGCATGACCATATTGAGGCCCGCGCCAATCACGATTTGCGCCGCATCGCCCGTTTTTCCCGTCAGTTCGACCAGAATACCGGCAAGTTTACGATCGTTCAGGTAAAGATCGTTAGGCCATTTAACACGCACCCGATCGGCGCCCAGATCGTGTAGCACCTCTGCCATGACAATCCCGATGACCAGACTCAGGCCAATCGCTGCGGCAGGGCCCTGATCGAGTCGCCAGTACATGGACAGGTAAAGGTTGGCACCGAAGGGCGAGAACCATTTTCGCCCTCGGCGACCACGCCCGGCCTGCTGATACTCTGCAACGCAGGCATCGCCGGATTTCAGTTCAGGCAGACGATCCAGAAGATACTGGTTCGTTGAGTCAATCACCGGCAGCACCGCAACATTGCCGTGCCCAATCTGGCTACGAATCACGTCTTCATTCAGCAATTGAATGGGTTCCGGCAGGCTGTACCCTTTTCCAGGAACGGTAAAGACATCGACACCCCAGTCGCGGAGGGTCTGGATATGTTTATTAATGCCTGCTCGGCTCATGCCCAGCTGCTCACCCAGCTGCTCGCCAGAGTGAAACTCCCCATCCGCGAGGATGCTAATCAGGGTTAACGGGATGGTATTGTCTTTCACGCGATGGTCTCCACGGCATTCACTTCACCTGTGCGGCCAATGAAGCGGACTTCTGGCTCCAGCCAGACGTTAAACTTTTCACCCACACGTTCACGAACATAATGAGCCAGTTTGACCACGTCATCACTGCTCGCATCATGTTGATTGATCAGTACCAGAGCCTGCTGCTGATGAACGGCAGCGCCTCCGACCGAAGTGCCTTTTAGCTGGCATTGATCGATAAGCCATCCCGCAGCCAGCTTCACGCTGCCATCTGCCTGAGGGTAATGTGGTGCTGCGGGCCATCCTTCAAGGAAGACCTTTGCCTTTTCGCTGTCGATCACCGGGTTTTTGAAGAAACTTCCGGCATTTCCATTTACTTTTGGGTCGGGAAGCTTGGTCATGCGCATATGACAAACCGAGTCAAACACATCGCGGGGGGTGGCGGTAGCCGGATCGAGACGCGTTAAATCACCGTAGGTCAGTACGGGCTGCCAGTTCTTCGACAGGCGCAGGCCCACGGCGACAATCACGTAGCGATCCTGATATTCATGTTTGAAGATACTGTCACGGTAGCCAAAACGGCACTGTTCTGCGGTTAAACGCTTAGCCGTTCCAGTCGCCAGTTCGATGCAGTCGACGTATTCACAGACATGTTTCAGCTCGATGCCATAGGCACCGATGTTTTGAATCGGTGATGATCCCGCGCAGCCCGGAATAAGCGCAAGGTTTTCCAGGCCTGGCATCCCTTTTTCAAGGGTAAATTGCACCAGGTGATGCCAGTTTTCTCCGGCCCCCACGTGCAAGTGCCAGCTATCGGCGCGCTCTTCCACATCAATTCCCATGATGCGGTTAACGATCACTGTTCCCGCAAAATCGTCGAGAAACAGGACATTACTTCCTTCGCCCAGAATCAGTACGGGTTCGTTTTTTTCGGTTGCGCTTTGCCATGCATTCAGCAACTGCTGTGCAGTATCGGCACGGACAATGTGATTAGCATTGCGTTGAATACCAAAGGTATTCCAGGGCTTAAGGGAGTGGTTCATAGACGCTATCCTGATGCAAAAACGCAGGTAGTTTACCGTATAAGCAGGGCGTTGGGGGATTAGTTTGTATAGCGCAGAAACGCAAAAAGGCCATCCTTACGGATGGCCTTTTCACTTATTTGATGCCTGGCAGTTCCCTACTCTCACATGGGGAGACCCCACACTACCATCGGCGCTACGGCGTTTCACTTCTGAGTTCGGCATGGGGTCAGGTGGGACCACCGCGCTAAAGCCGCCAGGCAAATTCTGTTATCTGTATCAGGCTGAAAATCGTCTCTCTCACGCCAAAACAGCTTCGGCGTTGTAAGGTTAAGCCTCACGGTTCATTAGTATCGGTTAGCTCAACGCATCGCTGCGCTTACACACCCGACCTATCAACGTCGTAGTCTTCAACGTTCCTTCAGGAGACTTAAAGTCTCAGGGAGAACTCATCTCGGGGCAAGTTTCGTGCTTAGATGCTTTCAGCACTTATCTCTTCCGCATTTAGCTACCGGGCAGTGCCATTGGCATGACAACCCGAACACCAGTGATGCGTCCACTCCGGTCCTCTCGTACTAGGAGCAGCCCCCCTCAATTCTCCAGCGCCCACGGCAGATAGGGACCGAACTGTCTCACGACGTTCTAAACCCAGCTCGCGTACCACTTTAAATGGCGAACAGCCATACCCTTGGGACCTACTTCAGCCCCAGGATGTGATGAGCCGACATCGAGGTGCCAAACACCGCCGTCGATATGAACTCTTGGGCGGTATCAGCCTGTTATCCCCGGAGTACCTTTTATCCGTTGAGCGATGGCCCTTCCATTCAGAACCACCGGATCACTATGACCTGCTTTCGCACCTGCTCGAGCCGTCACTCTCGCAGTCAAGCTAGCTTATGCCATTGCACTAACCTCCTGATGTCCGACCAGGATTAGCTAACCTTCGTGCTCCTCCGTTACTCTTTGGGAGGAGACCGCCCCAGTCAAACTACCCACCAGACACTGTCCGCAACCCGGATCACGGGTCTACGTTAGAACACCAGCCATTAAAGGGTGGTATTTCAAGGTCGGCTCCACGCAGACTGGCGTCCACGCTTCAAAGCCTCCCACCTATCCTACACATCAAGGACCAGTGTTCAGTGTCAAGCTATAGTAAAGGTTCACGGGGTCTTTCCGTCTTGCCGCGGGTACACTGCATCTTCACAGCGAGTTCAATTTCACTGAGTCTCGGGTGGAGACAGCCTGGCCATCATTACGCCATTCGTGCAGGTCGGAACTTACCCGACAAGGAATTTCGCTACCTTAGGACCGTTATAGTTACGGCCGCCGTTTACCGGGGCTTCGATCAAGAGCTTCGCGTTACCGCTAACCCCATCAATTAACCTTCCGGCACCGGGCAGGCGTCACACCGTATACGTCCACTTTCGTGTTTGCACAGTGCTGTGTTTTTAATAAACAGTTGCAGCCAGCTGGTATCTTCGACTGATTTCAGCTCCACCCGCAGGGGCTTCACCTACATATCAGCGTGCCTTCTCCCGAAGTTACGGCACCATTTTGCCTAGTTCCTTCACCCGAGTTCTCTCAAGCGCCTTGGTATTCTCTACCTGACCACCTGTGTCGGTTTGGGGTACGATTTCGTGTTACCTGATGCTTAGAGGCTTTTCCTGGAAGCAGGGCATTTGTTACTTCAGCACCGTAGTGCCTCGTCATCACACCTCAGCGTTAAAAAGGTACCGGATTTACCTGGAACCTCCGCCTACATGCTTAAACCGGGACAACCGTCGCCCGGCTAACATAGCCTTCTCCGTCCCCCCTTCGCAGTAACACCAAGTACAGGAATATTAACCTGTTTCCCATCGACTACGCCTTTCGGCCTCGCCTTAGGGGTCGACTCACCCTGCCCCGATTAACGTTGGACAGGAACCCTTGGTCTTCCGGCGAGCGGGCTTTTCACCCGCTTTATCGTTACTTATGTCAGCATTCGCACTTCTGATACCTCCAGCAACCCTCACAGGCCACCTTCAACGGCTTACAGAACGCTCCCCTACCCAACAACGCATAAGCGTCGCTGCCGCAGCTTCGGTGCATGGTTTAGCCCCGTTACATCTTCCGCGCAGGCCGACTCGACCAGTGAGCTATTACGCTTTCTTTAAATGATGGCTGCTTCTAAGCCAACATCCTGGCTGTCTGTGCCTTCCCACATCGTTTCCCACTTAACCATGACTTTGGGACCTTAGCTGGCGGTCTGGGTTGTTTCCCTCTTCACGACGGACGTTAGCACCCGCCGTGTGTCTCCCGTGATAACATTCTTCGGTATTCGTAGTTTGCATCGGGTTGGTAAGCCGGGATGGCCCCCTAGCCGAAACAGTGCTCTACCCCCGAAGATGAGTTCACGAGGCGCTACCTAAATAGCTTTCGGGGAGAACCAGCTATCTCCCGGTTTGATTGGCCTTTCACCCCCAGCCACAGGTCATCCGCTAATTTTTCAACATTAGTCGGTTCGGTCCTCCAGTTAGTGTTACCCAACCTTCAACCTGCCCATGGCTAGATCACCGGGTTTCGGGTCTATACCCTGCAACTTAACGCCCAGTTAAGACTCGGTTTCCCTTCGGCTCCCCTATACGGTTAACCTTGCTACAGAATATAAGTCGCTGACCCATTATACAAAAGGTACGCAGTCACCTAACAAGTAGGCTCCCACTGCTTGTACGTACACGGTTTCAGGTTCTTTTTCACTCCCCTCGCCGGGGTTCTTTTCGCCTTTCCCTCACGGTACTGGTTCACTATCGGTCAGTCAGGAGTATTTAGCCTTGGAGGATGGTCCCCCCATATTCAGACAGGATACCACGTGTCCCGCCCTACTCTTCGAGTTCACAACCTGTGCATTTTCGTGTACGGGACTATCACCCTGTACCGTCGGACTTTCCAGACCGTTCCACTAACACACAAGCTGATTCAGACTCCGGGCTGCTCCCCGTTCGCTCGCCGCTACTGGGGGAATCTCGGTTGATTTCTTTTCCTCGGGGTACTTAGATGTTTCAGTTCCCCCGGTTCGCCTCGTTAACCTATGTATTCAGTTAACGATAGTGTGTCGAAACACACTGGGTTTCCCCATTCGGACATCGCCGGGTCAAAGGTTCATATCACCTCGCCGGCGCATTTCGCAGATTAGCACGTCCTTCATCGCCTCTGACTGCCAGGGCATCCACCGTGTACGCTTAGTCGCTTAACCTCACAACCCGAAGATGTTTCTTTCGATTCACCATCGGTTTGCGAAAATTTGAGAGACTCGAACACACATTAACTGTGTGTCGTTTCAATTTTCAGCTTGATCCAGATTTTTAAAGAGCAAAACTTCGCAGTGCACCTTTTCAGGTTCACTCTGAAGTTTTCTTGTGTTCGCAGTAAAAGATGGTGGAGCTATGCGGGATCGAACCGCAGACCTCCTGCGTGCAAAGCAGGCGCTCTCCCAGCTGAGCTATAGCCCCATCGTTTGTAATCTCTGTACCGCTCATCCTTTAAAAGGAGTTTGGTAGGCCTGAGTGGACTTGAACCACCGACCTCACCCTTATCAGGGGTGCGCTCTAACCACCTGAGCTACAAGCCTGCAGAGATTTTTACTGCTGTTTTTTCATCAGACAATCTGTGTGAGCACTGCAAAGGCAGGTTCTTTAAGGTAAGGAGGTGATCCAACCGCAGGTTCCCCTACGGTTACCTTGTTACGACTTCACCCCAGTCATGAATCACAAAGTGGTAAGCGCCCTCCCGAAGGTTAAGCTACCTACTTCTTTTGCAACCCACTCCCATGGTGTGACGGGCGGTGTGTACAAGGCCCGGGAACGTATTCACCGTAGCATTCTGATCTACGATTACTAGCGATTCCGACTTCATGGAGTCGAGTTGCAGACTCCAATCCGGACTACGACGCACTTTATGAGGTCCGCTTGCTCTCGCGAGGTCGCTTCTCTTTGTATGCGCCATTGTAGCACGTGTGTAGCCCTACTCGTAAGGGCCATGATGACTTGACGTCATCCCCACCTTCCTCCAGTTTATCACTGGCAGTCTCCTTTGAGTTCCCGGCCGGACCGCTGGCAACAAAGGATAAGGGTTGCGCTCGTTGCGGGACTTAACCCAACATTTCACAACACGAGCTGACGACAGCCATGCAGCACCTGTCTCAGAGTTCCCGAAGGCACCAAAGCATCTCTGCTAAGTTCTCTGGATGTCAAGAGTAGGTAAGGTTCTTCGCGTTGCATCGAATTAAACCACATGCTCCACCGCTTGTGCGGGCCCCCGTCAATTCATTTGAGTTTTAACCTTGCGGCCGTACTCCCCAGGCGGTCGACTTAACGCGTTAGCTCCGGAAGCCACGCCTCAAGGGCACAACCTCCAAGTCGACATCGTTTACGGCGTGGACTACCAGGGTATCTAATCCTGTTTGCTCCCCACGCTTTCGCACCTGAGCGTCAGTCTTTGTCCAGGGGGCCGCCTTCGCCACCGGTATTCCTCCAGATCTCTACGCATTTCACCGCTACACCTGGAATTCTACCCCCCTCTACAAGACTCTAGCCTGCCAGTTTCGAATGCAGTTCCCAGGTTGAGCCCGGGGATTTCACATCCGACTTGACAGACCGCCTGCGTGCGCTTTACGCCCAGTAATTCCGATTAACGCTTGCACCCTCCGTATTACCGCGGCTGCTGGCACGGAGTTAGCCGGTGCTTCTTCTGCGGGTAACGTCAATTGCTGCGGTTATTAACCACAACACCTTCCTCCCCGCTGAAAGTACTTTACAACCCGAAGGCCTTCTTCATACACGCGGCATGGCTGCATCAGGCTTGCGCCCATTGTGCAATATTCCCCACTGCTGCCTCCCGTAGGAGTCTGGACCGTGTCTCAGTTCCAGTGTGGCTGGTCATCCTCTCAGACCAGCTAGGGATCGTCGCCTAGGTGAGCCGTTACCCCACCTACTAGCTAATCCCATCTGGGCACATCTGATGGCAAGAGGCCCGAAGGTCCCCCTCTTTGGTCTTGCGACGTTATGCGGTATTAGCTACCGTTTCCAGTAGTTATCCCCCTCCATCAGGCAGTTTCCCAGACATTACTCACCCGTCCGCCACTCGTCACCCGAGAGCAAGCTCTCTGTGCTACCGTTCGACTTGCATGTGTTAGGCCTGCCGCCAGCGTTCAATCTGAGCCATGATCAAACTCTTCAATTTAAGTTTGATGCTCGTGAATTAAACTTCGTAATGAATTACGTATGTTCACTCAGAGACTTGGTATTCATTTTTCGTCCGAGGACGTTAAGAATCCATGTCACTTTGAGTGCCCACACAGATTGTCTGATAAATTGTTAAAGAGCAGTGCCGCTTCGTTTTCGCTGCGGCGCGGGGTGTGCATATTACACTTTCCCGCTTCAGAGTCAAGCGTTTATTTTGCTTTTCTCTGCTGACCCGGCGGCGTGTGTGCCGTTGTTCCGTGTCAGTGGAGGCGCATTATAGGGAGTTATTTCACAGTGACAAGCACAAAATACAAAAAACTTTTCGTTCGCTCACTTTTCAAACTTAACGCTTATTTAAGGCGCGAATCGTCCGTTAAATGTGCGATTTCCCGCGCAAAACTGGCCACCTGCGACCAGTCGGTATAAACCACTTCTTTGCGGGTATCGGTTTCACCACCGGTCATTTTCATAATCAGGCGGATCATGAAACGGTCATACCAACGGTATCGAGGATAACGCAGCGCACCAGCAAAAACCGCGCACAGGGCTGGCTGCCACGGTGAGCTGAGTAAAAACTTGCGCGTATAGCTGTTGGTCTGCGGCGTACGCTTCTCGGCTTTACGCGCAACCAGATTGACCGAGTAAAACGCGCCGGGCAATTTGTTGAGCACCGCCGTGTGCTTTTTCACAAAGCGAACCAGCGCTGGATGGAAATGCCCGTAACGAATAGAGGCGCCAATCACCACGCGATCGTACTCCTGCCAGGTGATCTGCTCCGCGCGATTCAGGTTCACCACATCCGAGTAAATACCCAGTTCTTTTAATTCCGACGCCAGATACGCGGCAATCTCACGAGTTTGTCCGTCTCGCGTAGAGAAAAGAATCAGTGTTTTCATCAACGGCTCCTTATTCGCGCCAGAATGTTGGGGTGAAGAGCACCAGCAGCGTAAAGACCTCAAGACGACCAAACAGCATATTGGCAATGAGGATCCATTTCGCGACCGGGTTCATACTGGCAAAGTTATCCGCCACGACCCCCAGGCCTGGCCCGAGGTTATTCAATGTTGCGACGACGGACGCAAAGGCGGAGAAATCATCCACCCCCGTCGCGATGATCGCCAGCATACTGACGATAAAGACCAGCGCATACGCCGAGAAAAAGCCCCATACGGCTTCGAGAATACGTTCCGGCAGCGCGCGGTTCCCCAGTTTAATGCTGTAGACCGCGTTCGGGTGGACCAGTCGTTTCAGCTCACGGTTGCCCTGCTTGAACAGCAGCAGAATACGAATCACCTTCAGGCCACCGCCCGTCGACCCGGCGCAGCCACCAATAAACGCAGAGCACAGCAGGAGTACCGGCAGGAACAGCGGCCAGCGCGCAATACTGTCCGTGGTAAATCCGGCCGTCGTCGCCATTGATACCACCTGGAAGAACGCCTGGTTTAGGGTCGTCAGCGCGGAGTTGTAAACATCATGGAACCACAGCACCAGGGTACAGATGACGACCAGCGTAAGCTGGACACCAATAAACATGCGGAACTCAGGGTCGCGCCAGTACACCTTCAGGCTTCGCCCGCTCAGTAAAGAGAAGTGCAGGCCATAGTTACAGCCAGAAATCAGCAGGAAAATCGCAATGATGGTGTTGATCGTTGGGCTATCGAAGTAGCCTACGCTGGCATCGTGGGTGGAGAACCCGCCGATAGCGATTGTCGCAAAGCTGTGTCCGATGGCATCAAAAGCAGGCATCCCGGCAAACCAGAGCGCCAGCGCACAGGCCACCGTCAGCAGGACATAAATCAGCCACAGGGTTTTCGCCGTCTCGGCAATACGCGGGCGCATCTTGTTATCTTTCAGCGGCCCGGGCATTTCAGCCCTGTACAACTGCATCCCACCGACGCCCAGAATGGGCAGAATAGCTACCGCCAGGACGATGATCCCCATACCGCCGAACCACTGCAGCATCTGGCGATAAAAGAGGATGGCGTGGGGTAATGAATCCAGACCCACCAGCGTCGTCGCCCCGGTGGTCGTTAACCCCGAGAACGATTCAAAAAAGGCATCCGTGATGCTCAGGTTAGGTTGCTCGGAGAAGATAAAGGGCAGCGAACCCACGCTCCCCAGCACCGTCCAGAACAGCACCACGATCAGAAAGCCTTCGCGGGATTTCAGCTCACCTTTCTGACGACGATTCGGCCACCACAGCAGCGAGCCAATTGCCAGTGCGACAAAAAAGGTCTGGGTAAATGCCCGCCCCGCGCCGTCCCGGTAGATAAGCGCCACCAGTCCTGGGAGAATCATCGTCCCGGAAAAAAGTATGACCAGCAGTCCAACGATTCGGGTTATGGCACGAAAATGCATCTCTGCCGCTTCCTTTGGTATTCAAAAAAGTGAGGTGGGGATTATTCTTCAATCGGCAGTAATTGCAACGAACCGCGACTAAAATCTGCCAGTTTTGCTGAAAAAGCAGCCAGCTCCGCCTGAGGAAGCGCCACGCGTAATTGCACCATCGCCTGAAAGTCACTGTGCGCGATAACGCCATTAAACTGTTTCAGCAACGCTTCGATGCCGGATAATTGGGCGTAATAGCACAATAGAGTATATTCGGTGAGCGGCGTTTTGCGGGTGGTCGTCAATATATTCAGTGCCTGCTGAACGCCACCGCCATAGGCTTTCACCAGCCCGCCCGTGCCTAACAAGATGCCGCCGTAGTAACGCACCACCACGGCGGTAATTTCACCCACGCCGCTGCCCATCAGCTGCGAGAGCATGGGTTTACCGGCGGTTCCCGCGGGTTCACCGTCATCGGAAAAGCCAAGCTGTTGCGAATCGTCCGGGGGCCCTGCCACCCACGCCACACAGTGGTGACGTGCGTCAGGATGCTCAGCCCGGACAGACTCAACAAATGCCTTTGCCGCTTCAACGCCGTCGGTGTGTGCCAGCAGCGTAATAAAGCGGCTTTTCTTGATTTCCTCAACAAAGGTGACCGGTTCAGCCGGTATCAGCCAGCTTTCCATCAGGCCAGCTTCAGGTCTCGCGTCATATTCTCGATACCGTTCTCGTGAATCACCACGTTATCTTCGATACGAATACCGCCAAACGGTTTCAGTGCGTCAATTTTTTCCCAGTTGAAGTGTTTGCTGAACTGACCTTCACGCCATGGCGCCAGCAGGGATTCAATAAAGTAGATCCCCGGTTCAATCGTCAACACCATACGCGGCTCAAGAATACGGGTGCAGCGCAGGTAAGGATATTTAGACGGTGCCGCAAGATGCGTACCGGTATCATCCTGCATAAAGCCAGCGACGTCGTGAACCTGCAGGCCCAGCGGGTGACCAATACCGTGCGGCATGAATGGCCCGGTGAGATCGTTCTCGACCATTGCCTCTTCGCTCATGTCTTTCACAATCTGATGCTTACGCAGCAGCTTCGCGATGCGCTGATGGAACTGAACGTGATAATCCACGTAGCTGGTACCGGCTTTCATGGTACCAATAAGCGCCAGTTGCTCATCGTTCACGTCTTTAATCAGCTGCGCGAAATCGGTGTCAGCATTAGCCGCCCAGGTACGGGTCAGGTCAGCCGCATAACCGTTGTACTCAGCGCCGGCATCAAGCAGGAAGCTGCGCATTTCCGACGGAACCTGATGGTCCAGTTTGGTGTAGTGAAGAACAGAAGCATGCTCATTCAGCGCGACAATATTGCTGTATGGCACGTCGGTATCACGGTGGCCGGTCGCGGTCAGGTACGCCTGGTTGATATCGAATTCGCTCATGCCGGACTGGAACGCCTCGTGCGCGGCACGATGGCCATTCACCGCCGTTTTTTGCGCTTCACGCATGCAATAAAGTTCGTAATCGGTTTTGTACGCGCGGTAGTAATGCAGGAAGTCGAGCACCCCTTTCGGGTTGAGTTTGTCCGCGGGAATATCCAGACCCAATGCACGCTCCGGAACCGGGCCAATATAGGCGATATTGCCGCGTGCAGCAGGTAGCTGGCTGCCAATGCCGTCCGCTTTTGGCAGCGCAATCACATCAATTTCTTCCGTCCAGAAAGAGGTCGGCAGCGGTTCCACGTTGTGCCAGTAATCGACCGGCAGGTAGAACCACAGTTTCGGCTTGTTCACGCCATCCACCAGCAACCAGCAGTTAGGAACCTGAGTAACAGGCACCCAGGCTTTAAACTGCGGGTTAACCTTGAACGGATAGGCATGGTCATCAAGAAATGTGTTTATCAGCTCGCCGGAATGGATAAGCAGGGCATCCAGTTTGAAGCGGGCCAGTACATCGCGGGTACGTTCCTGTAGGGTAACGATATGATTTTTATAAAGCGAAGCCAGTGAGTCCATCATTCTTCCTTTCGTTTTTTTGACCTCAAGTCATCGCATCTTAGCACACCTCACTCCGGCTGCGTGATTTCCACCGACCGTGATCAATGCAGCAATTTCTTAATGAGTAATTTGCATTTTATTAACACAAATCCCACACTCCGTTTCATCTGGTATGACCAGATCCAATTGCTGGATTCAGGAGACTGACATGCTCTACAAAGGCGACACCCTGTACCTCAACTGGCTGGAAGATGGCATTGCCGAACTGGTGTTCGATGCCCCCGGCTCAGTGAACAAGCTTGATACCGCGACGGTGGCCAGTCTTGGCCAGGCGTTGGAAGTACTTGAAAAACAAGCTGAATTAAAAGGGCTGCTGCTGCGCTCAAACAAAGCAGCCTTTATTGTCGGTGCCGATATCACCGAATTCCTTTCCCTGTTCCAGGTGCCTGAAGAACAGTTGAGCCAGTGGCTGCACTTTGCTAACAGCGTCTTTAACCGTCTGGAAGACCTGCCTGTTCCGACTATTTCCGCCGTTAATGGTTACGCATTAGGCGGTGGCTGCGAATGCGTGCTGGCAACCGACTACCGTCTGGCCACGCCGGATCTGCGTATCGGCCTGCCGGAAACCAAACTGGGGATCATGCCGGGCTTTGGCGGATCCGTCCGTATGCCGCGCATGCTGGGTGCTGACAGCGCGCTGGAGATCATCGCAGCCGGTAAAGATGTCGGCGCGGAACAGGCGCAGAAAATCGGCCTGGTGGACGGCGTGGTCAAGCCAGAAAAACTGGTTGAAGGCGCTCTGGCTATTCTGCGTCAGGCCATTAATGGCGATCTCGACTGGAAAGCCAAACGCCAGCCGAAGCTTGAGCCGTTAAAACTCAGCAAGATAGAAGCCACCATGAGCTTCACCATCGCCAAAGGCATGGTGATGCAGACGGCGGGTAAACACTACCCGGCGCCGATCACGGCAGTGAAAACCATTGAAGCGGCCGCCCGTCTGGGCCGTGACGAAGCCCTGAAACTGGAAAATCAGAGCTTCGTCCCGCTGGCGCACACCAACGAAGCCCGCGCGCTGGTTGGCATCTTCCTGAACGATCAGTTCGTGAAAGGCAAAGCTAAACAGCTGACCAAAAACGTTGAGACCCCAAAACACGCGGCGGTACTCGGGGCGGGCATTATGGGTGGCGGCATCGCCTACCAGTCAGCCTGGAAAGGCGTGCCGGTAGTGATGAAAGACATTAACGAAAAATCCCTGACGCTGGGCATGACCGAAGCGGCCAAGCTGCTGAATAAACAGCTAGAGCGCGGCAAAATTGACGGGCTGAAGCTCGCGGGCGTGATCTCCACCATTCAGCCTGTGCTGGAATACAGCGGTTTTGATCGTGTGGACGTGGTCGTTGAGGCGGTCGTAGAGAACCCGAAAGTCAAAAAAGCGGTGCTGGCGGAAACGGAAGACAAAGTTCGTCCGGATACCGTACTGGCCTCTAATACCTCGACTATTCCGATTAGCGAACTGGCGAGCGTACTGAAGCGTCCGGAAAACTTCTGCGGAATGCACTTCTTCAACCCGGTACACCGTATGCCGCTGGTCGAAGTGATCCGAGGGGAAAAAACCTCTGACGAAACCATCGCCAAAGTGGTGGCGTGGGCAAGCAAGATGGGCAAAACGCCGATCGTTGTTAACGACTGCCCGGGCTTCTTCGTCAACCGCGTACTGTTCCCTTACTTCGCCGGTTTCAGCCAGCTGCTGCGCGACGGGGCAGACTTCCGCAAAATCGACAAAGTGATGGAAAAACAGTTCGGCTGGCCGATGGGCCCGGCGTATCTGCTGGACGTGGTCGGTATTGATACCGCCCATCACGCCCAGGCGGTGATGGCGGCGGGCTTCCCGCAGCGCATGCAGAAAGATTATCGCGACGCGATTGACGCCCTGTTCGACGCTAACCGCTTCGGTCAGAAAAACGGCCTGGGCTTCTGGCGCTATAAAGAAGACAGCAAAGGCAAACCGAAGAAAGAAGAGGATGCGGCGGTGGATGGCCTGCTGGCCGACGTATGCCAGTCAAAACGTGACTTCACCGACGATGAGATCATCGCCCGCATGATGATCCCGATGATCAACGAAGTGGTGCGTTGTCTGGAAGAAGGCATTATCGCCAGCCCGGCCGAAGCGGATATGGCGCTGGTATACGGCCTGGGCTTCCCTCCGTTCCACGGTGGCGCATTCCGCTGGCTGGACACCATCGGCAGCGCCCGCTATCTCGATATGGCTCAGCAGTATCAGCACCTCGGCCCGCTCTATGAAGTGCCTGAAGGGCTGCGCAACAAAGCGCGCCATAACGAACCCTATTACCCAGCAGTTGAGCCAGCCCGTCCGGTTGGCGAGCTGAAAACGGCTTAAGGAGTCACAATGGAAAAGGTTGTCATTGTTGATGCGATTCGCACCCCGATGGGCCGTTCAAAAGGCGGCGCATTCCGTAACGTGCGCGCGGAAGACCTCTCCGCACACCTGATGCGTAGCCTGCTGGCGCGTAATCCGGCGTTGGACCCCGCCGCGCTCGACGATATCTACTGGGGCTGCGTGCAGCAGACCCTGGAGCAGGGCTTCAATATCGCGCGTAATGCGTCACTGCTGGCGGAGATCCCGCATTCGGTTCCGGCCGTCACCGTTAACCGTCTGTGCGGTTCGTCCATGCAGGCGCTGCACGATGCGGCACGTATGATCATGACCGGCGATGCTCAGGCCTGCCTGGTGGGCGGTGTGGAGCATATGGGGCACGTCCCGATGAGCCACGGCGTCGATTTCCATCCGGGGATGAGCCGTAACGTGGCAAAAGCTGCGGGAATGATGGGTCTCACCGCGGAGATGCTCTCCCGCCTGCACGGCATCAGCCGTGAAATGCAGGATGCGTTTGCCGCACGTTCCCATGCCCGCGCCTGGGCTGCCACGCAGTCCAGCGCATTTAAAAACGAGATCATCCCTACCGGCGGTCACGATGCGGACGGCGTTCTGAAGCAGTTCAGCTACGACGAAGTGATCCGCCCGGAAACAACGGTGGAAGCACTTTCTACGTTGCGTCCGGCATTTGATCCGGTCACCGGTACGGTCACGGCAGGTACCTCGTCGGCGCTGTCCGACGGAGCAGCGGCGATGCTGGTGATGAGCGAAAGCCGCGCCCGTGAGCTGGGGTTAACCCCACGCGCTCGGGTACGTTCGATGGCTGTCGTGGGCTGCGATCCTTCAATCATGGGTTACGGCCCGGTTCCGGCCTCAAAGCTGGCGCTGAAAAAAGCGGGACTAACCGCCAGCGACATCGATCTGTTCGAGATGAACGAAGCCTTCGCCGCGCAGATCCTGCCGTGCATTAAAGATCTGGGGCTGATGGAACAGATCGACGAGAAAATTAACCTCAACGGCGGCGCGATCGCCCTCGGTCACCCACTCGGTTGCTCCGGGGCGCGTATCAGCACGACGCTGATTAATCTGATGGAGCGCAAAGATGCCCAGTTCGGACTGGCAACAATGTGCATCGGGTTGGGTCAGGGTATCGCGACGGTGTTTGAGAGAGTGTAAATCAGGAAAAGTATCTCAAAGCCAATGACGTCAGAACAAGGCGGCAAGCGAGCGAATCCCGATGAGCTTACTCAAGTAAGTGATTCGGGTGAACGAGCGCAGCCAACGCAGTTATGGCGTCATTGGCGAAGAGAGAGAGTTTAGTTGCCGTTCTTCCCGCCTGTCAGGGGCGGGTTTTTTATTTAAATGAAGGCAAACGCATCGCCAAACAGGCGATCTTCACGCGCGTCACGTTCGTTACAGAACAGGTCCCGGGCGATTTTCGCCATCTCGAAACGACCTGCGATATAGATATCGTGTCCTGCCAGCGTGCCGTGATCCTGCAATACCGCCGTCAGCACGGTACCGCTACGCCCACGCCAGCCCTCTTCCGGCTGCTCAACCACCGGCTCAATGCGCAGGTTAGGATGGGTTACGCTCAGCGCTTCCAGCTCAGACAGGTCATATAGATGCTTCTCTTCGCGGCCACCCCAGTAAATGGTGATGTCACGGTCCGGGTTACGTGCCAGAGCGGTCAACAGAATAGAGCGCACATAAGAGAATCCCGTACCGCCAGCGATGAGGATCAGCGGACGATCTTCGTCATCGCGCAGCCACGCTTCGCCGTGAGGGATGTCGACCACAATCTCACGTTCTTTCAGGATGCGGTCCATAACGGCCATCGCGTACAGGTTAAGCTCAGACGCACCAATATGCAGCTCAATAAATTCTTTCTCTGCTGGCGTAGAGGCCATAGAGAAAGGACGCTTATCACGCTCATCCATCACTACCATTAAGTACTGACCAGCGCGGAAAGAGAATGCCGCTTCTGGCACTAAACGGACGCGATATACGGTGTCGGTGATGGCATCTACCGAGGTCACTTTACAGCTTAAGGTTGTCATTCGCTCTCTCTGTCGTGAAGTCTATAGGGCTTAACGGCCTGTTTCAGGTTTACCGTTATTCATTATGGCCAGTTCATCCCAGATCGCGTCAATACGCGCGGTCACGGCAGGATCTTTTTTGATCGGGCGACCCCATTCACGGTCGGTTTCGCCAGGCCATTTATTTGTGGCATCCAGTCCCATTTTTGAGCCAAGACCGGAAACCGGCGAGGCAAAGTCCAGGTAATCTATCGGCGTGTTCTCGACTAACACCGTATCGCGCGCCGGGTCCATTCGCGTGGTAATCGCCCAAATGACGTCATTCCAGTCGCGAGCGTTAACGTCATCATCGCAGACAATAACAAATTTGGTATACATAAACTGGCGCAGGAAAGACCAGACGCCCATCATCACGCGTTTCGCATGACCGGGATACTGCTTCTTCATCGTCACTACCGCCAGGCGATACGAGCACCCTTCAGGGGGCAGGTAAAAATCAACGATTTCCGGGAACTGCTTTTGCAGGATCGGCACAAACACTTCATTCAGCGCCACCCCCAGTACTGCGGGTTCATCCGGTGGACGCCCGGTGTAGGTAGAGTGATAAATCGCATCTTCACGCTGCGTAATGTGCGTAACGGTAAACACCGGGAAGTTATCCACTTCGTTGTAATAACCGGTGTGGTCGCCGTAAGGGCCTTCCGGTGCCAGTTCGCCCTGCTCAAGGTAACCTTCCAGCACAATTTCCGCACTGGCCGGAACTTCGAGATCGTTCGAAATACACTTCACGACTTCGGTTTTTGTCCCGCGCAGCAGGCCGGCAAACGCATATTCAGAGAGCGTATCCGGCACGGGTGTAACGGCTCCCAGAATAGTGGCCGGGTCAGCGCCTAAGGCGACAGAGACCGGGAAACGTTCACCCGGATGCGCAGCGCACCACTCCTGGAAATCCAGCGCGCCGCCGCGATGCGACAGCCAGCGCATGATGAGCTTATTCTTACCAATCAACTGCTGGCGGTAAATACCCAGATTTTGCCGTTCTTTATGCGGACCGCGCGTGACGGTCAAACCCCAGGTGATCAGCGGCGCAGCATCTTCAGGCCAGCACTGCATAATGGGAATTTTGGTCAAATCAACCGCATCGCCTTCCAGCACTTTTTGCTGGCACGGCGCACCGCGCAGGCGTTTGGTTGGCATGTTCAGCACCTGCTTAAACTGCGGCAGCTTGTCGAACAGATCGCGGAAGCCTTTCGGTGGCTCTGGCTCTTTCAGAAATGCCAGCAGCTTACCCACTTCACGCAACGCGGTAACGTCTTCCTGCCCCATCCCCAATGCGACACGACGCGGTGTACCAAACAGGTTGCACAGCACCGGCATGGAGTAACCTTTCGGATTTTCAAAGAGTAACGCGGGGCCACCGGCACGCAGGGTGCGGTCAGCAATTTCTGTCATTTCCAGATAAGGATCAACAGGAAGTGTAATGCGTTTGAGTTCGCCCTGCTTTTCCAGCAGCGTCAGGAAGTCGCGGAGATCGTGGTATTTCATGCAGTTAGTCATGGCCTCTCTGTAAGCGCTTCATTATACGGCGTAAGCCTGCTTGATGCTGTAATTTTGTTAAATTAGCGTGAACTTATGCGTTCTGTTCCAGGTTCACCCATTATAATCAACTTAGCGATCCCTCCAGGGTTTTGATATGCTTGCGCCCCGAACTAAGGGAAAGAGTGATTATGCAGGCCTGGTATTTACTGTATTGCAAACGCGGGCAACTTCAGCGCGCGCAGGAACATCTTGAACGTCAGTCTGTAAATTGTCTGACACCCGTGATCACGCTTGAAAAAATGCAGCGCGGGAAGCGCACAACCGTCAGTGAGCCGTTATTCCCGAACTACCTGTTCGTGGAGTTCGACCCTGAGGTGATCCACACCACCACCATCAGCGCAACGCGCGGCGTCAGCCACTTCGTTCGTTTTGGCGCCCACCCGGCCACCGTTCCGTCGACGGTCATTCATCAGCTTTCGGTGTATCAACAGCCCGAAGGGATCACCGACCCGGAAACCCCTTACGCGGGTGATAACGTCGTCATTACGGAAGGTGCATTCGAAGGCCTGCAGGCGATTTTCGCCGAGCCGGACGGTGAAGCACGCTCCATGTTGTTGCTCAACCTGCTGAACAAGCAGGTGTTGCAGAGCGTCAAAAATACCGACTTCCGTAAAGTTTAAAAACTGATCCTGAAGAGATGGCGCACGTTGTCATCCGTCTGCGCAGAAAGCCAGTGCGGATCGTCTCCACGCCATCGCGCCACGCGCTCAACAATGTGCCCCAGGTATGCAGGCTCATTTCGCCGCGATGACGGTTTGGGCGTCATATCTCTCGGCAGCAGATAAGGCGCATCGGTCTCAATAAGCAAACGGTCGGCCGGAATCAACGGTAACAGCTCGCGTAGCTCAAGCCCGCGGCGCTCATCACAAACCCAGCCGGTAATGCCGAGAAACAGCCCGCGCGCCAGGCACTCCTGCGCCTCCTGCCTTGAACCGGTGAAGCAGTGCAGCACCGCGCCGGGGAGTTTATCCAGCCAGGGATCCAGAAGCGCGAGAAAACGTTCGTGCGCGTCGCGGCAATGCATAAAGACGGGCATTTCAAGCTCTGCCGCCAGAGCAAGCTGGGCAGTGAATGCCTTTTCCTGTTCGTCAGGCGTGGAGAAGTTGCGGTTAAAATCGAGCCCACACTCGCCAATGGCCACCACCTCAGCGGTTTTCGCCAGCCTGTAAAGGATTTGTGCGCTCTCCTCGGTCCACTGGCTACTGTCATGAGGGTGGATGCCTGCGGTTGACCAGCAGTGTTAATAACGTTGCGCCAGAAGCTGCGCCTGCTCGCTCTCATGAAGGTTAGTTCCGGTCAGCAGGAGTCCTTTAACGCCGGCGTCAAAAGCACGCGCAACAACGTCATCGCGATCTTTTGCAAACTGCGAGCTGGTCAGGTTGAGTCCGATATCAAACATGCGAATCCCCATATAACAACCGCCCTGACGGGCGGCTGGTTTTACTCTTCAGTGGTCTTTTCAGACGCATCGTCTACATCGTCCGATCGGCGTCCTTTACCCACGTAGAAACGCGAGAAGAATACGCCAACCTCAAAGAGGCAATACATCGGTATGGCCAGTAACGTCTGCGAGAAAACATCCGGCGGCGTGAGCAGCATGCCGACCACAAATGCACCTACCAGGATATACGGACGCTTTTTACGCAGGTCTTCAGGGGTCGTTACCCCAACCCAGCAAAGCAGCACAATGGCGACCGGCACTTCAAATGCCACGCCAAACGCCATAAACAGCGCCATGACGAAGCTGAGATAGCTGGCGATATCTGTCGACACCTGCACCCCTTCCGGCGCGGTGTGCGTCAGGAAGCCAAAGGCCAGCGGGAAGACAACGAAGTAGGCAAACGCCATACCGATATAGAACAGCAACGAGCTGGAGACCAGCAGCGGGATCACCAGTTTACGTTCATGTTTATACAGCGCTGGTGCCACAAACGCCCATACCTGATAAAGGATGACGGGTGCAGACGCAATCAACGACACCCAAAAGGTGAGCTTAATAGGGGTAAAGAACGGTGAGGCAACATCTGTTGCAATCATCGTTGCCCCCAGCGGCATCTGCTTAATCAGCGGTGCAGAGACCACCTGATAGATATCGTTGGCGAAATAGACCAGGCACAGGAATATCACCAGAACCGCAATAATGCAGTTTAACAGGCGCTTACGCAGCTCAATAAGGTGCGTAATAAGCGGTTGAGTATCATCTACTGCCATGGTTACGCTTTATCACTCGACGAGGGGGATGATTCGGAAACAGGCGCGACGGGTTTCGCTTCCGCCACTTTTATCGTGGGGTCTTCCGGCTGCGCCTGTTTTTTCACTTCGGTTTCCTGCGGCGTCTGTTCTGGCGCGGCGGCCTGGTGCTCAGCACTCGCTGGCGTCACGCCCTCACGTTGCGCTTCGCTGTCCTTCACCACCGGGTTATGAATGGTGTTCGCTTCATCGCTCGCTTTTTCAGGATCGTTAACGCTGTAAGAGCGCTTCATGGATTCCGCCGCTTCGCGCAGTTCATCCATTGAGGCTTTCAGTTCCGGCGTCAGGTTATCCATGCTCGCCTTCTCGACCTTTTTCAGGCTTTCCTGAAACTCCTGGAGCTTAAGTTCCTGTGCCAGTTCATTCTGAACGGTCGATGCCAGCGATCTCAGCGCACGCACCCAGCCCACAACGGTTTTCACCGCCACGGGCAGACGCTGCGGACCCAGCACGATCAGGCCAATCACAAAGACCAGCAGCAGCTCACTAAAACCAATGTCGAACACGACTTACACCTGCTCTTTATCGTGGCTTTTGGCGTCTTCTTTTTTGGCTTCTTCTTGCTTATCGGAGATGGATTTCGCAGTAAAATCAGCATCCTGGCTGGCTTTATCCTGCTTGTTCTCATCATCGCTCATTGCTTTCTTGAAGCCTTTGATAGACGCGCCCAGATCGGAACCGATAGAACCGAGCTTTTTAGTGCCAAACAGCAGCACGACGATGACGGCAATAATGACTAATTGCCAGATACTGATACCACCCATACAAATTCCTCAGGAATAGATGATTAATTGGTCAAGTCGCATTATACGTATGCGACCCGTCGATGGCGACGCAAACTCAGCGCGTTTTTCTCCATCCGGCTAGCCAGACAACAACCCCGCCAGCCATCAGCCAGGCGGGCATCATCTGCCAGTCCGGACGATTGATTAGCAGCAACGTACCGCTCAACAGCAGCGTTGCGCCAATCCCAAAGAGATAGCGTGATTGCCCCTGGCGCACGCGACTGGACTGAAGCTCGCGGGCGATTTTATCCATGCTGTGCTGAAGGTTCTTGCTCTGACGCAAACTGTCGTAAACCAGTTCAGGAATTTCGGGCATTTTTTCAATCCAGAACGGGCCTTTCTCTTTCAATGAGCGCACCAGCGCTGGAAAACCTACCTGATCCTTAATCCAGGATTCCAGGAACGGTTTAGCCGTCTTCCACAAGTCTAACTGAGGATAGAGTTGGCGACCTACACCCTCAACGTAAAGTAATGTTTTCTGAAGTAAAACTAATTGCGGCTGAACTTCCATATTAAAGCGGCGAGCCGTATTAAACAGGTTTAACAGCACGTGCCCGAAGGAGATTTCTGCCAGCGGCTTTTCAAAAATCGGCTCGCAGACGGTACGAATAGCAAACTCAAACTCTTCGACGTTGGTGTCCGGCGGAACCCAGCCGGAGTCAACGTGCAGCTCGGCCACCTTACGGTAGTCACGGTTAAAGAACGCGATAAAGTTCTCGGCCAGATAACGCTTATCTTCTTTATTCAGCGACCCCACAATCCCGCAGTCGATACCGATATACTTCGGATCCTCAGGATGCTCGTAGCTCACAAAAATATTGCCCGGGTGCATATCCGCATGGAAAAAGCTGTCGCGGAACACCTGAGTAAAGAAGACCTGAACGCCACGTTCGGCCAGCAGCTTCATGTTCGTTCCCTGCTTCTCCAGCGCCGCCACATCCGAAACCGGAATACCGTAGATGCGCTCCATGACCATCATGTTCTGACTGCAGTAGTCTGAATAGACCTCAGGCACATAAAGCATCGGGCTGTTTTCAAAGTTACGACGCAGCTGAATGGCGTTTGCTGACTCGCGCAGCAGGTTAAGCTCATCAATCAGCGTTTTTTCGTATTCCCGCACCACTTCCATCGGACGCAGACGACGGCCATCAGGTAACAAACGTGGTACCCAGCGCGCCAGACGATAAATAAGCTTCATGTCAGCTTTGATGACCGGCAGGATATCCGGGCGGATCACCTTGATCACCACCTCTTTGCCGTTCTCTTTCAGACGCGCGGTATGCACCTGAGCAATAGACGCCGACGCCAGCGGGGCTATTTCGAAATCGTCAAACCAGGTTTCAACGGGAAGATTACCCATTGCCTCTTCGATCTGTTTCTTTGCCCTCACTCCGTCAAACGGGGCAACACGGTCCTGCAGCATTGCCAGTTCATCGGCAATATGAGGCGGGAAGAGATCGCGGCGGGTTGAGAGCATCTGTCCGAACTTAATCCATACCGGGCCAAGCTCCTGCAGCGCCAGACGCAGACGTTCACCCAGCGGCTGACCTTTATGACGATTAGGCATCCAGAACAACATCCGCCGCCAGATTCTAAGCGGCAGCGTGATACGCATTTTGGGGATAAGCTCATCGAGCCCGTAACTCAAAAAGGTGTGGACGATAAAATAGAGGCGCCGAATTTCACCAGGCGTCATTTGCCCTCCAGTTTTTCCAGCCGTTTGGTTAATGCATCAACCGCACGTTCAACAGCAGCGGTTTCTTCCGCAAACCATGCCACTTCCAGCGGACCGGGGGCCATGCGCCACTCTTCAGTCAGGACTTCTGCGGCATAGCGCTGCTGCCGTTGCAGATTTTTGCGCAAGAACGCCGTGCCGCCATGAATAGCTTTCCCGATCCCTTCAGCGGCGATGTCACCAATAAAAGGCGCGAGCAGTTCTGCCGGGTCAAACTCCGCCAGATCGCTGAGCGCAACGAAGTTTTGTACGACCTGGATGTCGCCCTCCACTTCCAGCTCACCGCTGCGGATAAGCGCCGTCAATTGCTGGCGATCGCGCAGTTTTGGCAGCACGCTCATATGGGTAATGACCGAGCAATCCGCCTCGCCTTCCCACTCACCCAGAACATCGAGCTGGCGTTCGCTGAAGACCAGCACGAGCGGCGTTGAGAACTCTTTTAATACAATGCGCAGGACCTTCCCGTTAAGTCGCTGACGTGCAGCTTTTAGCGCCGGCGCGCGATACAGGAAGGCATTGAGCACATTCTCGATGCCTGCGGTGACTAAGGGTTTAAAGGGCACGGGACACCTCCACTCAGAATTTGTAACCGCGATGCAGCGCAACGACACCCGCCGTCATGTTGAAGTATTCAACGTTCTCAAATTCCGCATTCTGCATCATGGCTTTTAGGGTGTCCTGATCCGGGTGCATGCGAATGGACTCCGCCAGATAGCGGTAGCTCTCCGCGTCGTTCGCCACCAGTTCACCGATACGCGGCAGCACGTGGAAGGAATAGGCGTCGTAGGCTTTGCTCAGCGGCTCAATGATCGGTTTAGAGAACTCGAGCACCAACAGACGTCCACCCGGCTTCAGTACACGGTACATGGATCGCAGCGCTTTTTCTTTGTCGGTGACGTTACGCAGGCCGAAGGAGATCGTGATGCAGTCAAAGGTATTGTCCGGGAATGGCAGCGCTTCGGCGTTTGCCTGCACGTATTCCACATTGCCCACCACGCCGATGTTACGCAACTTTTCGCGTCCCATTTTCAGCATGGAGTCATTAATATCGGCCAGAACAACGCGGCCGGTTTCACCCACCAGACGGGAAAACTTCGCCGTCAGATCGCCTGTTCCACCGGCTAAATCCAGCACGGTTTGTCCACGGCGCACACCGCTGCAGTCAATGGTGAAGCGTTTCCACAAGCGATGAATGCCGAACGACATCAAGTCATTCATCACATCGTACTTCGCCGCCACGGAATGAAATACGTGGGCCACCATGTCAGCTTTCTGCGCTTTGGCGACAGTCTGAAAGCCAAAGTGCGTCGTGTCTTGTGAATCGTCAACCATCTCAGAGCCTGCTAATCAGTCAAATGTTCGTGAAGTGTAACAGATTGGGCGCGTTTGCCCTACGATTCAACCGCCGTGATAGAAACGTGTCGGCGGCTCGTCAGACGATAAATCCGTCGTTAACTCGTTGTCTTCGCTGGGTGTCTTTTGTTCATCTGCGCCTTCACGCAGACGGAACTCTTCGTCTTGCGCCGTGGCCTGCTCCACCAGTTCCGGATTAATCTCGCGTTTGACCTCCACCCCCAGGCCGCGGAATGCTTCAGCCTGAGCAAGCAGGTTGCCCCGCCCGGAAGCGAGTTTTTTCATCGCCTGACGGTAGTTATCCTGCGCACGGTCCAGGCTTTGCCCGACTGAGGACATATCGTCCACGAAGAGGCGCATTTTGTCGTACAGCTTGCTGGCACGCTCGGCAATCTTCTGTGCATTGCGGCTCTGGTGCTCATAGCGCCACAGGTTAGCAATGGTACGTAATGCCACCAGCAGGGTGGTGGGGCTGACCAGCATAATATTATTTTTGAGCGCTTCGGTGATCAGTTCGGGCTGTCTGTCGAGGGCCAGCAGGAACGCCGGTTCGACCGGGATAAACATCAGCACATAGTCCAGCGAGCGCAGCCCCGGAAGCTGCTGATAATCTTTTCTGCCCAGCAGTCGGATATGGTTACGCACGGAGGCAATATGCTCCTGCAGCGCCGACTCGCGCGTGTAGTCGTCTTCCGCATTAAAGTAACGCTCATACGCCACCAGCGTCATTTTGGCGTCGATCACCACATCTTTCCCCTGCGGCAGACGCACAATGACGTCTGGCTGCATCCGCGAGCGGGCATCGTTTTCGATACTCACCTGCGTTTCGTATTCATACCCCTCGCGCAGGCCAGAGGCCTCCAGCACGCGGGTGAGCACTACTTCTCCCCAGTTACCCTGGGTTTTGTTATCCCCTTTCAGCGCCCGAGTGAGGTTGACCGCCTCCTGCGCCATTTGCGCATTCAACTGCTGAAGATTACGAATCTCGTGCGCCAGCGTGTGCCGCTCGCGTGCTTCCTGTCCAAAGCTGTCCTGCACCTGACGGCGAAAACCGTCCAGCTGTTCACGCAGCGGCGTCAGCAGGCTGTTCAGACTCTGGCGATTCTGTTCGTCAACGCGGCGGTTGCTGTGTTCGAAAATGCGGTTGGCGAGATTCTCAAACTGCTCGCTGAGGCGCTGCTCGCTGTTAATCATCTGACGGATTTTGTCTTCCGCATGCAGCTGCGTGGATTCGAGGCGGGTAGTCACTTCGCGGAGATCGGCCTCCAGCGACGTGTTGATATCACGCAGGTTGCGCAGTTCGTTATTGAGCAGCTCGCACTCGTCGCGCCAGTGGTCACTTAGCGCAAGCTGTTGCTTTACCGCGCTGAGCTCGGCGACGATCTCTTCGCGCTCCGCCAGTTGATCGGCCTTCTGCTGCGCATGCTGGTAGCTGGAAATCAGCCAGCCTATCGCAACGCCCGCCAGCGCAATCACCGCATAAATCAGGATTGAGATATCCACAATGCCCCCTGCATCAACGTATTACCCGCACAAAATAGAATTGTGCTGTATAAACGTCCAGTTTGAAAGGGTTTTCCTGCGAGGCGCTACGCAAAAAATAAAGGCCGAACGCGTCGGCCTTTGATTTGAGAAGAGAGGGCTAGATCAGGCGACGAGCCGCTTCCACCACAATTTTCACCGCATGACTTTCGGTCTGCTTCATGGTTTCGGCGTTCGGGATCTCCTGCTGAGTACGGTTGACGATAACGCCCGCCACCATACCGGCACGCAGCCCCTGGCTTGCACACATGGTCAGCAGCGTCGCGGATTCCATTTCGTAGTTCATTACGCCCATGGACTGCCACTCTTCCATTGAGCCTTTGAAACGGCTCACAACGCGGCCAGAGAAGGTGTCGTAGCGCTCCTGGCCCGGGTAGAAGGTGTCGGAAGAGGCGGTTACGCCAACGTGAGTGGTCGCGCCCACGGACTTCGCGGCTTCAACCAGCGCCGTGGTGCATTCGAAGTCAGCCACTGCCGGGAATTCCATAGGCGCAAAGTGCAGGCTTGCCCCGTCCAGACGAACGGATGCCGTCGTCACCAGTACGTCGCCCACGTTGATGTGCGGCTGAATCGCGCCGGTCGTGCCGATACGCAGGAAAGTACGAATGCCCAGCTGCGCCAGCTCTTCAACTGCAATAGAGGTAGACGGACCGCCGATACCGGTGGAGCACACAATCACCGCTTTGCCATCCAGCTCTGCACGCCAGGTGGTGAATTCACGATGGGCAGCCAGTTTGACCGGCTTATCCATCAGCGCGGCGATCTTTTCCACACGCTCAGGGTCGCCAGGGACGATAGCGAGCGTAGCCCCTTGTAAATCATTTTTAGTGAGGCCGAGATGAAAAACATCAGACTTAGACATAGGTGACTCCTCTGTGGGTCGGTTAGTCAGAAGAAGTAAAACGGTACTTTACAGAAGCAGTAAGCATAATTTCGTGATGCATCTCACCATGAATGAAAATGATTGCAGTGAATTTCCATCAAAAAGTGATTTACATCACATTAACAAGTTATATCGTCAGGTGCTGCACAAAAGATAGACCGTTTAAGGCACTGTGAGTTGTTAACCTGGTGTCTATATTTACCTTTGCGCTAACTCATTGGTACGGAGAATGCCATGACTGAAAAAACCGGTTTTGCACCTGCTGCAACCCCGCTTGCTTCAACCATCGTTTCAACCTCAGAAGAGGCCATTACGGCGGGAGAGACCTCCATTCCCTCTCAGGGGGAGAATATGCCTGCCTATCACGCACGACCAAAATCGGCAGACGGTCCGCTGCCCATCGTGATTGTGGTTCAGGAGATTTTTGGGGTTCACGAACATATTCGCGACCTCTGCCGTCGCCTGGCACTTGAAGGATATCTGGCCGTTGCGCCAGAACTCTACTTCCGTCAGGGCGATCCGAACGACTATAGCGATATTCCAACGCTGTTCAGCAATCTGGTCAGCAAAGTCCCGGACGCGCAGGTGCTGGCCGATCTCGACCACGTTGCCAGCTGGGCGGCGCGTAACGGCGGCGACCCGCACCGTCTGATGGTCACCGGCTTCTGCTGGGGCGGACGCATTAGCTGGCTGTATGCCGCACACAATCCGCAGCTCAAAGCGGCTGTCGCCTGGTATGGCAAACTGGTGGGCGAGAAAACGCTGAATTCGCCAAAACATCCGGTGGACATCGCCACTGAGCTCAATGCCCCGGTGCTGGGTCTGTATGGCGGCCAGGACACCGGTATTTCGCTTGATTCGGTAGAAACCATGCGCCATGCGCTACGGGCAGCCAATGCCAATGCGGAGATTGTGGTGTATCCGGATGCCGGACATGCGTTTAACGCAGATTACCGTCCGAGTTATCACGCGGAATCGGCGAAAGATGGCTGGCAGAGAATGCTGGCGTGGTTTAGCCAGTACGGCGGGAAGAAATAAACACTTCGCAGCCCCGGCGAAAGCCGGGGCTGCGTCAGGGCTTACTCCAGGCCCAGATGTTTCCACAGCTCGTCCATCGGCAGCGTGGCCAGGGCGATACGCTCATCCGCCGCACCATACCAGATATGCAACGTGTCATTACGCACCAGCGCCCCGCAGGTAAAGACGACGTTACCGAAAAAGCCTTCACGCTCATAGGGCGCACTCGGCTCCAGCAGCGGTACGGAAGATTTGGCGATGAGGGTGAGCGGGTCCTCAAGATCCAGAAGCAGAGCGCCCAGGCAATAACGCTGGCTAGCGTCCACACCGTGATAAATCTCCAGCCAGCCGCGCGCGGTCTTGATCAACGGCGCGCCGCCACCCGACTTCAGCGCATCCCATTCGTCTCCCGAGCGTCCCAGCAGATGCCGGTGGTTTCCCCAGTGCAGCATATCGGGCGATTCGCAGATCCAGATTTCCGGGTGGCCGAAATGGCAGGGCGCGGGCCGGGTAAGCGCCCGGAAGGATCCGCCAACCTTCTCCGGGAAGAAACAGACGTCGCGGTTATCAGGGCAGAAAATCAGCCCTTTCTTGTCGACGGAGATAAAATCAACGGTGGTCGCCAGCGCGGTGGAGATACCCAGCGATGACACGGCGGAGTAATTGATGTACCAGACATCGTCAATCAGGGTGATACGCGCATCTTCACAGCCAAATTCCTCATAGCGGCTGTCGGCGGTAATAAACGGCTGTTGATCGATGGTGAAATTTACACCGTCCTGGCTTCGCGCCAGGCGCAGGTGGGACATTGACGTCAGCCAGACCTGAGCCGGGTCGCTTTTCAGCACAATGGTACGCGGGTCGCTAAAATCATAGCGCGGGTCGTTGCGGTCGAACGTTTTTGTTGCCGCCTGCCAGCCGCCGGACTGCTGCACCAGAAGCGGAACGACGATCTTCTGTGGGTCATCATTTATCACGCTCTCGGCAACCCGAAGCAGCAGGATAATCTCCCCATGATACTCCGTTACCCCGGCGTTAAAGACGCACTCCACTTTCCGTCCTGGCAGAGAAGGCACCACGTCGCTCGGGGTGATCAACGGATTCTTACCGTGTCTGTTCATATACACTCCTTTTTATCAGAATTTGATTTTTATCCAGCTGCTGCGCGTTTTGGCCGTACAGGACATCCGCTTCAATGGCCCACAATGGGTTTTGTACCGGCTGGCCAAAATTCACGGCCACCCAGACCTGTTCCTGCGCCGTTGTTCGGGTAAACCAGACGCACGCCTTATGGCGCTTCAGTAGGCTGCACTCCCCATGCTGTAGCGCCCCGATGGCGGCCCGAAGCGCAATGAAGGTCTGGTACTGACGCCACAACGAGCCGGGCGTCGATATCTGATGTTCGGCATTGAGCAAGGGATAGTCCTGGCTGACGGGCATCCACGGCGTGGAGGTGGAAAAGCCCGCAAACGGGGCGTCGCACCAGAGGAAGGGGGAACGGGACCCATCCCGTGAATGTTCAATGGCCTGCGCCAGCGCGTCGGCGGCACTGCACCCCTGCCGCATGGCCGTGTCGTAGAAGGTTTTTCCCTGAATATCAAAAATCTGCCCGACCGTCTGAGGCACATAGTCGGGCATCCCCAACTCGTCACCCTGGAAAATAAACGGTACGCCGCGCACGGTCAGCTGTAGCGCCAGAACGGCCAACGCCCGGGCGGCGTCATGCGGGCCTTCACCAAAGCGGCTAATCATGCGCGGCATATCGTGGCTGGAAAAGAATAGCGTCGGCAGGCCAGACTGCAGCGCCAGCGTGGCGTTAATCTCGTCGCACAGGCGTGCCGCATCGAAGGTTTTCTGGCTGCCAATATTGAAGTTAAAGACCACGTCCATCAGCGACGGGGCCTGATAACGGGCCAGGGTCTCCCTCTCCTCGCTGCCGATTTCGCCGATCAGGAAAACATCCCCTTGCTGCCTGGCATGTTGGCATACGCGCTGCAGCGTGCCGATAAGCCCCGGCTGATTCACGTCATGCTCATGCTGCTGTACTCCCGCTTTCTCCGGATTGTCAGGCCCGATGCCGCGCGTGCTGAGGAAATTAATCACGTCGAAGCGGAAGCCATCCACGCCCTGTGCCTGCCAGAAATCAATGACCTGAAGCATTTCCTGCTCTACCGCGGGGTTCGCCCAGTTAAGATCGACCTGCTCAGGCGCGAATTTATGGTAGTAAAACTCGCCGGTGTCCGGCTCCGGGCTCCAGGCGCTGCCGGAAAAAAATGACTCCCAGTTGTTAGGGTGCGCGCTGAAAAGAAAATAGTCCCGATAGCGGCTTGCGGGATTATTCCAGGCATCCTGAAACCACGGATGCTGCGAAGAGACATGATTAAGCACCAGATCGATAATGACCCGGATCCCCTTTTCATGGCAGCGATGAACGACGTCGCGAAAATCGGTCAGCGTGCCGAATCGTGGGTCGACGGCGCAGTAATCACTAATGTCATACCCGTTATCCACCAGAGGAGAGGGGTAAAACGGCGTGATCCAGATGGCACCGATGCCTAACGCGCTCAGGTAATCCACTTTTGAGAGCAGGCCAGGGAAATCACCCAGCCCATCACCGTTACCATCGCAAAACGACGGCAGATAAATTTGGTAACAGGTACAGGCCTGCCACCAGGGTTGTTTGTTCACCGTACGTTCCTTATTTCAGTGATAACGACATGCCCTGCAGGAAATATTTCCGGAACAGGATAAACAACACGATGACCGGCAGCATTTGCACCACGGCTCCCGCCATCACTGGCCCCAGATAAACGCCGTAGGATTTACTGAAGGTGGCCAGCAGCACCGAAAACGGCATTTTGTCGGCATCGCGCATGACAATCAGCGGCCAGAGGAAGTTGTCCCACGAGCTTGAGAAGGTAAATAGCGCCACGATCGCCAGAATGGACTTGTTCAGCGGCATCATGACGTGCCGCAGAATGGCCCACAGGCTGGCATGATCCAGACGCGCGGCGTACAGGTAATCGTTGGGCGTGCCCTTGAAGCTCTGAGACACCATAAAGATCCCCCAGGCGCTCATTGCATAAGGCAGGATCATGGCGCTGTAACGGTTGATCAGCCCGAGCTCACGCATCAGCACAAACTGTGGAATGATGAACATGAAAACCGGGAAAACCATCTGCACAATCAACAGATTACGGAAAGCGTTTTTGCCCCAGAATTCCGTTTTTGCCAGCGCATAGCCCACCAGCATGGAGGTGACGGTCACAGTCGCGGTCACGGTGACAGAGACGAAAAGCGAGTTAAGCAGCGTGCGCAGAAACGGCTTATCGGCCCGGTTGCTGTTATCGAAAAGGAAAGTGTAATTTTCGAGCGTCAGCGTGCCCGAAAAGAGATCCGTGGTATAAATCTGTGCCGTAGGCTTCAGGGATGACACGACCATCCAGACAAACGGATAGAGCCAGCTTAACGCCAGAATAAACATCAGCGCATGAATTAGCAGGCTCAGGGGCGTGAGTTTTTTCATTCATACAATCTCAATGTGTTTTTCGAATAACCGACGAAATAGCCAGATCATCAGGAAACTGCAGGCAGCGACGATAATCGACATGGCAGCAGCCCAGGTAGGTTTCATATTTTGAAACGCGGCTTCGTACATGACCACCATGGGACTGGTAGTACTGTTTAGTGGCCCACCACCGGTAATTAAATAGGGCTCTGTAAAAATACTGAATGCCACCGTAATAGCCAGCACCATCACCATCACAATTTGCGGATTCATCATCGGCAGCGTTATTGCCCAACCTTTCTGAAAACGCCCGGTTTTATCGAGAATAGCCGCACTATAAATATCCGATGGAATAGCCTGCATGCCGGAATAGAGAATTAATCCGTAATAACCGACAAATTTCCAGGTCACGATAAGCGCAATGGATAGCATGGCGCAGTCAGGGTTGGTAAACCACGGCACGGAAATCCCAAACCACGCAGACAATAAGCGGTTAACCGGGCCATACTCATTAAAAAGACGGGAAAAGACAATTGAGTACGCCACCCCTGACGAGATATTTGCCAGTAAAAAGCTTAAGGCGATAAACCCCCGGCCGTAGTTAATTCTGCGTAATCCGGCAGCAAAAAGCAGCGCGGTAATAAACACGATCGGGACATACCACATTAAAAAGCGGCAAATGTTCCACATGGATGTCCAGAATAATGCATCGTGCAGTACGCCAATAATATTCTGCAAACCGGTAAATTGCGGCACGCCGATAAACTGCCAGCGGGTCACGCTTAGCACCACCAGCCAGGCAAGGGGGTAGAACCAGAATAGCAGCGAATAGCCAATCCAGGTGGAGGCCAGCAGGCCTCCGGTTCGGGATTCATATCCAGCCATCATGCCCCCTACTGGCCCGCGAGGGCGCTGATTTCCTGCTGAGATTGTTTCAGCGCGTCGGCAGGCGTACTGGTTTTGAATATCACGCGCTCAAGCATCTGCGTCATGCTGCGCTGTATTTCTGTCGTCTGGTTTGTTGCCGCAGGAGGAAGCGCGACGTCCACCCACGAGGCGATCTGTTTCTCAAGCGGATTTTGTTTGAAGTAACTGACAAAGATCGGATTACTCATTAAATCCGCGCGGGCAGGCGGCATCCCTGTCAACTCAAGCCACAGCCGGTCATGTTCAGGGTTACTGAAGACCCACTGCATAAACTGCCAGGCCTGCGCCTTTCGCTTACTGGAACTGAAGATCACCAGACCTTTGCTGTCGCCGAACGTATAGGGGTGTTCAATGCCCGTCTCGGTCAGCATCGGACCGATCTGAATCGTTTTTAATATGTCCGGATACTGCTTGCGATAGCGGGCTAAATCCCACGGTCCGCGCGCTGAGGCGATAACCTGCCCCGTTGCGAGCGGATCCTCGGCAGAGGTGAAGTCGTAGCTGCTCCACTTATTGTTAAAAACGTTGCCCATGAAGGTCAGCACGGCCTCGCCAGCAGGCGTGGTCAGCGCAGGTTTTTTATCGACCAGATACGGCTTGCCGTGGCTCTGGGCGTAGAACAGCGGAATGAAGTCGAACCAGCGTTCCCACCAGTTTTTACCTGCCGTAAGCTGTATCACATAGCCGTGATTATCCGCCGCCCGACGCTTCGCCAGCGCGTAAAGTTCATCGTAGCTAACCGGTACCCGATCAAAACCGTATTGCTTTAGTAAATCACCACGCCACCACCAGACAATCGGGTTGATATATACCGGCAGTACCGTTTGTTTGCCGTTTAATTCCCAGGCTGACAGCAGAGAAGCCATTTGCCGTTTCTGAATCGTTTCCTGAAAACCCGGCATTCTGGAGAGATCTTCTATCTGCCCGACATCAACAAGCTGGCTGGCAAAACCAATAAATATATTGGTTGAAATATCCGGTTCAGTCCCTGATGCCAGCGCGTTCATTATCGCTTCTTCTGAACTGTTTGCGGCAGGAATAGCGGTAAATTCGACGGGCATATGGGCAGGGTCTTTATTCCATTCCGCCACTATTTTACTCCAGAAGGCTTCTTCATTGACGGTGGGTGTGACCCACATTTTGATTGTTTCACGCGCCCCGGATTGTGTCTCTTTTTTATCATCAGGCCCGCAACCGGTAAGAAAAAAGAGGAATATTACCGATGCTATTAATTTTGCTGCTTCTGCAACTCTCACGTTATATCTCCCTGATGTCGATAAGTGTTAATCGCTCACTGCTGCACTCTGTGAATGGTGCGTAAGCTAACACCCCTTTTTTATGTTTAACGTTAAACAAATCACAAAACTATTTATATTTAACGATAAACTCAGCCGCTATTATTTATTTAATTACGCCTCATAAATAATTTACGTGAATATAAAATGCCTAATTCATTTAGCAAAAGAAAGAATAAAAACGTGACGATTAAATCGCTGGCAGCGGAGATGGGTATTTCACATACCACGGTATCTAACGCGTGGAATAATCCCGAAAAGCTGTCTGCTGAATTACGTGAAAAGATACTTGGGTACGCCCGTCAGGTTGGATTTCAGGGGCCGGATAAACTCGCCCGGGCTTTACGCACCGGAAAATCCGGGGCGATCGGCGTCATTTTTAACGATACCATGAGCTATGTTTTTATCGATCCGCATGACGTCAGCCTGATGCGCGGCGTCGCGACCCGCTGCGAAGACCGTAATATTAATCTGGTGCTGATTCCGCTTCAAAAAGGGCCTTCATCGCTCACTACCCTGGTGGACGGGTATATTCTCAACGCCACGCATAACAGCGCCGCCATTATTCAACAAACCCTGGCCCGCAATCTGCCTGTGGTGACGCTCGATTTTCAGCTTCCGCAGTTCAGCAGCGTGTCGGTGGATAACACACGCGCCATGCGTGATATCACCCACTACCTGATACAAAAGGGTCATCGCCATTTCGGCATTATTGCCTTCCCGTCTCACCCGAACGCGCGAGGGATGTGGCCTCTGACGCACCGCGTGACGGGGGATAACCAACTCATGCTGACCCGCGTGAATGCCTGCCGCGACGCGTTTCAAGAGCACGGTATTACGCTCAGTGACTGCTGGCTGTGTGAAACCCATCACGATGAGCCACACGGCGAACGGGCAGCGGAAGCATTGCTGACGGCACACCCTGAGATCACGGCGCTGATCTGCTTATCCGATCGTTTTGCCATCGGCGCGGTGAATTATTGCCAGCGACAGCATCTTGCTATACCTGGCCGGGTCGCCATTACCGGATTCGACAATACCGCCCGGCAGTATAACGGGCCAGGACTTACCACCATCGCGCAGGATGCCGAACGTAAAGGTGAAATCGCGGTTGATCTGCTTCTGAACAATGGCCCCGTCACCCACGTTGCGCTGGAACACCGGCTTATCGAGCGTGATACGGCTTGAGATTACCCTGCTTAAGATAAGAGTGAACTATGGATGAACTAACGTGCTTTAAAACCTATGACATTCGTGGCGAAGTTGACGTCAATCTCACCCCTGACATTGCGCGTCGCATCGGAAGGGCGTACGCCGTCTGGCTGCATCCCCGGCGCGTGGTAGTAGGCGCTGATGTCCGCCTCAGCTCGGGGGCGCTAAAAACGGCCCTGATCGACGGGCTTACCGCAGGCGGCGTCGATGTTATCGACCTGGGCATGACCGGTACGGAAGAGGTCTATTTCGCCACCCGGGAATTGCGGGCAGACGGAGGGATTCAGGTGACGGCGAGCCACAATCCCGCCCATTACAACGGCTTTAAGCTGGTTGGCCTTGAGGCGCGCCCGATCAGTAATGACAACGGTCTGCTGGAGATCAAAGCGCTGGCAGAACAGAACCGCTTTCCACCCTGCGTGCGTCGTGGGGGCATTTTTCCCTTCGACAATCGCCCGGCCTGGGTGAACGCTCTGCTGCGATTTATCACTACGTCCCCAACGCGAACGTTACGCCTGGTGGTCAACGCCGGGCACGGCACCGCAGGTCCGGCGCTAGATGCGCTTGATGAGGGCTTAAAGCGTGCCGGTGTACCGGTCGAGTTTATCCGTATTCATCACCAGCCAGATGGCCGTTTTCCCGCTGGCGTACCTAACCCGATGCTGCCTGAAAACCGGCAAAGCACCCGACTGGCCGTCATCGAACATCACGCCGATGCTGGCATCGCCTGGGATGGCGATTTCGATCGTTGCTTTTTCTTCGACGAGCGCGGGGATTACGTTGAGAACTATTATCTCGTGGGGCTGTTTGCCGAACATTTTCTGCGACGCTATCCCAGCAGCCGCATCATTCTTGATCCCCGCTTAATCTGGAACACGCTCGACACGGTCGCCCGTTGCGGCGGTAGCGCAATCGTGAGTAAAACCGGGCATGCCTTCCTGAAAGCCCGGATGCGAAGGGAAAATGCCATTTACGGCGGCGAGATGAGTGGCCATCACTATTTTCGGGATTTTGGCTACTGCGATAGCGGCATGATCCCGCTGATCTTGATGCTCCAGATCCTGGGCGCAGACGCGCAGCCGCTCTCTCTTCTTATGCGTCACGCACAGGCCCGCTATCCGGTGTCTGGTGAAATCAACCTGACGGTCAACGAGCCCGCCGCACTCCTCAATGACGTCGCCGCGCACTATGCCCCGATCGCATGCGAACGCGACAACTGCGACGGCCTGAGCCTGTCCTTCACAGACTGGCGTTTTAACCTCCGCGCCTCCAATACCGAGCCGCTGGTTCGCCTTAATGTTGAAGCGCGGGGAGATACCGCTCTGCTTGTCCATAAAACTCATGAAGTGCTGATGCTGATTTCTGCCCTGCAAGGGGCTCAGGAGACATTATGACCGCCCTTTCATTACGACATATTCATAAAAAGTACGATAAAAACGTCATCGTGGCGGATCTGTCACTGGAGATAGCATCAGGAGAATTTATCGTTATTGTGGGCCCCTCCGGGTGCGGGAAATCGACGCTGCTGCGCATGATCGCGGGATTAGAGGCGCCAGACAGTGGCATGCTGATGATGGGCAATGAGGATGTTACCCACCTGGCGGCGGGCAAGCGGAGCTTGTCGATGGTTTTCCAGTCCTATGCACTTTATCCGCATATGACCGTACGGGAGAACCTCGCCTTTGGCTTACGCAATATCCGCACCCCGGAGGCCGACATTGCGCAGCGCATCACCCACGCCGCCAACATGCTCAGGCTGGACGAGCTGCTCGACAGGCTTCCGCAACACCTCTCCGGCGGCCAGCGCCAGCGCGTGGCGATAGGTCGTTCTATTGTCCAGCAGCCCGCGCTGTTCCTGTTTGACGAACCCCTTTCCAACCTTGACGCCGCTCTGCGGGTTGAAATGCGCCAGGAGATCCAGCAACTCCATAATACCCTGAAAAACACCATGATTTACGTCACGCACGATCAGGTCGAGGCGATGACGCTGGCCGACCGTATCGTGGTGATGTGTAAAGGCAATATTGAGCAAACGGGTACGCCGCTTGAACTGTACAACACCCCGGCGAACCGCTTCGTGGCCGAATTCATCGGTACGCCAAAAATCAATATGTTACCCGCCGTCTGGCAGCAGGGGGCATTGCATATCGACCCTGATACCGTCTTCCCGCTTTCGCGTCAGCCCGCAGACATTCAGGAGGGGGAATCGGTATTTGTCGCGATCCGCCCTGAACACCTGGGTTATCAGCAGCCGGGGGATTTTAGCCTGAGCGGGAAAACGCGGTTATGCGAACTGCAGGGAGATTCAACCCTGGTGTGGCTGGACGTGGCAGGGCATGCCGTGTGCCTGAAATCCTTCCAGCAACTGAGTCTGCCTGCGCAGCAACGTATCACGCTGACCGTGCAGGAGGCTCATCTGCATCTCTTTGACGCGGCAGGCAAGCGGATTGCAATGACGGAAAATGCCGCCTGAGTAGAGTATCAGGCGGCGGGAAATGCGCAGACTTACCCCTGACGCAAATTCTGCGCTGCCTTCACCATGTTGGCGAGCGCTGCGCGGGTTTCCGGCCAGCCGCGGGTTTTCAGGCCGCAGTCCGGGTTCACCCACAGGCGCTCTGCCGGAATACGCTGAGCGGCTTTTTTCAGCAGGGCTTCAATCCACTCCACGCTCGGCACGTTCGGGGAGTGAATGTCGTACACCCCCGGTCCGATTTCGTTTGGATAGTCGAACTCTTCAAACGACTCGAGCAGCTCCATATCTGAACGCGAGGTCTCGATGGTGATCACGTCGGCATCCAGCGCGGCAATGGAATCCATAATGTCGTTAAATTCGCAGTAACACATATGAGTGTGGATCTGCGTGTCGTCCTTCGCCACCGACGCATTGATGCGGAAGGCTTCCACGCCCCACTTCAGATACTCATCCCAGTCGCTGCGGCGCAGCGGCAAACCTTCTCGTAACGCCGGTTCGTCAATCTGGATAATGCCAATGCCAGCGGCTTCCAGATCCGCCACCTCATCACGCAGCGCCAGCGCGATTTGCTTCGCAATGGTTTCACGGGTCACGTCTTCACGCGGGAACGACCAGCACAGAATGGTCACCGGCCCGGTCAGCATGCCTTTTACCGGCTTGTCGGTCAGAGACTGAGCATACTTCGCCCACGCCACCGTAATCGCTTCCGGGCGGCTGACGTCACCGATCACCACCGGTGGCTTCACGCAGCGGGAACCGTAGCTCTGCACCCAGCCATTCTGGGTAAACACGAAGCCGTCCAGGTGTTCACCGAAATATTCCACCATGTCGTTACGCTCGGCTTCACCGTGCACCAGCACGTCCAGACCTAAACGCTCCTGCTCGATGATCGCCTGCCTGATGTGCTCAGCAATGCCGGTACGGTAGTGATTCGCATCCAGATTGCCCTTTTTGAAGTCGAGACGCAGGCCGCGGATCTCGGTCGTTTGTGGAAATGAACCGATCGTCGTGGTTGGCCATGCGGGCAGGTTGAAGCGGGCGCGCTGGGCTTCGGCACGGACTTCATACGGACTCTGGCGCTGGCTGTCCTGAGCGGTGATGGCCGCCAGACGTTTTTCCACTGCCGGATTATGCACGCGTGCCGAATGACGGCGCGCCTGAATCGGGGCGCTCCATTCGGTAATCGCCGCCGTGTCACCGCTGTTCAGCGCGTCGCGCAGCAGCGCCAGTTCTTCACATTTTTGCAGGGCGAAGGCAAACCAGCTTTTCACTTCCGGGTCGAGACGGGTCTCCACGCTCAGATCGATCGGGCTGTGCAGCAGTGAACATGATGAGGCCACCCACAGCTCACGTTTACCGACAATGTCTTTAATTTGAGCATACTTTTCGGTGAGATCGGCACGCCAGACGTTACGACCGTTTACCAGCCCCGCTGAGAGCAGCCAGTCTGCGGGCAGACGTTTGTGCAGGTCCTTCACGTCATCTTTGCCGTGAACCAGGTCAACATGCAGACCCTGAACCGGCAGCGCGGCAATCGTGCTCAGGTTAGGCGTCACGCCCTCGAAATAGGTGGTCAGCAACAGCTTCACCTGCCCGGTAAGCGCGTCATACGCCGGTTTGAAGGCATCGAGCCAAACCTGGGGCAGCTCAAGCACCAAAGCAGGTTCGTCGATTTGCACCCACTGAATGCCGCGTTTACCCAGCTCAATCAGTACCTGTTTGTAGACGGGCAGAATGTCCTTCAGCAGGCTGAGGCGGTCAAACAGCTCGCCTTTGACTTTGCCCAGCCACAGGTAGGTTACCGGTCCGAGCAGCACCGGTTTTACCTGGTGGCCCAGCGCCAGCGCTTCGTCGACTTCGTCCAGAAGCTGTGTCCAGGTCAGTTTGAACTGCTGACCTTTTACGAACTCCGGCACCATATAGTGATAGTTGGTGTTAAACCACTTGGTCATTTCCGCCGCTGCCGCGGGTTCACCCGTTGGCGCACGACCACGGCCGATGCGGAACAGGGTATCGATATCTACCGATCCATCTTTGTTCTGATGACGAGCCGGCACGTTGCCCAGTAGCAGGCTGGTCGTCAGAACATGGTCGTACCAGGCGAAATCGCCCACCGGCAGCAGGTCAATGCCCGCCTGCTTTTGCTGATCCCAGTGACGGGCGCGCAGCTCGCGCCCCACGGTCAGTAGTTCTTCACGGGTAGCGTTACCCGCCCAGTAGCTTTCTTGCGCTTTTTTCAGCTCGCGACGCAGGCCAACGCGAGGGAAACCGAGAGTGTGATTGCGGATTGTCATGTTATGCCCCTTGTGAATTTCGCTATTTAGACGTCCAGATGTTTACACATCTATAATTGGCAGGTACTGTATATTCCTCAAGCGCAAAATGTTCATGGCGAAGTGAAGGACTTTCATGATCGAGATAAAACACCTGAAAACGCTGCAAGCGTTGCGGAACTGCGGATCGCTCGCGGCGGCTGCGGCCACGCTGCACCAGACCCAGTCTGCCCTTTCTCACCAGTTCAGCGATCTGGAACAACGCCTCGGATTTCGTCTTTTTGTGCGTAAGAGCCAACCTCTGCGCTTTACGCCGCAGGGTGAAATTCTTCTTCAACTGGCGAATCAAGTCCTGCCGCAGATCGCCAGCGCGCTACAGTCCTGTAACGAGCCGCAGCAGACAAAACTGCGCATCGCCATTGAGTGCCACAGCTGTATTCAATGGCTGACCCCTGCGCTTGAGAACTTCCGCCAGAAGTGGCCGCAGGTGGAGATGGATTTTAAATCCGGTGTGACGTTCGACCCGCAACCCTCGCTGCAGCAGGGTGAGTTGGATCTGGTGATGACCTCCGACATTCTGCCGCGCAGCGGCCTGCACTATTCGCCGATGTTTGATTTTGAAGTGCGCCTGGTGCTGGCACCGGATCATCCGCTGGCGGCTAAAACGCGCATCACGCCGGAAGACCTGGCAACAGAAACGCTGCTGATTTATCCGGTTCAGCGCAGTCGCCTGGATATCTGGCGTCATTTCCTGCAGCCGGCAGGCATTAGCCCGCAGCTGAAAAGCGTGGATAACACCCTGCTGTTGATTCAGATGGTTGCCGCCAATATGGGCATCGCGGCGCTGCCGCACTGGGTGGTGGAGAGTTTTGAACGCCAGGGCCTGGTGGTGACCAAAACCCTGGGTGAAGGACTGTGGAGCCGTCTGTACGCTGCCGTGCGCGATGGCGAGCAGCGTCAGCCGGTGACAGAAGCGTTTATTCGCTCAGCGCGGAACCACGCGTGCGACCATCTTCCGTTTGTGCGGAGCGCGGAGCGACCCAGCGGCGATGGACCCACAGTGAAGCCAGGATCACCGCTCCCCCAATAAGGAAACTCGGCCAGTGCGGTTGCTGCTGCCAGATGGCGAGGTTGACCAGCAGCCCCGCCGGGACGTGCACGTTGTTCATTATCCCGAGCGTTCCGGCGTCGACCTGCGTCGCGCCGTAGTTCCACATGAAGTAACCCAGCCCTGACGCCACCACGCCCAGCCAGACCAGAACGCCCCACTGCACCGACGTGGTCGGCAGCTTTTGCGGGTTACCGAGCAGAAACCACGCCGACACCGCGACAATCGCCGCGCCCATATAGAACCACGCAAATGCATTGTGCTGCGGCATCGGGCGGGTTTCCATCAGGCGTTTGTAGCCCACCATGCCGATGGCGAAACTGATGTTGGCGAGCTGGACGAACATCAACCCGGTCCAGAAGTGATCGCTGACTTTGTCATAGCGAATAATCGCCGCGCCAATCACCGCCAGCGCCGCGCTCAGCAGGTATCCCCAGCGCAGACGACGCCTGCTGAGCAGGTCGTAAATCAACGTAATATAGAGCGGCGTCAACACGGTAAAGAGCAGGAATTCAGAGACGGACAAATAGACGTAAGCCCGGAAGCTGAACAGATACATGATGCCCAACTGCATCGCGCCCACCAGCATGTACAGCACAATCGTTTTCAGCGATTGACCACGCGTGCGCAGAAACGGCAGGAATACCAGCGCCGCCAGTCCCACGCGCATCAGCACCGAGAAGTAGCTGTCGACCGAACCGGCAAGGTACTCGCCAATCAGGCTAAAGGAGAAGGCCCACAGGATAGTGGTGATAATGAGTAGCGCCACAATGCTTGTCTCTCAGAAAGAAGGACAGGCATTGTAGCGGACTCTTCAGTTGACATCTGGTCAACAAACAACCAAATGAAGATTATTCAAGGAACAGCTTGCGCAGGTATTTCGGTACCGCGTTATCAGCGTTGGAACCAATCACTTCCAGTTCCGGGTGCAGATCTTTCAGACGCTGATGCGCGTTCTGCATGATGCAGCCCTTGCCTGCCATGGAGAGCATTTCAGCGTCGTTCATGCCATCACCAAAAGCGATGCAGTCTTTCAGCGCGAAACCCAGACGTTTCGCGACCGCTTCCAGCGCGTGACCTTTGGAGACGCCCCCCGCCATCACTTCCAGACAGGTCAGAGTTGAGAAGCTCACGTTGACGCGATCGCCCCAGCGGGCGTTGATCGCCTGTTCCAGTGGGAGCAGTTCTTCATGGCTATCGCAGGTGAAGAACACCTTACTGATACCTTCCGGCTCAAGAAGGCCCGGCTCGTACAGGGAGTAGTTAAATACCGCTTCCTTGAAGAAACGCATTTCATCCGGGCGGTGGCGGTTCATGAACCAGTCGTCGTTGCGGTACACGTTGGTGATGATAGCCGGGTTGTTATGCACCACGCCGAAGAGATCGGCGGCAATATCGCGATCCAGGTTATGGGTAAAGATCAGGTTACCGTCAGTATCATGCACGCGCGCACCGTTGGAGGTGATCATGTACGATTTGATCTCAAGATTATCGCGGATCTGCCCCACGTCTACGTGGTGGCGTCCGGTGGCAAACACAAAGTTCACGCCACGGGCAGTCAGAAGCTTTAAGGTCTCTTTCGCGTAAGGCGACAGGGTGTGGTCAGGGGAAAGCAGCGTGCCATCTAAATCAGATGCAACAACCTGGTACATAGGGATTTCAACCTCTGGTGGAAAACAATAATCAGTTATGCCTGTTGAAAAATTCAACAATGGCGTTGAGCGCGACTGAGCGCATAGCGTCCTTTTCGAAAAGGATCTCATGGTAAGCGCCGTTGATGACCAGCGGTTTTCCCCCTTCACAAGGGTGACCGGCGGCGGCGCGCAATTCACAATAACGGTCATGCATGCGGTTATCGACCACACGCTCTTCTTCAGCCTGAATCAGGAGTGTTGGCGTGTCATCATCACCTACCCCCGCCAGCACCTGTTCACCGGCCAGAATCCCCTCCCGCACCCAGTGCCAGGTCGGGCCACCGACGCGTAAGCGCGGTTCATCGGCATAAAAGCGCAGGTTGCGGCGATAACGCTGCCGACTGTGGGTTAAGACGTTGATGGCGAACGGCAGCGCACGCCAGCGTCCGGTCCCGATGGCATAGCCTTCACGAATGCGCTGATGGCCCTCAGCCCAGTCGAGAAGATGACGCACCATCCAGTCGGGGAAACGTATGACGATACCGTACATCGGCGCGGTTAGCGCAATGGCATCACACTGGTGTTGATACCGCTGCAAAAACAGCGTCGAAATAGCGCCACCCATGGAGTGCGCAAGGATATAGCGCTTACGCCAGGGGCCGGGCTGCACTTCCTGCTGCCAGAACGCGGCAAAATCGTCGACGTAATCGCTGAAGCGATCGACATGTCCACGGTGCGTGTCCTGTAGCATGCGTCCGGACAGCCCCTGTCCACGGTGGTCGATGATGAGCACATCAAACCCCATATGGACCAGATCGTAGGCCAGTTCGGCGTATTTAACGTAGCTTTCAATGCGCCCCGGGCAAACCACGATTACCCGGTCATTTTTCTCATCACGGAAACGAACGAAGCGTACCGGGATGCCCCCGACGCCCGTAAACTCATCTTCCTCACGCTGCCGCCAGAAATCGGTCAGCGGCCCCATAGAGAAAGCAGCAAATGCGTTTTCTCGTGTTTCCCAGTCCTTTTTCTGCTGAAACATTGGGTTTCCACTCACGTAATCCAGGGAATATCGTTTTTTTTCGTAACCGGTCACAAAATGACTCATCAATAGCGTATTGTGGCATAAAAACAGACGATTCGGGAATTTCAAATGACCTTCGAGTGGTGGTTCGCCTACCTGCTGACATCCATCATCCTGAGCCTTTCACCGGGTTCGGGTGCGATTAACACCATGACTACCTCCATCAACCACGGCTATCGCGGGGCGGCGGCGTCGATTGCCGGTTTGCAAACCGGGCTGGGCATTCACATCGTCCTGGTCGGGATTGGGCTGGGAACGCTGTTCTCCCGCTCGGTGCTGGCGTTTGAAGTGCTGAAATGGGCCGGTGCGGCATATCTTATCTGGCTGGGTATTCAGCAATGGCGCGCGGCTGGCGCCATTAACCTGAATACGCTCGCGCAGACGCAAAACCGTGGTCATCTGTTTAAGCGGGCAGTATTCGTCAACCTAACCAACCCGAAAAGCATTGTGTTCCTCGCCGCGCTGTTCCCACAGTTTATCGTGCCGCACCAGCCTCAGGTGATGCAGTACGTGGTGCTGGGTGCGACCACAATTATTGTCGATATTATTGTGATGATTGGTTACGCGACGCTGGCACAGCGGATTGCCGGATGGATAAAAGGGCCTAAGCAGATGAAGGCCCTGAACAAAGTGTTTGGCTCGCTGTTTATGCTGGTTGGCGCGCTGCTTGCGTCAGCGCGTCATGCTTAGCGAGAAATGATGAGATGAATGCCGAAGCCGGCGAACAGCGCGCCGGCGAAGCCATCGATCCACTTCGCGATACGCTGGTAGCCACGGCGCATCGCCGGTAAGGCAAACAGGCTTGCCACGATAGTGAACCACGCGAAGGTCTCCACGACGATAAGCAGGAAAATGCCCCAACGTGCGCCCACGCCAACGCTGTCGCCCACAAACAGCGAGAACACCGAGCCGAAATAGATAATCGCTTTCGGATTCGCCAGGTTGGTCAGCAGCCCTTTTACAAAGCTCCGTCCACCCGTTGCCAGCTCCACCTTAGGCTCTTGCGGCTTTTTATCTTCTTTTTTCAGCGCCCCGCGCAGCATCTGGTAGCCCATCCAGCACAGGTACAGGCCACCGCCAACCATAATGATGTTATGCAGCCAGGCCATCTTCGCCAGGATCAGGTTCAGACCGAGCAGCGCAACGGCCGCCCAGACCATGACGCCCATGGTAATACCGAGCACGCCCATCATCGCCTCTTTACGGGAACGACTGACCGCTGTTTGCGATACGAAGAAAAAGTCAGGGCCTGGGCTCATCAGCGCAACGATGTGCACTAACGCCACGGTGAGAAATAGCATTAACATAATTGGCTCGCAGGGAAATAATTCAGTGAGTCATCATACTGGCACTTTTTTGGCCGGCTGACTACTCCTCATCATCTCCGTCAACGTGAGAACGGATAAGCGCCATAAACTCTTTACCGAAGCGCTCCAGCTTGCGCGTCCCTACACCGTTAACGCTGAGCATTTCGCTGGCGCTGAGCGGCATCTGTTCCGCCATCTCAATCAGCGTCGCGTCGTTGAACACCACGTAAGGCGGGATGTTCTCTTCATCAGCAATGGCTTTACGCAGCTTACGCAGTTTGGCAAACAGCTTGCGGTCATAGTTACCGCCGTAGGATTTCTGCATCACGCGTGGTTTGAGGGCGACCACGCGCGGTACGGCGAGCTTCAGTTCAACGTCACCGCGCAACACCGGACGCGCGGCTTCGGTCAGCTGTAGCGCCGAGTGCTGAGCGATGTTCTGCGTGGCAAATCCGAGGTGAATCAGCTGACGAATAATGCTAACCCAGTGCTCGTGGCTCTGATCTTTACCGATCCCGTAGACCGGCAGTTTGTCGTGGCCCATGTCGCGGATACGCTGGTTATTGGCGCCGCGCAACACTTCCACCACGTAACCCATCCCGAAGCGTTGATTCACACGGTAAATGGTCGAAAGCGCCTTACGCGCGTCCATCAGGCCATCGTACTGCTTCGGCGGATCCAGGCAGATATCGCAGTTGCCGCACGGCTCCTGTCGCCCTTCACCAAAATAGTTGAGCAGCACCAGACGGCGGCAGGTTTGCGCTTCGGCAAACGCCCCCATCGCGTTGAGCTTATGGCGTTCGATATCCTGCAGCTGTCCCTGCGGTTTCTCTTCCAGACAGCGGCGCAGCCACGCCATATCGGCTGGATCGTAAAACAGCATCGCTTCCGCAGGCAGACCATCACGCCCGGCGCGGCCGGTTTCCTGATAGTAGGATTCGATATTACGCGGGATGTCAAAATGCACCACAAAACGCACGTTAGGCTTGTTAATCCCCATTCCAAACGCCACCGTCGCGACCACAATCTGCAGGTCGTCACGCTGGAATTTCTCCTGCACATCCGCGCGGATGTGGTTCTCCAGTCCGGCATGATACGCCGCGGCGCTAAAGCCACGGTTTTGCAGACGCGCGGCGGTGTCTTCCACCTTCGCCCGACTGTTGCAGTAGATAATGCCCGACTTGCCGCGCTGTTCCTGGACATAGCGCAGGAGCTGATCCAGCGGCTTGAATTTTTCCATCAGCATGTAGCGGATGTTAGGGCGGTCGAAGCTGCTGACCTGAATATAGGGATCATTCAGCCCCAGCAGGCGAACGATATCCAGACGCGTCGTATCATCTGCCGTGGCGGTAAGCGCCATAAACGGCAGTTCCGGGAAGCGCTGACGGAGCTGGCCGAGGGCGGCATATTCCGGGCGGAAATCGTGCCCCCACTGCGAGATACAGTGCGCTTCATCCACCGCCAGCAGGACCGGGTTCCAGTGTGCGAGATGGTCGAGGAAGTTATCCAGCATCAGGCGTTCCGGCGCGATATACAGCAGACGAACCTGCCCGGTGCGACACCCGGCCATCACCTCTTGCTGCTGCTCCCGGGTTTGCGTGGAATTAAGACAGGCCGCCGCCACGCCGTTGGCGAGCAGTTGATCAACCTGGTCTTTCATCAGAGAAATAAGGGGCGATACCACGACCGTCAGGCCGTTAAGCACCAGCGCGGGCACCTGATAACAGAGTGATTTCCCGCCGCCGGTCGGCATAACGACCAGACAATCACGGCCTTCCAGCACGGTTTCAATGATGGTTTCCTGGCCAGGGCGGAACTGCTGGTAGCCAAAGGTTTCATGCAAAACCTGTTTAGCCAGCGACTCCTGATTCAATACTTCCGCCTGCGCCACGTTAACCCCATATGCCAGAAATGAAACAGGCGCTATTTTCAGCGCCTGAGAGAGAAACTTCAACGTTTAACGCAAAAACATTCGAGCAGCTTAGAGAATATCGTTCAGCATTACGCCCACACCCACGCGGGTCTGGTTGAAGTTATAGTCGATCAGCGACTCGCCGTAACCGCTGTACACCTGCGTATAGAGGCGCACGTGCTTCGTTACCGGATAGCTCAGGCCCACTTCCGCACCACCGTAGCCGGTATTCCAGTTGTACTGGCCTTTCGCGCTCAGCACGGCATCGCCTAACTGGTAGCCGACCTTGAGCTGGTAGTACCCCATATATTTGGTGATATCCGGGTTATCGTCGGTGCTCCCCACCACATACCACGGCTTCACTTCCACCATCCAGTTGCCGTTCTGCGCCATCAGGCGCGTATAGGCACGGTTCCAGCTACGAGACGTGGGGTCGGAACGGCCGTTAGAATCGTGATTAAAGCCGACTTCGACGTCACGCAACGTCCATCCGGCAAATTCATAATCCGTTGCAAAGCCAAGGAACAGCTGCGGCTCATAGTTGGTTTCACGGAACGGCGAAGATTCGCCGCTGTTGGAAAGCTGCCACCAGGATTTCTGCGTGTAAGAGGCACCGAGTACCGAGTTCGGCCCCAGAATACCGCGCCAGAACGGGAAGGCGAGGCTCAACTGGAACTTCACCTCATCTTTACGCGCATTATCAGACCAGTTATAGGAGCTTATCGCTTCTTTGTTCAGATCGCTGGTCTGGGTGTAAATCACGTAGTTGGTGTCATACGGGTAAAGCGTGAACGGATTGTCATGCTCCTGAAGCATGTTAGCAATGATGCTACCGTGTACGGATGGCGCATCGTGCACTTCTTTAACTGTCGCTTCCTGCGCATATGCTGTGAGGGGCAGCGCAACCGCCGCCAGTAACCAACCCAGATACGTCCGCATCGGTGGTGTTCTCCTGAAATAGTGACGTGTAATGAATAATTTTATCCGGGCATTCTACAGACTTCTGCGCCAACTTCCGCCTCCTCGTTTCTGAAAGTGGAAATCCGTATTGTTGAGGCATAAAATCAACATTTCATTAACAATAGGGATGTGAAACCTCATGTCAGCCATGCTTACCTCTGAAGAAGTGTTAAAGCTCGTGGGCGAGATTTTTGTTTACCATATGCCATTTAACCGTGCGCTGGGTCTGGAGCTGGAGCGTTACGAGAAAGAGTTTGCCCAGTTGAGCTTCAACAACCAGCCGATGATGGTGGGCAACTGGGCGCAAAGTATTTTGCACGGCGGGGTGATTGCTTCCGCGCTGGACGTGGCGGCTGGTCTGGTCTGCGTGGGCAGTACGCTGACGCGTCATGACACCATCAATGAAGACGAACTCCGTCAGCGTCTGGCACGCATGGGCACCATTGATTTACGCGTCGATTATCTTCGCCCCGGACGCGGCAATCGCTTTACCTGCACCAGCAGCCTGCTGCGTGCGGGAAATAAAGTGGCGGTGGCGCGCGTAGAATTACACAACGAAGAACAGGTTTATATCGCCAGCGCAACCGCCACTTATATGGTGGGTTGAAGCGGCAAAATCGGGTAAAATTAATTCACTTTTTTGTAACGGATTTTTCCGATGGATGCTAAACAGACGCGGCAGGGCGTTTTACTCGCCCTTGCCGCTTATTTTATTTGGGGTATTGCACCGGCGTACTTCAAGTTTATCGCTTATGTACCGGCCGACGAGATCCTCACTCACCGCGTCATCTGGTCCTTTTTCTTTATGATTGCGCTAATGAGCCTCAGCCGTCAGTGGTCCGGCGTCAAAACGCTGCTCAAAACGCCTAAGAAAGTTTTTCTGCTGGCGCTTTCGGCGGTGCTCATTGGCGGAAACTGGCTGCTGTTTATCTGGGCGGTGAATAACCACCACATGCTCGAAGCCAGTCTTGGCTACTTTATTAACCCGCTGGTGAACATCGTACTGGGGATGCTTTTCCTCGGCGAACGTTTCCGCCGTATGCAGTGGCTGGCGGTGTTTCTGGCCTTCTGCGGCGTGCTGGTACAGCTCTGGACGTTCGGCTCGCTGCCGATTATTGCCCTCGGCCTGGCTTTCAGCTTTGCGTTCTACGGTCTGGTACGTAAGAAGATTGCGGTGGAAGCCCAAACGGGGATGCTGTTTGAAACCCTGTGGCTGCTGCCGGTGGCGGCGATCTACCTCTTCGGTATCGCCGACAGCGCCACCAGTCATATGGGCAGCAACCCGTGGTCGCTGAATCTGATGCTGATGGCGGCAGGCGTGGTGACCACTATTCCTCTGCTGTGCTTCACCGGTGCGGCAACGCGTCTGCGTCTCTCCACGCTGGGCTTCTTCCAGTACATCGGCCCGACGCTGATGTTTCTGCTGGCGGTGGTGTTTTACGGCGAAGTGCCGGGTGCAGATAAGATGGTGACGTTCGCCTTTATCTGGATAGCGCTGGCGATTTTTGTCGCCGATGCGATTTACACCCAGCGCAGAGTGCGCAAAGGGCTGTAGTGCCTTTTTGCCGGATGGCGGCTGCGCCTTATCCGGCCTACACATTCAGTAGGCCCGGTAAGCGTAGCGCCACCGGGCGGATTCTCAAAGCCAGTTACGACGCTTAAAGTACAGATACGGCGCCAGCCCGGCGAGGATCATAAAGATAATCGCCCCCGGGTAACCAAAGCTCCACTTCAGCTCCGGCATAAACTCGAAGTTCATCCCATAGCTGGAGGCCACCAGCGTCGGCGGCAGGAACACCACGGATACCACCGAAAAGATCTTGATGATGCGGTTCTGCTCGATGTTAATAAAGCCCATCGCCGCCTGCATCAGGAAGTTCACCTTCTGGAACAGGGATTCGTTGTGCGGCAGCAGGGATTCGATATCGCGCAGGATCTCACGCGCCTGCTCCAGCTGACCGCCCGGCAGACGCGCCTTGCGCACGAGGAAGTTCAGCGCGCGCTGGGTATCCATCAGACACAAACGCACCTTCCAGCCGATATCTTCCAGCTCGGCCAGCGTGGAGAGCGCTTCGTCGTATTCATCGCCCTGATGGCCTTCCATGATCACGCGGCTCAGCTTTTCCAGATCGCTGTAGATGTTTTCAATCTCATCCGCCAGCTGTTCGATTTTGGTCTCAAACAGGTCGAGCAGCAGTTCGTAAGCGTTGCCGTCCACCATTGCCTGGCTGCGGGCGCGCATGCGGTAGAGACGAAACGCGGGCAGTTCACGCTCGCGCAGGGTAAACAGGCGACCGTCGCGAATGGTAAAGGCCACGGTGGAGTTGCCCGCATGGTCTTCCGCATCTTCAAAGAAGAAGAAGGAGTGAATGTGCAGGCCGTCTTCATCTTCAAAAAAACGCGCAGATGCTTCGATGTCTTCCAGTTCAGGACGGGTTGCCAGGCTTTGCCCCAGCTCAGATTGTACGCGAAGGCGCTCATCGTCGTCCGGCTCGACCAGATCCACCCATACGGCATCAATGAGGGGCTGTGACTCTTCGGCTTCAAGCCGAGTCAGTCGGTTATTTTCGAGTTGAAATGCGCTCAACATGACCGGGACTCCCAATGCAAAAAATATCGGACAGTTCGGTGGGCACACAGAAACAAATTGGGTTTCAGACCATTAAACAGCCTGACTCAGCGCGACGGGAATAATGCAGTCGCTGACAACCACTAAGGCCATCAGCAAGGGGAGATAGCCTTAGGAGTTGTTCCTGGATGACAGGGAATTGAGCCAGTATCTACTGGGTGTGTCCAAGGCGAATGTCCTCTTAGCGTAATCGTGCGCGCATGTTACGCCAGCTATAACTGTGGCGTCAACACGCAACGGAACGCTGAAGGGCATTAATTGACCTTCAACGTATAAGGCTAGCAGATTATTACAAAATAGTGATATTTTTCTGAATGTTACACTGTTTCCAGCTTAGCGTAAGCGGCCACCAGCCATTTGATCCCCTGCCCCTGGAACGCCACCTGCAGGCGGCTGTGCTCGCCGCTGCCTTCCAGGTTCACAATGGTGCCTTCGCCAAACTTCGAATGGCGCACGCGCTGGCCCAGCTTGTACCCGGTGTCCGTTTCAGAGATCGGTGACCCCATACGCGGATGGCTGACCGGGCGGCTGATGCTGGCACGCAGGCGCACTTCCTCCACGCACTCCTCCGGCAGTTCGCCGATAAAGCGCGACGGACGGTGGTAGACCTCTTTCCCGTACAGGCGGCGGGTTTCCGCATAGGTTAGCGTCAGCTTTTGCATCGCGCGCGTCACGCCCACATAGGCCAGTCGACGCTCCTCTTCCAGCCGTCCGCCTTCATCGAGCGACATCTGGCTCGGGAACATCCCCTCTTCCATCCCGACGATAAAGACCTGCGGGAACTCCAGACCTTTGGCGGAGTGCAGTGTCATCAGTTGCACCGCATCCTGCCAGGTGTCCGCCTGCCCTTCACCCGCCTCCAGCGCGGCGTGGGAAAGGAACGCCTGCAGCGGCATCAGGTCTTCGTCTTCTTCGTTGTAGCTGAACTGGCGCGTTGCCGTGACCAGTTCCTCTAAGTTCTCAATACGGGTCTGACCCTTCTCGCCTTTTTCCTGCTCGTACATGGTGCGCAGGCCGGAGTCTTTGATTACCCGGTCAGTCTGCACGTGCAGCGGCATATCGGCGGTTTCCTGCGCCAGAGCGTCAATCAGCTCAAGGAAGCGCTGCAATGCGCTTGCCGCACGACCGGCAAGGGCTTTCTCCTGCAGCAGCTCGCGGCACGCCTGCCACAGCGTCAGCTGGCGGTCGCGCGACGCCTGACGCACCACGTCCAGCGTGCGGTCGCCAATGCCACGGGTTGGGGTGTTGACCACGCGCTCAAACGCCGCGTCATCATTACGGTTCGCAATCAGACGCAGATACGAGAGCGCATCTTTGATTTCCTGACGTTCGAAGAAGCGCATACCGCCATAAATGCGGTACGGCATACCTACCTGCAGCAGCGCCTCTTCCAGCACGCGTGACTGGGCGTTACTGCGGTAGAGAATGGCGCACTGCTCTAACGCGCCGCCGTTATCCTGCCAGGTTTTAATACGGTTCACCACGAAGCGGGCTTCGTCGAGTTCGTTGAAGGCGCAGTAAATTGAAATCGGCTCGCCGTCGACGCCGTCGGTCCACAGCTTTTTACCCAGACGCCCGTTGTTGTTTTCAATCAGGGCGTTGGCTGCGCTCAGAATGTTGCTGGTGGAGCGATAGTTCTGCTCCAGACGGATGGTTTGTGCGCCGGGGAAGTCATTGAGGAAGCGCTGGATGTTTTCCACCTGCGCCCCGCGCCAGCCGTAGATCGACTGGTCATCATCCCCCACGATCATCACCTTACCGGTATCGCCCGCCAGCAGGCGGATCCATGCGTACTGGATGTTGTTGGTATCCTGGAATTCGTCCACCAGGATATTGGTAAAGCGTTCACGGTAGTGCTGAAGGATATGTGGTTTGTTGAGCCACAGTTCGTGGGCGCGCAGCAGCAGCTCGGCGAAATCCACCAGACCGGCGCGATCGCACGCTTCCTGGTAGGCTTTGTAGACGTTTTGCCAGGTCTGCTCCACCGGGTTGCCGAAGCTCTGAATATGGTGCGGGCGCAACCCTTCGTCTTTCTGACCGTTGATGTACCACATCGCCTGACGCGGCGGCCACTGTTTCTCGTCAAGGTTCATCGCCTTGATCAGACGCTTCAGCAGACGGAGCTGGTCTTCGCTGTCGAGGATCTGAAAATCCTGCGGCAGGTTGGCGTCCATATGATGCGCGCGCAGCAGGCGGTGCGCCAGGCCGTGGAAGGTGCCAACCCACATGCCGCCCTGGCTGGTACCCATTAACTGGGCGATACGGTGACGCATCTCCGCCGCCGCCTTATTGGTAAACGTGACGGCCATGATTGAGTACGGCGAGCAGTTTTCCACGCTCTGCAGCCACGCGATACGGTGAACCAGCACGCGCGTCTTACCACTGCCCGCCCCAGCCAGCACCAGCATGTTGGTGCGCGAGGCCGCTACGGCTTCACGCTGTTTGTCATTAAGGCTGTCGAGCAGGTAAGAAACGTCCATTGGCACCGTCACATAGTATTCAGGAACAGAGCAAAACGCCCGGTGGCGCTTCGCTTACCGGGCCTACAACTGCAAAACCCTGGTAATTTATACAATATTACTGGTGATTATATCAGCGTCGTGAGGGATGCCAACCGTGAAATTTCCACGTGCGGCAGAAGACGGCTATCCAGCGTGGTCATCAGGTCGGCGTTCTCTGGCTTGATCCAGCAGGCCTGCATGCCGCAGCGGATAGCGCCAGCCACATCGGTGGTGAGGTCATCACCCACATGCAGAATGTTACCCAGCGGCAGAGTTAGTTTTTCCGCCGCCAGATGGTACATATCGCTGAATGGCTTGGCGCGCCCATGCGGGCCCGCGCGCAGCACAAACTCAAAGTAATGATCGAGACCAAACAGCTCCGGCTGCGCATTGCCGTTTGTGATGGCCACCAGCGGCCACTTTTCGGCGAGCTTCGCCAGCGTGTCGTGGGTCTCCTGCGGCACGTCGATACGGCTGCGCCATTTGGCAAAGTTTTCCATCGCTGCCTCAGCACCGATGGCCGCGTCCTGCACGCTCAGACCCGCGTTGAGCATCGCTTGCTCCACCGCGCGGCGACGCCATTCGGTCACATCATGGTAAATGTCCGGCTCGGTCTCCCGCAGGGACTGACGCAGCGTCTGGAAGTCCTTGTTCTGCATCGCTTTCAGCGCCGGATGGTAATTCTGTACAAACGCCAGCGATTCCTGCTCGGTACGCAGAATCACCTCGCGGTTGTCATAAAGGGTGTCATCAAGGTCAAACGTCAGGGCTGAGATCTGGCCGAGTGGGCGGTAAAAACGCATTATTTCCCCCGTTTGGCGCGTGGATGCGCCGCGTCATACACCGAGGCAAGGTGTTGGAAGTCTAAGTGGGTGTAGATTTGAGTGGTCGACAGATTCGCATGGCCGAGGAGCTCCTGCACGCCGCGCAGATCGCCGCTCGACTCAAGCATGTGTGTCGCAAAGGAGTGTCGCAGCTTATGCGGGTGAACATGACTGTTCAGCCCCTGCTTAATACCCCACTCCGCAAAGCGCTTCTGTACGTTACGCGCCGAGATCCGCTTGCCGAGTTTCGATAAAAACAGCGCATCTTCTTCCGCGCCAAACAGCCCGCGCAGGTCAAGCCAGTGCTCAATCCAGGCGACGGCATTGCGGCCAATGGGCAGGCGGCGCTCTTTGCTGCCCTTGCCCATCACCCACACTTCGCCGGTGTCCAGGTCGAGGTGTTTTAAATCGAGGTTCACCAGTTCAGACAGACGCAGGCCTGCGCCGTACATCACTTCCAGCATCGCGCGGTCACGCACCGCCAACGGATCGTTCAGATCAATATCCAGCAGACGGTTTACGTCGTCGACGTCGATATTTTTCGGCAGATGGCGCGGGGCTTTCGGCGTGGCGATCCCTTTTGCCGGGTTGGCTTTTATGCCGCCCTGGCTGACCAGCCAGTCAAAGAAACTGCGTAGCGCGGAGAGCCTGAGGGCCAGGCTCGCCGGGCTGAGGTTTTTTTTACGGCTACGCACAACGAACCCGCGTACCGTGGCAGCGTCACATTGTTGCCAGCTTTTCAGGCCGATCTCGTCGGCAATCTGCATGATGGCATCAAGCTGACGCTGGTAGTTAAGCAGCGTAATGGGGCTGAGCTGACGTTCCACCCCCAGATAGCGCAGAAAGCGCGCGACGTCAGTGGAAAGCGGTCCGTCCGTCATACGCGTTCAATCCAGCGCTCCAGCAGTTCGGGCAGCATCAGGGCGATCTCCTGCAGCAGGTGCGTGGCCTGGCCTTGCTCGTAGTGGTGCGCGTCGCGGCTGGTAAATAACATGACGCCCAGATCGCCATCGCGTCCCATCAGCGACATCGCCACCGAGCCAATCGCCTTCGCTTCCGGTAATACCACCAGCAGTTCAGGCCCGTTCAGCGGCCCCAGATAGTGATGCGCATGGCCCAGACGCTGAATGCGCAGCGGTTCAAACGCCTGACGACTGAGCGCCAGATGGGTAAACCCGGACGGTGCGCCAATGCGCCAGCGGTCAGGGAAAAGACGAATCGTTGCACCCGCCAGCCCAAGCTCACGCGCCCAGCGGTGGAAGCGGCTAAGGAACTCATCAAGGCTGTGCGCCGAGGCCAGACGCGCCTGCAGATGCAGCAAACGATAGAACAGGCTTTCGTTGGTGCTGGCCTGCTCCATCAGCAGCGTCATGTTCTCTTCAAGCTGATTGATGTGGTTGCGCGAGCGCGCCATGTGCCATTCGACCAGCGACACGGTCCCGCGAACCGGATGCGGCACGCGCATCTCTTCGACGACGCGTGCATTGCGAATAAAAAACTCAGGATTGCGCAGCAGATAATCCACAACAGCTCTGTCGTCCAGTTCCGTCACTGTTTCCTGCAGTTCTTCCCCTGGTTGTTTCATAGATGGATAAACCCGTCATAGACATGTGCCGCCGGGCCAGTCATATACAGTGGATGACCCGGTCCTTTCCAGGCGATATCAAGCCGACCGCCCGGTAACTCGACGCGAACCTCTTCGGCGAGTAGCCCCTGTGAGATGCCGACCGCCACGGCCGCACACGCACCGCTACCGCAGGCCTGGGTTTCGCCCGCGCCGCGCTCGTAAACCCGCAGGCGGATGTGCTCACGCTTCACCACCTGCATGAAACCGATGTTCGCCCGCTCCGGAAAACGCTCGTGGCCTTCCAGCACCGGACCGAGCGTTTCAACCGCGGCGGTTTCCACATCATCCACCTGAATCACGCAGTGCGGATTACCCATCGAGACGACGCCGCACAATACTGTCTGCTCGGCCGCACGCATAATATAGGTCTTTTCCGCTTTATTTGCGCGAAACGGCACGGCAGAGGGTTCGAAGTTAGGCTCGCCCATGTTCACGCGCACCAGTTCGTCATCGGTGACGCTGAGCACCATGCGGCCGTTGGCCGTACTGACGCGAATATCGCGCTTGTTGGTCAGCCCTTTCAGGCGGACAAAGCGGGCAAAACAGCGCGCACCGTTGCCGCACTGGTTAACCTCGCTGCCGTCCGCGTTAAAAATACGGTAGTGGAAATCGAGGTCGGGATCGTATGGCGGCTCAACCACCAGCAGTTGATCAAACCCCACGCCCAGATGCCGATCCGCCAGGCGACGGATAAGTTCCGGTGAGAAAAACACATTCTGCGTTACCGCGTCGACGACCATAAAATCGTTGCCAAGGCCATGCATTTTAGAGAACTGCATCATTTGCTCCATTGCGCGGGTACAGAACGTTTTCGTCAGAGATTAACCTGAGTCGGGCCACCGTTGTCGCCACGATCGTTAGTATTTGGCGTGGTAGACTCAATGCCGCTTTGGACGGGTTTCGTCGGCGGCGGCGCGGTTTTATCCGCAGGTGGGAAGTAGAGTGGTCCCTTCAGTCCGCAGCCCGTCAGGCTAAACAGGGTGATGAGAACGGCAAGCGTTCGGAAAGCGTTTTTCATTATAAAGTTGCCCGTAAGTTCAAATCTGTTTCTATCATCGCAGGAGAAGACACAAAAGCAAGAGTTTGCCGCTTTCCTGCAACGTGAATTATTTAGCGTTATACTGCCGGCATCACGAAAAACAGGAACAAAACCATGAACGACAGTGAATTCCATCGCCTTGCAGACACCCTGTGGATGACCATCGAAGAACGTCTCGACGACTGGGACGGCGACAGCGATATCGATTGTGAAATCAACGGCGGCATTCTGACCCTGAGCTTCGAAAACGGCAGCAAAATTATTATTAACCGCCAGGAACCGCTTCACCAGGTCTGGCTGGCCGCAAAACAGGGCGGATATCATTTCGATCTGAAAGACGGGGAATGGATTTGCGACCGCAGCGGCGAAACGTTCTGGGATTTGCTGGAGCAGGCAGCGACGGCGCAGGCGGGTGAGACCGTCAGTTTCAGGTAGTTTTGTTGCCGGGTGGCGCTTACGCTTACCCGGCCTACGGGTTCGGGCTGTTGTAGGCCCGGTAAGGCGTAGCCGCCACCGGGATCACGAAATCAGGAGAAATACTGCTGCAACAGCGGTGCGGTATCCTGGTTTGCTGGCACCGCAGGGGTAATTGCCTGCGTACGGAACGGGATCACCTGCGCTCGCCCATCAACGTTCACAATCTGATAGAACTGCGGCAGGTTGAAGTTGATAAAGCTGGAGCCATAGGTGAAGCGATCATGTGAAGAAGAGTAGAAACGGCTGACGTCGCGCACCAGCTCCTCTTTGCTACCTTCACAATGATGATACACCTCGGCGCGGTTGGTCTCATCCAGAATGTAAATGTTAAACCCGGCATCGTCGCCCGACTCTTCGAAGAAGAACTGAATAATCCCTTCACTCGCAAAGCCGTCCACCACCTGTGGCAGTTTGACGTGGTTGGTTTCCACCTGGACCGACAGTCCATGCAGCTTGTTATGTGAAATCGCCCCGTAAAACTCAATGGCGTTTTCCAGCTTCTGTACCGATACATTCAGACGTTCGAAGAACAGCCCCCAGGTCTGGCCGGAGACGCGCAGCGCTTTAAAACGCCCGGTTTCCTGACGGGTACTGGAGAGACGCAGCTCGATGCACTCGGAGACCAGTTGCTGCACGCGGGTACGAATTAAGCCGCGCAGGTGCTGGCTGTAGCAGAACACTTCGACGCTGTCCGGCGGCGCGGCGTCCTGGTGCATTTTGCCCAGAATAGTTTTCAGCGCTTCGATCATCGCCTGCTCGCCGTTGAAATGCAGAGTACGCACTTCATTCCACGAGTTGCGGTACAGCAGATCCACGCTGCCCACCAGACAGTTTTGCTGTTCGCCAAAGCTGAAGACGTCCAGTTTGCGGAAGTCAAAATGGACTACCTGATTACGGAAAGCTGCCGTCGGGTCGTATTCCAGGTTGACGATAATCGCCAGATGGCGAATTTCACAGGGGCTGTAGAGCGCTTTCGGCGTTGGCGCAGGCAGACGCAGTGGGAAGTGGTGCGAAACATCCGCCACCATCTCCTGCAGCTTGGCTAAATCGACGACCTCGTTGCCCTTGATAAACAGGCGGGTACGTGAAGTCAGCAGACCGTTAAACCACGCCCAGGCCACCAGTTTGTTCAGGTAGCGGTTATATTCCAACGGCTGATGGCTGACGATCGAGTCCATGCTAGGCGCACGGTTGTACAGATACCACCCGGTGCGGTTTGCGCGGCCCGGCGGTACATAGATAAAGGTCAGGTTCGGTTCTGACAGGTCAGGCGAAATCTGCGGGTTCACCAGGGTGACTTTGCCCGGCAGCGCTTCAAACGCGGCATAGAGCTTACGGGTCAGTACGCCAATGTCCTGCGGGCTGGCGGAGACGCTAAGGTTGTTGCGGCGCGCAAAGCGGATCAGGTTACGGTAGCTTTGCATCATCGCATCGAGCAGTTCGTTATGCGCTTCACGCACCTGATCGATTTTCCAGTTAGCACGGTTGTCGAGCATGGACAGACGCGCTTCGTCCCATCCCCACTCTTTCACTAACTGGCTGACCACTTCACGACGCCAGCCCACACAGGCGCGCTCGCGGCTCAGTTTTTCACAAACTTTGAGATAAAAACATCGACGCACCAGGTCAAGACGCGTGGAGTCATCAATGGCTTTCAGGTATTCGGTAACGCGTTCCAGCATCATGCAGTAGGCATCAAGCCCGTAGGAGACAATCTCACCATCGTGCAGGCGCTGCTTGATATCTTTCGCCAGCAGACGCGGCGTGGGGTATTCCCAGGAGTAGGCTTCAAGCAACAGCGTTTTCAACACCGCTTTGTACGGTGAATCAATGCTCTTATAGAGCTGCCAGAGGCTAGCGCCGAAGTACTCTTCTGCGGACAGGGAGCTAAGGCCGCCCAGATCCAGCCACTCGTTTGGCGTCAGAACGCCCTGCGAATAAAGCGACATGACGTAGTCGTCATAATTCTCTTCTTCATCGCACGGCACCATATTCCACAGAATACGCTTCCCGGCCAGACGCACAGCAGTACGATAAAATTCATCCAGCAATAAGATGTGCTGAGTCGAGCCGCAGTCTTCACCACCCAGACTGCCGCTTTCGTTATGGCGGAAACGGTTTTCATCAATCAGGAAGAAGCTCACTTCCACGCCAAGCGACGCGGCCCAGCTCTCCAGCAGGCTGCATTTACGCTGCAGCAGCTGCCGCTCTTCGTTATCGAGCCAGGATTGATGGCAGACCCAGATATCCAGGTCTGAAGAACAGCTTTGCCCTACCGATGAGGTACTCCCCATCGTGTAAACGCCGGTAATCGGCAATTCACCTGTCGGTGATTCCTGCGGCGGCATGCCGCGGTAGAGTTCCAGCTCGTTCAGATAATGCTGTTGGGTTTCATCAGGCGTGAAAAGACATATGCCTCTGGGAACGTTACCGTCAAGGTACCCAGGCATCAGCGGATGGTGATAGTGCAATAATGTCGGCAGCAGACTGTATACCTGCTGGAAAGCAGGGCCCATGGCAGCAAGCGCGCGATCCACGCGCAATTGATTTATGGCATCCAGTCTCTGTTTCAGAGTCTCAATATAGAGGTACAAGACGTATCGCCTGATGTTTCCGGGTGTCGTAAGCCATTCAAAACACGAATAACCGCGAGCCCGCAGTATTTCAAAAAGATAACCGTTACCCTTTTTTCGCCCTTATCATTATGGTGGTACCGACGAAAAAATGGTCTAAAACGTGATCAATTTAACACCTTGCCGGTTGACCGTAAAGAAAGATGCGCTACATACAAGTGTAGCACCGTTCTGTACGTGTAAATTCCTGAATACGGCTATGGCTGGCCAATACGCCACCGTGTCCCTCTCGCGCTTCATCAACCGTAAAACTGCCATCCCAGAGTCAACAATGTTAGGATGGTTAGCGATTGATAATGACGGTAACAAGCATGTTAGACAATGTTTTGAGAATTGCCACACGCCAAAGCCCTCTCGCGCTCTGGCAGGCACATTATGTTAAGCAGCGCCTTGAAGCCTGCCACAATGGATTGCGCGTCGAGCTGGTGCCGATGGTCACGCGCGGTGACGTGATCCTGGATACGCCACTGGCGAAGGTGGGCGGCAAGGGCCTGTTTGTCAAAGAACTGGAACTGGCATTGCTTGAGAACCGCGCCGATATCGCCGTGCACTCCATGAAAGATGTGCCCGTCGAGTTCCCGGAAGGGCTGGGGCTGGTGACCATCTGCGAGCGCGAAGATCCGCGTGATGCGTTTGTCTCTAACCGCTATGACTCGCTTGATGCGTTGCCCGAAGGTAGCGTAGTTGGCACCTCCAGTTTACGCCGTCAGTGTCAGCTGGCGGAGCGTCGCCCTGACCTGATCATCCGCTCGCTGCGCGGCAACGTCGGCACACGCCTGGGCAAACTGGATAACGGTGAATACGATGCCATTATTCTTGCCGTCGCTGGACTGAAGCGTCTGGGGCTGGAGGAACGCATTCGCGTGGCGCTACCACCAGAACTGTCGCTGCCGGCCGTGGGCCAGGGTGCCGTCGGCATCGAGTGCCGTCTGGACGATGTGCGTACCCGCGAACTGCTCGCGCCGCTGAACCATGACGAGACCGCTATCCGCGTAAAAGCCGAGCGGGCGATGAATACCCGCCTCGAAGGCGGATGCCAGGTGCCGATTGGCAGCTATGCTGAATTAACCGAAGGGAAACTCTGGCTGCGCGCGCTGGTGGGTGCCCCGGACGGTTCACAGATGGTACGCGGCGAACGTCGTGGCAATCCGCAAGATGCCGAACAGCTTGGCGTGTCGCTGGCGGAAGAGCTGCTGAATAACGGCGCGCGTGAAATCCTGGCTGAGGTCTATAACGGAGAACCCCCTGCATGAGTATTCTTGTCACCCGCCCTTCTCCCGCAGGAGAGCAGTTAGTGAGCCGTCTGCGCACACTGGGGCAGGTGGCCTGGAGTTTTCCGCTGATTGAATTCTCCCCCGGTCGCGAGCTCTCTGCGCTCGCCGATCGGATGAATACCCTGCAGGAAGGCGATCTGCTGTTTGCGTTGTCGCAACATGCCGTGGAATTCGCCAACGCCCAGCTGCAACAGCAGAGTCTGTCCTGGACAACCGCCCCACGCTATTTCGCCATTGGTCGCTCAACGGCGCTGGCGCTGCATACCGTAAGCGGTGCTGATGTTCGCTACCCGTTAGATCGGGAAATTAGCGAAGTCTTGCTACAATTACCTGAATTACAAACTATTGCCGGAAAGCGCGCGCTCATTTTGCGCGGCAATGGTGGCCGCGAGCTGCTGGGCGAAACGCTGCGTGAACGGGGTGCCGACGTGACGTTCGTTGAGTGCTATCAGCGTTGCGCAAAGCACTACGATGGCGCGGAAGAAGCGATGCGCTGGCACGCGCGCGGCATTAATACGCTGGTGGTCACCAGCGGTGAAATGTTACAACAGCTTTGGTCGCTGATACCGCATTGGTATCGCGAAAACTGGTTACTCCGCTGTCGGCTTCTGGTCGTCAGTGAGCGTCTGGCGAACCTCGCCCGGGAACTGGGCTGGCAGGATATTCGGATCGCTGATAACGCCGACAACGATGCGCTGCTGCGCGCATTACAATAACTCTCAAATGGGAAGCCATAATGACGGAACACGAAAAATCCTCCGCCGTGGTTGAAGAGACCAGGGAGACTGTGGACACCACGCCACAGCCAGAGACGACTGAGAAAACCGCTGAGAAGAAAAACGGCAGCAACAAAACCAGCCTCGCGCTGAGCGCAATTGCCATCGCCATTGCACTGGCGGCAGGTGTTGGCCTGTACGGCCTTGTGAAGCAACAGGGCGCTAACCAGACGGCCACCAGCGATACGCTGGTCAATCAGCTTACCTCCCTGCAAAAAGCGCAGGAAACGCAGAAAACCGAGCTGGAAGCGGTGATTAAGCAGCAGGCTGCCGCGCTGGCCGAGGCAAACAACAAACAGCAAGAGCTGACCAAACAACTGGACGAAGTACAGCAGAAAGTCGCCACGATTTCCGGTACCGATGCCAAAACCTGGCTGCTCTCTCAGGCCGATTTCCTCGTAAAACTCGCCGGGCGTAAGCTCTGGAGCGACCAGGACGTTACCACCGCCGCCGCACTGCTGAAAAGCGCCGATGCAAGCCTGGCAGACATGAACGATCCCAGCCTCATTACCGCACGTCGCGCGATCACCGAAGATATCGCGAGTCTTTCCGCCGTTTCGCAGGTGGATTACGACGGCATTATCCTCAAGGTGAACCAGCTTTCGAATCAGATTGATAACCTGCAGCTGGCGGATAACAACGACGACGACTCCCCCATGGATTCCGACGGTACCGAGCTTTCCAGCTCTCTGAGCGAATGGCGCATTAACCTGCAGAAAAGCTGGCAGAACTTTATGGACAGCTTTATCACCATCCGTCGCCGCGATGAAACCGCTGTACCGCTGTTAGCGCCGAATCAGGATATCTATCTGCGCGAAAACATCCGTTCCCGCCTGCTGGTGGCGGCTCAGGCTGTGCCGCGTCATCAGGAAGAGACCTACAAACAGGCGCTGGATAACGTCTCGACGTGGGTGCGTGCGTATTACAATACCGATGACGCGACGACCACAGCTTTCCTCGAAGACATCGACAAGCTGAGCCAGCAGAACATCACGATGACCGTACCGGATAAGCTGGCCAGCCAGCCGATTCTGGAGAAACTGATGCAGACGCGCGTGCGTAACCTGCTGGCACAGCCGGGCGTTCCGGCAGAGCAAACAGGCGGAGCGGCACCAGCGCCAGCGCCTGAAAGCGCGCCACAAGGAGAGTAATGATGCTAAAAGTTCTCTTACTCTTCATCTTGTTGATCGCCGGGATCGTCCTGGGACCGATGCTTGCCGGTCATCAGGGGTACGTTCTGATCCAGACCGATAATTACAACATCGAAACCAGCGTAACAGGTCTGGTGATTATTCTGATCCTCGGCGTCGTCGTACTGCTGGCAGTCGAATGGATCCTGCGCCGTATTTTCCGTACCGGCGCGCATACGCGCGGCTGGTTCGTTGGCCGCAAGCGTCGTCGTGCGCGTAAGCAAACCGAGCAGGCGCTGCTTAAGCTCGCCGAAGGCGATTATCAGCAGGTTGAAAAGCTGATGTCGAAAAATGCCGACCATGCAGAACAGCCGGTGGTGAACTATCTTCTGGCTGCCGAAGCAGCGCAGCAGCGCGGTGATGAAGCCCGTGCGAATCAGCATCTGGAACGTGCGTCAGAACTGGCTTCCGGTGACCCGATTCCGGTGGAGATCACCCGCGTTCGTCTGCAGCTGGCACGCAATGAGAACCATGCGGCGCGCCATGGCATTGACCGCCTGCTGGAAATAGCTCCCCGCCATCCTGAAGTCCTGCGTCTTGCCGAACAGGCTTATATTCGTACCGGTGCGTGGGGCTCGCTGCTGGACATCATTCCGTCAATGGCGAAGGCCGAAGTGGGTGATGACGAGCATCGTGACGAGCTTCAGCGTCTGGCATGGATTGGCCTGATGGATCAGGCACGCGCCGACCTGGGTAGCGACGGCCTGAAGACCTGGTGGAAAAATCAGAGCCGGAAAACGCGTCAGCAGGTTCCTCTGCAGGTGGCGATGGCGGAACATCTTATTGAATGTGACGATCATGACACCGCCCAGGAGATCCTCCTCGACGGTCTCAAGCGCCAGTACGACGATCGTCTGGTCATGGTGATCCCGCGCCTGAAAACCAATAACCCAGAGCAAGTCGAGAAAGTGCTGCGTCAGCAGATCAAAACCGTCGGTGACCGCCCGCTGCTGTGGAGCACGCTGGGCCAGTCGCTGATGAAGCACGGCGAATGGCAGGAGGCGAGCCTCGCCTTCCGTGCGGCACTGAAACAGCGTCCGGACGCCTATGACTACGCGTGGCTTGCCGATACGCTCGACAAACAGCATAAGCCAGAAGAGGCTGCTGCCATGCGGCGAGATGGGTTGCTGTTGACGTTGCAGAACAACGGCACGCAGCAGTAATTAACAGGGAGGCCAGACGGCCTCCTTTTTTTATCGCTTTTCTCCTGCTACATTCTTTACACCTCAAGCCACAAACGAACCCGCCAATGTAACGATGCCTTTTCATTAACTTTTTTTCGCACATGCGCGAATTGCGCGTGGACTAAATCGTTTCTGAAAGGAAATCGTCATGAACTCGCTTTTGTATGCGCTTATTGTAGCGCTGCGCTGCCATCGCTGGCTGCGCCTGCTTGCCTGTGCTTTTATCTTCTCTTCACTGGGAAATGGGTTAACCCAGGTTGTAGTCTTCGGGCTGCTGTTAGCGTGGTCAGCCCCGCCAGCCCTGCTTACCCTCGCCTTTCTTTTCGCCACGGTACCAGGGTTTTTCGGCAGCATGCTCGGTGAAAGGCTATGCTCGCGCTATTCTCCGATATCCCTGCTGATATTGACCGAAGGACTCGGCTTACTTGCCCTGCTCTTTCCCCTGCTTGGCGTGGGTTATCATAGCGTTGTCGCGTTACTCGCCGTGCAATCCACCGAAGCGCTACTCAGCGGGATGAGCTGGCCCGCCCTGACGTTGCTCTTCAAGCGCGGCCTCAGCGAAACGGAACTGCCTGCCGCCACCTGTCTGGAAAATGTTATTTTTGCGTCTCAGGTGCTATTAGGTACCGGGCTGGGCGTGGTGCTTTTTCAGAAGATGCCCGTGCTCGCCTTGCTGACCATTGATGCCATCAGTTTCCTCGGGTCGCTGGTCATGTTATGGCTGGCGGAACGCCTGTTTTCACCAGCTCCACACGCCGCCCCTGAAGAAAAGGGGGTTTCTACGAAATTGCGCTGGCAGACATTGACCGTTCGGCAGAAACGCAGCTTGCTCATTTTGCCTGCGCTGGCCGCTGTCGGGTCACCCGCTATGGCACTTCTTCCGGCACTGGCCCAGCAGCTACGCCCTCAGGATGCGGCTGGCCTTGCTCTGCCCCTGCTTTTTGCGAGGAGCATGGGGCAGCTTTGCGGCCCTTTGCTGCTTAAAAGAGACAGTCTGGCGCGTTTTGCGGCTCGTACGCCGCGATTATTACTTTGCCTTGGCATCTTTCTGGCCGCTTATGGAATGCTGCCGTTTATGGCCAACTGGGCAGGTTATGCGCCTGGGATGATCTTTGTCGCACATCTGGCCTCAAACGTGCTTTTTGCGGCGGGTACGTTTGGCATGCTCAGTCATTTTCAGGCCAGGCAAATCGCTGTTGCCAGCGGTAAAGCCTGGCGCTGGCAAACGCTCAGCGCCTCACTTTTCACTGGCATTGCAGCTGTGGTGGCTTCCGGGGTTGGCTCAGTACAGGCGCTATATATGGTTTCGTCAGCGGCTCTGCTGATAGTTGCTCTCATCATGCGCTTTTATCAGGAGTAAGGCATAAAAAAACGCCTGCTATAAAAGCAGGCGTTAAAACAGGTCTGTAAGACAACATATTTGGTGCTTCACTCAACGTTATGTCCATGGTGTCTGATGAGGCCGAAGCGACATCTGTCAGTGGACGATAAGCACCGTAAATGGCTCTGCGTCATTCCTGAGTTTATGAGGCACTAAGGCGAACATAAGAGATGGAATGAGCATCTACACGTATATTATTGCACGTAACGTGCCAGAGTTACACGCAAAACGTTTACATGACGCAACATTTTAAGATAAAAGGAAATTATGCTGTTAAGCACTGTCTGAAGCTTCATAACGTATCGCTAAATGCAGAAATATGTCGTCAGAAAGAGACAGTAAAGCCCCTAAATAAATATTTCTATTACTTTCAAGGGATTACATGTCGCTGAATCGCGACACTGAAAAAGGGCGCTGTCGGGGAATCACTACAGGAAAGGAACATCACAGAAAACAAAAAACCCCGCCGAAGCGGGGTTCAAAATTGGTCGGCGAGAGAGGATTCGAACCTCCGACCCACTGGTCCCAAACCAGTTGCGCTACCAAGCTGCGCTACTCGCCGATGTACTGCTTTTTGAATTTTTAGTTCAATTCATTTAAAAAGTCGTGGTGCGAGGGGGGGGACTCGAACCCCCACATCCTAAGGACACTAACACCTGAAGCTAGCGCGTCTACCAATTCCGCCACCTTCGCAATTCACAACTCTTTCAATAATGGGGTGGCTAATGGGATTCGAACCCACGACAACTGGAATCACAATCCAGGGCTCTACCAACTGAGCTATAGCCACCACTGTATTCTTTCACGCGGTACTGACTACTTCTCAGACCACCGCAGCTCTAGCGCCGGGACTAAAATGGCGCGCCCGACAGGATTCGAACCTGAGACCTCTGCCTCCGGAGGGCAGCGCTCTATCCAGCTGAGCTACGGGCGCTTAGCGCCGTTGCGGGGCTGGATATTACGTACCTCCGTCCCCGCTGTCTAGTGCTTTTTTGAAAAAAATGCGCGTTTGGTTATGGTTTGCACATTTTGCCGCTTATTCCTCCACTTTGTGCGTGGTGCCGCGGCGACCCAGGCCAAAAAGCTTATACGCGGCCGTCACTGCCGCCAGGAAGATTAGCCCGACAAACAGCGACATGCGGGTATCTTCATTAAAGTACATTCCAATTAATACGCAAATCAGGAACGCCATCGTTAAATAGTTCGCATATGGGAACAGGATCGAGCGGAACGGATGGCTGGCGATCGCTTTTTTATGTGCATGACGGAAACGCAGCTGGCTGATGAGAATGACAAACCACGGCACCATGCCCGGCAGCACGCTGGCACTGTAGACGTAAACAAACACACGCTGCGGATTAGGAATGATGTAATTCAGGCATGAGCCAATCAGCAGAATCACAATGGATACCGCGACCCCCGCAACCGGCACACCCGCACGTGATACTTTGCTCATCGCCGCAGGTAGCTGGTTATTTTTCGAGAGTGCGTAGAGCATACGGCCACAGCTGTACATCCCGCTGTTACAGCCAGAGAGTGCCGCCGTCAAAACCACAAAGTTGATGATGCCTGCTGCTGCGGTAATACCAATCTTCGCAAAGGTTAAAACGAACGGGCTTCCGGTCGTGCCAATTTCATTCCACGGGAAGATGGTCACGATAACGAAGATCGCGCCCACATAGAAAATCAGGATGCGCCACAGCACTTTGCCCACCGCGCTGCGCAGCGTGACCTGCGGGTTTTTCGCTTCACCGGCAGTAATACCGATCAGCTCCACACCCTGATATGAAGCCACCACGATACACAGCGCTGTCAGGAAGCCCTTCCAGCCGCCAGCGAAGAAGCCGCCGTGTTCAGTCAGGTTGCCAAAGCCGATGGCGTGCCCACCGTTGCCAAAGCCAAAGAAAATCACGCCCAGACCAATCACAATCATCACGATGATGGTGGTCACTTTGATCATCGCAAACCAGAACTCGATTTCACCGTACAGGCGCACCGCGGCCAGGTTTGCCAGCGCCACCAGCCCCACGGCAATCAGCGCCGGTATCCACTGGACCATGTCCGGGAACCAGAACTGGACATAGACCCCTATCGCGGTGATTTCAGAGATGCCCACCGCCATCCACATAAACCAGTAGGACCAGGCTGTCAGGTAGCCGAAGAACGGGCTCATATAACGGTGCGCGTAAACGGCAAAAGATCCGGTTACGGGTTCCAGAAAGAGCATTTCGCCCATTGAGCGCATGATGAAGAAAACAAACAGCCCGGCGATGATATACGCCAGTAATACGGAAGGGCCTGCCCATTTAAGGGTGCTTGCGGAGCCCATAAACAGGCCCACGCCGATAGTGCCGCCCAGCGCGATCAGTTCGATATGACGAGCTTCCAGCCCACGCTGTAGCTCCGGTTGTTTCTCTGCCATAAATCCTCGATTGTGTTTGCTGTTTCCCGGCTTAATACCGGGTATTGTTTTTTAGGGGGACTAAAATACGGAGCGAATGGTTTCTTAAAATCGACCAAATGGCAAACGATGCATAAAAAAAATGAATGCATTGCACAAATTATCAGCAGTTTTGCAGGCGAGTTGCAGCGCGAACAGCATATCGCGCTACATTTTGATTACATTTTCCCGGTGTAGTGCCAGGCGAGGTAGCGAAGCAGACGAATCTGTCGTTTAATGCGGGTGGGTTGTGAAAGCAGGCGGTAGAGCCATTCCAGCCCCATATTTTGCCAGACCGTCGGTGCACGCTTAACGTGGCCGGTAAAGACGTCGTAGGTGCCTCCTACGCCCATATACAGGGCATCCGGGCTGACCAGCCGACAGTCGCGCATCAGGATTTCCTGGCGCGGGGAACCCATCGCCACGGTGACAATTTTTGCCCCGCTGTCGCGAACGCGTGCAAACAAGGCCTGCCGATCTTCAGGCTTAAAGTAACCATCCTGACTGCCGACAATATTAACATTCCACTGACGACGCAGCTTCTCTTCGGTCTGTGCCAGCACTTCGGGCTTACCGCCAATCAGGAAGACTGGCGTCCCCTCCGCGCCCGCGCGGGCCATAAGATGCTCCCAGAGATCGGCCCCCGCCACGCGGGAAACATTAGCGCCAGGAAACTTTTTACGGATAGATCGGACCACGCTAATCCCGTCCGCGTATTTAAATTCAGCCGCTTCAATCAGGCTTTTGACTTCGGCGTTATCTTCCACCGCCAGCATCTTTTCTGCATTGATGGCAACCAGCGTACCGGATTTCATCTGACCATCGGCAAAAAGAAAATCCAGCGCGTGCTGCATATCGCGCCAGCCAATAAGCTGCAAACCACGAAGCGCATAACGCGGTGCAGAAGTTTTATCCGTCATGACTATCCTTTCTTAAACTTGCGACAGCGTTGTGCTGCCCTGTTGCCCGCGCTTGTGCACAAGCCCTGCACTGTCAAACAGCCAGTACAGCAATTTGGCCAGTAACAGGCTGATGCCGAAAACGACCATGAAGAACACCACGCGCGAAACGAATGAATCCAGGCCTTCGCGCGCCAGTACGATCATATTGAAAATGGCACCAAAGCAGAAACTGTGCAAAATGGCCGCTTTGTAGCGGTTCGTCTCTTCAATACCGCGCAGGTAAAGCCAGTCGAACCATTTAATAATCAGCCCTACGACAACCGCACCAGGCAGGATAAACCAGCCGCCGCCCATCACCACCAGGGAGCCGATCAGCGTTGGCGAGATCGCCAGACCCGAATGATTGTTCAACACTTCCCAGGTAAAATAGTTCGCGGTATTGAGCACCACGCCAGGGCGGTCCGGCCATAGCCAGCTCGGGATAAAGACATAGAAGTCGCGAACAATCGGCGCAAGCCCCTGGAAATCAATCTTGTCGTAGTTTTGCAGCAGCAAGGCCAGGTTTTCCCACGGCGAGAAGGTATCGCGCGTCAGGTAGAGGAACGTGTAAAACGCCTCATCGCCCGCCACGTTCATCCCGTAGCGCTTCAGCGCCAGCCAGAACATCCCCACAATGCCAAACACCCCTGCCGCCGCCAGCATCCACAGCGAGATCCAGCCGCGGATGATGCCAATAAACAAGAAGATAGCGAAAGCGATGATGATATTGGCGCGCGTACCGCCCACAATCATGTAGGTCAGGATACCGAACGCGACGGTACTGACCAGGAAGAACAGCCACGCTTTACTGTCCTGGCGCAGGAAGAAAATCACCAGCATCGCCGGGATAAAGAAGTAGAAGAATCGCTTTAACGCCACGCCCGAAACTTCAGCCGAAAAAATCTGGCTGTAGGAGTTGAGCTTAAACAGCAGGAAGCCGTTATGCATAAAGAAGATCCCGACACTGACCAGGGCGATAGCCATCAATATCACCCATGTCAGGTGGGTCTCCACCCGATTCATGGTAAAGAGCGCCCGGCGTGATGCAGTGGCCCTGGCTGAACGCAGCCGCGTTTTGTAGGTGACGTAGTAAACCGCATAGAAACAGGTCGCCGCCAGAAGCGCCTGGAGCAAGATTTCCGGCGGCGCGACGCTCACGTCAAACCGGAAAACCAGAATGCTGGTCAGCGGAAAGCCGAAAAAGAAGGTCAGCAGAAACAGTAACGAGAAGAATACGTTAAAGTTGAAGCGCACCCGGCGGAATTCAAACCAGGTGAGGGTGGCGATAAACAGCGTGCTCAGAAGCCAGACAACCAGTAAGCCGCTGAATTGCAACTGACTCATGCTTTCTCTCCTGACGCGATACGCAGCGCACGGTGCCACGGCGTGAGATAGTTCGGGCTGAAAAAGTCGATACTGTTTTTATCCACCAGCGTGAGCTGACGTTGTGCTTCCCGAACCACCTCGACATTCAGCGTATCGGAGGTAAACAGCACCGGAATATGCTGTTCAACCATATCCTGCCAGAATGGGTTGTCACGGTTGAGCACGCACGGCACCCCCGCCTGGATCAGCAGACACAACGTACCTATCCCCTGCTGACGCGCGAAGATAAAATAGCCGAGATCGCATTTTCTTAGCAGCGTAAGGTATTCATCAAACGCCAGCTTTTCATTGAGGATTTGAAGATTCTCAGGGCTAAAAAGCGTAAGACCCTGCTGGCGAACCTCGTTGATGTAGGCGTCGTTATTGGCCGGATAACCCATCGGCACGACCACGTTCACCGTGTCGCCAAACTGCTGGTGTACCGCCCGCAGCGCGGCAACATGCTCGTTACTGCGGTCGCCTGAATTTCCCACCAGAATCGTCAGCTTGCCTTCACGAACCGTGTCATTCGCCAGGGTATTTAGCGCCGGATCCATGCGGGTTGGGAAATAGATTAGCTCACCGCGCACGTTCGGATGCTGTTTCGCAAAATAGTTGAGATCGCCACGGGTGGCAAAAACGCAGCCCACCCTGCCCTGTGCCATCCGGCGAAGGGGATAGAAAAGGCGGAATTTCCAGCCGCGTGAGACTTCGTAGAGATCCGCCCCCCAGATATGCCAGCTGCACTGGGAAGGTTTGATTCCCCCGCTGAGCAGGGCCAGCCACAGGCCGGTATTGAACTGCCCGTGGAAAAAGAAACGTTGCTGGCGATTCGCTTTGGCTTTGGCAATGACCGCCTTCGCCAGCGCGGCCTTGTCCGGCCAGAAGCGAAGAGTCAGCGCCGGAAATGCCTCGCTCAGGCCCTTATCCTGACCTGCAACCATAAACTCACGTGCATCAGGGTTACCCGGTGCCAGTTCATCGTTAAAGAACCGCAAAACGGTCTGGTTATGGTGTGGGATATCCGATCCCAGGATGTGAATCAGTGCAGTCATGCGCGTTTACGCCACAATAAAAATACGCCGCAACAGGCAGCGAAATAAACGATATAGGTTGCCATATAGGCCTGAGCCGCCCCCAGCGCACCATGCGAAGGTATCAGCCAGTGTGAAAATGCCGTCAGTAACCCAAACTGGCTTATCTCCGCCAGGATATACAGCCGCAGCGAGGCTTTCGCAATCACCAGGTAGCCGAAAACGTAAGCCCCCACTTTCAGCACATCGCCCACCAGTTGCCAGGCAAACAGATCGCGCATGGCGGTAAACTTCGCTGAGAAAAGCAGCCAGATGGCGACATCGCGCAATAGCCAGACGGTAAAACTGGCCGCCGCCACGGCGGGAAGCACAAAGCGCAGCGAGCGGAAAATCTCACGGGTAATATCCTGCCTGGACGTCAGACGCGATAAGGTTGGCAGCAAATAAACGCTAAAGGAAGCCGTAATAAACTGTAGGTAGGCGTCGGAAATACTGCTTACGCCCTGCCAGATCCCTACCTCATCCCAGCTATAATGCGCCGCCAGCAGGTTTCGCATCATCACGTAAGCCACCGGCAGCGTGACGGAAGTGATGAGCGCCATCAGGGTAAATTTACCCAACTGGCTGGCAAGCACTTTGTCCCATTGCGGTTTGAGGTAGCTCAGAGGGATAACGCCCCGACGCATCAGCATAAACGCGGCAGGAACGACAACCAGCGCCGGAACCAGCGCCAGCCCGAGCAGTGCCCCTTCATAGCCACCCAGGCGGTAGCAGAAGTAATAGGCAATCACGCCGATGACGCTCCCCAGGATTAACGCAAGCGCGTTCCCGGCAGCATCACGAAAGCCTTTCATCAATGCCAGCAGCAGGTTTGCCCAGGCAATACCCATCTGAACCAATGCGACCAGACGCACCAGCCCCTCATACTGGGTGTGCCCAAATAATCCCTGACTGATGGGGGCCGCCGCGAGCAAAAATACGATAGCCAGCAGGGTCGAAAACCCGGTAACCATCGCCGACGCGGTGCCGACGACCCTGCGAAGCTGTGCCGCATCATCATGATACTGAGCAACGTATTTGGTCACACCGTTGAAGATACCAGCCCCGGCCAGCACGCCAAGGACGGTCACCAGCTGGCGGAAGTTCCCCGCCAGCCCGACGCCTGAAGGACCGAATGAGACGGCCAGCAGCTTGACGACCAGCAGTCCGGCGCCAATCTTTACAAGCGTGGACGCGGCGGTCCACACCGATGCTTTTGCCAGAGACATATCAGCCGAAATAACTCAGAAGGGTATTAATCACCGTACGCTGGTTAACTGGCGCGAGGTTGTAGAACAGTGGCAAGCGAAGCAAACGCTCACTTTCTTTTGTAGTGTAACGGTCTTCACCGGCGAACACCCCGAACGCCTCGCCTGCCGGGCTCGAATGTAGCGGAATGTAGTGGAAGACAGCCATAATTTCGGCTTCTTTCAGCCAGGCGATGAGCTGGCTGCGATCGTCGTTATCCCGAAGCTTGATGTAGAACATGTGGGCATTGTGAACGCAATCAGCCGGAATAGTTGGCAGCTCGATACGCCCGGCTTTTGCCAGCGGTTCAAGTGCATCGTAATAGGTTTGCCACAGGGACAGGCGCTGAAGGTTAATCCGCTCCGCCGCTTCCAGCTGTGCCCACAGATATGCCGCCTGCAGATCCGCCATCAGATAGCTTGAGCCGATATCGCGCCAGGTGTATTTATCCACCTGCCCGCGGAAGAACTGGCTGCGGTTGGTGCCTTTTTCACGGATCACTTCCGCACGCTCCACGAGCGCCGGGTCGTTGATCAGCGTCGCGCCACCTTCTCCACCCGCCGTATAGTTTTTCGTTTCGTGGAAGCTAAAGCAGCCAATGTGGCCGATAGTGCCCAGCGCGCGTCCCTTGTAGGTGGACATCACACCCTGAGCGGCATCTTCCACCACAAACAGGTTGTGTTTTTTGGCGATCGCCATGATGGTGTCCATTTCACAGGCTACGCCCGCGTAGTGAACCGGCACGATCGCCCGCGTTTTGTCGGTGATCGCCGCGTCAATCAGCGTCTCATCAATGTTCATGGTATCCGGGCGGATATCCACAAAGACGATTTTTGCTCCGCGCAGGACAAACGCATTTGCTGTGGAGACAAAGGTATAGCTCGGCATGATCACTTCATCGCCGGGCTGGATATCCAGCAGCAGTGCCGCCATTTCCAGCGATGCCGTACAGGACGGGGTCAGCAGCACTTTAGCGCTGCGAAAACGCTGCTCCATCCACTGCTGACAGCGACGGGTGAAACCGCCATCACCGCAAAGTTTGCCGCTGCCCATGGCAGACTGCATATAGTCGAGTTCCGTACCGACGACGGGGGGGGCGTTAAATGGAATCATCTTGTCACCTGTATAACCAGTAGGCGGTGGCGTCGATGTTGGCACCACTCGCAATATAACGTTTAAGCGCGGCAGTGTTGCCCATTTGGGTAGCCACCCGCAGCGTCACACTCTGCTGCTGCTGCGCCCAGTGCAGCGCCGCCTGCATGAGTTTTGCCCCCATACCGCGTCCGGCTAATAAGCCAATACGCGCCTCGCGCTCGTTGAGCTTACGCAGCGAAACGAATCCCTGTATCTGACCGTCCGCGGCACGACACACCAGACAGACGTGGTCAAAGGTGCCTTTGACCGCATTCTCAATCCACTGGGCATAGAAGCGTCCGCTGTCATCAGGTGCATACCAGGGCGCACGAAAGCGGCTCTGAGCAAATGCCTTAGCCGCCATCTGGCGTAATACAGGGATATCCTGTTCCGTTGCAAGTTCCGCCCCGCACGCATCGTGTCGGGTAAGGGCAATAGACAGGTCTGCCTCACCTTCAACCAGCTGAAAACCGTGTTGCTGGAGCACATCAAGCGAATCGGCGCGGTCCGCCGGGATCTTAGCCTGCACGCGCTGCCAGGCGCTGAAGTCAGCTTCCTGCAGAGCAGGCGCATCCTCACGCAAGCGCACTATCGCCGAGGGGAGTGCAAAAAAAGTGCTTTCCCATTCAAGGGATTCAAGCACGCCGTGGAGTTCACTCAACGCCAGACGCCTTTGGTATCAACGACATACTGTTGATGCACGGTATCACCAGACGTCGCTTTAAACTCTTTATGATCCACCAGCAGCACCAGCACATCCGCCGTTGCCAGCGCGTCATCAAGGGTCGTCAACGTGCAGTGCCCCGCCAGTTTAGCCGGCAGTTCATGGATATTCGGCTCAACCACCACCGTGTCGCCCTTGTGCCATCCGGCGATCATCTCGGCAATTTCCATTGCCGGGCTTTCGCGCAAATCGTCAATATTGGGTTTAAACGCCAGGCCAAAGCAGGCAATTTTCAGCTCGCTGGCACGCTTGCCGCTCTCTGCCAGACAATCGGCGACCGTGGCTTTGACCTGGTTGAGCACCCAGTGAGGTTTGCTGTCGTTCACTTCGCGCGCGGTACGGATCAGACGCGCCTGCGCCGGATTCTGCGCCACGATAAACCACGGATCGACGGCGATACAATGTCCACCCACCCCCGGGCCCGGCTGAAGAATGTTCACGCGCGGATGGCGATTCGCCAGGCGAATCAATTCCCAGACGTTAATCCCCTGATCGGCACAGATCAGCGACAGCTCATTCGCAAAGGCGATATTCACGTCACGGAAGCTGTTTTCCGTCAGCTTGCACATTTCAGCGGTGCGGGAGTTGGTCACTACGCATTCGCCTTCGAGGAAAATTTTGTACAGGGCGCTGGCACGTTCCGAGCAGACGGGGGTCATACCGCCAATAACACGATCGTTTTTAATCAGCTCAACCATGACCTGGCCCGGCAGCACTCGCTCCGGACAGTAGGCGATGTTGATATCCGCCTGCTCTCCCGCCTGTTGCGGGAAGCTTAAATCGGGACGCGCGTCGGCCAGCCACTGCGCCATCTGCTCGGTGGCGCCCACTGGCGAGGTCGATTCCAGGATCACCAGCGCCCCTTTCGTCAGCACAGGGGCAATGGATTTCGCTGCCGCCTCGACGTAGACCATATCGGGCTCGTGCTCGCCTTTAAAAGGCGTCGGGACGGCGATCAGGTACGCATCCGCTTCCACTGGCGTCGTGCTGGCACGCAGGAAGCCGCCGTCAACGGCCTCTTTCACCACGCGGTCCAGATCGGGCTCAACAATATGAATTTCGCCGCGGTTAATGGTTTCCACCGCCCGGGCATTGATATCCACACCGACAACCTGTTTCTGACGAGAGGCAAACGCCGCCGCGGTGGGCAGGCCAATGTAGCCAAGACCAATGACAGAGATGGTAGTAAAACTCATAGCGATACCCGATTGTGTTTAAGTGCATGCAAAATACGACCACAAGCCTGGCCATCTCCGTACGGATTATGGGCCCGGCTCATTGTCTGATATGCGTCATCATCATGCAGAAGTCGCGTCACCTCTTCGACGATGAGCTGCGCGTCAGTACCGACCAGACGCACGGTACCCGCTTTAACCGCTTCCGGGCGTTCAGTCGTTTCACGCATCACAAGCACCGGCTTGCCGAGGGACGGTGCTTCCTCCTGAATGCCGCCGGAATCGGTGAGGATTAGCCAGGCATGGTTCATCAGCCAGACAAACGGCAGGTAGTCCTGCGGTTCAATCAGCAGGACGTTTTCAACATGGCCAAGGATGCGGTTGACCGGCTCGCTGACGTTAGGATTGAGGTGGACCGGATAGACAATCTGTACATCGACGTTCTGCGCCGCAATTTCAGCCAGCGCGTGACAGATTTGCTCAAAACCCCGGCCAAAGCTTTCGCGACGATGGCCTGTGACCAGAATGGTTTTTTTGCCGTTATTCAGGAATGGATAGCGGGCTGCGAGCGCTTTCTGCAGATCGCTGTTTGCCAGGACGCGATCGCGTACCCAAATCAACGCATCGATGACCGTATTGCCGGTCACAAAAATTTTGTTGTCGGCGATATTTTCGCGCAGCAGGTTCTGACGCGAGTTCTCGGTAGGGGCAAAATGGTACATTGCCAGATGGCCGGTAAGCGTACGGTTGGCCTCTTCTGGCCACGGCGAATAAAGGTTGCCGGTACGCAGGCCCGCCTCAACATGGCCGACGGGAATACGCTGGTAAAAAGCGGCCAGGCTTGTTGCCATCGTCGTCGTGGTATCGCCATGTACCAGAACAACGTCGGGCTGGAATGACTCCAGGATCGGCTTGAGACCTTGCAGTATGCGGCAGGTTATTTCCGTCAATCCTTGTCCCGGTTTCATAATATTGAGGTCGTAATCCGGGACGATGGAAAAGAGCGTTAAGACCTGGTCGAGCATCTCACGGTGCTGGGCCGTAACGCAGACTTTCGCTTCAATATCAGGGTCGCTGGCCAGCGCATGTACCAGAGGCGCCATCTTAATGGCCTCCGGCCTGGTGCCAAATACGGTAAGTACTTTCACATCGATTCTCTTCGATTAGACGATGAAGGCCCTGGCCTTCATCGTAAACGGCGTTCTTAGTTTGCGCGACGACGCGTTAACGCAACACCAGCACCAGCGAGTGCACCCACAATCCCCCACATGATCATCAGGAATGCACGGCGCGGACTATCGCGTTTTACAGGTTCTTCAGGTGTTCTCAAATAACGATAGGTCTGAAAACGCGGGTCCATCGTGGGACCGACATTAAGCGTGTTCAGCATCGCGCGATTTTGATCGTAGTCGAGGTCAAAATCAGGGCCAACGGCCTGCAGATTTTCCAGACGCGCCTGCAACATTGGGCGACCAAGCAGGAACATTTCAGAGTCAGGCAATTCATCTGCCGGGACATCCGTCTCAGAGCGGGAAATATTGTGCTGCTCCGCAATTTTCAACGCCTGTTCAATGTTATGTATGCGTCGGGCGAAAATGGCATTTGCCACTTCCTCCTGGCGTTTGACCTGCGCCTTCATCTGGATTGTGCGGGCTGCCCATGCGCCTTTCAGCTCTTCATTAAGATGGCTTGCGGCACGCTGGCTGGCAAACGCGACGTACTGACGCAACAGATTGTTGGCGTCCGGCGCGGTTTCTGCAATCAGCTTGACGCTGTCGTTGACGTTACGCAGCGCATCACCCGGCATAAATTGAACATTGTTAATCAGATCGTCCAGCAGCGCGGCATCGGCTTTGGTGTTATCAACCCGACGCTGCTTGTAGTAATCCGTCTGGGACCAGAAATCGCGGCGTGTATCCCACGAGGCCAGTTGCATCACAAACTCTTTATAGGCTTCATCCATAACGGAAGCCTGGTCCGGCGTCGCGAGATTGGCTTTAATATCCAGGTTTCGCAGGAATTGCTGCTGGGAATAGTACCCCCCGAGCATGTTAACCGTTGGTCTGTCTGTGATTGCCGTGGCGCTCCACTCCTGTTTTGCAAAGAATGTGTAGGCCAGCGCTAACAGTGCAAACCCCAGCGCGATCCCCGCAATCCAAAGTTTGCCTGCCCATAACACGCGAAACAAACCCCGAATATCCAGTTCATTCTCAGTTACCACTGATTTCGCTCCCGCCAACGGTTGAGTCATCATAGTCCCGGTTTTACTTAGTTAATGTTGTGTTTTTGCCACTGTTACGACGCATCCTGCGCTTAAGACGTTTAATGAATCGCGCGACTTTCCATGCGCGCTTAATGCAGTAGCCATAGAGAGAAAAAGCAAGCAAGAACAATACCAACATAGCCCACTCAGGCACAAAATGTGTATATTCCGCCGTCACACCAATCCCCGCTAGAATAGCAGCCGCCAGTGTAATTAGCACAAATGCCTGCCGGGAAGTGAATCCGGCTCGCATGATCAAATGATGAATGTGCTGACGGTCAGCAGAGAAAGGGCTCATCCCTTTACGAAGCCGGCGATACATAATGGCGACCATATCCATTAACGGGATGGCAATAATCCACAATGCCGTTACAGGACTAATGGGATGCACGTCACCCTGAGTGGTTTCCAGCAAGATCCAAATGATAGTAAAGCCGATGAACGTGCTACCCGCATCGCCCATGAATACTTTGTAGCGTCGACCCAGTGCGCCAAGATTTAACATGATATATGGCAGGATCGCCGCAATCATGGCAAAACACCACATAGCCAGGCTGTATTGCCCGTCGAACCATAAAATGAAACCTATTGCGGCAAATGAGACGCAGGACAGTCCTCCCAGCAATCCATCAATACCGTCAACCATGTTAAATGCGTTAATCGCAACCCACACAGCAAAAAGCGTCAGGAAATAACCGAATGGGCCGAGCTCCATCTCCCAGAGGCCAAAAATATAGCCCAGGCTACTCAGGTGCAACTTTGCGAATGTCATCATGGTGATGGCTACAGCAGCCTGAACGAAGGCACGGATCTTGACGCTAATGTCATAACGATCGTCAAGAGCGCCGACCACGACGAGAACGGTTGCACATGCCAGGTACAACCGGGCGTGGGGAATGTAATAATCAGCTATTGCAAAAGTGAAGCAGATACCTGCAAAAACAGAAATCCCCCCAACCAGAGGGATCATGCCTTGATGCCGCTTACGGAAGTTAGGTTTATCCACTAATCCCAGGTATTTTGCCACCTTACGAGCCAGAAACAAAAAGCAGGTGGTAAATAAGAAAATACTGGTTAGTTCAGTAAACGTATCAAGTAGGTTCACAATGGATGTTCTCAACAAATGTTAGTCAAGGAAGTATAACCATCAAGGCGCTGAGCCTGAAGTTATAAAGCAAACCTCTTACAATTCCATTTGCTTATTATTCAAGCTATTAATGTTTTTACTGTGCGAATTATCTTATTGTCGCACTGACCGGTCAAAATTGGGAGTAGATGGTACTAGCGTATAATCCATAAAAGAAAAACGCCACGTAAAAACGTGGCGTTTACAGGCTTTATTTACGTTACGAGCGCTTCATCATGTCGAAGAAATCGTCGTTCGTTTTGGTCATCGCCAGTTTGTTAATGAGGAATTCCATTGCGTCGATTTCACCCATTGGATGGATGATTTTGCGCAGGATCCACATTTTCTGCAGCTCTTCCTGGGTAGTGAGCAGCTCTTCTTTACGGGTACCGGAACGGTTGTAGTCGATTGCCGGGAAGACGCGTTTTTCAGCGATCTTACGAGAAAGGTGCAGTTCCATGTTACCTGTACCTTTAAATTCTTCGTAAATCACTTCGTCCATTTTGGAGCCGGTATCGATCAGCGCCGTTGCGATGATGGTCAGGCTACCACCCTCTTCCACGTTACGTGCCGCACCGAAGAAGCGTTTCGGACGGTGCAGGGCGTTGGCGTCCACACCACCGGTCAGTACTTTACCGGAAGCCGGAACCACGGTGTTGTAAGCACGTGCCAGACGGGTAATGGAGTCGAGCAGGATGATCACGTCTTTCTTGTGCTCAACCAGGCGTTTCGCCTTCTCGATAACCATTTCCGCGACCTGAACGTGACGAGAGGCGGGTTCGTCAAAGGTAGAAGCAACCACTTCACCTTTAACCAGACGCTGCATCTCGGTCACTTCTTCCGGACGTTCGTCAATCAGCAGTACCATTAGTACGCAGTCCGGGTGGTTGTAGGCGATGCTCTGCGCGATATTCTGCAGCAGCATCGTTTTACCCGCTTTTGGCGGGGCCACGATCAGACCACGTTGGCCGCGACCAATTGGCGATGCCAAATCCAGAACACGCGCGGTTAAGTCTTCCGTTGAACCATTACCACGCTCCATGCGCAGGCGAGAGTTCGCGTGCAGAGGCGTTAAGTTCTCAAAGAGGATCTTGTTACGTGAGTTTTCTGGCTTGTCAAAGTTAACTTCATTGACTTTCAACAGCGCAAAGTAGCGTTCACCCTCTTTAGGAGGACGAATCTTACCTGAAATGGTGTCACCAGTGCGGAGGTTGAAACGGCGGATTTGGCTGGGGGATACGTAGATGTCGTCAGGGCCGGCGAGGTAGGAGCTGTCTGCAGAGCGGAGGAAACCAAATCCGTCTTGCAATATCTCCAACACACCGTCGCCAAAGATATCTTCGCCACTCTTAGCATGCTGCTTCAGGATGGCGAAAATGATGTCCTGCTTGCGCATACGAGCCTGGTTTTCCAGCCCCATATTTTCGCCGAGAGTGATCAGCTCAGAAACCGGCGTATTCTTTAATTCGGTAAGATTCATAATGGTGTGGGTTCTTAAACTCGGGGTGATTCTCGAACTTAATGTTGTGAATGGTATGGCAGGGTCATCCATGCCTGTTTAGCGGCCATCATCTCATGTCTGTTCGCTGTCTGGTCACAGGGAAAGAACGCAGAACTGAAACGACAAGACGGATTGAGTGACAAGCCCGGAATTTAGCCACTTCACGCACTGTTGATGTCAACAAGGGGAAGTATCGGGTAAAACAAGATTCAAACAACAGATATGTTTAAAACGAAGTCATAGCTAACTTAGCACGACTTAAGCCGGGCGTCCAGAGTTCCACATCATTTAGCCGGGTGCTCTGGACGCGCAGCGGAGAAACCTTACGCCAGGTTAGCGTCCAGGAACTCTTTCAGTTGACCTTTGGACAGCGCGCCCACTTTGGTCGCCGCCACTTCGCCGTTTTTGAACAGCAGCAGGGTCGGGATGCCACGGATACCGTATTTTGGTGCGGTGCCCGGGTTCTGGTCGATGTTCAGTTTGGCAACGGTCAGTTTGCCCTGATATTCGTCAGCGATTTCATCCAGAATCGGAGCGATCATTTTGCAAGGACCACACCATTCAGCCCAGAAATCGACGAGGATCAGCCCGTCAGCCTTAAGTACGTCCGTGTCAAAACTATCGTCAGTCAGGTGAATAATTTTATCGCTCATATATAACTCCACAGGAATAAGCCTGGTACGTTGGTTTTGTCTACACCAACGACGTGTTGATGTCGCATTAACCAACTAAAGGTTGACTTTATTTCACCGGATACGCTTTCGTAAAGCAATAGTAAGCTGATATTCTACCACACTATGAGCAAAACACATTTAACAGAACAGAAGTTTTCCGACTTCGCCCTGCACCCAAAAGTGATTGAAGCCCTTGAAACTAAAGGGTTTCATAACTGCACGCCCATTCAGGCTCTCGCACTGCCGCTGACGCTGGCCGGTCGCGATGTTGCAGGGCAGGCGCAAACCGGTACCGGCAAAACGATGGCGTTTTTAACGTCAACGTTTCATTATTTACTTTCTCACCCAGCGATTGCAGACCGCAAAGTTAACCAGCCGCGCGCGCTCATTATGGCCCCGACGCGAGAACTGGCGGTACAGATCCACGCAGACGCTGAACCCCTGGCACAGGCTACCGGTCTGAAGCTTGGCCTGGCCTATGGCGGTGACGGCTACGATAAGCAGCTGAAAGTGCTGGAAAGCGGCGTGGATATCCTGATTGGTACCACTGGCCGTCTTATCGACTACGCCAAACAGAACCACATCAACCTCGGCGCAATCCAGGTTGTGGTGCTTGATGAAGCCGACCGTATGTACGATCTGGGCTTCATTAAAGATATCCGCTGGCTGTTCCGCCGCATGCCGCCGGCCAATCAGCGTCTGAACATGCTGTTCTCTGCCACCCTCTCTTACCGTGTGCGTGAACTGGCGTTTGAACAGATGAACAACGCCGAATACGTGGAAGTCGAGCCTGAGCAGAAAACAGGTCATCGCATTAAAGAAGAGCTCTTCTATCCTTCTAATGAAGAGAAAATGCGTCTGCTGCAAACGCTGATCGAAGAAGAGTGGCCGGACCGCGCCATTATCTTCGCAAACACCAAACACCGCTGTGAAGACATCTGGGGCCATCTGGCTGCAGACGGTCACCGTGTGGGCCTGCTCACTGGCGACGTTGCACAGAAAAAACGCCTGCGTATCCTCGACGAATTTACCCGTGGCGATCTCGATATTCTGGTCGCAACCGACGTGGCAGCGCGTGGCTTGCACATTCCTGCCGTTACGCACGTCTTTAACTATGATCTGCCGGATGACTGCGAAGACTATGTACACCGTATCGGTCGTACCGGTCGCGCGGGTGCGAGCGGCCACTCAATCAGCCTTGCGTGTGAAGAGTATGCGCTGAATCTTCCAGCCATTGAGACGTACATCGGTCACTCGATTCCGCAGAGCAAATACAATCCGGAAGCGCTGTTAAGCGAACTGCCGCCGCCTAAGCGTCTTACACGCCCACGCTCCGGCAATGGCCCGCGTCGTTCAGGCGCGCCGCGTAATCGTCGTCGTTCAGGTTAAGAAAATATGCTCAGCTCCACCTCGCTTTATGCAGCAATCGATCTCGGTTCGAATAGTTTTCATATGCTGGTTGTGCGCGAGGTGGCAGGGAGCATACAAACGCTGACGCGCATTAAGCGCAAGGTCCGCCTCGCGGCGGGCCTGAGCAGCGATAATGTTCTCTCTCCCGAAGCCATGGAACGTGGCTGGCAGTGTCTGCGGCTCTTTGCAGAGCGTCTGCAGGATATCCCGCATGCCCAAATCACCGTGGTCGCCACCGCGACGCTCCGCCTGGCGGTTAACGCCGTGGATTTTATTGCCAAAGCGCAGGAAATCCTGGGGTGCCCGGTTCAGGTAATCAGCGGCGAAGAAGAAGCTCGCCTGATCTATCAGGGAGTTGCGCATACGACAGGCGGGGACGATCGCCGTCTGGTGGTGGATATCGGCGGTGCCAGTACCGAGCTTGTAACCGGTACCGGCGCGCAGGCGACCTCGCTGTTCAGCCTGTCGATGGGCTGCGTAACCTGGCTTGAGCGTTACTTCGCTGACCGCAATCTGGGTAAAGAGAATTTCGACGAGGCAGAAAATGCCGCGCGCGAAGTGTTACGTCCGGTGATGGACGAACTGCGCTACCACGGCTGGAAAGTGTGTGTCGGTGCGTCAGGTACCGTTCAGGCCCTGCAGGAAATCATGATGGCGCAGGGAATGGACGAGCGCATTACGCTTGCCAAGCTTCAGCAGCTTAAACAGCGCGCTATTCAGTGCGGACGCCTGGAAGAGCTGGAAATTGAAGGCCTGACGCTGGAACGTGCCCTGGTCTTCCCGAGCGGGCTCGCCATTCTGATCGCCATTTTCACCGAGCTGAACATCCAGTGTATGACCCTTGCCGGCGGCGCGCTGCGCGAAGGTCTGGTCTACGGGATGCTGCATCTTTCAGTGGATCAGGACATCCGCAACCGTACTTTGCGCAACGTGCAGCGTCGTTTTCTGGTTGATATCGATCAGGCTGGCCGCGTATCGCAGCTGGCCTCTCGCTTTGCCGATCAGGTCGCTAACGTCTGGGATCTTGACCCTCTGAGCCGCGATTTATTGCTGAGCGCTTGTGCTCTGCATGAAGTGGGGCTGAGCATCGACTTTAAGCAGGCCCCGGCTCATGCAGCCTACCTTGTGCGTAACCTTGACTTACCGGGCTACACGCCCGCACAGAAAAAGCTGCTGGCAACGCTGCTGCTGAACCAGACCAACGCCGTTGATCTCTCCTCTCTTCATCAGCAAAACGCTGTACCGCCGCGCGTGGCCGAGCATCTGTGCCGCCTGCTGCGTCTGGCAATTCTGTTTGCCAGCCGTCGTCGTGATGATTTGCTGCCTGCGATTAATCTGGTGGCCGATGATGAGAAGCTGACGCTGACGCTGCCGGAAAACTGGATTGATCATCACCCGCTCGGCGCAGAGATGATCGAGCAGGAGTGCCAGTGGCAAAGCTATGTGCACTGGGCACTGGAAGTAAAATAAGAGAGTAGAATATGCCGGGTGGCGCTGCGCTTACCCGGCCTGCAAGCCCTTCAAACTCATCCCTTCTCTTTGGCTTTTGCCAGCATGGCGCGAATGTTTGCCACGTTCGCCTGGCCTTTGTGCATCCGCTCTTCAGCGGTAATCACCTTGCGCTCTTGTTCCCAAATCAGGTCGTCCTGCGGCAGTTCCAGCAGAAAACGGCTTGGCTCCGGGCGGACAAGCTCACCATACTGGCGGCGCTCTTTACACAGCGTGAACGTCAGCTCTTTCTGCGCACGGGTGATCCCCACATAGGCCAGACGCCGCTCCTCGTCGACGTTGTCTTCATCAATACTGCTCTGATGGGGCAGCAACCCCTCTTCCATGCCGACCAGATACACATACGGAAACTCCAGCCCTTTTGACGCATGCAGCGTCATCAGCTGAACCTGATCAGCCTCTTCTTCGCTCTCGCCGCGCTCCATCATGTCGCGCAGGGTAAAGCGGGTGACCACCTGGGTCAGGGTCATCGGCTCATCGATTTCCGAGCCTTCCAGCATTTCGGTCATCCAGCTGAAGAGCTGATTAACGTTTTTCATGCGCATCTCAGCCGCTTTCGGGCTGGCGGAGGTTTCGTACAGCCAGGATTCGTAATCAATACCGTGAATCAGATCGCGCACCGCCGCCACCGGCTCGCGCTCTGCAAGACGCTGCACTTCGCCAAGCCAGTGGGTGAATCGCGTTAACGAGTCGTAACCGCGCCCGGTCAGCGTCTGGCTTAGTCCCATATCGAAGCTGGCCGTAAACAGGCTTTTATTGCGGGTCATCGCCCATTCACCCAGCTTTTGCAGCGTCGCCGGACCGATTTCGCGCTTCGGCGTATTCACGATGCGCAGAAACGCGCTGTCGTCATCCGGGTTAGTGAGCACACGCAGATAGGCCAGCAGATCTTTAATTTCAGGCCGTGAGAAGAACGAGGTGCCGCCCGAGATTTTGTACGGTATGCGGTTCTGCATCAGCATCTTTTCAAAGACGCGCGACTGGTGATTACCGCGATAAAGGATCGCGTAATCCTTATATTCGGTTTTGTTGACGAAGTGGTGGGCAATCAGTTCGCCCGTCACGCGCTCCGCTTCATGTTCTTCATTGTTGGCGCTGAGCACTTTCAGCTCCGTGCCGTAGCCCAGCTCGGAGAACAGGCGCTTTTCAAATACGTGCGGGTTATTGGCAATCAGGATGTTTGCCGCCTTCAGGATCCGTCCGGAGGAGCGGTAGTTTTGCTCCAGCTTAATCACCTGCAGCGCGGGGAAGTCTTTACTCAGCAGCACCAGGTTTTGCGGACGCGCGCCGCGCCAGGAGTAGATCGACTGGTCGTCGTCGCCTACCACGGTGAAACGGGCACGCTGGCCCACCAGCAGCTTTACCAGCTCGTACTGGCTGGTGTTGGTGTCCTGATATTCATCCACCAGCAGGTAGCGGATTTTATTCTGCCAGCGCTCGCGCACCTCTTCATTTCGCTGTAAAAGCAGCGTCGGCAGCAGGATCAGGTCGTCGAAGTCCAGCACATTACACGCTTTCATGTGCGCATCGTACAGACCATAACAGTGGGCGAAGATCCGATCCCGTTCCCCTTTGGCGATCGCCGCAGCCTGGGCCGGGGTCATCAGATCGTTTTTCCAGTTAGAGATCGTCGAGATCAGCTGCTGCAACAGCACCTTGTCATCTTCGATCAGCCCTTCAGTGAGCTCTTTGAGTAATGCCACCTGGTCGGTGTCATCGAAAAGCGAAAAGTTGGATTTCATCCCCAGCGCGGCATACTCACGTTTGATGATATCCAGCCCCAGCGTGTGGAACGTGGAGATCATCAGCCCGCGCGCCTCTTTGCGCCCCAGCGTCTGGCCGACACGTTCTTTCATTTCGCGTGCCGCTTTGTTGGTAAAGGTGACCGCCGCAATGTGACGGGCCTGATAACCACAGCCACGGATCAGGTGCGCAATCTTATTGGTGATGACGCGCGTTTTACCGGATCCTGCTCCCGCCAGCACCAGACAGGGTCCGGTGACAAATTCGACGGCTTGTTGTTGTCCGGGGTTTAGACGCATAAATGATCACTCAATGAAAGTCAGGAGGGGAGAATAACAGCGTGGTAGTATAGCGAGCCTAATCCATACCACTCAAGGCACGATCATGGCAAAAACAGCAGCAGCACTGCATATTCTTGTTAAAGAAGAGAAACTGGCTCTGGATCTTCTGGAGCAGATCAAAAACGGCGCCGACTTCGGCAAGCTGGCTAAGAAGCACTCAATTTGTCCGTCAGGCAAACGTGGCGGCGATTTAGGTGAATTCCGTCAGGGCCAGATGGTGCCGGCGTTCGATAAAGTGGTCTTCTCCTGCCCGGTGCTGGAGCCGACGGGTCCGCTGCACACGCAGTTTGGCTACCACGTCATTAAAGTGTTATATCGCAAATAAAAAGCCGGGTGGCGGCTGCGCCTTACCCGGCCTACATTTTACGTGTTTGTAGGTCGGGTAAGCGAAGCGCCACCCGACGAGGTTGTTAACCCGCTACCGCGATACGCTTCATATCGGTCATGTAGCCACGCAGTTTGTGACCCACTTTCTCGATCTGGTGGCTGCGAATCGCTTCATTCACATCGCGCAGCTGCGCGTTGTCTACCGCACCTTCCGCAATCGCTTTGCCCAGATCGCCCGGTTGCAGGGTGGTCATGAACTCTTTCAGTAGCGGTACGCAGGCGTAAGAGAACAGGTAGTTACCGTATTCAGCGGTATCAGAGATAACCACGTTCATTTCGTACAGACGCTTACGGGCGATGGTGTTCGCGATCAGCGGCAGTTCGTGCAGAGATTCGTAGTAGGCAGACTCTTCGATGATGCCTGAATCCACCATGGTTTCGAACGCCAGCTCAACACCCGCCTTCACCATGGCGATCATCAGTACGCCTTTATCGAAGTACTCCTGCTCGCCAATTTTGCCTTCAAACTGTGGTGCCGTTTCGAACGCGGTTTTGCCGGTCTCTTCACGCCAGGTCAGCAGTTTCTTATCGTCGTTCGCCCAGTCCGCCATCATGCCGGAAGAGAATTCGCCGGAGATGATGTCGTCCATATGTTTCTGGAACAGCGGTGCCATGATGGTTTTCAGCTGTTCAGACAGCGCGTAAGCACGCAGTTTTGCCGGGTTGGACAGACGGTCCATCATCAGCGTAATACCGCCCTGCTTCAGCGCTTCGGTGATGGTTTCCCAGCCGAACTGGATCAGTTTTTCCGCGTAGGCCGGGTCGGTGCCTTCTTCCACCAGCTTGTCGAAGCACAGCAGAGAACCGGCCTGCAGCATACCGCACAGAATGGTCTGCTCGCCCATCAGGTCAGATTTCACTTCGGCAACGAAGGACGATTCCAGCACACCCGCACGGTGGCCGCCGGTCGCCGCTGCCCATGCTTTGGCAATCGCCATGCCTTCGCCTTTCGGATCGTTTTCCGGGTGAACCGCGATCAGGGTCGGTACGCCGAAGCCACGTTTGTACTCTTCGCGTACTTCCGTACCCGGGCACTTCGGTGCCACCATCACTACGGTGATGTCTTTGCGGATCTGCTCGCCCACTTCAACGATGTTGAAGCCGTGGGAGTAACCCAGCGCGGCACCGTCTTTCATCAGCGGCTGCACGGAACGCACCACGTCAGAGTGCTGTTTGTCCGGGGTCAGGTTAACCACCAGATCCGCCTGCGGGATCAGCTCTTCGTAGCTCCCCACTTTGAAGCCGTTTTCGGTCGCTTTGCGCCAGGAAGCACGCTTTTCAGCAATCGCTTCTTTACGCAGGGCATAAGAGATATCCAGACCGGAGTCACGCATGTTCAGGCCCTGGTTCAGACCCTGTGCGCCACAGCCGACGATGACCACTTTTTTACCCTGAAGGTAGCTCGCGCCATCGGCAAATTCATCGCGCGCCATGAAGCGGCATTTGCCCAGCTGCGCCAGCTGCTGGCGCAAGTTCAGTGTATTAAAGTAGTTAGCCATGGGTGATACCTCGTGATGTTGTGTGTCTTATTGTTCGGTTCGCGTTTCAGCGAGAATAGAACCACATTACAACAGGAAATTTATTGCGGAAATTGATATATTCACAACGTCATATTGCAATTTTTGCAATATAAAAAGAGGGAGTGGAATCGGTGGATTTACGCGATCTGAAAATGTTTCTGCATCTGGCGGAAAGCCGTCACTTTGGCCGCAGCGCACGGGCGATGCACGTCAGCCCCTCCACGCTCTCGCGCCAGATACAGCGCCTTGAGGAAGACCTCGGCCAGCCGCTGTTTGTGCGCGATAACCGCACCGTCACGCTCACGGAAGCGGGTGAAGAACTGCGCCTTTTTGCCCAGCAGACGTTGCTGCAGTATCAGCAGCTACGGCACGCCATTGACCAGCAGGGACCGTCGCTGTCCGGCGAACTGCATATTTTCTGCTCCGTCACTGCCGCCTACAGCCATCTGCCGCCCATTCTTGATCGCTTCCGCGCGGCACATCCATCGGTTGAAATTAAGCTGACCACGGGCGACGCCGCCGACGCGATGGAAAAAGTGGTGACGGGCGAAGCAGATCTCGCCATTGCAGGGAAACCCGAAACGCTCCCGGGTGCGGTAGCGTTTTCAATGCTCGAAAATCTGGCGGTGGTACTGATTGCCCCGGCGCTGCCCTGCCCGGTGCGAAACCAGGTATCGGTAGAAAAACCGGACTGGTCCACGGTGCCGTTTATCATGGCCGACCAGGGGCCAGTGCGCCGTCGCATTGAGCTGTGGTTCCGCCGACAAAAAATCAGTAACCCGTTGATTTACGCCACGGTCAGCGGTCATGAGGCGATGGTGTCGATGGTGGCGCTCGGCTGCGGCGTGGCGCTATTGCCGGAAGTGGTGCTGGAAAATAGCCCGGAACCGGTGCGCAATCGCGTGATGATTCTGGATCGCAGCGATGAGAAAACGCCGTTTGAGCTTGGCGTGTGCGCACAAAAAAAGCGGCTGCATGAGCCGCTTATTGATGCGTTCTGGAAGATATTGCCCAACCATTGAAGTCGGGTTGCGCTCCGCTTATCCTGCCAGGAAGAAACGGAAGGCGGGGTTGTGGGTTTCGTCGTGACACTCATAGCCCAGTTCGTTCAGCCGTGTTTCAAAATCCGGCTCGTGCTCACCCAGTTCAAACGCCGCCAGCACGCGGCCGTAGTCGGTGCCGTGGCTGCGGTAATGGAACAGGGAGATGTTCCAGTGCGTGCCCAGCGTGTGCAGGAATTTGAGCAACGCGCCCGGTGATTCCGGGAATTCGAAGCTGAACAGGCGTTCCCTGAGCGGCTTCGAGGGACGCCCGCCGACCATATAGCGCACGTGCAGCTTCGCCATTTCGTCGTCTGAAAGGTCCACCACGCTGTAACCACCGTCATGCAGGAGGTTAAGGATCTCTTTACGCTCCTCGACGCCACGGCTCAGACGCACGCCGACGAAAATGCAGGCATCTTTGGCATCGGCGAAACGGTAGTTGAACTCCGTCACCGAACGACCGCCCAGCAGCTGGCAGAACTTCAGGAAGCTCCCCTTCTCTTCCGGAATAGTCACCGCCAGCAATGCTTCACGCTGTTCACCCAGCTCGCAGCGCTCGGACACGTAGCGCAGGCCGTGGAAGTTCACGTTGGCGCCGGAAAGCACATGCGCCAGGCGCTCGCCGCGGATGTTGTGCTGCGCGATGTATTTTTTCATCCCCGCCAGGGCCAGCGCGCCGGACGGCTCCGCGACCGCACGCACATCCTCAAACAGATCTTTCATTGCCGCGCAGATAGCATCGCTATCAACCGTGACGATATCGTCGAGGTATTCCTGGCAGAGACGGAAGGTTTCATCGCCAATGCGTTTTACCGCCACGCCCTCAGCAAACAGACCAACGCGCGGCAGATCCACCGGATGCCCGGCATCCAGCGCCGCTTTCAGGCAGGCAGAGTCCTCCGCTTCAACAGCGATGACTTTGATCTGCGGCATCAGCTGTTTGATCAGCACGGCCACACCCGCCGCTAACCCGCCGCCGCCCACCGGAACGAAGACGCGGTCGAGATGGGCATCCTGCTGCAGCAGTTCAAGCGCCAGCGTGCCTTGTCCGGCAATGACCATCGGGTGATCGAACGGCGGCACCCAGGTGAAGCCCTGCTGCTGCGCCAGCTCAATGGCTTTGGCTTTAGCTTCGTCAAAATTGGCGCCGTGGAGCAGCACTTCCCCGCCGAAACCGCGTACCGCGTCGACTTTGATGTCAGCGGTAGCAACCGGCATCACGATTAGCGCTTTCAACCCCAGACGAGCAGACGAGAACGCCACGCCCTGCGCATGGTTGCCCGCCGAGGCGGTAATGACGCCGCGCGCTTTTTGCTCGTCGGTCAGTCCGGCCATCATCGCGTAGGCGCCGCGCAGCTTGAAGCTGTGCACCGGCTGGCGGTCTTCGCGCTTCACCAGGATCACGTTATCGAGGCGCGAAGAGAGTTTTTCCATTTTCTGAAGCGGCGTGACCTGCACGGCTTCATAGACCGGTGCGCGTAGCACCGCTCTCAGATATTCCGCCCCCTCGGGGGCGGCGGATAAGGGTTGTGACTCGGCCATCATTAGCCCCCAAGTTTCGATTTATCGCGCACCGCGCCTTTATCTGCACTGGTGGCAAGGCTCGCGTATGCGCGCAGGGCGAAGGAGACTTCACGCTGACGATCTTTCGGCGTCCAGGCTTTATCGCCGCGCGCTTCTTGTGCCTCACGACGGGCCGCAATTTCCTGGTCGCTCAGCTTCAGTTGAATGCCGCGATTCGGGATATCGATTTCGATCAGGTCACCGTCTTCAATGATGGCGATGTTGCCGCCGCTTGCCGCTTCCGGTGAAACGTGGCCGATGGAGAGCCCGGACGTACCGCCGGAGAAACGGCCGTCGGTGATCAGCGCACAGGCTTTGCCGAGACCCATGGATTTCAGGAAGGTGGTTGGGTAGAGCATTTCCTGCATGCCCGGCCCGCCTTTCGGCCCTTCATAGCGAATAACAACCACGTCGCCTTCTACCACTTTGCCACCGAGGATGGCGTCCACCGCTTCATCCTGGCTTTCGTACACTTTCGCCGGGCCGGTGAATTTAAGGATGCTGTCGTCCACGCCTGCCGTTTTCACGATGCAGCCGTTTTCCGCGAAGTTACCGTACAGCACGGCCAGACCGCCGTCCTTGCTGTAGGCGTGCTCCAGCGAACGGATGCAGCCTTCGGCGCGATCGTCATCCAGGGAATCCCAGCGGCAATCCTGCGAGAACGCCTGCGTGGTACGGATCCCGGCGGGACCGGCGCGGAACATCGTTTTCACCGCGTCGTCTTTGGTCAGCATCACGTCGTATTGGTCCAGCGACTCCGGCAGCGTCAGGCCGAGCACGTTTTTCACGTCGCGGTTCAGCAGCCCGGCGCGATCCAGCTCGCCCAGGATACCGATTACACCACCGGCACGGTGAACATCTTCCATATGGTATTTCTGGGTGCTTGGCGCAACTTTACACAGCTGCGGCACTTTACGGGACAGCTTGTCGATATCACTCATGGTGAAGTCGATTTCGGCTTCCTGCGCGGCGGCCAGCAGGTGCAGAACGGTATTGGTGGAACCGCCCATGGCGATATCCAGCGTCATCGCATTTTCAAACGCCGCTTTGCTGGCGATGTTACGCGGCAGTGCACTGGCATCATCCTGTTCGTAGTAGCGTTTGGTGAGCTCAACGATGCGTTTACCGGCGTTGAGGAACAGCTGTTTACGATCGGCGTGTGTCGCCAGCAGCGAGCCGTTACCCGGCTGCGACAGGCCCAGCGCTTCGGTCAGACAGTTCATGGAGTTGGCGGTGAACATCCCGGAACAGGAGCCGCAGGTCGGACACGCGGAGCGTTCAACCTGGTCGCTCTGCTCGTCAGACACTTTCGGATCCGCGCCCTGGATCATCGCATCGACCAGGTCGAGCTTGATGATTTTGTCGGACAGCTTGGTTTTACCGGCTTCCATTGGGCCGCCGGAGACGAAGATCACCGGAATGTTCAGGCGCAGGGAGGCCATCAGCATCCCCGGGGTGATTTTATCGCAGTTGGAGATACAGACCATTGCATCGGCGCAGTGGGCGTTGACCATGTACTCAACCGAGTCGGCGATCAGCTCACGCGACGGCAGTGAATAGAGCATGCCCCCGTGACCCATTGCGATACCGTCATCCACCGCGATGGTGTTGAACTCTTTCGCCACACCGCCGGAAGCTTCGATTTGCTCGGCAACCAGTTTACCGAGGTCGCGCAGATGCACATGGCCTGGCACAAACTGGGTGAAGGAGTTCACCACGGCGATAATTGGCTTGCCGAAATCGGCGTCGGTCATCCCGGTGGCGCGCCACAGTGCGCGGGCACCCGCCATGTTACGGCCGTGGGTGGTGGTGGCTGAACGATACTTAGGCATGCTTTATTTACTCCCGTCTGACTATTCAATGGGACGGTGCGTGCCGTCCCAAATTTATATTTAGTGATTAACCTGATCCAACCAGCAGTATTTATCTTCTGTTTCGCCAGTAAAGAGGCCAAAGAAGGCTTGCTGGATGCGTTTGGTGACCGGGCCACAGCGGCCTTCGCCGACCTGAATACCGTCTACGCTACGAACCGGCGTGATTTCAGCCGCCGTACCGGACATGAACACTTCATCAGCCAGATACAGGGATTCGCGGGACAGCACCTGCTCGCGCACTTCGATACCCAGGTCTTTCGCCAGCTTGATGATGGCGTCACGGGTAATACCCGGCAGCGCGGAAGATGTGAATGGCGGCGTGAACAGGATGCCATCTTTCACTTCAAACAGGTTTTCACCTGCGCCTTCCGAGATGTAGCCATTCACGTCCAGCGCGATACCTTCCTGATAGCCGTGACGGCGCGCTTCGCTACCGACCAGCAGAGAGGAAAGGTAGTTACCGCCCGCTTTAGCAGCGGTCGGGATGGTGTTTGGCGCCACGCGGTTCCAGGAAGAAACCATTGCGTCGATCCCCTGCTCCAGGGCTTCTGCTCCGAGGTAAGCCCCCCACGGGAACGCGGCAATGATCACATCGGTGTTGTAACCGGCTGGCGGGTTCACGCCCATACCGACATCACCCACGAAGACCAGTGGACGAATGTAGGCGCTGGTCAGGTTATTCTTGCGAATGACTTCGCGGCAGGCTTCCATCAGCTCATCAACGCTCTGTGAAACCGGGAAACGATAAATTTTGGCTGAATCATGCAGACGCTGCATGTGTTCGCGATGGCGGAACACCACTGGCCCTTTGTGAGAATCGTAGCAACGGATACCTTCAAAGACGGAGGTGCCGTAGTGCAGCGCGTGGGACATGACGTGGACCTTCGCGTCCTCCCAGCGAACCATCTCACCATTGAACCAAATGTAATCAGCTTTTTTTGTCGTCATTTTTTCGTCCTGTCACGCTTAAGCGCGGATTTGTTGTGATGTGGTTGTGCTCTGGCAGATGGCAACATGGGCAACGTCTACCAGTTTTGATAACTGACTAAACAGTAAGTCGACCGGCCGCGGGCTGGCAACGGTTAATTCGATACTGATGTTCTGCGCGTCGGTGGCCGTCTCCATATTCATAGAGCAAATCTGAAAACCACGATGACGGACCACACGCAAAACGCGTTCTAAGGTTTCCGGGTTGAAGCGAGCCTGCACGGCGACCTGATGTTGCATCATGATAATTTCTCCAGCATTTGTGAGTTACTGGCACCGGGCGGTACCAACGGCCAGACGTTCTCAAGCTCGTCGATTGAGACATGAAGCAGGTACGGCCCTTCGCTTGACAGCATGGTGTCGAGTGCCGCTTCAACCTGGTCTTTACGGGTGATGTGCTGGCCAGGAATGCCGAAGGCGCTGGCCAGGGTGAGGAAATCGGGGTTATCGGTCAGGGTGGTTTCGCTGTAACGCTCCTGGAAGAACAGCTGTTGCCACTGTCGAACCATCCCTAAACGCTGATTATCCAGCAACACGATTTTCAGCGGCAACTGCTTGCGCTTAACGGTGCCCAGCTCCTGAACGTTCATCATGAAGGAGCCGTCACCGGAGATACAGATAACCGTATCGTTCGGGCGAGCCACCTGCGCACCCACGGCGGCAGGCAGGCCAAAGCCCATGGTGCCTAAGCCGCTGGAGGTGATGAAGTTTTCCGGACGGGTGTAGGTCATGTGCTGGGCTGACCACATCTGGTGCTGGCCTACGTCGGTGGTGATGACGCTATCAGCCGGTTTACGGTCAGACAACTGTTTCAGCAGCAGCGGCGCGTAGATGGCATCGCCAGGATGGTCGTAACGCCAGGCGTGTTCGGCGCGCATCTCTGCGGCGTGCTGGCGCCACGCGCTGATATCCAGTGGCTGCGCCAGTGCCGGTAACAGCGTATTGAGATCGCCCTGCAGCGCGACGTGCGCCTGACGCAGTTTGTTCATCTCCGCCGGGTCGATATCCATATGGATAACTTTGGCATTTGGCGCGAAGGTATTCAGTTTGCCAGTAACGCGGTCGTCAAAACGCGCACCCACGGCGATGAGCAGATCGCACTCTTGCACCGCCAGGTTTGCGGCTTTAGTGCCGTGCATCCCCAGCATGCCGAGATAGTATGGGTCGTCTGCATCAACCGCACCAAGACCTTTCAACGTGCAGGTGGCAGGCATTTGCGTTACCGCGATAAATTCACGCAGGGCAGGCACGGCCTGCGCCATGCCGACACCCCCGCCGACGTACAGCATCGGCTGTTTCGCCTGCGCCAACATCTGGCGCGCCTCTTCAACCTCTGCATGCGGGAACGCATCGTCGCTTTCCACGGTGGAGAAGTGCGGTTCCAGTTCGCCGAGTGCAACCTGGATATCTTTCGGGATATCCACCAGAACGGGGCCAGGGCGGCCCGAGCTCGCCACTTCGAACGCTTCGGCCATTACGCGCGGCAGCTCATCCAGAGACTGGACAAGGAAGCTGTGCTTGGTGCAGGCCAGCGATAAACCAAGTACGTCCACTTCCTGGAAAGCATCGGTACCAATGAACGGGGAAGCCACCTGACCGGTGATCGCCACGACGGGCACGGAATCGAGCAGCGCATCAGCCAGGCCGGTAATCAGGTTCGTTGCGCCCGGACCTGACGTTGCCATGCACACGCCGGTTTTACCCGTCGCGCGGGCATAGCCGATAGCGGCCATTGCTGCCCCCTGCTCGTGTCGGCACAAGAGATGTTCCACGCCGCCGTCATACAGTGCATCGTAAATCGGCATGATCGCGCCACCCGGATAACCGAATACGGTCTCGACTCCCTGCGCGCGCAACGCATGTACAACCCATTGTGCCCCATTCATAGTTAGTTCCCCGTCATAAATCTGGAGAAACAGAATTTTATGCTAGTCGTCATGTCCTGCTCCTCGTTTACGTTTTTTAGTCATAAAAAAACCCCCGGACCTTTCGGTGCGGGGGTCTTAGTTCGTTAAGGCTTGATTTCTAAGCCTTTCCTCGTCCAAGTGCAGCCCCGCACGGTGGGATAATAATCACCACCACGCTAATCACGACCAGGCTAATCACTCGTAGAAGGGCTGTCATTTTCAGTTCTTTTTGCATCTTGTTCGAAGGAATACCTAAAGAGGTATCACAGTTTTTAAATCAAACACAAGATTTATTTATGACGCATTTGGTTAGGCCGCGAATCATATTTCTTAAAATCGTTGTTTTATATGGGGAAATTGAAGAATGAATATTTTTCATATTTTTACGACGGCGCTAACCATCAAAACGGCGCTTTTTACCTTCTGCGAGAAGTCTTCCACGGGTATGTAATGATTTCAGTGTGCACTTAAAATCTCTGAATAAGAGCCGTAAATACGCAAAATGACGCTAAACAGACAAAAGAGGCACTGGCATAGTCGTACCAGGAGGTAGTGCAAATGTCACTGTCAGTTGTTTATACGCGTGCGGCTCTCGGGGTGAAGGCACCGCTTATTTCTGTAGAGGTTCATCTGAGTAATGGGCTACCCGGGCTCACGCTCGTCGGGCTACCTGAAACGACGGTTAAAGAAGCCCGGGATCGCGTTCGCAGCGCAATAATAAATAGCGGTTATACCTTCCCCGCTAAGAAGATCACCATCAACCTGGCTCCCGCCGATCTGCCCAAAGAGGGAGGACGATATGATTTACCTATCGCAATTGCGCTTCTCGCAGCCTCTGAGCAGCTTAATACGACCAGGCTAGGCTCGTACGAGTTTGTGGGAGAACTCGCGCTCACAGGCGCGTTAAGGGGCGTTCCCGGTGCGATATCGGGCGCGCTGGAAGCTATACGTGCAGGACGGCAAATCATTGTCGCGAATGAAAATGCATCAGAAGTGAGTCTTATCGCCGAGAAGGGGTGTCTTGTCGCAGGGCATTTACAGGAAGTTTGCGCCTGGCTGGAAGGGCGCCATGAACTGTCCGAGCCGGAAGAGTGTGACAATGTTATAGCCGATACCCCAGAGGATCTCAGCGAGATTATGGGACAGGAGCAAGGGAAACGGGCGCTGGAGATTACGGCCGCAGGTGGACACAATCTTCTTTTGATCGGCCCGCCTGGTACGGGTAAAACGATGCTGGCGAGCAGGCTGAGTGGCTTGCTGCCACCGCTCAATAATCATGAAGCGCTGGAAAGTGCCGCCATTTATAGCCTTATCAGTTCTACCTCGTTGCAAAAACAGTGGCGCCGTCGCCCTTTTCGTTCACCTCATCATAGCGCTTCACTGACGGCGATGGTCGGCGGTGGGTCTATTCCCGGGCCGGGTGAAATCTCACTGGCGCACAATGGCATTCTGTTTCTCGACGAGCTGCCTGAGTTTGAGCGCCGCGTCCTGGATGCCCTGAGAGAACCCATTGAATCTGGAGAGATACACATCTCACGCACGCGAGCCAAAATAAGCTATCCCGCGCAGTTTCAGCTGGTCGCTGCGATGAATCCCAGCCCTACGGGTCATTATCAGGGCAACCATAACCGCTGTACGCCTGAGCAGACATTGCGCTATCTGGGAAAGTTATCCGGCCCGTTTCTCGACCGTTTCGATTTATCCCTCGAAATCCCCCTTCCCCCGCCGGGCCTGCTCAGGCAAAAAGGCATCACTGGTGAAAGCTCAGCAGATGTACGCGAGCGGGTCATTGCTGCCCAGACGCGACAATATGCCCGTCAGAACAGGCTGAATGCGCGGCTGGATAATGCCGGGATCCGGCAGTTTTGTTCTCTTAACATGGAGGATGCGGTTTGGCTGGAGGAAACCTTGACGCGTTTTGGTCTTTCTATACGCGCGTGGCAGCGTTTGCTGAAAGTGGCCAGAACCATTGCTGACGTGGAGGGTTGTAGTGACATTCAGAGGAAACACTTGCAGGAGGCGCTGAGCTACCGCGCTATCGATCGTTTGCTGCTCCATCTGCAGAAGTTGCTGGCGTAAAAAAGGGGCCGTAGCCCCTTCTCATCATCTTAGTCATCAGACTCAGTGTAGTCTTCTGCGCCTTCCATCTGTGGCTTACCGCCGGAGAGCGTATGGAAGCGTTTTGGACGCTTAATGCGCGCCATGTACTTGATCCATACACGTTCTGCTTCAGACTGTGGCTCACGCTCGCCACGGCACACTAAGACAAACTGCTTTTCATCTTCAGTTGCAGGCTCACGCTTACCCAGATCCAGCTCGTTGAAGGCATAACCATGACGCTCAAGCAGCTGCGCCTCTTTGATGGTGAAATCGCCGTGACGAGAGAACCCGCGCGGATAATGTTTATTGTCGAAAAAACGATTAGTCGTCGTAAAGCTTTCCGCCATCCTACACGCTCCTAATTCTTTGGCCGAGCTATTTATGGCGCGGAGTATTAGTTACGCTTGACAGAGTGTAAAACAAAACATTTAAATCATAACGACAAATTATTTTGCGGAGAAAGATGTGGATACGGAATTGCTAAAAACTTTCCTCGAAGTGAGCAGAACACGCCACTTCGGGCGAGCTGCTGAAGCCCTTTACCTGACGCAGTCAGCGGTCAGTTTTCGTATTCGACAGCTGGAAAATCAACTGGGTGTGAATCTTTTTACCCGCCACCGCAACAACATACGTTTAACGCCTGCCGGTGAGAAACTGCTCCCCTATGCGGAAACGTTGATGAATACCTGGCAGGCAGCACGTAAAGAGGTTGCCCATACGTCGAGGCACAATGAGTTCTCGATAGGGGCCAGCGCGTCCCTGTGGGAATGTATGCTAAGTCAGTGGCTTACCCGGCTATATCGTTCTCATGAACATTTGCAATTTGAAGCCAGAATTGCGCAACGCCAGTCCCTGGTTAAGCAACTTCATGAGCGCCAGCTTGATCTTCTTATCACGACCGAAGCCCCCAAGATGGACGAATTTAGCAGCCAGATCGTAGGGCAGTTTGGTCTGGCACTTTATGCTTCTGAACCTTCAATGATGAAAGCCGATCTGACCTATTTGCGCCTGGAGTGGGGTCCTGATTTTCAGCAGCATGAGGCGGGATTGATAACCCCAGATGATGTTCCACAGTTAACCACCAGTTCTGCCGAGATTGCCTGTCAGCAACTTCCCTTGTTGAAGGGTTGCACCTGGTTACCCGCCCGTTGGGCAGATACTAAAGCGGGGCTACATACCGTGATAGATTCCACCACCATTTCGCGCCCGCTGTATGCGATTTGGCTGCAAAACAGCGATAAGCAGTCGCAGATAAAAGATCTCTTAAAAATCAATATTATGGAATGATGCATCAGCCAGCAGGGAAGCTGGCTGAAAATTCAGGTGTGCCGTTGTATTTCAGGCAAAAAAAAATCCTTTGCCGAAGCAAAGGATTCAATATGGCAGGGGCGGAGAGACTCGAACTCGCGACACCCGGTTTTGGAGACCGGTGCTCTACCAACTGAGCTACGCCCCTAAAGTTTTTTGCCATTAAGCCTGCCAGTGAGGCAGGCTTAATGTCTTAATAAGTGGCGGAACGGACGGGACTCGAACCCGCGACCCCCTGCGTGACAGGCAGGTATTCTAACCGACTGAACTACCGCTCCACCGAAGACTGCTTGTAACCACCGGATTTATGCACCGGCTTACTACTAAATTTGATGCCTGGCAGTTCCCTACTCTCACATGGGGAGACCCCACACTACCATCGGCGCTACGGCGTTTCACTTCTGAGTTCGGCATGGGGTCAGGTGGGACCACCGCGCTAAAGCCGCCAGGCAAATTCTGTTATCTGTATCAGGCTGAAAATCGTCTCTCACCGCCAAAACACCTTCGGCGTTGTAAGGTTAAGCCTCACGGTTCATTAGTATCGGTTAGCTCAACGCATCGCTGCGCTTACACACCCGACCTATCAACGTCGTCGTCTTCAACGTTCCTTCAGGAGACTTAAAGTCTCAGGGAGAACTCATCTCGGGGCAAGTTTCGTGCTTAGATGCTTTCAGCACTTATCTCTTCCGCATTTAGCTACCGGGCAGTGCCATTGGCATGACAACCCGAACACCAGTGATGCGTCCACTCCGGTCCTCTCGTACTAGGAGCAGCCCCCCTCAATTCTCCAGCGCCCACGGCAGATAGGGACCGAACTGTCTCACGACGTTCTAAACCCAGCTCGCGTACCACTTTAAATGGCGAACAGCCATACCCTTGGGACCTACTTCAGCCCCAGGATGTGATGAGCCGACATCGAGGTGCCAAACACCGCCGTCGATATGAACTCTTGGGCGGTATCAGCCTGTTATCCCCGGAGTACCTTTTATCCGTTGAGCGATGGCCCTTCCATTCAGAACCACCGGATCACTATGACCTGCTTTCGCACCTGCTCGAGCCGTCACTCTCGCAGTCAAGCTAGCTTATGCCATTGCACTAACCTCCTGATGTCCGACCAGGATTAGCTAACCTTCGTGCTCCTCCGTTACTCTTTGGGAGGAGACCGCCCCAGTCAAACTACCCACCAGACACTGTCCGCAACCCGGATCACGGGTCTACGTTAGAACACCAGCCATTAAAGGGTGGTATTTCAAGGGCGGCTCCACGCAGACTGGCGTCCACGCTTCAAAGCCTCCCACCTATCCTACACATCAAGGACCAGTGTTCAGTGTCAAGCTATAGTAAAGGTTCACGGGGTCTTTCCGTCTTGCCGCGGGTACACTGCATCTTCACAGCGAGTTCAATTTCACTGAGTCTCGGGTGGAGACAGCCTGGCCATCATTACGCCATTCGTGCAGGTCGGAACTTACCCGACAAGGAATTTCGCTACCTTAGGACCGTTATAGTTACGGCCGCCGTTTACCGGGGCTTCGATCAAGAGCTTCGCGTTGCCGCTAACCCCATCAATTAACCTTCCGGCACCGGGCAGGCGTCACACCGTATACGTCCACTTTCGTGTTTGCACAGTGCTGTGTTTTTAATAAACAGTTGCAGCCAGCTGGTATCTTCGACTGATTTCAGCTCCACCCGCAGGGGCTTCACCTACATATCAGCGTGCCTTCTCCCGAAGTTACGGCACCATTTTGCCTAGTTCCTTCACCCGAGTTCTCTCAAGCGCCTTGGTATTCTCTACCTGACCACCTGTGTCGGTTTGGGGTACGATTTCGTGTTACCTGATGCTTAGAGGCTTTTCCTGGAAGCAGGGCATTTGTTACTTCAGCACCGTAGTGCCTCGTCATCACACCTCAGCGTTAAAAGGTACCGGATTTACCTGGAACCTCCGCCTACATGCTTAAACCGGGACAACCGTCGCCCGGCTAACATAGCCTTCTCCGTCCCCCCTTCGCAGTAACACCAAGTACAGGAATATTAACCTGTTTCCCATCGACTACGCCTTTCGGCCTCGCCTTAGGGGTCGACTCACCCTGCCCCGATTAACGTTGGACAGGAACCCTTGGTCTTCCGGCGAGCGGGCTTTTCACCCGCTTTATCGTTACTTATGTCAGCATTCGCACTTCTGATACCTCCAGCAACCCTCACAGGCCACCTTCAACGGCTTACAGAACGCTCCCCTACCCAACAACACATAGTGTCGCTGCCGCAGCTTCGGTGCATGGTTTAGCCCCGTTACATCTTCCGCGCAGGCCGACTCGACCAGTGAGCTATTACGCTTTCTTTAAATGATGGCTGCTTCTAAGCCAACATCCTGGCTGTCTGTGCCTTCCCACATCGTTTCCCACTTAACCATGACTTTGGGACCTTAGCTGGCGGTCTGGGTTGTTTCCCTCTTCACGACGGACGTTAGCACCCGCCGTGTGTCTCCCGTGATAACATTCTTCGGTATTCGTAGTTTGCATCGGGTTGGTAAGCCGGGATGGCCCCCTAGCCGAAACAGTGCTCTACCCCCGAAGATGAGTTCACGAGGCGCTACCTAAATAGCTTTCGGGGAGAACCAGCTATCTCCCGGTTTGATTGGCCTTTCACCCCCAGCCACAGGTCATCCGCTAAT